>NZ_JBLRVY010000001.1:0-545252 GCF_048159485.1 Streptomyces sp. 4F14
TCTCCGCGGCGTCGCGACGCCCGGCACGCACTCTCGCCGCACCGCGCGAAAGCCCCCGTAGCTCCGCTACGAGGACTTCCACGCGGCACACCGAGAGCACGCACCGAACGCCGCTCCTTCACCCACGGATATCCATCAGAAGCGCCCTAGACCCCTCCGTTCCCCAGACCCGGCCCCCTCCGTTCCCCAGCCCTGGACCCCCTCAGTTCCGAGCCCCCACCCCCCTCCGTTCCCTAGCCCTGGACCCCCTCCGTTCCGAGCCCCCGCCCCCCTCCGTGATCCCCTCCGCCGCCGCCCCGGGAATGGGGTTGGCATCACTCACGTTTTACGTATAACCTCATCCGCTAACCAGCCCCCGGACCTCCCCCGAAAGGCCCCGATGTCCCGCATCGCCCTGGTCACCCTCGTCGTCGACGACTACGACGAGGCGATCCGCTTCTACACCGAAGCCCTCGGCTTCCGTCTCGCCGAGGACGAGCCCCGCCCCGACGGCTCGCGGTGGGTCGTGGTGGAACCCGGCGACGGCGGCACCTCCCTCCTGCTGGCCCGCGCCAAGAACGACGCCCAGTCGCCCCGGGTGGGCGACCAGACCGGCGGCCGGGTCGCCTTCTTCCTGCACACGGACGACTTCGCCCGCGACCACGCCCGGATGACCGAGGCGGGCGTGACCTTCCTGGAGGAGCCCCGCCACGAGCCGTACGGCTCGGTGGCCGTCTTCCGGGACCTGTACGGAAACAAGTGGGACCTGCTGCAGCCGGCGGACTGACACCCCCACCCCACCGGACCATCGACCACCTCTGAAGCAAGGGAGCCCCCCATCGTGACCACTACGCGCGTAGACGCCGACCTCCTCCGCCGCCTCCCCAAGGCCGTCCTCCACGACCACCTCGACGGCGGCCTGCGCCCCGCGACCCTCGTCGAGCTGTCCGCCGAGGCCGGTCACACCCTCCCCACCACCGACCCCGACGCCCTCGCCGCCTGGTTCTTCGAGGCCGCGAACTCCGGCGACCTGGTCCGTTACATCGCCACCTTCGACCACACCCTCGCCGTCCTCCAGACCCGCGAGGGCCTGCTCAGGGTCGCCGAGGAGTACGTCCTCGACCTGGCCGCCGACGGTGTCGTGTACGCCGAGGTCCGCTACGCGCCGGAGCTGAACACGCGCGGCGGCCTCACGATGCGCGAGGTCGTCGAGACGGTCCAGGAGGGCCTGGCCGCCGGCATGGCGAAGGCGGCCGCCGCCGGGACCCCGGTCCGCGTCGGCACGCTCCTGTGCGGCATGCGGATGTTCGACCGCGTCCGCGAGGCCGCCGACCTGGCCGTCGCCTACCGCGACGCGGGTGTCGTCGGCTTCGACATCGCCGGCGCCGAGGCGGGCTTCCCGGCCGCCGACCACGCGGAGGCGTTCGCGCACCTGCGGAGCGAGAACGTGCCGTTCACGATCCACGCGGGCGAGGCGGACGGCCTGACCAGCATCCACCAGGCCCTCCAGCTCTGCGGAGCCCAGCGCATCGGCCACGGCGTCCGCATCACGGACGACATCGCCGACCTCGCCACCGGCAAGCTCGGCCGCCTCGCCGGCTGGGTCCGCGACCGCCGGATCGCCCTGGAGATGTGCCCCACCTCCAACCTCCAGACCGGCGCCGCGACCTCGATCGCCGAGCACCCGATCACCGCGCTGAAGGCGCTCGGCTTCCGCGTCACCCTCAACACCGACAACCGCCTGGTGTCGGGGACGACGATGACGCGCGAGATGTCCCTCCTGGTCGAGCAGGCCGGCTGGACCACCGCCGACCTGCGCGACGTGACCGTGAACGCCCTGAAGAGCGCGTTCATCCCGTTCGACGAGCGGAACAAGCTGATCGAGGACGTCGTCCTGCCGGGCTACTCCTCCGCGCTCTGAATCATCCCCCGCAGATAGGCCGCCTGGCCGGCGTGTTCGAGGTCGTCCGCGAGCACGCTCACCAGGCGCACCCCGAGGCTGACCGGCGGGTCCCAGCGGATGTCGACGATCCGCTCCAGGTCCTCCGCGCCGACCGTGGCCAACGCCTCCAGCGTCTGTTCGTGGACGGCGTCGTAGTACCCGGTCAGCAGGTTCGCCCCGGCGACCCGCACCGCAGCGACCTGCTCGGGCCCGTGCCCGTACCCGGTGTCGTGCGGCGGCAGGTCGAGGCCGAACAGCTTCTCCCAGCCCTGCGCGTGCCACACCTGCTCCAGGCCGAACGCGTCCGCGACATGGTCGTCCTGGACCCGGGTGAGGTGCCAGATCAGCCAGGCCACCGAGTTGGCCTGGGGCGTGGGCCGGTGGTTGAGCCCGTCCGCGTCGAGGCCCGCGACCGCCGCGTGGACCTCTTCCCGGATGCGGCCGTACCCGTCGATGAGAATGTCCTTCGCATGCATACGACCACCATGCCCCGCCCGGCGCTCAGGCGCCCCCGGTTTCGAGCAACCCCATGAGCGCCCGCGCCGCCGGACTGGCCGCCCCGTCGGGCGGCAGCAGCGCCACCGTCTCGTAGCCCTGCTCCCCGGCCCCCTTCAGCGGCAGCGCGGCGAGCGCGGGCCGCTTGTGCCGGAAGTGCCGGGGGACGACGGCGACCCCGAGGTTCTCGTCGATGAGGTCGAGCAGGCTGTGGACGTCGTTGACCTCCAGCGCGACCGTCCGCCGCACCCCCGCCTCGGCGAACGCGGCGTCGGTCGCCCGGCGCGGCCCCCAGTCGGGGTGGAAGTCGACGAACACCTCGTCGCCGACGTCCTCGCAGCTCAGCGCGGCCCCCGCGGCGGCGAGCCGGTGCTCGGGATGGCACAGCACGTACATCGGCTCCACGGCCAGCGACACCGACCTGAGCTGGTCCGTGTCGTCCTGCGTCCGGTACGCGAACGCCAGGTCCAGCCGCCCCGCCGCGACCTCCTCGGCGAGCGTCCCCGACCCGAACTGCCTCAGGCGCACCTCGACATCCGGATGCGTACGCCGGAACGCCGCGAGCAGCCCCGGCGGGTGCACCCCGGCGATGCACTGCTCGGCGCCGACCGCGAGCGTGCCGCGCAGGACGCCCTGGACGGCGGCGACCGCCTCGTGCGCCGACCTGACCTGCGCGAGGATCCGCTCGGCCTCGGTCAGCAGCGCGCGGCCCGCCTCGGTGAGGGTCACCCTGCGGGTCGTCCGCACGAAGAGCGGGGCCCGCAGTTCCCGTTCCAGTGCCCGGATCGACGCGGACAGGCCGGACTGGGACACCATGAGGCGTTCGGCGGCCCGGGTGAAGTGCTGGTCCTCGGCGACCGCGACGAAGTGCTGGAGGTGGCGCAGTTCCATGACCGGGAAGCTTAGCCACTGAGAAGCCCGGTCGCTGAATTCCATCGGATTCTTCTGTTGGACCTCTGCCCGCAGGTCGGGAAAGGTGGATATCGCTCGAAAGCTGTGCCACACCACCCCCTCTGATGGAGTCGCGTTGTCCTACACCGCACACCCCGACCGCTACGCGGACATGCCCTACCGCCGCTCCGGACGCAGCGGCCTGAAGCTCCCGGCGCTGTCGCTCGGCCTGTGGCACAACTTCGGCCCCGACCGCTCGGTCGACACCCAGCGCGCGATCCTGCGCCGCGCCTTCGACCTCGGCGTCACCCACTTCGACCTCGCCAACAACTACGGCCCGCCGCCCGGCGCCGCCGAGTCCGCGTTCGGCGAGTTCCTCAAGGCCGACTTCGCGCCCTACCGCGACGAGATGATCATCTCGACGAAGGCCGGCTACCTGATGTGGCCCGGGCCGTACGGCGAGTGGGGCTCCCGCAAGTACGTCCTGTCGTCGCTGGACCAGTCCCTCAAGCGGATGGGCCTCGACTACGTCGACATCTTCTACTCGCACCGCCCCGACCCCGAGACCCCGCTCGAAGAGACCATGGGCGCGCTGCACTCCGCCGTCCAGCAGGGCAAGGCGCTGTACGTCGGCATCTCCAACTACTCCGCCGAACAGACCCGCGAGGCCGCCCGCATCCTCGGTGAACTCGGCACCCCCCTGCTGATCCACCAGCCGCGCTACTCGATGCTCGACCGGCGCCCGGAGACCGGCGGCCTGCTCGACGCGCTGGACGAGCTGGAGGTCGGCTCGATCGTCTTCTCCCCACTGGAGCAGGGCGTCCTGTCCTCCCGCTACCTCAACGGCATCCCGGAGGGCTCCCGCGCGGCCAGCGAGAGTCCGTTCCTGAACTCCGACGCGCTCACCGAGGACCTCGTCGCCAAGCTGCGCGCGCTCAACGACATCGCCGCCGGACGCGGTCAGACCCTCGCCCAGCTCGCCCTGGCGTGGGTGCTGCGCGGCGGCCGGGTCACCTCCGCCCTCGTCGGCGCGAGCAGCGCGCAGCAGATCGAGGACAGCGTCGGCGCCCTCGCCAACCTGGACTTCGAGGACGCCGAGCTGGCCCAGATCGACAAGATCGTCAACGGTTGAAGGGCCCGGCGCCCTCGCTTTCTGCGGCGGTGGCGCCGTTGATGTGACACCCTCCGCCCGCCCGCAACGGCGGGCGGAGCCGCCGTTCGCGCCTCGACGTGACGAGCGACGGCGTTCTCGTGACGCTCGGTGTGCATGTACATGAGGAATCAGCCGTCCGGGAACGTGCTGTGCCCCGGCCCTCTTCACGCAGGTCGCCGGGGCCGGCCGCCTCCCAGGCGGGGTGCCCGCCCTCGGTTCCGGGTGCATTCCGGCCAAGCCCGGCGGCGAATATGCCAGGAGACTGGCCGGAAAGACATGGTGACAGTGTTTTAGAAGTGAACATACTCGTCGTCATGGGTAGCTCACTCTCAGGTACCGCTTAGGAAGCGAGGCGCCCGCTCGGCAGCCAGCGACGGGGAGAGGGACGTGTACGACGAATTCCTGTGCCATGTCACCGCGTACGGAGTCTGCGACGGTCGGCGTATCGGGGTACCGCTCGGCACCTACCGCGCACCCACCCTCGCGCTCGCCCTGTGGTGGTTACGCGACCGGGCCTCCTGGATCGCCGAGCGCCTCGACCCCCAGCCGGAGAGCGGCCTGTGCCCGCCGGGTGCGCTCGTCCCGGTCGCCCCCACCGTCCCCGACGTCCCCGGCGCGCTGCGCGCGTGGTGTGCGGACCTGGGTCAACAGGAGCTGGTCGCCGACGAGTTGGCGGTCGGACGGCTGGTGCGGATCGCGCTCAGCGACGAGACGACGGAGTACGAACTGCTCGCGGAGTCGGTGGACGCGCTGCGGATGCAGCGGACGATCCCGGCCCTGGTGATGCCGGTCGGCTGAACCCGGAGAGGTTCTGTCGGGCACACGGATGGGCTGATCGGTAGAATTCGGTCATGGCGGAGCCGTCGGTCCTCCCGACCGCACCCGACCTGGTCCTGGAGACCGAGACGGGCTCCACCGTGCTGACCCCGGCGCACGCGTACCGCGTCGGCCGCGACCCCCTCAGCGACATCGTCCTCGACGACTCCCGCGTCTCCTGGCACCACGCGGTCCTGCGCCCCGACGGCGACCACTGGCGCGTCGAGGACGAGCACAGCACCAACGGCACGTACACCGACGGCCACCGCGTCGACGCCGAGGACGTCGGCCCCGGCAGCGTCCTGTGCTTCGGCAGCCCCGACGACGGCCCCCACGCCCGCCTCACCGCCGTACACCGCACCACCGCCTTCCGCAGGCCCACCGCCGTGCACCGCCTCCCCACGACGGCCGTCCGGATCGGCCGTGCCGCCGACAACGACCTCGTCCTCGACGACCTCGTCGTCTCCCGGCACCACGCCGAACTGCGCGCCCTGCCCGACGGGACGCACGAGATCGTCGACCTGGGCAGCCACAACGGCACGTATCTGAACGGCGCTCCCGTCACCCGTGCCGCCGTGGGGCCGGACGACGTCGTCGGGATCGGGCACTCCGCGTTCCGGCTGGCGGACGGCAGGCTCCAGGAGTACGTCGACACCGGCGAGGTCTCCCTCGACGTCCAGGACCTCACCGTCACCCTCGACCACGGCCGCCGGGTCCTCCTCGACCACGTCTCCTTCCCCGTCGGCGAGAAGTGCCTCCTCGCGGTCGTCGGCCCCAGCGGCGCGGGCAAGTCGACGCTGCTGGGCGCGCTCACCGGCCAGCGCCCCGCCGACCACGGCACCGTCGGCTACGACGGACGCGACCTGTACCGCGACTACGCCGAACTGCGCCAGCGCATCGGCCTCGTCCCCCAGGACGACATCCTGCACGCCCAGCTGACCGTCCGCGCCGCCCTCACCTACGCCGCCGAACTCCGCTTCCCGCAGGACACGGCGAAGGCGGAACGCCGCGCCCGTGTCACCGAGGTCATCCACGAACTCGGCCTCGACCAGCGCGCCGAACAGCCCGTCCACAGCCTCTCCGGCGGCCAGCGCAAACGCGTCAGTGTCGCCCTGGAACTCCTCACGAAACCCTCGCTGCTCTTCCTCGACGAGCCGACCTCGGGCCTCGACCCCGGCATGGACCGCTCGGTGATGCACATGCTGCGCGGCCTCGCCGACGACGGCCGCACGGTCATCGTCGTCACCCACTCCGTGCTCAGCCTCGACGTCTGCGACCGCCTCCTCGTCCTCGCCCCCGGCGGCCGGACCGGCTACTACGGCCCGCCCGAGGACGCCCTCGCCTACTTCGGCGCCGAGCAGTGGCCGGAGGTCTTCGAAGCCCTCGAACAGGACCGGGACTGGGCGGGGGAGTACCAGCTCTCACCGCTGTACCGCCGGTACGTCCGGGACGCCACCGCCCAGCCCCGGCTGCCCAGCCGGGACCGCGTCGCCGTCCCGCCCCCGCCCCGGCCACGCGGACGCGGGGCCCAGCTCGGCACCCTGGTCCGGCGCTACACCGCCGCCCTCTCCTCCGACCGCACCTTCCTCGCCGTGATGATCGCCCTCCCGTTCGTCATGGGCGGCATGGCCCGAGCCCTCGCGGGCGGCCGGCTCACCGAGAAGACGGCGATGAACGCGCTGCTCATCCTGTGCGTCGGCGGCGTCCTGACCGGTGCCGCCAACGCCGTACGCGAACTCGTCAAGGAACGCGGCATCTACCGGCGGGAGCGTGCCGTCGGGCTGTCCCGGACCGCGTACCTGATGTCCAAGGTGGTCGTGCTGGGCGCGGTGACCGTGCTCCAGGCCGTCGTCCTGACGCTGGTCGGCCTCCTCGGCGTCGACCTCGGGGCGCCGGGCGGGACAGGGGTCCTCACGCATCCCCTCGTCGAGATCACCCTCGCCGTCGCCCTGCTCTCCTTCACCGCGATGACGCTGGGGCTGCTGGTCTCCGCGCTGGTCCGCAAGGAGGAGGTGACGATGCCGCTGCTGGTGCTCCTCGCGATCGTGCAGGTCGTGTTCTGCGGCGCCCTGCTGGAGCTGGACGGCGTACCCGCCCTCGAACAGCTCGCCTGGCTCGTCCCCTCCCGCTGGGCGCTCGCCGCGATGGCCTCGACCCTCGACCTCGGCCGCATCGTCCCCGCCGACCCCCTGTACGAACACACCACCGGCGTCTGGCTCCTGGACATCGCGATGCTGGCCGTCCTCGCCGTGGTGTTCCTGTACGGGGTCTCCCGCCTCCTGCGCCGGCACGAACCGGCGATCATGCGGAAGTAGGCGGTGACGGTGGACGTCCCCACGGTGAACGCCTCCGGCGCCTTCCGGCCCACCCACGTCGTCCCGCCCTACGGCATGCCCGCCTGGCAGACCCCCGACCCCGCGCGCCCCACGGTCCCCCTCGACCCCCTCCTCCCCGTCCAGCTTCTCGAACTGCGCGGCGACTGGGGCCACGTCCTGTGCGCGAACGGCTGGAGCGCCTGGGTGGACGGCCGCCACCTGGTCGCCGTCCCCCAGGACCCGCCCGTCCCCACCGGCACCCCGGCCCCCGCCGACGACCCCCGCCCCCTGCTGGCCCGCGCGGAGCGTGCCCTCGCCGAATACCGGGCGGTGATCGAGGAGTTGACGTCCGGTCTCGACGGGGAGGCGTTCCGGCGGCGGACGAAGGGGCTGCGGATCGGGGTGGTCGTGGACGGCGCGTCGGTGTGGTTGTACGACCAGGAGCGGGGGCGGTGGATGTACGCGGAGGGGACGCGGCTGAGCACGTACGCGGCTGACGGGCCGCCCGCGCACGCCCCCACCCGAGTGGTGACCCCCGATGACCGATGACACCGGACGCCTGGTCGGCGGGTTCCGGATCGAGCGGGAGGTCGGGCGCGGCGGCATGGCCGTCGTCTACCGGGCCCGTGACCTGGCCCTGGACCGGACGGTCGCCCTCAAGCTGCTCGCCCCCGAACTCGCCCGCAACGACACCTTCCGGCAGCGCTTCGCCCACGAGTCGAAGGTCGCCGCCGGACTCGACCACCCGCACATCGTCCCGGTGTTCGCGGCCGGCGAGGCGGACGGCGTCCTGTACATCGCGATGCGGTACGTCGAGGGCAGCGACCTGCGCCGGCTCCTCGACCGGGAAGGCCCGCTGCCGCTCACGACGACGGCCCGGATCGCCGTACAGATCGCCTCCGCGCTGGACACGGCCCACGCGCACGGGCTGGTGCACCGGGACGTGAAACCCGGCAACGTCCTGATCGCCCCGGGGCCCGACGGGGACCACCCCGAGCACGCCTACCTCACCGACTTCGGGCTGACGAAGAAGTCGCTGTCGCTGACGGGGTTCACGACGGTCGGCCAGTTCGTCGGGACCCTCGACTACGTGGCGCCCGAGCAGATCGCCGGGAAACCGGTCGACGGGCGGTGCGACGTGTACGGGCTCGCCTGCGTCGTCCACGAGTGCCTCACCGGCCGCCCGCCCTTCCGGCGCGACGACGACATGGCCCTGCTCTGGGCTCACCAGTACGACGAACCGCCCCCACCGACCTCACTGCGCCCCGACCTGCCCGCACGCCTCGACGCCGTGTTCGCGAAGGCGCTCGCCAAGGACCCCGGGGACCGGTACGCCACCTGTCTCGCCTTCGCGGGGGAGCTGAAGGGCGGCGAGGTCAGGGGCGTACGGCCGCCGCCGGACTGGGCCGCCGTGCTCTTCGCGGCAGACACCCCGCGATGAACCCGGCGGCGAACCCCCACAGCGCCGCGAGCGCCAGCCCCGGCCACCACCGGGGCCGCAGCACCAGCGAGCCGCCCAGACCGCCGCCGAGGTCCCCGATGCCGAGCACGGACAGGCCGTAGCGGGCCTCGGTGCGGCACAGCAGGAAGACGGCGAGGACGGCGAGCGTCAGCGCGACCGCCAGATGCAGCCCGTGCCGCCAGGCGGGCATCCCCGCCGGGGAGCGCCGGACCATCACCCGGGCCGCCGCCAGCAGCAGCACGGCCTCCACCGCGAGCAGCCACCACACCCGCCCGTCCTGCGCGGCGAGCGAGCTCAGGTCCACCGTGGAGATGTCCGGCGTGCGCATCACCCCGTCCAGCACCTCCGGCATCGGCAGCCCGAACGGCCCCTGCACCCGCCCCTCCCAGGACGCCCCGAGCCCCAGCGTCAGCGTCAGCCACATCAGGTTCGGCATCCCCAGCAGCACGACGGCGACCGTCTCCGCGCGATGCCCCCGCCCGACGACCACCCCGAGCGCGGCCAGCACGCCCAGGGCGACCCACACGAGCAGCAGCACGAGGACCGCGTACGACACCGGCCGCACCGTCTCCTGCACGCGCAGCAGCCGCCCCGGCAGCGGGGCGCCGCGCGAGACCAGCAGCGCCAGCAGGAGCACGCCCGCCAGCCAGACGAGGCCGACCAGCAGGGTGAGCGGCACGTCGGTGGTGAAACCGACCTTCGGGTCGGCGCCGAACAGGTCGGCGAGGTCGCCCAGCGTGCCCTGGCCCAGGGGGATCGTGAACGTGTGCCGGGCGGCGAGGGCGATCCCCAGCAGGGCCAGCAGCCAGAGGGCCGCGAGCCGCGCCGCCCAGCCCGCCAGCTCCGCCGCCCCGGCCACCGCGCGGTGACGCAGGGGGCGCAGGAACCCGGCGCCGAGCACCAGCGCCCCGGCCAGCGTCACCGACAGCGGGATCACGGTCATCCCGGCCCCGCCGTCCGCGAGCGCCCCGGCCGCGCCGGACAGCTTCACCGTGCCGCCGACCGCCGTCACCACGGACGCCGCGACGACACTCGGGAACGCGCCGTCGGGCAGGTCCGTCGCCCCGGCCGTCAGCAGCCCGAGCGCGGCCACCAGGCCCATCGCGCACACCCCGGCCAGCACGGCGCCCAGCGCCTGGACCCAGCCGTGCCGGGAAGGGACGGAATCGATCACGCTGCCACGCTAAGCAGGTCCGCCGAGGCCCGCCTGCCGGGTGCGCCGTCGGTGTCCGCTTGCGGGGGACACCCGTTCGGAGCACACAATGGGGACGTTCTCTGACAAAACGACCCCGACTTCGGGAGGGTGCGTGAGCGTCGAACCGCCGTCATCCGGCAACCCCACCGGACCGCCCTCGGGCCCCCTCTCCGGCCCTTCCCAGCCGTCCTCGGGGCCACCGGACGAACCGCACCGCCCCTGGTGGCGATCCGCACCCCGCATCGCCCTCGCGACCACCGCCGTCGTGGCCGTGACCGCCGTCGCCCTGCTGCTCACCCGCTCCGGCGGCGACTCCGGCAAGAGCGGCGGCGCGAGCGGCGGGGAGGTCTTCCTCCAGGCCGCCGCGCGCCCGGGCCCCGACCCGTTCACCGAGTCCACGGCCACCGACAGCTCCGCCCCGCCCGTGACCCCCGCCCCCTCGCAGGCCCCCTCGGGCACCCTGCGCAGCGTCGACGGCGGCTCCGCCGGGCTCTACGGCGGCAGCCGCGACGTCGCCGCCTGTGACGTGGAGAAGCAGATCCGCGCCCTGACCGCCGCGCCCGCGAAGAACCAGGCGTTCGCCACCGTCGCCGGCGTCCAGCCCACCCAGGTCCCCTCCTACCTCCGCTCCCTCACCCCCGTACAGCTCAGGGCCGACACCCGCGTCACCAACCACGGCTACCGCGACGGCGCCGCGACCAGCTACCAGTCCGTCCTGCAGACCGGCACGGCCGTCCTCGTCGACGGCTACGGCGTCCCGCGCGTGCGCTGCGCCTGTGGCAACCCCCTCACCCGGCCCCAGGCCCAGTCCGGCGCCCCGCGCGCCACCGGCGACTCCTGGTCCGGATACCGGCCCACGAACGTCGTCGTGGTGGCGCCCTCGGTGACGGTCGTCAACATCTTCGTCCTGTACGACCACGACGACCACGGCTGGATCGCCCGCCCCCGGGGCGACTCGGGCCACGGGGACCGGCCGACGACACCGCCGACGACCCCGCCGGTGACACCGACGCCTTCGCCTTCCACGACGCCCTCGGGAACACCGACGCCCAGCCCCAGCACCAGCCCGAGTCCCAGCCCGAGCACCCCGTCTCCCTCCCCTTCGCCCTCAGCGTCTCCCTCCGCGTCCCCCTCGGAATCCCCCTCGCCGTCCGCCTCCCCGTCCCCCTCGGCGGCGAGCCCCTCGGTCTCCCCGTCGCCCAGCCCGTCCCCGTCGTCCCCGAGCCCCGCCGCGCTCACCGCCACCCCCAGCCCCTCGGGCCTCCCGTCCGCCGTCCCGTCCCCCGCTGCCGAGGAGCCTCCGTCCGCCCCCGGCGTATGAGGGGACTGCCCGGCCCGACACGGGGTACGAGCACAGATGCAGCGGCGTCAGCCCGGTCGGGCCTTACGGGAGGCGCGCGAGAATGAGCACGATCGAGGATCTGGACGGGGCAGTGATACCGATTGGTTTCGATGTACCGGTGGAACCGCTTCGGCGGGCCGCGCACTACACGGGCGCCCCGGGCTGCATCGGCGAGGCCCGCGCGTTCGCGGCGCGCTTCGTCGACCAGCTGAGAACCGAGTGGTGCGCAGCCATCGACGACGGCGCCGTGAACGAGGTGATGCTCGTGGTCAGCGAGCTGGTCACCAACGCGGACCGGCACAGCAACGGCCCGTACATCCTGGAGCTGGAGGGCACCGAGGAGTCCGTCGCGGTCTGCGTGTACGACAGCAGCGACGCCCTCCCGCTGCGCTTCCCCCGTGACCCCGAACGCGTCGGCCGCCACGGCCTGGAGATCGTCCACGCCCTGGCGACCGAGGTCAGCGCCGAACGCGTCCCCGTGGGCAAACGCGTCCGGGCCGTCGTCCCGTTCGGCTAGCGGCCGTTCAGGCCAGCATCCCTTCCCGCAGCCGCGCGATGATCCGCTTGATGAGCCGGGAGACGTGCATCTGCGAGCACCCCAGCTCGGCGCCTATCTCCGCCTGCGTCGCCTCCTGCACGAACCGCAGATGCAGGATCCGCCGGTCGCGTGCGCTGAGTTCGGCCATCAGCGGGGCCAGCGTGTGGAAGTCCTCGACGAGCCGCAGTCCGTGCTCCTCGACGCCGATGAAGTCGGCGAGGACCGCTTCCCCGTGCTCGGAGCCGTCGCCGGTCAGGGCCGCGTCCAGCGAGGACGACGTGTAGCCGTTGGCGGCGATCTGCGCCTCGATCACCTCGTCCTCGGTGATGTTCATCAGCGTTGCCAGCTCCGCGACCGTCGGCTCCCGGTCGAGGCGCCCCGCGAGCTCGTCCCGCGCCTTCGCCAGCTCGACGCGCAACTCCTGGAGCCTGCGCGGCACATGGACCGCCCAGGTGGTGTCCCGGAAGAACCGCTTGATCTCGCCGACGATGTACGGCAGCGCGAACGAGGTGAACTCCACCTCGCGCTCCGGCTCGAACCGGTCGATGGCCTTGATCAGCCCGATCATCCCGGTCTGGACGATGTCCTCCATGTCGTCGCCCCGCCCGCGGAAGCGGCCGGCCGCGAACCGGACCAGCGACATGTTCATCTCGATCAGCGTGTTGCGGGCGTACTGGTAGTCGTGGGTGCCCTCCTCCAGCTCACCCAGCCGCCGCAGGAACTGCCGGGACAGTTCGCGCGCGTCACGCGGGGCCACGCTGCGGGGGTCCTCGACCCCCGGCAGCCCGGCGGTCGCGGTCGTGCCGGACGTCCTTTCGACGACCGGTTCTGCCTGCGAGCCGATCACGGCGGTACGCATGCCCTCTCCCTCGCACGTCACGGTTCCCGGTCCTCGGGCCGGCGATAGGCCACGAGGCACTCTCGGGGCGCCTACCCGCAGCCGCGCGGCGCATGCGCCCGGGTTCACCCCAACGTGCGCCGAGCGGTGACGAGTTCGTGGAGATACCGTTTGGTCACCGTGCCCCCGTACCGGGTGTCGATCAGCTCGCGCAGCGCGTCGAGCAGCCCGGTCCTGGACGGCTCGTCGAGCGCGAGGTGGTTGGAGTAGGTGAGCAGCACCTCCAGATAGCCGTCGGTGGTGTACGTGACGTCCTGGGTGAACCGGCGTACGGTCACCTCCTCGTAGCCGGGGTCGCGTTCGAACTCCCCGGTGTCCACGTGTACTTCGGCGGCGTCCTTGAGGAGGAGGCCCGGCGGGGTCGTGGGGTCCCAGTGCTCGTAGTGGGCCTGGGAGTCGTGGAAGAAGTCGGTGGTGCCGCCCGCGACATGGTCGGTCACCACCACCGCGAGCAGCCCGCCGGGCCGGAGCGCGGCGGCCGTGCGGGCGACCCGTGTCGCCGGGTCGAGCCAGTGGAACGCGGTCGCGCACGTCACCAGATCGAAGGACGCGGCGGGCGGCTCCCAGGTGTCGAAGTCGGCGACCACGACCTCGGCTTGAGGCCGGTCCGCGAGGTTGCGGCGGGCCACCGCGGCGAGCGAGGCGCCGAGTTCCACGGCGGTGAGACGGCAGCCGGTCGCGGCGAGCGGGACCGTCAACTGGCCCGTGCCCGGCCCGATTTCGAGCACCCGGCGATCCGGGCCGAGACCGGCCGCCGTGACGATCCCGGCGACCAGCGCCGAGGGGTAGCGGGGGCGCACCCGGTCGTAGCGCTCCGCCACGGTGTCGAAGGTCTCGCGCAGCATGGAAGGCCCGCCTTTCAGGACTTTCGGGAGTGGACCCCGCAGTGTGCCGCCGCTCCCGGCGCTCCCGCCTCCGGTTTTCCGCCGTCGGCGGAACGCCGGGCGGCACGGTCCCCGCGCTCCTAGGCTGGGAAGGTGAGCAACCACGACGAGGCCCGAGTCATCCCCCTGGCCCCGCCCCGCGAGCCCCTGTGGCGGGACCTGGTCGGAGACGTCCTGCGGCGCGAGCGCCAGACGCAGGAGCGCACCCTCAAGGACGTCGCCGACGCGGCCCGCATCTCCATGCCCTACCTCTCCGAGGTCGAGCGGGGCCGCAAGGAAGCCTCCTCGGAGGTCCTCGCCGCCGCCGCGCACGCCCTCGGCCTGACCCTCGGCGACCTGCTCTCCCGCACCCAGGACGAGCTGGTCAGGGTCACCGCGCGCCACACCCCCGTGCACCGTCGCGCGGCGACCTCGTCGTACTCCTACGACGGCCTCTGCCTCGCCGCGTGAGGGTCAGCGGCGGCTGAGCACGTCGTCCGCCAGCCCGTACGCCACCGCCTCCTGGGCCGTGAACACCTTGTCGCGGTCCATGTCGGCGCGCAGGGTCGCGGCGTCGTGGCCGGTGTGCCGGGCGAGGACGTCCTCGACCTGGGAGCGGATGCGGACCATTTCCTTCGCCTGGAGGGCGAGGTCAGACACCATCCCGCGCTGACCGCCGCTCGCCGGCTGGCCCAGCAGGACCCGCGCGTGCTCCAGCACGAACCGGCGGCCCGGGTCGCCGCCGGCCAGCAGCACGGCCGCCGTGGACGCCGCCTGCCCGACGCAGAACGTGGAGATGGGGGCGCGGACGTACGACATCGTGTCGTAGATCGCCATCAGTGAGGTGAACGAGCCTCCGGGGGAGTTGATGTACAGGGCGATCTCGTTCTCCGGGGACGCCGACTCCAGGTGCAGGAGCTGCGCGATCACCACGTTCGCGACGCCGTCGTCGATCTCGGTGCTGAGGAAGATGATCCGCTCCGACAGCAGCCGGCTGTAGATGTCGTAGGACCGCTCGCCCTGCGGGGTGCGCTCGACGACGTACGGAATCGTGTAGTTGCCCATGGTCACAGTCCCATCCGTCGTTCCCGGGCCGCCGGGCGCAGGTCCGCGAGCGAGCGGACGATCCGGTCGACCATGCCGTACTCCCTGGCCTCCTCGGCCGTGAACCAGCGGTCGCGGTCGCCGTCGCGGGAGACCGTCTCCGGGGACTGGCCGGTGCGTTCGGCGGTGAGGTGTTCGATGGTGCGCTTGGTGTGCTCCAGGTTCTGCGCCTGGATCTCGATGTCCGAGGTCGTGCCGCCGATCCCGGCGGACGGCTGGTGCATCATCACGCGGGCGTGCGGCAGCGCGTACCGCTTCCCGGGCGCCCCCACGGTCAGCAGGAACTGGCCCATGCTGGCCGCGAACCCCATGGCGAGCGTCGCCACGTCGTTCGGGACGAGCTGCATCGTGTCGTGGATCGCGAGGCCCGAGTGGACCTCGCCGCCGGGGCTGTTGATGCACAGCACGATGTCCGCGCGGGGGTCCTCGGCGGCGAGCACGAGGAGCTGCGTGCACACGCGCTGCGCCGACACCTCGTCGACCTGCGTCCCCAGGAACACCATGCGCTGTGCGAGGAGCTGACTGGCGAGGTGGTCGTCGAAGCGGGTGGGCTGGGTGTCGCCGTCGGCGAGCGTGATGGGTGGAGTCATGGCCTCTCCCTCGATGGGTTCCGGTGCCTCCACCCTTGCCCCGCGGCGCCGCCGGCCGGCGGTTTCTCTGCCCTGGGCAGAGCGGCTCTGCCGAGAGCAGAGGTTTTTCCCGTGAGGGCCGATGAGTTTGCGGCGGCGGGCCGGTCGATACCCATGACCGTGTCGTCCACGACCCCGGGGAGCCCCCATGACCACCGACGGATTCACCACCTGCCTCTGGTTCGACGACCAGGCGGAGGAAGCGGCGCACTACTACGTCTCGATCTTCAAGAACTCCAGCGTCGGCAAGGTGTCCCGCTACCCCGAGGGCGCCCCGCAGCCCGCCGGGACCGTCCTGACCGTGGAGTTCACCGCGAACGGCCAGAACTTCGTGGCCCTCAACGGCGGCCCCCAGTTCACGTTCAACGAGTCGATCTCCTTCCAGATCATGTGCACGGACCAGGACGAGGTCGACTACTACTGGAACAAGCTGACCGAGGGCGGCGGCGAAGGCGGCCCCTGCGGCTGGCTCAAGGACAGGTACGGCGTGTCCTGGCAGGTCGTCCCCACCCGGTTCATGGAGCTCTTCCAGGGCTCCGACGAGGGCCGCGCCGCCCGCGCCATGGCGGCCATGATGACGATGGGCAAGCTCGACATCGCCGCTCTGGAGAAGGCGGCCGACGGGGAGTGACCCGGGGCGCGGCACGGAAAGGCTCCGGCCGGGTCGAAGAACCCGGCCGGAGCCCACAGCCGCAGGTCAGACGCGGTCCGCGACGATCATCAGGTACTGGAAGCTGCCGTTGCGGTACGCCGTCAGGAACGTTTCCTCGATCCCGGTGACCAGGTGGTCCGCCTGCGCGCGCAGCTCCCAGTAGGGCAGCGCCGTCTGCGTCAGGTCCTCGACATGGACCGGCACCAGCCGGTTCTTCGCCATCGCCCGGAAGTACTCCGAACGCGGGTGGATGTCGCAGATGTAGTGCGCGTTGATCAGCGACACCTCACGCGACGCCTGCCCGTACGTGTCGTTGTAGCAGCCGGTGATCGTCACGTACCGCCCGCCCCGGCGCAGCAGCCGCGCGTGCTCGGCGAACAGCAGCTCCAGCTCGACGTACATCGTCGACTCGTTGTTCCAGGACGCGGCGTACGCGCCCGTCTCGAAGCCGGTGTCCAGCATGTTGCGGGTGTGGTAAGCGACCTTGTCGTCGATGCCCCGCTTGCGGGCCTGCGCGTTCGCGAACTCGGCCTGCTTCGTGGACAGGGTGACGCCGTCCGCGCCGCAGCCGTAGCGCAGGTGCGCGGTGACGCTGCCGCCGCCGCGCCCGCAGCCCGCGTCGAAGACCCGGTCCTCGGCCGTCAGCGGGCCCAGCTTGGAGGCCAGCAGCTCGGCCTGCGCGTGTTCGAGGCGGTGCAGCTCGGCGGTGAGGCGTTCACGGCGCTGGACGGGATCGGGTTCGTCCAGGACGCTCCAGTCGGCGTCGCCGATGCCGTAGTGGTGGTGGTACAGGTCGTCGATCCGGCCCAGGTCGAGGTTGACCGGGTTCTCCTCGGCGTTCCAGTAGTCCGCGATCCGGCTCTGGTAGACGGACTGGACGGACTGGCCGGGCACCGGGGCGAGACGGGGTCCGGCGTCGTGGGCAGTGGTCAACGGTCGCTCCTATGTCGTGCGATGAACGGGTCGTGCCGCGGCCGGCCCTGAGCCGGCCGGGTCTCACCAGTAGTCGGGCAGGTGGTAGCGGTGGGTGTTGGTGGCGTGCCACTCGTGGTTGCCCGCCACCCAGTCGTCCAGGCCCTGCGCGTAGCGCTCCGCGAGCGGGGACAGGGCCCCCAGCAGGGCCGCCTCCGCCTCGAAGTCGGCCATGATCTGGTTGTGGATCTCGACCGCCTTCAGATAGGCGGCCTTCAGGCCCCGCTTCTCGTTCGCGGCGATGACCTGGGGGAGGTTCAGGTGCTCGGGGTCGGTGGCCAGCTCCTTGGTGAAGGAGTACAGGTCGTTGACGAGGGTCGTGGCGTTCGAGGCGAGCGCGGTGATCCGCTGGATCTCGGGGCGGGCGTAGATCTGCTCCGGCAGCTCGTAGCCGTCGACCGCGTCGACGATCGACAGACAGGGCCGGAAGTTGTTGAACTGGCGCATCACCAGGTACTCCCAGACCTTCGGCATGTACCCGGTCTGCGCCCAGGCCGCCTCGCCGAGATAGCCGAGGTGCAGCCGCGCCATGTCGTGCACGAACCGGTCGGCCTGGCTCGGCGTGGACAGCGCCGCGTAGTCCTTCATGGCCCAGAAGTACGAGCGCAGCGGACTGTCGGCCCGCATCCCCGCCTGCCACTCGGCGGTGAGGTCTGCCGGCCCGTGGAAGGGGTCCAGGGCCGACTGCGCGACGACGAGCCGCCCCCCGAGCCCGGCCGCCGAGCCGCCCCGGCCCTCGGCCTCCTCGCAGTAGCAGTCGTCCACGATGTTCTCGGCGAGCAGCAGCTTCCCGGCCGCCACCAGCCGCTCCATGTCGAGGGCCCTGGGGTGCTGGAGGACGACGGCCCGTCCGAACTGGAAGCCCGAGAAGTCGCCGTGCCACTCCGGCGGGAACAGCTCCAGCTCGTTCGCCCACTCCTCCAGCCGGCGGTCGACCTCCGCCGCCTTCACCGGGTCGGCGGGCTCGACCTGCCGGTACGTGAGGCCCGGTACGACCCCGGTCCGTTTCGCGTTCAGCGGCCGGAAGGGAGCGGGGGGTCCTGGGATCGCGTAGGTCACTGCGGCGTCCGTCCGATCTGTACGTTCTCCAGGATCCCGACGGCGTCCGGCGTCAGCACCGCCATCGAGTAGTACGCGGTGACGAGGTAGCGGATGACCGCGTTCTGGTCGATGCCCATGAACCGCACGTTCAGGCCCGGCTGGTACTCCTCCGGGATGCCCGTCTGGTAGAGGCCGACGACGCCCTGGTCCTCCTCGCCGGTGCGCAGCGCGATGATGCTGGTCGTGAGGTCCTTGCCGACCGGGATCTTGCCGCAGGGGAAGATCGGCACCCCTCGCCACGCGGGCACGTGATGGCCGTTCACCTCGGCCGGGGCCGGCATCAGACCGCGCCGATTGCACTGCCGGAAGAACGCGGCGATCGCCTTGGGATGCGCCAGGAACAGCTTGGTCTTGCGCCGCATCGACAGCAGTTCGTCCATGTCGTCCGGCGTCGGCGCACCGCTGAAGGTGGGGATGCGCTGGTCGTAGTCCGTGTTGTGCAGGAGCCCGAACTCCCGGTTGTTGACGAGCTCCCACTCCTGGCGCTCACGGATCTCCTCCACCGTCAGCCGCAGCTGCTGGTGGGTCTGGTCCATGGGCTCGTTGTAGAGGTCGGCGACCCGGGTGTGGACCTTCAGGATCGTCTGGGTCAGCGACAACTCGTACTCGCGCGGCGAGAGTTCGTAGTCGACGAACCCGGCGCCGATGGTGGGCTCCCCGACATGGCCCGCCTGGAGGGGGATCTCCGCCTCGCCCCGGCGGTTCATCGGCAGCCGCTGCCGCGCCGCGTACGCCTCGAAGTGCGCCGCCAGCGACGGCACCCGCGCGGTCAGCTCCCGTACGGCGTCCCACGGCAGCGTCAGGACCACGCCCGCCGTGTCCGCGCGCACCGAGGCGCTCCACAGCGGGTCGGGCCGGCCCATCGCCTCGTCGCCCAGCTGGTCGCCCCCGGAGACGACGCCGAGGATCTCCTCCTCGCCGTACGCCCCCGCCGTGAACCGGGTGAACCGGCCGTGCGCCACCACGTACGCCTCGGTGACCGGCTGCCCGGCCTCGAAGAGGATCTCGCCCGCGCGTACCTCGCGCGCGGTGAACCGGCCCGCCAGCTCCCGCAGCACCTCGGTGTCGGCGTAGCCGCGCAGCGCGGGGAGTTCGGTGAGGGTCTCGGGGACGATCCGGACGTCGTCCGCGCCGTTCTGCTCGAACCGGACCCTGCCCCGGCCCACCGAAAGCTGGAGCCGCCGGTTGACGCGGTAGGTGCCGCCCCGCACGTCGATCCAGGGCAGCGAGCGGATCAGCCAGCGCGAGCTGATGCCCCGCATCTGCGGTTCGGACTTGGTGGTCGTGGCGAGCTGACGGGCGGCCCGGGTGCCGAGACTGGTGAGCGGGGCGGTGGTGACACCGTCCGGTGTGGACACATTCACTCCCGTGGAGCTGGACAGGGCGGGCCTGCGGCCGTCGCCGGCCGGAGGCGTACAAGCAGCCAACCCGGTCGTGCTACGAACGCGCACCGGCGTGCGGGGGGATCAGCGGAAGCAGAGACGGTGATCCACCGCGCACCCGCGTCACTCTCAAGGGGAATATGTGGAACCTCCGCTTCTGTGTTAGAGGTCTTGTCGACAGCGTTCGCCGCGCGGCCCGGCGCGTGCGTGACTAGCGTGGGAAGCAGACCTGTCGGCCGATCGGAAGGGGCGCGGTCATGGCCGTGCAGCCCGAGGGAACGCCCTGCTGGGCGGACGCGATGTTCACGGACGTCGAAGGCGCGAAGAGCTTCTACGGCGACGTCCTCGGCTGGACCTTCGGCGAGGCGGCGTCGGAGTTCGGCAGCTACACGCAGGCGTACGCCGGCGGGAAGGCGGTCGCCGCCGTCGTCCCGCCGATGCCCGGCCAGGAGGGCGCCTCGCAGTGGTGCCTGTACCTCGCCTCGGCCGACGTCGCCGCGACCGCCGCGAAGATCCGCGAGCACGGGGGAGAGGTGCTGATGGAGCCCATGCGGGTCGGCGACTTCGGCAGCATGTGCCTCGCGCGCGACCCGAGCGGCGCCGTCTTCGGCGTCTGGCAGGCCGGGACCCACGAGGGCTTCGAGGCGGTGGCCGTCCCCGGCGCCTACTGCTGGGCCGAGATCTTCACGCGCGAGCCCGGGAAGGCCGACGCGTTCTTCCCGGCCGTCTTCGGCTACCGGGTCAAGGAGATGGCCGACGACGCCATGGACTTCCGCATCTACCAGCTCGGCGAGGACATGGTGCTGGGCCGGATGAAGATGGGCGAGGAGTTCCCGCCGCAGGTCCCGTCGTACGTCAACGTCTACTTCGCCGTCGACGACTGCGACGCCGCCGTGAAACGGGCCGTCGACGGGGGCGGCATCCTCCGGTTCGGGCCGATGACCATGGCTTTCGGGCGGTTCGCGGCGCTCAGTGACCCGCAGGGCGCGAGCTTCTCGGTCATCGACGTGACGACCACGGAGGGGGACCGGCCCACGCTCACCGACGTGGCATGATCGAGTCCATGGGTGAACGACTGGTGGCCGCGTGCGACGGTGCTTCGAAGGGCAATCCCGGACCTGCCGGCTGGGCGTGGGTGGTCTCCGACGACGCCTCGACCCCGGCCCGCTGGGAGGCGGGACCGCTCGGGAAGGCCACCAACAACGTGGCCGAACTGACCGCGCTGGAGCGGCTGCTGACGGCCACCGACCCGGCCGTGCCGCTTGAGGTGCGGATGGACTCGCAGTACGCGATGAAGGCCGTCACCACCTGGCTGCCCGGCTGGAAGCGCAACGGCTGGAAGACGTCCGGCGGCAAGCCCGTCGCCAACCAGGACCTCGTCGTACGCATCGACGAACTCCTCGGCGGGCGCACCGTCGAGTTCCGCTACGTCGCCGCCCACCAGGTCGACGGCGACCCCCTGAACGACTTCGCGGACCGCGCCGCGAGCCAGGCGGCGGTCGTCCAGGAGGCGGCGGGCAGCGAACTCGGCTCGCCGGAGCCGCCGCCCTCGTCGATGACGCCGTCGTCCGGGGGGAGTAAGCGCACTGCCAGGCCGGCTCGCAAGTCGGCCTCCTCCTCCCGCACCATCAAGGCCAAGTTTCCCGGCCGCTGCCTGTGCGGACGCTCCTACGCGGCCGGCGAGGACATCGCGAAGAACGCCCAGGGCTGGGGCCACCCGGAGTGCCGCGCGGAGGCTACCGCCTGAGACCCCCTCGTGTCGCACGTGCGCTGAACGACGCCCACCGGCTGCTACCCTGCGTCGTCACTTGCCCACGTTCGGTCAATTTCAGAGGTGTGCGTGAAGGTCGCCTGCGTCGGTGGCGGGCCCGCCGGCCTGTATCTCTCGATCCTGCTCAAGCGACGGAACCCGTCGTACGACATCACCGTCCACGAACGAAACGCGGAGGGCTCGACCTACGGCTGGGGCGTCACGTACTGGCGTGAACTCCTGGAGAAACTCCACCGCTACGACCCCGAGTCCGCCCGCGAGATCGACGCCGCCTCCGTCCGCTGGACCGAGGGCGTCGCCCACATCCGCGGCACCGCCACCCGTCGGCCCGGCGACGAGGGCCACGGCATCGGCCGCCACCGCATGCTGGAGATCCTCGCCGCCCGCGCCCGCGGCCTCGGGGTGCGCCTGGAGTTCGAGTCCGAGGTGGACGGTCCTCCCGAGGCCGACCTCGTCGTCGCGGCCGACGGCGTCCACAGCGCGCTGCGCACCGGGCGGGCCGCCGACTTCGGCGCCGAACTCACCGACGGCCGCAACGCCTACGTCTGGCTCGGCACCACCAAGGTCTTCCCCACCTTCACCTTCGCGTTCGTCGAGACCGAGCACGGCTGGGTCTGGTGCTACGGCTATCCCTACGACGACGGCCACAGCACCTGCGTCATCGAGTGCGCCCCCGAGACGGTCGCCGGCCTCGGACTCGACGGCGAGGACAGCCTCCCGGTGCTGGAGAAACTGTTCGCGCACATCCTCGACGGACACGAACTGATCGGCCGCGAACCCGGACCCTGGCCCGTCTTCCGCACGCTCACCAACCGCACCTGGCACCACGGCAACCTCGTCCTGCTCGGCGACGCCGCCCACACCACCCACTACTCCATCGGCGCGGGGACGACCCTCGCCCTGGAGGACGCGATGGCCCTCGCCGACGCGCTCGACACCGGCGACCTGCCGTCGGCCCTCGCCGCGTACGAGGCGCAGCGCAAGGCCGCGCTGCTCTCGACGCAGAGCGCGGCGCGCTACAGCGCCCAGTGGTACGAGAACCTCTCGCGGTACATCGACCTGCCGCCGGAGCAGATGTTCGCGCTGCTGGGGCAGCGTCACTCGCCGCTGCTGCCGTACGTGCCGCCGCAGTTGTACTACCGGCTGGACCGTGCGGCGGGCTCTCTGGAACCGCTGCTCCGGTTCAAGCGCTGGCTCGGACCGAAGCTCGCCCGCAACGTCCACGCACGCGTGCTGACCTCCCGGAAGTAATCGCACGCCCTTTTGGTGAATGGCGATTCACTGCTACGGTGAATCGCCATTCACCATCTTTGTGCCGCCGCTGGAGCCCCCATGGCCTCGCCCGTCCCGATACCCGTCACCAGGCCGGACGGTCCGCGCAGCCGGTTCACGATCCCGGTCCTGGCCTTCGGCGGCATCCTCATGGCCGTCATGCAGACGGTCGTCATCCCCCTCCTGCCCGACCTGCCCCGCCTGACGCACTCCTCCCCGGCCGCCGTCTCCTGGATGGTCACCGCCTCCCTCCTCTCCGGCGCCGTCCTCACCCCCGTCCTCGGCCGCGCCGGCGACATGTACGGCAAGCGGCGCGTCCTGCTCCTGTCGTTCGCGCTCCTCGCGATCGGCTCGGCGATCTGCGCGCTCACCTCCGACATCGGCATCCTCATCGCCGCCCGCGCCCTCCAGGGCGCCGCCTCCTCGGTCGTCCCGCTCTCTATCAGCATCCTGCGCGACGAACTCCCCGCGCGGAAACGGGGATCCGCCGTCGCCCTGATGAGCTCCACCGTCGGCATCGGCGCCGCCCTCGGTCTGCCGGCCGCCGCCGTCGTCATCCAGTACGCCGACTGGCACGCCATGTTCTGGGTCACCGCGGCCCTCGGCGCGCTCGGCGTCGGCCTGATCCGGTGGGCGGTGCCCGAGTCGCCGGTGCGGGAGCCGGGGCGGTTCGACGTGACCGGGGCGCTCGGGCTCGCGGCCGGGCTGGTGTGCCTGCTGCTCGCGGTGTCGCAGGGCGGCCAGTGGGGGTGGGGGAGCGGACGCGTCATCGGCCTGTTCGCCGCCGCCGCGGTGATCCTCGCCCTGTGGTGGTGGCAGCAACTGCGCGGCGAACGGCCCCTGGTGGACCTGCGGCTCGTCACCCGGCCCAGCGTCGGCCTCTCCCACGTCGCCGCGCTGCTCACCGGGTTCGCGTTCTACGCCAACTCCCTGGTGACCGCCCAACTCGTCCAGGCGCCGAAGGACACCGGGTACGGGCTCGGGCTGACCATCGTCGAGACCGGCCTCGTCCTGTTCCCCGGCGGCATCATCATGCTGCTCATGTCGCCGCTCTCCGCCCGCTTCTCGGCGGCCCGCGGACCCCGGATCACCCTCGCGCTCGGCGCCGCGGTCATCGCCTGCGGATACGCCGTCCGCATCGCCGACAGCCACTCCCTGGCCATGATCATGATCGGTGCGGCGGTGGTGTCCGTCGGTACGACCCTCGCGTACTCGGCGCTGCCCTCGCTGATCCTGCGCGCGGTGCCCGCGAACCAGACGGCGTCCGCGAACGGGGTCAACGTCCTGATGCGGACCATCGGACAGGCGGTGTCCAGCGCGGCGGTCGCCGCTGTGCTGGTGCACCACACGGGGAGCGTCGGAGGGGTGCCGGTGCCGACGCTGCACGGGTACCTGCTCGCGTTCGGGGTCGCGGGGGTGGTGGCGCTGGGGGCGTGCGCGGTGGCGCTGACGATCCCGGGGGACGAGGCGGAGGCGGCTCCCGAGGGCGGGCCGGGGGAGGGGCGGCAGGTCCGGGGCGGGCCGGAGGAGGGCCGGCAGGCGCCGGACGGGGTCCGGGAGGGAGCATGAGGGGCGTGACGACCACACCCGCACCTGAGACGACGGACGGCCCCGGCAGCCATGCCGAACCGCCCGCCGCCCCCCGCCGCGACGCCGAAGCCACCAAAGCCGCCATCCTCCGCGCCGCCCGCTACCTCATGGCCCGCGGCTCGCACACCGACATCACCCTCAAAGCCGTCGCCGAACGCGCGGGCGTCAGCGCGCCCCTGGTCCTCAAGTACTTCGGCAACAAGGACGCCCTCTTCGCCCGCGTGATGTCCTTCGAGTCCGACGTGGAGGAGCTGCTCGACGCCCCTCTGGCCGACCTCGGCGCCCACATGGTCCGCCATGTCGTCGCAGGCCAGCGCGAGCGCGGCGCCGACCCCGTCCTGCGCATCGTCTTCGCCTCGCACCAGGGCGCGGACGGCGACGTCCTGCGCGCCAACTTCCGCGCCCAGGTCACCGACCGCCTCACCGCCCGCCTCCCCGGCCCGGACGCCGCCCTGCGCGCCGAACTCACCCTCGCGACACTGCTGGGCCTCGGCGTCATGAACGGCATCGCACGCGGCACGGCGGTACGCGCCACCCCGGTCGAGGACCTCGTCGCCCGCTACGGCCCGACGGTCCAGGCGCACCTCACGGGAACAGCCTCTGGTGCAGAGGCGCCCTGAACACCCCGTGCGGATCGAGCCGTTGGAGGATCCCGGCGGCCTCGCCCCACCCGGCCCCGTACGACGCGGGCACGGCCGTCCCCAGCACCTCGGGGTCGGCCCACGCCTCCTGGTCCGTGTACCCCCACCCCTTCGACCACTCCACCCGCGCCAGCGCGTCCGTCCCGTCGTACGAGGCCAGCAGGAACCGCTCCAGCTCCCGGTAGAACTCCTCGGCGTGCGGGGTCCCCGGCAGGGTCAGGATGTCCAGCCAGACCGCCGTGTCCCACTCGGGACGCCCGGGGACGGGACTCAGCGCGGAGATCGACGGGGCCCGCGCGCCCGCGTGTTCGGCGTCGGCGGGGTCGTCCAGTCCGGTCACCCGGATCTCGACGGCCCCGTTGACGGGGAACTTCCCCTGCGCGGCGTACGCGTCGAGCCGACCCCGGTAGAAGTCCGCGAACTCCCGCACCACGCGCTGCACTTGATCCCGTGAGGTGAGGATCGCGTACCCGTTCGCGTGCACCCGCAGGGTCGTCGGCCGGACGTACAGCAGCGTGTTCTTCGACGGCCCCCACAGGTCGGCGGAGAACGTCGCCGTGAGGCCCAGTACGGCCGCGTCGAGCTGCGCGTTGCCCAGGACCGGCGCCAGATACCAGGCCGCGTCCGCGACGAGCCGCCCGGCGAGGTCGGCGACGAGGGTCGGCAGGGTGTCGGAGAAGGGGTAGTTGTACGGGGAGTCCACGCGCCGCGACAGGAGCGGCTTGACCGGCTCCACGCTCCACGTCTTGAGCCACGGGAACTCGGTGAACGGGAACCAGATCGCCTCCACCCGCCCGGCGGAGTCCACGAAGCCCGCGAACGTCCGCCCGCCCTCCCCGAACAGCTCCTTCGCCGGGATGTCCGTCCGGCTCACACACCGCAGGTTGCTGTCCGCCCCGACCCTGAGCACGACCTCGACGACGAGCGCCCGCCCCAGATGCGTCAACAGCGCGGCGCAGTCCGCCTCGTCACGGCGGAAGGTGCGCAGCGCGTACGCCGCCCCGTCCCACACCACCGCAGTCAGCGACAGCACCCGGTTGCTGAGCGACCCGTACGTCTGCCCCGGCGGCCGGCTCTCCCCGCGCGCGGGTACGGCCGTTCCGTGCCCGTCGATCGCGAGGACCCCGCCGAGCGTCAGGTCGCCGGGTGCCGGAACCGCCGTCATCCCGAGGCCGTGGTCCTCCAGGAACCCGAGCAGCGTCTCCATGTGCACGCCCGTGCCGGCCCGGACGGAGGTGGGGGAGTCGAGGGCGAGGCCGGTGAAGCGGGAGGTGTCCAGGAGCAGGATCCGCGCGTCCGCCGGGGTGTCCTCGGCGAGCGTCAGCGGGGCCCAGCCGTGCGCGGCGCCCCGGGGGCGGACCGTCCAGCCCTGCGCGTGCGCCCAGTTGACGGCGGCGACCGCCTGCGCGGGCGTCTCGGGGACGCAGGCCCACAGGCCGACGGCGACGATCGTGCCGTCCCAGTTGCGGTAGGCGGTGCGGCGCAGCTCCACACCGGGCGGGAAACCGGGCAGCTCCGAGTCGGCGGCGGCCGGATCGGCGGCCAGGAGCACCAGGACGGCGGCGGCACCGCCGAGGAAGCCGCGGCGGCTGGGCGAGTTCACGGAACGATCAGTCACAAGATCACGGTAAGCGCATACGTCCGTATTTCGGCCGTCTGGCCGAACGGATCACCCGGACGAGTGACGTCGGCGTGCGTGTCGCTCCCATTTCCGCCCCGACCGGCCCTGATGACAGACTGCGCCCATGGAGCAGCGCGCATTCACCCGCACCGGCCGGTCCGCATCCGTCATCGGCCTCGGCACCTGGCAGCTCGGCGCCGACTGGGGCGACGTCGACGAGAAGGAGGCCCTCGCGGTCCTCGACGCGGCCGTCGAGTCCGGCGTCACCTTCTTCGACACCGCCGACGTCTACGGCGACGGCCTCAGCGAGCAGACGATCGCGGCGTACCTGCGCTCCCGCCCGGAGCCGGACATCTTCGTCGCCACCAAGATGGGCCGCCGCGTCGAGCAGCTCCCCGAGAACTACGTCCTCGACAACTTCCGCGCCTGGAACGACCGTTCACGGCGCAACTTGGGCGTCGAGCGCCTCGACCTGGTCCAGCTGCACTGCCCGCCCACCCCCGTCTACTCCAGCGACGAGGTCTTCGACGCCCTCGACACCCTGGTCGCGGAGGAGCGCATCGCGCACTACGGCGTCAGCGTCGAGACGTGCGCGGAGGCGCTCACCGCGATCGGCCGGCCCGGAGTCGCGAGCGTCCAGATCATCCTGAACCCGTTCCGCCTCAAGCCCCTCGCCGAGGTCCTCCCGGCCGCCGAGAAGGCGGGCGTCGCGATCATCGCGCGCGTGCCGCTCGCCTCCGGCCTGCTGTCCGGGAAGTACACCGAGGACACCGTCTTCCCGGCCAACGACCACCGCACCTACAACCGCCATGGCGAGGCGTTCGACCAGGGCGAGACCTTCTCCGGCGTCGACTACGCGACCGGCGTCGAGGCGGCCGTGGAGTTCGCGGGGCTCGCCCCCGAGGGCGTCACCCCCGCCCAGTTCGCCCTGCGCTGGATCCTCCAGCAGCCCGGCGTCACCACCGTCATCCCCGGCGCCCGCACCCCCGGACAGGCCCGCGCCAACGCGAGCGCCGCGGACCTGCCCGACCTGGACGCCGCCACCCTGGCCTCGGTCCGGGACCTGTACGACCGCCGGATCAAGGACCAGGTCGAGAACCGCTGGTAGCCGCTACTCGGCTGAGCGGGCGTTGCGCAGAGAGGCGATGCAGCTGCCGATCGCCTCCTGGAGATCCTCCAGCTGCTTGACCATGTCGTCCTCGTAGAAGTCCTGCGCGTCGTCGAAGGTCAGCTCCTCGAAGACCTTCGTGGCCCGCTGGAGGCTGCTGTAGAACTTCGTGCGCCGCTCCTGGACCCGTAGTTCGGGATCGGCCTCGACGGTCTCCACGACGAGGTTCTTCATCGTGTCGTACGCCTCGGTCGCCCACTCGCCGGCGTCCTCGTCGTCGTTCAGCTCCTCGATGAGGGACAGGTGCCGCTCGGCCTCCTCGCGCAGCGACCTCGGCGCGTCGATCGTCTGCCCGGCCGGGGTCTTCACCTGGCCGGACTCGGCGATCTGCCGGACGTACCCGATCCGGTCGGCGGAGCGGCTCTCGGTGGCGACGGCCTTCTTGAGGTCGTCGGTGCGCACGACGTCCCGGGCCAGCTCGGCCTGGAGCGTCGGGTCCTCCTTGATGCGGTCCAGGAGGGCGGCGCGGGCCGCGCGGGCGGTGGAGGGGTCGGCGAGGATCGCGGCGCGCAGGGCGGTCGGGTTCTCGGCGACCTCCAGGGCCTTCGTCGGCCGGATGCCCTCCGCCTCGGCGGCCTCCGAGATCGCGGTACCGCGCTCGGACGTCGCGCTGGAACGGGAGACGTAGTAGCTCAGCCAGACGTCCGCGTCCGGCAGTTCGACGTCCTGCCCGGGCTCCAGCGCCTCGAAGTGCGGGACGAGGCCGTCGTCGGCGGCCTTGTCCCACGCCTTGTAGTAGCGCATCACGCGCTCGGCGGAGCACTCGGCGAGTTCGGCGAACTCCTTCGCCGACACCTTGGCGCTCTCGCCCGCGGCCTGGCCGCCGGGCCGCACACTGCGCGCCACCTTCAGGCCGAAGGCCCACCCGCCGGTGCGCGCGTACGCGCCGAACTCCCGCGCGTCCCGCACCACGTCGTCCGCGAACGGAACGAACTCCACCTCGGCGGGCATCTCGGACGGGTCGATCGCCAGGGTCACGGAAGACTCCTCAAGAGAACGGAACGTGCAGACCGGCAGCCTATATCGACCCGTTGATACGGCTTTGGCAAGACCCGCTCCGGCTGAACCCGCCTGGCCGAAACGTCTCCTCAACTCGGCCGGAACGTCCGTTCAGCTCGGCCGGAACGTCCGGAAGAACGCCTTGAGCGCCTCCACGTTGGCCGGCTTCTCCCAGTCTCCCTCCGGTGTCGTCCAGCGCAGCGAGAACCCCGAGTGCTCCCCGGTGATGAACCCCCGCCCGAAGGTCCGCAGCGACACACCGTGCCCGTCCTTCACGACCCACTCCATGTCGGCCGCCTCGAACCCCTGGTACGTCGTCGCCCGGATCTCCCCGATCCGCCGGAACCCCTCCTCCTGCCGCAGCTCCGGCTCCACCGTGTCCCGCCACACCGCGACCGGGTCGGGCCCGAGCTGCGTGCTGTAGGTGACCGCGAGCGCGCGGCCGTCGCCCTTCGCGCCGAAGGTGATCCGGTAGGCCAGATCGCCCTGCTTCGAGGTCTCCAGCCGCTTCCATCCCTCCGGCAGGTCGATCGAGAAGCCCTCGGGGGCGCGGTACTTCTGGAACTCTGGCGCGGGGGAAGGCGGTGCGGAAGGGGACGGGGAGGCAGGCGCTGCGGGTGCCGTCGGGGTCGGGGAGGGCGCCGGAGGGGCGCTCTGGCCGACTTCGTTGTCAGCGGGGGCCGCCGCGGTCGCCGAGGGCCGGGGCTGCGCGTCCGTCCCCGCGTCCTGCGTGCCCGGCAGTTGGTGCGTCGCCGCCAGCGCCGCGACGGCCACCGTCACGACCGCCAGCGCCGTCCCCGCCGCCATCGCCCGGCCGCGCCACGCGGGCGTCGTGTGCAGCACCGCGTACGCGCGCCGCAGCCGGGGCGCCGGGGCGAGGTGCGGGTTCTCGTCCAGCGTCCGGGTCAGGGACTGCCGCAGCACCGCGCGCGTCAGCCGCTCCCGGGAGTCCTTGCGCAGCAGGCCCTGCACGGTCCCGGCGAGCGGACCGGCACGCACGGGCGTACGCAGCGGCAGCCGGTCCACGCCCCGCAGGGTCGCGTCGGCCCGGTCGCGGTCCCGGAACGGGGGCCGCCCCTCCAGCAGCGTGTACAGGATCGCGCCCAGCGCCCACAGGTCCGCCGCCGGACCGATCCGCTCGTCGCGGGCCTGCTCCGGCGAGGCGTACGACGGGGCCGCGACCCGGGGTGCGAGTGTCGCGCCGACCAGGCCGAAGCCGGTGAGGACGACGGGGCCCCGGTCCCGGACGAAGATCTGGCCCGGGCTCAGCTCGCCGTGCGTGATGCCCTCGCCGTGCGCCGCCTCCAGGACGTCCAGGACCTCCAGGACGATCGCCGCCGCCCGCGCCGGGTGGAACGAGCCCTGCTGGTCGATCAACTGCCCCAGCGGCAGCCCGTCGATCCACTCCGTGACCGTCCACAGCGAGCCGTCCTCCGCGACCGCGTCGAGCACCGCCGCGATCCGGCCCGGGCACAGCCGGGTCATCGTCGCCGCCATCCGCCGCACCCCTCGCGCGGCGCCACGCCCGTCCTCCTCGCCGGTGCCCTCCGGCAGCCCGATCCGCGTCACCAGACAGGGCCTGCCGTCCTGCGCGTCCTGGCCGTACCAGCTGACGCGGTTCGTCTCCCGGTGGACGACGTCGAGGAGGAGGTATCTGCCGGCGATCAACTCGTGCGTGGAGACGTGCGCCTTGACCATGGTCATCCCTCGCTGAACCCCCGGAGTTTCTCTCCCTTTCCCAGTGGTACGGCGCGCGGGGCGCGATGCGTTCAAAGGATCCGAGATTTCCGGAGGGAATCTGTCTTTCATTCAAAAGCGGCGGGCCGCACGGGGAAACGTATGTGCGAGGAAAGGGGATTCAGGCGCCGAATAGCTGCGTCCAGTACGTCCCCGAGGGGCCGCCGCCCGCGAAGCCGACACCGAGATGGGTGAAATCCGCCTTCAGGATGTTGGCCCGATGTCCCGGACTGTTCATCCAGCCCTCCACCACCTCGGCCGCCGAACGCTGGCCGCAGGCGATGTTCTCCCCGATCGACCGTTTCGCCGACCCCGCCGCCGCGGCCCGGTCCCAGGGCTGGGTGCCCTCCGGTGAGGTGTGCGAGTAGAACGCGCGGGCCGCCATGTCGACGCAGTACGCGCGTGCCGCCCGCGCGAGGGGACCGTCCGGGGCGAGCGGCCTGAGCCCGGCGCGTATCCGCTCACGGTTGGTCAGGTCCAGCACCTCGGCCTCCACCCGGTCGAGCCCGGCCGGGGTGAGGGGGCTCGCCCATACGGCGGTCCAGTACGCGCCGGCGTTCGCCACGCCCGCGTGCGTGAACGCCGGGTCCTGGAGTGTGCGGCGGGCCTGGTCGGTGCTGAGGCAGTACTCGACGAACTCGGCGTGCGTCCGGGGTCCGGACACCAGGTGCTCGCCGACGGCGAGGTACGCGAACCCGGTCGCGGTGACCCGCTGGAACACCGAGACCCCGTCCCGGCCCTCGACCCCGAGCTTCCCGGCGGCGGCCATGGCGGCGGCGTGCGCGCGGGCCGCGGAGGCGAGGCGGGGGTCCAGGGCCACGGGGGGTGAACCGGCTTGTGCGCGGGCGGGGTTGACGAGGGCGAGGAAGCCGTCGGGGTCGGGGGAGGGGGTGTGGGACGGGCGGGGTGGGGCTGCGGGGGCGGGTGCCGGGTGTGCTGGGTGTGCGCCGCCGGTCGGGGGTGCGGTGGGGCCGGGGCGTGCGCTGTCGGCCGCGGGCGCTGGGCGGATGCCGCCGTGCGAGGGTGCCGTGGTTGTGGGGCGGGCGCCACTGGTCCCCTGGCCGGTGCGGAACAGTCCGTTGCCCGGGAGGCGCAGACCGCCGCCGCGCCGCTGGGAACCGATCGCCTCCGAGGCGCGCGCCAGGAGGCCGCCGGGTCCGGTGAGCCCCTGCCTGGTGAGCCCCTGCCGTCCCGCGTGCCCGTCCGCTGTTCCGGCCCCGGCGGCCGCCTGCGCGTGGTCCGCCGCCCCGTCGTCCGAGACGTCCACCCCGAAGTCCCGTGCCAGCCCCGCCAGCCCGTCCGCGTACCCCTGCCCGAGCGCGCGGACCTTCCAGGCGCCCGCCCTGCGGTACACCTCCGCGAGGAGCAGGACCGTCTCCGTGCGCACGGGCGCCGGGGTGAAGCGGGCCAGGACGCGGCCCTGGGGATCGGTGACCTGGAGGGCCGGGGCGGGGAGGCGGGCCAGTGCCGTGCCCGGGTCCGCCGGGCTGACGACGAGCGTCACGCGCGAGGCCCCGGCCCGCAGCCGCGCCGGGTCCAGGGTCAGGGCGTCGCCCTGGAGGCGGGCTCCGGGGGCCGTCGGCTGGTTGAAGAAGACGAAGTCCGCGTCGCCGCCCACCTTGCCGCCGTCGTCGGTGATCAGGGCGCTGATGTCGAAGGGCCCCGGTACCCGGAAGGTCCACGCGCCGCTCGGGAGGGCCGTGTTGCCCCCGGGTACCAGTTCGCTCATCGTGCCGCCCCGCTGTCGTTCCGTATCGGTCCAACGGGCGGTGCGGCGCGACGGTTCCCGCCGCTCGGCCGGTCAGTCCAGGACGAGGTCGGGCGCCAGGTCGTCGTGACGCTCGGGGAGCGGCGCGGGGGAGACCCGGGACTGGGCGCGCTTGCCGCAGAACGCCGCCTCCAGGGTGCGCAGCATCGTGGTGTGGACACGGGAGCTGTTGGAGACGTTCGCGAGGGCGGCGAGGCTGCGGCGGCCGTCCTTCGTGGTGAACGCGTAGCTGTAGTAGCCCTGGACCGCGCCGGTGTGGCCGTACACCGACACCCCGCAGGACAGGGTGCGGCGGCGCAGGCCGAGGCCGTACGCCTGGCCGGTGCCCGCCGGGACCCACTTCTGCATCTGCGCGAGCTGCGCGCGGGACGTCAGCTTGCCGCGCATGAGGGCCGACAGGAACGTGTCGAGGTCCTTCGTGCTGGAGATCATCGCGCCGGCGCTCTGCGCCCAGGACACGGTCTGCTGGGTCGCGTCGACGAGGGCCGCGCCCGCCCTGTCGGGGGTGAGGTACCCGCGGGTGTGGCGGCCCGGGATCGTGGCACCGGGGTGGACGTACACGGTGTCGGTGAGCTTCAGCGGCTTGATGATGCGCTTGTGGTACTCCGCCGCGACGGAATGCCCGGTGAGCTTCTCGACGAGCATTCCGGCGACCACGAAGTTCGTGTTGGAGTACCGGTAGGGGCCGCCCGGTTTCGTGGTGCGCGGGTGGCGCAGGGAACGGGCGACGAGCTGACGGTAGGTGAAGACCTTCGTGCGGACCGCCTCGAATCCGGAGACGGACCGCGCGAACATGTCGTTGCTGTAGTCGTACAGGCCGCTGCGGTGGCTCAGGACGTGCCGGACGGTGATCCGGTTGTCCGGCAGCAGCTTCGGCAGGTACTGGTTGACCGGCGCGTCCAGGCGCAGCTTGCGTTCGTCGACGAGCTGGAGCAGGACCACCGCCGAGAACACCTTGGTGACGCTGCCGATCCGGAAGCGGTCGGCCGTACTGAGGGCCCGTTTCGTCTTGCGGTCGGCGACGCCGACCGTGGTCTGACGGACCGTCCCCCCGTCGTCGATGCGGGCCATCGCACCCGGTGCACCCTGGCTGCGGGCCGTGTTGAGGACATTGCGCAGACCCGTCATGTCGGGTCCCGGTGCCGCCGCCGCGTGCGCGGGGCCGTTCAGCAGGGACAGGAACACGGCTCCCGTGAGCGCTCCACCGGTCAGCCGTCTCCACTTCGAGCGCGTCAAGCTTCCTCCGCTTCCTCACCACTCCGAGGCCGACGCACAGGTGACGTCCTGTCACACAGCGTGCGTCGCTGACGCGCCTCAGTATTGCCCCGGAGGGCGAGGAAACCGATGACCCGCGCGCGGGTGAATCCGTCGGGTTATCTCACCGGTGCAGAGAGCGGGCCCAGTCCTCGGGCACCCGCCCCGCGGGACCCGGCACCGCCTGGTCCTCGGGACGGTTCACGGGCGGCGCCAGCTCCGGACCCGTCTCGTGCAGTTCGTCGCGCGCGTAGTCCCAGAACCAGCCCTCCCCGGGCTCGTAACTGCGCACCAAGGGATGCCCGGTCGCCTTGTAGTGACCCGTCGCGTGCTGCGCGGGCGAGGAGTCGCAGCAGCCGACGTGCCCGCACTGCGCGCAGCGCCGCAGATGGAACCACCACCCGCCCACCGCGTCGCAGTCCACGCACCCGGGCCCGCTGGGCGGCGCGCTGGGGTCGACACCGGCGAGTTCGGTCATGACGGGTCCTCCTCGGGGAGCGGTGCGGTCAGCGGCAGCAGCACCTGGAACCGGGTGTCCCCGGGGACGGACTCCACGTGCAGGCCGCCGTGGTGCTTGTTGACGACGATCCGCCACGAGATGTCGAGCCCGAGGCCGGTGCCCTCGCCGACCGGCTTGGTCGTGAAGAACGGGTCGAAGATCCGGTCGCGGATGTCGTCGGGCACCCCGCCGCCGGTGTCGCGGAACTCCACGAGCAACTGCTCGCCCTCGCGCGCCGTACGGATCGTCAGGGTGCCCTCGCCGGCCATCGCGTGGACGGCGTTGTCGATGAGGTTCGTCCACACCTGGTTGAGTTCCGCCGGATATGCGGGAACTTCCGGGAGTGTCCGGTCGTAGTCCTTCACAACGGCGATGTGCTTGCCGAGTTTGCCGGAGAGCATGAGGAGGGTGCTGTCGAGAAGCTCATGGACGTCGACGTCCCGGAAGGGCGCGCGGTCGAGCTGCGAGTACTGCTTCGCGGCGTCGACCAGATGCGAGATGCGGGTGGTGGAGTCCTCGATCTCGGACATCAGCAGCTCGGTCTCGACCGTGTAGTTGAGCCAGCCCACCGCCCCGGGGAGGATCTCCTCGCCGACCGCCGCCTCGACCTGCTCCAGCCAGTCCACATCGAGCCCGGCCTGCACGAAGGTCGGCGCGAGCCGCCACCCCTCGGCGAGACCCCGCTCGTCGAGCCAGTCGGCGATCACGTCCTCGCGGTCGGACGCCTCGATCGGGCTCAGCGCGGGCGCCTTCCCGACCCGCTCCGCCGTCCGCTCCTGGATCTCCATCAGCCGCGTCAGCGACTCGTGGTCGTAGGGCCCCGAGGCGATCACAGCGAGCTTGTGCCGCATCTTCGCCACCCGCTCCCGCAGCGACGCCGTCGCCCGTACGGCAGCCGCCGCCGGGTTGTTCAGCTCGTGCGTCAGCCCCGCCGACAGCGAGCCCAGCGCGAGCAGCCGCTCCCGCTGGGCCACCGTCCGCTGCGTGTTGCGGGAGCCGAAGAACATGCCCTCCAGCATGTGCACGGCCATCGGGAACCAGTCCCGCATCATCGCCGCGAACTCCTCGGACGGCAGCACGAAGAACCGCGACGGCTCCGTCACCCGCATCGACCCGGCGTACACCTGCGGCACCCGGTCCCCGAGAAACGCCTGCATCGACCCCGAGTACACGCCGCGCTGCGAGGTCCGGTTGACCTCCACGTCGTCCCCGCCGACCCGCCGCGACAGCACGACGGTGCCCTCGATCAACACGTAGAAGCAGGTCGCCGGCTCCCCCTCGGCGTACACCGGACCGGGCTCGAACCGCTCCACCCGGCCCACCGCGCACAGCCGCCCGAGCTGCTCCGGCGACAGGTCCTCGAACAGGAACAGCGACCCGATCTCGCCCGGGTCGCAGGGCAGCACGACCCCGCTCACGACTGCTCCAGATACCGGTGGACGAGCATCACGGCCATGGCTCCCTCTCCTACGGCGGACGCGACCCGCTTCGCGGACTCCGCGCGCGCGTCCCCGGCGACGAACACGCCGGGCACGCTGGTCTCCAGGTGGTACGGCGGCCGGTCCAGCTCCCAGCCCGCCGGGGGCCGCCCGTCCGGCGTCAGGTCGGGCCCGGCGAGGATGAAGCCGCGCTCGTCGCGCAGCACCGTCTCGTCGAGCCAGTCCGTCAGGGGCGCCGCCCCGATGAACACGAACAGCCACTGCGCGTCGACCAGTTCACTCGCCCCGCTCACCGTGTCCCGCAGAGTGAGCTGCTCCAGGTGGTCGCTGCCGTGAGCCGACTCGACGACCGTGTGCGGGCGCACCGAGATGTTCGGCGCCTGCTCGATCTGCTGGATCAGGTAGTGCGACATCGACGCCGACAGGTCAGGCCCGCGCACCAGCAGCGTCACCGACTTCGCGCCCCTGGCCAGGTACATCGCCGCCTGCCCGGCCGAGTTCGCGCCGCCCACGATGTACACGTCGTGCCCCTGGCAGGACGGCGCCTCGGTCAGCGCCGACCCGTAGAACACCCCGCGCCCGGTCAGCTCCTGCACGCCGGGGCACTCCAGCTGCCGGTACGACACGCCCGTCGCGAGGATCACGCTGTGCGCGGCGACCGACGAGCCGTCCGCGAACCGCACCACCCGCGCGGAGCCGCTCGCGTCCAGCCCCGTCACCTCGCGCGCGGTGAGGATCTCGGCGCCGAACTTCGCCGCCTGACGACGCGCCCGCTCGGTGAGCTGACCGCCGGACACCCCGTCGGGGAAACCGAGATAGTTCTCGATCCGCGAACTCTGCCCCGCCTGCCCACCGGTCGCCGACCGCTCCACGAGCACCGTACGCAGCCCCTCCGACGCCCCGTACACCGCCGACCCGAGCCCCGCCGGACCGCCGCCGATCACCACCAGGTCGTAGAAGTCGGCCGTCGGCGTCGTCGCCAGCCCCACGTGCGCGGCCAGCTCGGCGTCACCCGGCTCGACCAGCGGGGCGCCCTCCGCGGTGATCACCAGCGGGAGCCGCGCGTCGTCCGCGCCGGCCGCCGCGAGCAGCCTGCGCCCCTCCGGCTCGTCCGAGGAGTACCACCGGTAGGGCACCTGGTTGCGGGCCAGGAACTCGCGTACGTCCGAGGAGCGCGCCGACCAGCGGTGCCCCACCACCTTCGTCGTCGGCACCGGCCGGTGGTCGCTGCGCCGCCACGCCTCCAGGAGGTCGTCCAGGACCGGGTAGAGCTTCTCCTCGGGCGGGTCCCAGGGCTTCAGCAGGTAGTGGTCGAGGTCGACGACGTTGATCGCGTCGATCGCCGCGTTCGTGTCCGCGTACGCCGTCAGCAGCACGCGCCGGGCGCCCGGGTACACGTCCAGGGCCTGTTCCAGGAACTCGATGCCGTTCATCTGCGGCATCCGGTAGTCGGCCAGGATCACCGCCACCAGGTCACCGCGCAGCTTCAGCTCCCGCAGCGCCTCCAGCGCCGACTCACCGGACTCCGCGCGCACGATCCGGTGCCCGGCGCCGTAGCGGCGCCGCAGATCACGGGCGACGGCGCGGGAGACCCCCGGGTCGTCGTCCACGGTCAGGATGACGGTCCGCGCTGTTTCGGCGGCCTGTGTCATACGTTTTCCACCCCGAGTGCTCAGGTCCAGGGCGTGCGGCCCTGGGCGACACCGGCCATCGTAGGGTCGGAAGGGAACAAGCGCTCGGCCTCGCGGGCACCCCGCTGGGCCACGACGGGAAAGGCGGCACCATGACGGCCCTGATCACGGCAGGCTTCGACGGCACCGACGAGAGCCTCGCCGCCCTGTCCTGGGCGGCCCGCGAGGCCGTACGGCAGGACGCGGCGCTGCGGGTCGTGCACGCCTGGGAGGTCCACCCGGACGCCACCGTCGACCGCGCGACGCAGGAGGGGTGGGCGCGGGACGCCGTCACACGGGCCGTGGAGCGGATCGCCGCGCGCCACACCGGCCTCGACATCACCGCCGACACCGTGGAGGGCCCCGTCGTCGAGACGCTGGCCGGCGCCGGAGGGCTGCTGGTGCTCGGCTCGCGCGGGCACGGCGCGGTCGTCGGCTTCCTCCTCGGCTCGGTCGGCCAGCAGGTCATCGCCGACGCCGTCCACCCCGTCGTCCTGGTGCGCGCCGGGGACGACGCCGCGCACGAGGCCGCCGGCCGCGACATCGTCGTGGGGCAGGAGGGCGCCCCCGAGGACAGCGCCGACGCGCTGGGGTTCGCCTTCGCGACAGCCGCCGCGCGCGGAGCGCGGGTGCGTGCCGTACGCGCCTGGACGCTGCCCCCGCTGTTCGCCTACAGCCCCGGCTCCCTCATGCTCCTCGACGAGGTCGGCGGGCCCGAGCCGTTCGAGCGCAAGGCCCTCGCCGACGCCGTACGGCCCTGGCGGGAGCGGTATCCCAAGGTGTCCGTCGTCGAGCACATCGAGATGGGCAGCGCCGGACAGGTCCTCCTCGCGGCGGCCGGGGAGGCGCAGTTGGTGGTCGTCGGGCGGCGGGCGCGGCGGACGGCCGTGGGCGCGCGCATCGGGTCCGTCGCGCACGGCGTGCTGCACCACGCGCCCTGCCCGGTCGCGGTGGTGCCGCACGCCTGACGCTCACTCGGGGATCGTCGGCTCCAGGGTCGCGCGGGCCTTGGGGAGGATGTTCGTGATGTAGTCCTTGACGGCCTCTTCGATCCCGATGTCGTGCTGCGCGCGCTCGGACAGGTACCAGCGGTGCTCCAGCAGCTCGTGGTAGATCTCCGCCGGGTCCATCTGGCCGCGCACCTCCAACGGCACCTCGCGCACGGTCGGCCGGAACACGTCCCGCACCCACCGGTGCGCCAGCACCTCAGGACGGGCCGCCAGGGGGTCGCCGGGCGCGTAGTCGTCCTGGGTCGCCATCCACGACTCCAGGTCGCTCAGCAGCCGCCTGGCCTGGTTCTCCTCCGTGTCCAGCCCGGTCAGCCGCAGCAACTGCCGCTGGTGGTGGCCGGCGTCCACGACCTTCGGCACGAACGTGACGGTGTCGCCGTTGGAGGAGTGCTCGATCTGCATCTCGGCGACGTCGAAACCCAGCTCGTTCAGGCGCCGGATGCGGCGCTCGATGTAGTGGTACTTGCCCGCCGGGTACACCGAGGTGCGGGTCAGCTCCTCCCACAGCGCGCAGTAGCGCCGGTAGATCTCCTGCCCGAACTCGATCGCGTCGATCGACGGGTGCAGCGCGCCCGACGCCTCCAGGTCGAGCAGCTCCCCGCTGATGTTCACGCGCGCGAGGTCCACGTCGTACTCCCGCTGCCCCGGGGACAGCTGCGGGTGCAGGTCGCCGGTCTCCGCGTCCACCAGGTACGCCGCGTACGCGCCCGCGTCGCGCCGGAACAGGGTGTTGGACAGGGAGCAGTCGCCCCAGGCGAACCCGGCGAGGTGCAGGCGCACCAGGAGCACCGCGAGGGCGTCCATCAGCCGGTGCATCGTCGCGGGGCGCATCGTCGTCTCGAACATCGACCGGTACGGCTGTGAGCCGCCCAGGTGCCGGGTCACGAGCACCGACTCCAGGGGGTCGCCGGCCTCGGTGGTGCGGCCCGTCACGACGGCGAGGGGGTCGACGGCCGGGATGCCGAGGCGGTCCAGGTCGCGCAGCAGCTCGTACTCGCGCAGGGCGGGCCGCTCGGCCAGCTCCTTCACGGCGATCACCTCGTCGCCCGCGCGCGCGTAGCGCACGACGTGCCGCGAGATGCCGCGCGGCAGGGGGACGAGGACCTCCTCGGGCCACTCCTCCAGCGGGACGTCCCACGGCAGCTCCAGCAGGAGGGCCGGATGCTCCGGAGTAGTCGCACTTATCTGCAAAGCCATGGCCTGACCTTAAACGTCCACCCCGCGCGCGTGACGTGCGGCGTCGCCGATGTCACCTCGGTGCACGGGACCGTGTCCCGGGACGACGACGTCGCCGTCCAGGGTCTCGAACAGGGCCAGCGACTGGAGAGCGCGCTCCCGCTCGTGGTGGAACATGGCCGGCAGGAGCTGCGGGCCCTGCTTCCGGGACGTCGGATGGCCGCTGACCAGGGCGTCCCCGGAGATCACCACCCCGGCCGCGGGCAGGTGGTAGGCGCAGTGGCCGAGCGTGTGACCCGGCGTGTGCACGGGCACCGGACCGCCCGGCAGGTCCAGCGCGCCGGGCGCAGGGAACGCCTCCGGGGAGGTCACCCGCGTGTCGGTGGTCCCGCCGGAGCGGATCGCGTGCACCGCCCACGGCAGGACGCCCGGACGCCAGCCGTTCCTCAGCACCGTCCCCACGCCGACCTGGTGCAGGAACTCCCGGCGCGCGTGCGGCACTTCCGCCTCGTGCAGGTACACGGGCGTGCCGTACGTCGAGCGCAGGAACTCCGCGTTGCCCAGGTGGTCGGAGTGCGCGTGGGTGACGATCACCGCCGCGATGGCCTCGGGGGCGCCGCCGACCGCCGTGAGGGAGGCGAGGAGCGCCTCACGGTCGCCCGGGTAGCCGGTGTCGACGAGCGTGACCGCGTCGCCGTCCGTGAGGATCACCCAGTTGGTGTTCGAGCCGCGCACGAGATGGATCCCGTCGGCGACTTCCTGTACGTCTGCCTGCATCGCTGGTCCTGTGGGGGGAGAGGTCCGAGCCGGTCACGGCACAGCCAAGCAGATCAACAGGCGCACGCCGCCGGTGGGGTGGCCGGTTCCGGACGGCCAGGTCCCCTCCCAGCAGAATCGAAGACACGTTCGAGTGAAAAAGCCGCCCGGCCCTTTCGATGCATCGGTGTATCCGATACGTTTGCGTATCGAACGGAGGTACGGACATGGTCGACGGCACGAACACCCCGCGCGTCACCCGACGCCGCGTCCGCACCCGCGCCAACCTCCTGGCCGCCGCGTTCACCGTCTTCGCCGCCAAAGGGTTCGGGCGCGTCTCCATCGAGGAGATCTGCGAGGCCGCCGGCTACAGCCGGGGCGCGTTCTACTCCAACTTCGCCAGCCTCGACGAACTCTTCTTCGCCCTCTACCGCGAGCGCGCCGATCTCATCGCCGAGCAGGTCGCCGGGGCCCTCGCACAGGACGGCCCCGGACTCGACGTACCGGAGGCCGTCGACCGCGTCACCGACGTCCTGCTCCTCGACCACGACTGGCTGCTCGTCAAGACGGACTTCCTCGTGCACGCCGCCCGCGACCCCCGGGTCGCCGAGAGCCTCCTCGGGCACCGGGCGCGGCTGCGGGGCGCGATCACCGACCGGCTCGCCGAGGCCCCCGTACCGCCCGTCCTCGGCGACGCCCCCGCCGCCGCGCACGCGGTGATCGCCGCCTACGACGGGGTCACCACCCAGCTCCTGCTGGACAAGGACGTCGAGCGCGCCCGCGCCTGGCTGAAACAACTGCTCACCGCGCTGCTGACGGACGGCAGCGACATCAACGGATGAAGGGACGGGCGTCATGGACGCGGACGTCATCGTCGTCGGAGCCGGACTCGCCGGGCTGGTCGCCGCACACGAACTGACCAGCAGGGGCCGCCGGGTCGCCCTGGTCGACCAGGAGAACGCCGCCAACCTCGGCGGCCAGGCGTACTGGTCCTTCGGCGGGCTCTTCCTCGTCGACTCCCCGGAACAGCGCCGCCTCGGCATCAAGGACTCCCTCGACCTCGCCTGGAGCGACTGGCAGGGCAGCGCCGGCTTCGACCGCACCGAGGACGAGGACTCCTGGGCGGTGCGCTGGGCGCGCGCCTACGTCGAATGGGCGGCCGGCGAGAAGCGGACCTGGCTCGCCGGGCACGGCATCTCCTTCGTCCCCACCGTCGGCTGGGCCGAGCGCGGCGACCTGCGCGCCGACGGCCACGGCAACTCCGTCCCCCGCTTCCACGTCGCCTGGGGCACCGGCACCGGCGTCGTCGAACCCTTCGTCAAGTACGCCAGGCAGGCCGCCAAGGACGGGCTCCTCACCTTCCACCACCGCCACCGCGTCGACGAGCTGGTCATCGAGGACGGCACCGCCAAGGGCGTGCGCGGCACGGTCCTCGCCCCCGACGACTCCGCGCGCGGGGTCGCCTCCGGCCGGGACGCCGTCGGCGAGTTCGAACTGACCGCGCAGGCCGTCGTCGTCACCTCCGGCGGCATCGGCGGCAACCACGACATCGTGCGCCGGTACTGGCCCGAGCGGCTCGGCACCCCGCCCGCCGAGATGGTCACCGGCGTCCCCGCCTACGTCGACGGCCGGATGCTCGACATCAGCGCGCAGGCGGGCGTACGCCTCGTCAACCGCGACCGCATGTGGCACTACACCGAGGGCATCCAGAACTGGAACCCCGTCTGGCCCGGCCACGGCATCCGCATCCTGCCCGGACCGTCCTCGATGTGGTTCGACGCGCTCGGCCGCCGCCTGCCCGACCCCTGCCTGCCCGGCTACGACACCCTCGGCACCCTCAAGCACCTGCGCACCACCGAGGACATCGCCGGGTACGACCACTCCTGGTTCGTGCTCTCGCAGAAGATCGTCGAGAAGGAGTTCGCGCTCTCCGGGTCCGAGCAGAACCCCGACATCACCGCCAAGGACCGCAAGGCCGTCCTGCGTGACCGGCTCCTCGGCAAGGGTGCCCCCGCCCCCGTGCAGGCGTTCCTCGACCACGGCGCCGACTTCGTCATCGCCGACAACCTCGACCGCCTCGTCGAGAAGATGAACGGCCTCACCGGCAAGCCCCTCCTGGACGCCGACACCCTGCGCCGCCAGATCAAGGCCCGCGACCTCCAGATCGCCAACCCCTACAGCAAGGACGCCCAGGTCCAGGGCATCCGCAACGCCCGCCGCTACATCGGCGACCGCCTCGGCCGCGTCGCCACCCCGCACCAGATCCTCGACCCCGCCGCCGGCCCGCTCATCGGCATCAAGCTGCACATCCTGACCCGCAAGACCCTCGGCGGCATCCAGACCGACCTGGACTCCCGCGCGCTCGGTGCCGACGGCACACCGATCGCGGGCCTGTACGCGGCCGGCGAGGTCGCCGGCTTCGGTGGCGGCGGGGTGCACGGCTACAACGCGCTGGAGGGCACGTTCCTCGGCGGCTGCCTCTTCTCGGGCCGGGCGGCGGGCAGGGCGGCGGCCCAGCAGACGAAGTGAGTCCGGTCCCCCCAAGGGCGCTCGCCCCGGCAGGCGGGGTGAGTTCGGCTCCCCAAGGGCGCCCGGCCCGGCCCGGCGGGCGAGGTGAGGCGCGGTCAGCTCAACAGCCGCAGCAGGACAGCGGCGTGGCTCCCCTCGGGCTGCTTCACCGCCGTCAGCAGCGTCACCGGCCCCGCGGCGGCCGACTCCTGGACACGAGACAGGAGTTCGGCCGCCTCGGGAGCGGCGAGCTCCGCCTCGTACCGCCGCGCGAACTCCTCGTAGGACCCCTCGCCCGCGTGGTACCACCGGCGCAGCTCGTTCGACGGCGTGAGCCCCTTGGGCCACTCGTCGACCCGGGCCGCCTCCTTCGAGATGCCGCGCGGCCAGAGCCGGTCGACGAGGACACGGACGCCGTCGGCCGGCTCGGGGGGTTCGTACACGCGGCGGATGCGGACGCTCATACGGGCGAGCCTAGGTCCCGGCCACCAGGTGACGCTCCGTGGTTTGACCTGAATGGGGGACGAATCCCGGGTGCCGGTTCCCTAATCTGAAGGACGTTTGATCACGCATCAGATCATCCGCCCTCCAGCTAGGAGCGATCGTGCCCCCAAGACGTCCCGCCCTCGCCGTACCCGTCGCCCTCGCCGCCGTCCTGATCGCCGCGAGCCCCGCCTCGGCGGGACCCGTCGGCCAGGCGGGCGTCGGCGACCCGTATTTCCCCCTGGCGGGGAACGGCGGCTACCACGTCTCCCACTACGACCTGACGCTCGGCTACGACCCCGGCAGGAAGCACCTCGACGGGAAGGCCGTCCTCACCGCGCGCGCCACGCAGGACCTCACCCGCTTCGACCTCGACTTCACCGGCCCGAAGATCACCGGCCTGACCGTCGACCGCCGCCACGCCTCCTACCGCCGCTCCGGCCAGGAACTCGTCGTCACCCCCGACCGCCCCCTGCGCAAGGGCCAGACCTTCCGCGTCACCGTCACCTACCGGGGCACCCCGGCCCCGGTCACCGACCCCGACGGCTCGCTCGACGGCTGGATCCCCACCGACGACGGAGCGTTCGTCGCCGGGGAGCCGCAGGGCGCGATGACCTGGTTCCCGGCGAACAACCACCCCCTCGACAAGGCGTCGTACGACTTCACGATCACCGTCCCCAAGGGGCGTACCGCCGTCGCCAACGGCGTCCTGCTCGGCCAGTGGACGAAGAACGGCCGCACCACCTTCCGCTGGCGGCAGCGCGAACCCATGGCCGCCTACCTCGCCACCGCGACCGTCGGCACCTTCAAGATCCGCCAGTACACGACGAAGAGCGGCATCAAGGTGTACGACGCCGTCGACCCGCGCGAGGCGAACGCGGCCGAACCGGTCCTCAAGAAGCTGCCGTCCGTGCTGGAGTGGGAGAGCAGGCTCTTCGGGCCCTACCCCTTCCGCGCCGCCGGCTCCATCGTCGACCACGCCCCGCAGGCCGGCTACGCCCTGGAGACCCAGACCCGGCCCGTCTACGACCGCGCGCCCGACCTCTCCACCCTCGTCCACGAGAGCGCCCACCAGTGGTTCGGCGACTCCGTGTCCCTGACCTCCTGGAAGGAGATCTGGCTCAACGAGGGCTTCGCGACGTACGCGGAGTGGCTGTACGACGAGCAGCACGGCGGGGACAGCGCGCAGAAGGCGTTCGACGCGCTGTACGCGCGGCCCGCGGGCGACGGACTGTGGAAGTTCCCGCCCGGCAACCCCGGCAGCGGCGCGAACATCTTCGGCCAGCCCGTGTACGCGCGCGGCGCGATGACCTTGCACGTCCTGCGGGGGGCGGTCGGGGACCGCGCCTTCTTCCGGATCCTGCGCGCCTGGGCCACCGAGCACCGCGACGGGCACGGCACCACCCCCCAGTTCCAGAAGCTCGCCGAGCGGATCTCCGGCAAGAACCTCGCCCCGCTCTTCCACACCTGGCTGTACACGGCGGGAAAGCCCAAGCTCTCCTGAAGCCCGGGCTTTCCCAGCGGACCTCGCGGCCTGCTGCCGACCGCCTCGCACGTGCGGTTCACTGCTCCCGCAGCCCCCACGGCGAGCCGTACTCCGTCAGCAGGTCCAGGTACGGGCGTGCCGGGAACGCCTCCGGGCCCAGGACGCCCGTGCCCGACCAGACACCGGTCGCGAGGAGTTCGAGGGCGACGACCGGGTTCACGGCCGTCTGCCAGACGACGGCCTGGCTGCCGTACTCGGTCATCGACCACTCGTTGTCGACGACGTGGTAGAGGTACACCTCGCGCGCGGCGCCGTCCTTCGTGCCGCGCACCCACGTGCCCGCGCACGTCTTGCCCCGCATCCGCTCGCCGAGGGAGGCCGGGTCGGGGAGGCAGGCGGCGACGACGTCCCGGGGGGAGACGGCGACCGGGCCGCCGGCGGTCGGTACGGTCACCGGGGCCGTGCGGTCCAGCTCCAGGCGGTGCAGCGTCTTGAGGGTGTCGACGAACTCCTTGCCGAGCCCGTACTTGAAGGTCACCTTGCGCGCGTCCACCCAGCGCGGCACGAGGAGCACCTCCTCGTGCTCGACGTTCACGCACTCGACCTCCCCGATGCCCTCCGGGAAGTCGAACACCTCCGGCTCGCTGAACGGCGCGGTGGTGTACCAGCCCCGGTCGGCCTCGTAGACCACCGGCGGGTTGAGGCACTCCTCGATCGTCGTCCAGATGTTGAAGGACGGCGCGAAGTCCAGGCCGTCGACGGTGAGGTTCGCGCCGTCGCGGATGCCGATCTCCTCGATCTCGTCGAAGAGTTCGTCGGCCGCGTACCGGGCGAAGACGTCGGAGAGGCCGGGCTCCACGCCCATGCCGACCAGTGCGAGCGTCCCCGACTCGGCCCACTGCCCGGCCCGCGCGAACTGGGCGTCGCCGAGCTTGACGCCGCACTCCTCGTACGGGCGGTCGGGGTGCGGGCGCGACAGGGACATCGCCATGTCGACATAGGTGGCGCCCGCCGCGTGGGCCGCCTCGAACAGGGGCAGCACGAACCGAGGGTCGGTCGCGTTCAGCAGTACGTCGCAGCCGTGCCGGACCAGCAGGTCACGGACGGCCGCCTGGTCGGCGGCGTCGACGGACGCCGCCGTGAAACGGTCGTCGCCGTCGAGGGCCGCCACGGCCGCCGCCGCACGGGCGGGGTCGTAGTCGGCGACCACCATCGCGTCGAAGAACGGGCGCCGGGCCGCGATCCGGGTGATGGCGGTACCCACGCCACCGGCTCCCACGAGCAGTACACGCATGACAAGGCTCCTCTGTCGATATGACGTCATGTCGTCACAGGGGTGCGCACGCCTTGTAGAGGATGAAACGCGCCTTGGTGTCGTAAGGTCAATGGCGTTGGCATAAGGAGGCCCCATGGCCAAACAGGTCGTCCCCGAGGAGAAGCGCAGACGCCGCCGCCCCACCAAGAGCGGCACGCTCCTCTCCGAGGACCTCATCGTCGGTACGGCCCTGAGGCTGCTGCGCGAACACGGCAGCACCGGCCTCACCGCCCGCCGCCTCGGCCTCGCCCTCGACTGCGACCCCAGCGCCCTGTACCGCTACTTCCGGGGCATGGACGACCTGACCCTCGCGATCGGCGACGCCCTCATCGGCCAGGCCCTGCACGGCTGGCGCCCCACGGGCGACTGGCGCGCGGACCTGCACGCGGTGGGCCTGCGCATCTACGAGGCGTACGTCGCCCACCCCCAGGCCGCGCAGCTCACCGCGAGCCGCGTGACCGGCCGGGCCAACGAACTCGCCGCCGACGAGGCCGTCCTGGACGTGCTGCGGCGGGCCGGGTTCCCGCTGGCCGAGACCGTGCGGATCTACCACGCCTTCATCGACCAGACCCTCGCCTTCGCGGCGCTCGACGCGGCCTCCCTGGCCCTGCCGCGCGCCTCCCAGCGGGCCGACGACGCGAAATGGCGGTCCACGTACGCGCGCCTGCCGGCGAGCACGCACCCCCGGATCGCGGAGGCCGCCCCGCTGCTCACGACCCACATGGTGACCAGCGCCTATCCGACGGCGCTGGAGATGCTGCTCGACAGCGCGCAGGCGCGGCTCAGCGCAGGAACGCGCGCGCGGCGGCGGTGACGGCCTCGGCGACCGTCGCCAGGGCGGGGGAGTCGAGTCTCCACTGCTGCCAGAACAGCGGCAGATCCAGCGGCCGGTCCGGGGCCAGGGAGACCAGCCGGCCGCCTCGCACGAGCGGTTCGGCGTGCACCTCCGGGACCATGCCCCAGCCGAGCCCCGCGACCACCGCGTCCCGGAACCCCTCCGAGCTGGGAATGGCGTGCCTGACGGGGCTCGCGCCGTCGGCGCCCAGCATCCGGACGAACGTGTCCTGGAGGCCGTCACGCCGGTCGAAGACCACGACAGGCGCCTCGGACAGCGGGCCGGTCAGGTGGCGGGCCACGAAGTCGGGGTGGGCGCAGGCCAGGTAGCGCATCGTCCCCAAGGGCCGCACCGAGCAGCCCGTGACCGGTTCCGGCGAGGCCGTAACCGCCGCCATCACCAGGCCCTCGCGCAGGAGCTGCGCCGTACGCGTCTCGTCCTCGCGGTGGAGTTCGAAGCTGAGCGGCGGGTCCTGCGGGACCTGTTCGAGCGCGGCCAGGAACCAGGTCGCGAGGGAGTCGGAGTTCACCGCGACGGACACCCGCGTCGCCTCGCCCTCCCCGCTCATGCCCAGCTCGGACCGCGTGTCGCGTTCCAGCCGGGCGAGCTGGCGGGCGAACCGGACGACGATCTCGCCGGACTCCGTCGGCCGTACCGGCTTGGTGCGCAGCAGCAGGACCCGGCCCGTGCGCTGCTCCAGCGCCTTCACGCGCTGGCTCACCGCGGACGGCGTCAGGTGCAGGGCGGAGGCCGCCGCGTCGAACGTGCCCTCGTCGACGACCGCGAGGAGGGTGCGAACCTGGTCGAGGGGGAGGTCTGTCATCACGATCGCTGATGTTACGTAAGAATCTTTAGCTGTACGCGTGGTGATCCGCTTCGTAGCGTGGACCGCATGCCCCCAGCACTCACCGCCGCCGCGGCCGGTTTCGGGACCGGTCTGTCCCTGATCGTCGCCATCGGCGCCCAGAACGCGTTCGTCCTGCGCCAGGGCGTCCGTCGCGCCGCCGTCCTGCCCGTCGTCGCGATCTGCGCCCTGTCCGACGCCGTCCTCATCGCCCTCGGCGTCGGGGGAGTGGGCGTGCTCGTCGTGGCCTGGCCGGGGGTGCTGACGGCCGTCGGGTGGATTGGAGGCGCGTTCCTGCTCGGCTACGGCGCGCTCGCCGCCCGGCGCGTCGTCCGGCCGCAGGGGGCGCTCGTCGCCGACGGGGACACGACCGGGTCCGTGAGACGCGCGGTGCTCACCTGTCTCGCGCTGACCTGGCTCAATCCCCACGTCTACCTCGACACCGTGTTCCTGCTCGGGTCCATCGCCGCCGACCGGGGGTCCCTGCGCTGGACGTTCGGGCTCGGGGCCGTCCTCGCCAGCGTCTGCTGGTTCGCCGCGCTCGGCTTCGGGGCCCGGCTGCTCGGCCGCTTCCTGACCCGGCCGGCCGCCTGGCGGGTGCTGGACGGGTTCGTCGCCGTGACGATGATCGTGCTGGGGGTCACCCTGATCGTGGGGAGCTGATCGTCGTACCGTATGTGCGGCAGTGATCCGTGTAACCGGCAAGCAGGTGTGTGTGGAAACGAGCGACGACAGCGCGTCGGTCTCCGAACCGGTGCCGGTGCGCAAGGGGTGGCGGCGGTTCGCGATGGACACGCGGCCGCTCGGGCGGCCCGCGTACCGGCGGCTGTGGTCGTCGACGATCGTCACGGCCGTGGGCAGTCAGCTGACGGCTGTCGCCGTGCCCAAGCAGGTGTACGACATCACCGGGTCTTCGGCCTGGGTGGGGTACGCGAGCCTCGCCGGGCTCGTGCCGATGGTGGTGTTCGCGTTGTGGGGCGGGGCCGTCGCCGATGCCATGGACCGGCGCAGGCTGTTGCTGATCACCAACTCCGGGATCGCCGTCACCTCGCTGTTGTTCTGGGTGCAGGCGTTCGCCGGGATGGACTCCGTCGGCGTGCTGATGGTGCTGCTCGCCGTGCAGCAGGCGTTCTTCGGGCTCAATTCCCCCGCCCGTAACGCGTCCATCGCCCGGCTGGTGCCCCCGGAGGAACTGGCGGCGGCCAACGCGCTGGGGTCGACCGTCATGCAGACCGGGCTCGTCGCCGGGCCCTTGCTGGCGGGGGCGTTGATTCCCGTCGTCGGGTTGCCCGAGCTGTATCTGATCGACGCGGTCGCTCTGTGCGTGACCGTGTGGGCCGTCTACCGGCTGCCCGCGTTGCCGCCGCTCGGTGAGGGGCGCCGGCGGGCCGGCGTGCGGGAGATCGCCGAGGGGTTCCGGTACATCTCGCGGCACAAGGTGCTGCTGCTGTCGTTCCTCGCCGACGTCATCGCGATGGTGTTCGGGATGCCCCGGGCCCTGTTCCCGCAGCTCGCGGCCGAGACGTACGCGCCGTACGGGGAAGGGCTCGCGCTGGGGCTGCTCTTCGCGGCGATTCCCATCGGGGCCGTGCTGGGCGGGTTGTTCTCCGGTACGTTCTCCCGGATCCGGCGGCACGGTGTGATGGTGATCGGCGCGGTGGTCGCCTGGGGTGCCGCCATCGCCCTGGTGGGCGTCAGCCTCAACCTGTGGTTCTCGGTGGCGTTCTTGATCGTCGCAGGGGTCGCGGACATGGTGTCCATGGTGTTCCGGGGCGCGATCCTGCTGTCCGCCGCGACGGACGAGATGCGGGGGAGAATGCAGGGAGTGTTCACGGTGGTGGTCGCCGGAGGACCGCGGCTCGCGGACGTGCTGCACGGGACGGCCGGAGCCGCGTTCGGGCCAAGGGTGGCCGTCACCGGGGGTGGGGTGCTGGTCGTCGTGGTGATGCTGGGACTGGCCGCGGCGATGCCTGCGTTGCGGCGGTATCGCGTTTGATCGCGGGTGGGGCTGATTCGTTGGCGGGTGCGGCTTCGTTGTGGCTGGTCGCGCCCACGCGGCGGAGCCGCACATCGACACAGCCCCGCGCCCCCGGAGAGCACCCCTGCGGGGTGCATCACAGGGTGCCTCTCTTGTGTGCTTCCAACAACCTCCCCCGCGTCAGCTCCAGCCGGTGCGCCAGGATCTCCGCGACCAGTCTCACCAGCGGCAGCCCCAGCGCCGGGTCCTCCTCGCAGAGCCTCAGCACCGGCTCCGCCTGGAACTCGTAGGCCCGCACCGGGCTGAACGCCTCCGCGCCGAAGTCCCACTCGTACGGGGGGAACAGCCAGGACCAGCCGAGGAGGTCGCCGGAGCCGAGGCTCGCGACCGTGACGCGCTGCTGGGAGGTGACCTGCTGGTCGAGGCTCACCGCGCCGGAGCGGATGACCCAGAAGCGGTCGGCGGGGCCGCCGGCCTCGAAGATCCGGGCGTCCTCGGGGAAGGAGACCTCCTCGGCGAGGGCGAGCAGGTGGTCGCGCTGGGGCTGGGCGAGGGCGGTCAGGAGTTTGGTCGCTCTGGTCATGGCGCGGGGCTCCTCGGCGCAGGGCTTCTCAAGGGCTGTTCCCTGCGTCCATTGGAGCGTCTCCGCGCGGCCAGGGCACCTCGGAGGGTGTGAAGAAAGGGGAAAGCCCTGGCTGGACGGGGGAAGCCAGCCAGGGCTGTCACACGGTGATGTCCGGAGGAGCGGTGCTCGACTCCGTGCACCCCGTATGTATGAACCGTAAACCATCGAGGGAGATTTCGCGTAGCCCCAAGCGGGTTGAGTGACCCGTTTCACTTTCATCTTTCCCGAAAACCAGGTCAAGTTCCATGATCTCAAAGGAAGTTCACAGGTTCCGCGAGGCCACCACATCACCCGACTCGGCCTTCACCGTCGCCCCGAGCGGGCGCGCGAGCCCCACCACCGCCTCGTCGAGCCGCTGCAGATGCCGCAGCACGCGGTCCGTCACCCGGCCGTAGCGGGGTGTGCCGTACCGCCCCGGACGCAGCAGCGAGGCGATGCTCGCGCCCGTGCGGACGGCCGCGCTCTCGCCCCGGACGTGCGCGGCGACCGCCCCGATGTTGGCCACGATCCGCTCGCCCGCTCCGCGCAGCCGGGGATCCGCCGCGATGGACGGGTGCGTCGGCAGCAGCTCGGCCGTCGCCGCGAGCGAGCGCGCGTGGTACGCGCACGTCTCCAGCAGCGCCACCACGTACCGCGCCGTGTTCTTGCGGCTGCGCAGCGGCGACACCGGGTGCGTCAGCGGCTGCGTCGCCGCCAGCAGGTCGGCCAGCGCCTGGTCGAGGTCGCGGGCCCGCTCCAGCAGATCGTCCGCCTGCGCCCCGCTGAGCTGGTCCAGAGCGCCGGAGGTGACGTCCGCGAGGTGCTCCAGGACGGACCCGAGGAGGTCGTCGGTACGCCGGTCCGTGTGCACCGGCAGCACCAGCGCCGCCGCGATCACCCCGCAGGCCGCGCCGAGGGCCGTCTCCTCGATGCGCAGGACCAGCACCGAGAGGCTGTAGGTGTGCAGCAGCGTGTACAGGACGCCCAGCGCGGCCGTCACGAAGAACGACATCAGCGTGTACGACAGGGGCGCCGTGTAGAACATCGCGAACACGCAGAGCAGGACCAGCGCGAACGCCGTCCACGTGTGCCGGCCCACCAGCCCCGCCAGCACCAGCCCCGCGGCCACGCCGAGGACCGTACCGAGCAGCCGGCGGTAGCCCTTGACGAGGATCTCACCGGTCGACGCGGTGTTCAGGAAGACGATCCAGCACGTCAGGACCGCCCAGTACCAGCGCTGCGAGGACAGGAACTCGCCGCCCACGATCGCCAGCGACGACCCCACGGCGACCTGGATCGCCGCCCGGGTCGTCGGCCGTTCGAGGCCCGTCTTCTCCGGCTCCTCCTCGGCCTCCAGCGCCGCGTCCTCCGCGTCCAGCTCCTCCCGGGAGCGGGCCGCCTCCGCCGTGTCGTCGGTATCGTCCTGCGGACCGTCCAGCACGATCCTCAGGCCCAGGACCGCGCGGGCCGCCTCCCCGATGCCCCGGAAGACGTCCTGCACCGCCGGCGGCCCGTCCGGGAGGTTCTCCTCGTCGCGGTAGCCGAGCAGGCGGTTGCGCAGGTGCGACCGTGAGGTCCCGGCCGCCTCCGGCTCACGCACGAGCAGCCGCAGCGCCGACAGGTCCCGGCGCAGGGTGTCCCGTGCGGCATCCCGGACCAGGAGCTTCCCGCCCTCGGGGACGGGGGCGCCGGGCAGGTGCAGGGTGAGCGTGTCCGCGCGTTCGGCGCTGCGGGCCGTCAGCAGGAGCAGGCCGAGCCGCTCGGCGGTGATCTCCGCGTCCGCGATCCGGCGCTGGACCAGCCGGGCCGACGCCTCGTCCGGGGTCCCCTCCTCCAGCCGGCTCTGGATCATCAGCGCCGTCTCGTGCAGGCGCGCGGTGCGCTCCCGCAGCCGCTCCAACGCCTTCTCGGCGTTTTCGGGGTTCTCGGGACCGGCGTCCAGCAGCTCCAGCTGGGCGTCCAGGAGCTGCGCGAGGCGGGCGCGGAACGCCCGGCGCAGACGGTGGAAGATACCGGCCGAGGTCTGCGGGACCAGCACGAACCGGGCGACCGCGCTGCACGCGAAGGCCACGGCGACCGTGCCGAGGAACCCGGGCAGGTTCCCGGTCCGCACCCCCACGAACAGCGCCACGAAGTGCGTCTGGAACGCGATCATGCCGAGCGCGTGACCCCGGTCGCCGAACCGCCGCCCGTACACCGCGCCGAAGATCAGCACGACGAAGAACACGTCCCCGACGACCACCAGCGAGTGCAGCAGCGTCGCCAGCGCGACCGACGCGGCGGCCACCGGCAGACCCAGCGCCAGCGTCACCCCCTGCGGACCGCGCCGCTTCTCCTGGATCGCGAACGTCGCCACCATCGCGGTGATCGCCCCCGCGACCAGATGCGAGACGCCCACCCCGAACGGGGCCAGCACGGCGAGCGTCAACGCGATCGCCCCGGTCGTCCTGAGCCCCGCCGCGAGCCGCAACAGCCCCGGATCCGAGGCCGCGCCCCGGTCCCACACCCGCCTGACCACTGTGTTCACGCGGCGTACTTTATGCGGGGCGGGTGGGGAAAAGGGCGGGGGACCGGGGCGGATCTCGCAGGCTGGACGTCCCCCACCCGCTGCTCAGTCCCCCTTCACCTGCCGCGCCACCTGCTCCGGCGTCAGATACGTGTCCGTGTACTCGAAGTCCTTCATCCGCGCCGGCCTGCGGTACTGGAACCCGGTCCGCACGAAATCGTCGCCCGCGACGGCGTTGAGGGTCCAGTTCGTCAGGACCCGCACCTTCGCGACGTTCGTCCGCAGCGCCGACCAGTGGTAACCGCGCGCCACCGCCTGCGCGGGGATGCCCCGCAGCTCGATCCCGAGCGGCTTGGACACCGCGTCCGTCCCGCCGAGGTCGACGACCAGACCCATGTCCTTGTGCTTGTACGGCTTCGCCGGCAGCCCCCGCAGCGTCGCGATGACGTTGTCCGCGACGACCTTGCCCTGCCGCATCGCGTGCTGCGCGGTCGGCGGGCAGATCGCCCCGTCCTCGCCCTTGGCCAGGTCGGGCACGGCCGCCGCGTCCCCGAGGGCGAACACCCCGTCGTGCCCGGGCAGGGACATCTCCGGCGTCACCGCGAGCCGCCCGCGCACCGTCTCCGCGCCGAGCGTCCCGATGAGCGGGCTCGCGGCGACCCCGGCGGTCCAGATCAGCGTGCGCGTCGGGATCACCCGGCCGTCGGTGAAGGTGACCTCCTCGGGGCCCGCCTTCTCGATGGACACGCCGAGCGAGATCTCCACGCCCCGCTTGCGCAGCACCTCCTGCGCGCTCGCCCCGAGCTTGTCACCGAGTTCCGGCATCAACTTCGGCGCGATGTCGATGAGATGCCACTTGATGAGCTTCGGGTCCAGCCGCGGATAGCGCTTGACGGCGTTGCGGGTCAGCAGCTGGAGGCAGGCGGCCGTCTCCGTGCCCGCGTACCCGCCGCCCACGACCACGAACTGGAGCCGGGAGGCCCGCTCGGCGGGGTCGTCACTGGCGTCGGCCAGATCGAGCTGCGCGATGACGTGGTCGCGGACGTACGCGGCCTCGGAGAGCGTCTTCATGCCGATCGCGTGATCGGTGAGCCCCGGGATGTCGAACGTGCGGGTCACACTGCCGGGAGCGAGGACCAGGTAGTCGTACCGCTCGTTCACCAGCTCGCCGGTGATCGTGCGGACCACGCACACCTTCGCCTTGAGGTCCACGCCGATCGCGCCGCCCGGGATGATCCGGGTCCGGTACCTGCTGCTGCGGCGCAGCGACACGGCGATCGACTGCGGGGTGAGCACCCCCGACGCCACCTGCGGAAGCAGCGGCAGATAGAGCTGGTACGCGAACGGCGTCACCAGCGTGATGTCCGCCTCGCCGGGGGACAGCCCCCGTTCCAGCCGCCGGACGCAGCCCACGCCCGCGAAGCCCGCGCCCACCACCAGGATCCTGGGTCGATCCACGTCGACCTCCCTTTCTACGGCACCACACCGATCCCACCGTGCCGGGAGCGCTCGCGCCAGCCGGGAGCGGCAAGTTGACGACCCCGACCCGATAGTCACATTGCGATACCCGCGTCACACGGATCCATGCGTGCCGTACCGCACGCGGACTCACGGCGTCAGGGCGGCTTCGGGCGGGTATGGGGGAGCTGTACGGACGGCGACGGGCGGCCGTCCACGGGGTGAGAGGGAGGGAGCCGTGTTGACCAGCGAGAGAATCTGGGCGTACGCGCCGGAGACCGGCCACACCGAGGGCCGGGCACTGACCGGCTACACCGTGGTCGCGACCGACGGCACCGTCGGCCGTGTGGAACGCGAGGCGGCACCCCAAGGGCTGCGCCACCTCGTCGTCGAGACCGGCCTGTGGGTCTTCGGCCGCAGCGCCGTCGTCCCCGCCGGCACCGTCGCCGGGATCGACGACAGCGGCCGGCGCGTCCTGCTGACGTGCACCCGCGACGAGGTGAAGGCCGCGCCGCGCTTCCGCACCGACAGCGAGACCCGCGACCCGGGCTACCTGGCGACCGTGGGCGCCTACTACCTGCGTCTGACCCCGCGCGGCACCGCGCCCGCCTGAGGCCGTAGGCCCTACCGGAACACGTCGTCCGCGTCGTCCCAGCTCAGCGCCTCCGAGGGGCTGTAGCGGGGGATCGGCGCGCGGGCCTGGTACATCGCCTCGATCTCCGCCGACCAGTGCTCGACGATCGAGTCCCGGCGCAGCTTCATCGACGGCGTCAGCAGACCGCCCGCCTGGTCGAAGGCGCGCGGCAGGATCCGGAAGACGCGGATCGACTCGGAGCGGGAGACGGCGCTGTTGGCGGCGGCGACGGCCCGGCCGATCTCCTCGCGCAGCGCGTTCTCCTCCCGCGCCTCACGGCTCGGCACGTCCCCCTGGAGGGCGAGCCGGGCCCGCCAGTGCGCCAGGAACTGCGGGTCCAGGGTGATGAGCGCGCCGACACAGGGCCGGTTGTCGCCGACCACGACCGCCTGGTGGACCAACGGGTGCATCCGCAGCCGCTGTTCGAGCAGCGTCGGCGAGACGCTCTTGCCGCTGGTCGTGACGATGACGTCCTTCTTGCGGCCGGTGATCGTCAGATAGCCGTCCGAGTCGAGGTGCCCGAGGTCACCGGTGGCCAGCCAGCCGCCGCGCAGCACCGCGCGGGTCGCCGCCTCGTCCCCGACGTACCCCTGGAACACCGAGGGGCCGTTCACCAGGATCTCCCCGTCGTCCGCGACCCGGACGTCCGTACCGGGCAGCGCCCGGCCGACCGTGCCGGACTTCTCCCGGCCCAGCGGCTGCATGGTGATGCCGCCGCCGGTCTCGGTCAGGCCGTAGCCGTCGTGGACGTAGATCCCGATGCCCTCGTAGAACAGGGACAGGTCGCGGTGCAGGGTGGAGCCGCCCGAGGTGGCGCGCGCGACCCGGCCGCCGAGCGCGGCCCGCAGCCGGCGGTAGACGGTGCGGTCGAACACCGCGTGCTGCATCCGCAGGTCGAAGCCGGGACCCGAACCCCGGCCGAGGCGCTGGCGCTCCACCGCCGACGCGAACTCCCGCGCGGTCTGCGCCGCCTTCTCGAACAGGCCGCCCCTGCCGTTCTGCTGAGCCGTGAGCAGGAACCCCTTGTAGATCTTCTCGAACACCGACGGCACCGCGTACAGGTACGTCGGCCGGAAGGTGCGCAGCGCCGCCGAGATCGCCGCCTCGCCCATGTCCGGCTCGTGCCCCATGAGGATCCCGCCGCGGATGCACAGGCCCTGGATCATCAGCCCGTACACGTGCGAGAACGGCAGGAACGCCAGGACGGTGGGCCGCTCGCCCGGCGCCGCGACCGTGTGCCCCCACCCGGCGAGCAGCGTGTCGCAGGGGCTCGCCAGGCCCTGGTGGCTGAGCGCGCAGCCCAGCGGGCGGCCCGAGGTGCCGGACGTGTAGACGATCGCGGCCGTCGAGTCCGGGAACACGATCCGGCGCATCGACTCCACCGTCGTCACCGGCACCGACTCGCCCAGCGCCGCGAGCTGTTCGAGGGCGCCCGCGTCCAACTGCCAGACGTGCCGCAGCCAGTCGAGCCCCGCGCACACCGAACCCACCGTCATCACGGTCGCCTCGTCCTCGACGACCACCCCGACACAGCCCGAGTCCCGCAGGATCCACTCCACCTGGTCCCGCGACGACGTCGGGTACACCGGCACGATCTCCGCGCCCACCGCCCACAGCGCGTAGCTCAGCACCGTCCACTCGTAACGGGTGCGCGCCATCACCGCGACCCGGTGCCCCGGCGAGATCCCCGAGGCGACGAACCCCCGCGCCAGCGCCACCACCTCGTCGCGCAGCCGGGCGGCGCTCACCTCCTCCCACCGGTCCGGGTCGGCCGCCGAGCGCCGCGCGAGCACCGGGCGCCCGGGGGTGCGCAGCGCCGCGTCGAAGACACTGTCGGCGAGCCCTCCGGTCAGCGGTGAGACGGCTGGGGGAGCGACCGGGGCGTCGCGCATGCACTGGCTCCTGATCCGTACGGTCGGTGAAGTCCCAGGCCGGGGCGGTCACCGGGGGCTCGAATCTAGCCCAGCCGCAGGTGGTTGTGACCGCGAACGCACAACGAATCAGCACTGATTGATGACATCGGCACCACTTTTTCCACCTGGTCTTTTCCGCTGGCATAACCCCGGCGATCACGGGTAGCCGAGGTGCTCCTGTTGCACGGATGGAGCAACGCCCCCACCGTGGAAGTGACGCGGGAGCGAACGGCAGTCACGCTCCGTGGAGCACGCTCGGTGAGGAGCCAACGACGATGAAGACCGCCGCTCCCTGCACCTACCACCTCGATGTCGACGTCAGCCCCGAACGGGCCGGACAGGTCCGGCGCATCCTCGCCGCGCACCTGCGGCACTGGGGCCTGGAGACCCTGGTGGAACCCGTCGGGGAGGGCGCCGAGCTGCTGCTCAACGCCATCGACCGGCACGCCGTCGACAAACGCGCGGCGATCGAGATGTGGTGGAACGGCCACCACCTCATCACCGCCGTCGCCGAACACGACCCCCACCTCCGTCCCGACCAGGACCTGCGCGCCTGCCTCACCCGCCTCGCCGCCACCAGCGACGGCTGGGGCTGCTGCGCCACGGCGGGCGGCGCCAAGGTCATCTGGTTCAGCCGCCGCGCCCGCACGGGCAGACACGCCGCGCTGATCCCGGTGCATCCGGCCCCGAGCCTGCGCATGAGCCTGGACCTGCCGAGGGCGGCCCTGGTCTAGCCCTGCCGCTCCACCACGGTGAACTGGGCGCCGTCCGGATCCCGCAGGACCACCTGCTCCGCCGACTTCGTCAGGACGCTCCCGCCGTGCCGCTCGGCCGCTCGCGCGCACGCGGCGACGTCCGGGGCGCGGAAGTGGACCTGCCAGTGCGGCCGTACCGTCGGATCCGGGGCCGCCTCCAGGGCGCCGGACCCGATGCGGGCCACCACCGCGCCCCGGCTGCGGAGCACGACCTCGCCGTCCTCGTAGTGCACCTCGCAGGAGCCGGGCAGGTCCGACGCCCAGTCGAGGACCTCGCCGTAGAAGATCGCCGAGGCGAAGGCGTCCCGGGTGTGCAGGCGGACCAGGGCGGGGGCCGAGCGGCGCCACAGGTCCCAGTCGCCGAACAGCTCGCCCTCCCAGATGCCGAACGCCGCCCCGTCCCGGTCCGCCAGCAGTGCCGCCCGGCCCGGCGGCAGCGACACCGGCCCCACCGCGACCGTGCCGCCCCGCTCCCGGACCCGGCCCACCGCCTCGTCCGCGCCGATCACCGCGAAGTACGGCGTCCACGCCACCGCCATCTGCCACATCGCCGCGACCCCGGCGACCCCGGCCACCGGGACGCCGTCCGCCGAGGCCACCCGGAAGTGGTCGCCCAGGGAGCCCTGGCGCCACTCCCAGCCGAACACGGCACCGTAGAACTCCTGGGTGGCCGCCAGGTCGCGGGTGGTCAGGCTGACCCAGCAGGGCGCCCCGAACACGGAGCGGGTGGTGACGACCTCGGGACGTTGGTTCATGACGATCTCCGGTACGGCGGTCGGGGGAGCAGGTCCAGTGTCGTGCGCACGGAGCGCTGACCGCCTCTTGACTCACCCTTGAGGATGTTACCTCTGCTAAAGAGATAATCTGCTCGTATGGACGACGAGACGTTTCCCCAGGAACTCGCCGACGCGCTCACCGGAGTCCAGCGGCTCCTGCGCCGCAGGCTGCGCGCCGGGCTCACCGTCCCGAGGCTGCGCGGCGGCGAGGCCGAACTCCTGCGGCTCGTCGGCACCCGCCCCGGCATCGGCGTCACCGAGGCCGCCAGGGAGCTGCTCCTCGCCGGGAACTCCGTCTCCACCCTCGTCAACCGGCTCGTGCGGGAGGGCTACCTGATCCGCGAGACCGACCCCGCCGACCGGCGGGCCGCCCGCCTCAGGCTCACCGAGGCCGCCGAGACCCGGCTGCGGGACTGGCGGGCGCGGCGCGCGGAACTCGTCGAACGGGAGGTGGCGCGGCTCGACGCGGGCGACCGGGAGGCGCTGCGGGCCGCGCTGCCGGCGCTGCGGACCCTCGCCGTCCAGCTCCAGCAGGAACCCGGGAACGACAGCGCGTGAAAGGCGCCGGCCCGCCTCCGTACGACGCCCCCCACGACCGCCGACCTCAAGAGGAGGACCCCTCATGACCGACGCCGTCACCTGCACCGGCCTCGCCTACGCCTTCGGGGACACCCGGGCCGTCGACGGCCTCGACCTCACCGTCGGCGAGGGCGAGGTCTTCGGCCTCCTCGGTCCCAACGGCGCGGGCAAGACCACCGCCATCCGCTGCCTCACCACCCTGCTGCCGGTCCCCGCAGGCATGGTCCGCGTCTTCGGCCACGACGCCGCCGGCGACCGCATGGCCGTACGCCGCCTCCTCGGCTACGTCCCCCAGCAGCTGTCCGCCGACGCCGGGCTCACCGGACGCGAGAACGTGTCGCTGTTCGCCCGCGTCTTCGACGTACCCCGCCGCGAGCGGGCCGAGCGGGTCGGGCAGGCGCTGGCCGCCGTCGGGCTCACCGAGGCCGCCGGGCGGCTCGCCAAGACGTACTCCGGCGGCATGGTCCGCCGCCTCGAACTCGCCCAGGCCCTGGTCAGCGCGCCCCGGCTGCTGATCCTCGACGAACCCACCATCGGCCTCGACCCGATCGCCCGCACCGGCGTCTGGGAGCACATCGGCGCCGTCCGCGAGGCCACCGGGATGACGGTCCTCGTCACCACCCACTACATGGACGAGGCCGACCAGTACTGCGACCGCGTCGGCCTCATGGACCACGGCCGCGTCCGCGCGCTCGGCACGCCCCGGGAACTGCGCGAGGGCCTCGCCGCCCGCCGGGGCACCGACACCCTGCCCACCCTGGAGGACGTCTTCCGCGACGTCGCCGGCGGCTTCCTCGACGAGAACCCAGGAGACTTCCGAGATGTCCGCAGCACCCGCCGCACCGCTCAGCGCGTCGGCTGACATATCCCTCCTCGTCAAACCCCCCGCCCCGCGCGCCGGCTGGCGGCTCGTGCCCGCCCGGATCGGCGCGATGTGCGTCGTCGAACTCCAGAAGCTGCGCCACGACCGCACCGAGCTGTACACGCGCGCCGTCCAGCCCGCGCTGTGGCTGCTGATCTTCGGGCAGACCTTCACCCGCATCCGCGCGATCCCCACCGGCGGCATCCCCTACGTCGACTACCTCGCGCCCGGCATCATCGCCCAGTCCGCCATGTTCATCGCGATCTTCTACGGCATCCAGATCATCTGGGAGCGCGACGCGGGCGTCCTCAACAAGCTCCTCGTCACCCCCACCCCGCGCGCCGCCCTCATCACCGGCAAGGCGTTCGCGGCCGGCGTGAAGTCGATGATCCAGGCCGTCGTCGTCATCGTCATCGCCGCACTGCTCGGGGTCGCGCTCACCTGGAACCCGCTCAAGCTGCTCGGCGTCCTCGCGGTCGTCGTCCTCGGGTCCGCGTTCTTCTCCTGCCTGTCCATGACCATCGCCGGGATCGTCCTGAGCCGCGACCGGCTCATGGGCATCGGCCAGGCCATCACCATGCCGCTGTTCTTCGGCTCCAACGCCCTCTACCCGGTCTCCGTGATGCCCGGCTGGCTCCAGGCGGTGAGCGCCTTCAACCCCCTCAGCTACGAAGTGAACGCCCTGCGCGGTCTCCTCATCGGTACGCCGGCCCATCTCGCGGTCGATTTCGGGGTGCTCGCGCTGGCCGCCGCGCTCGGTGTCGCCGCCTCCTCCGCGCTGCTCGGCAGGCTCGCCCGGTGACGTGATGTGCGGCACGTTTGCACAAGGCGTCACCTCGGGCGTTCGCATATTTCTGCTGGGCACGGCTTGATCACCGATCAAAAGGGACGATGTCCCAGGCCACGGCGCATTCCGCTCATTTGACAGTGCACTCGGGCCACGGATAGGACTCAGCCGGTGGACGTCGGGAGGTGGGCCGTGTACGAGCCGAACGTGGTCGGAGACTGGCAGGAGTACGAGGCGTACTCCGGTCTGCGCCTGCGCGTGAACCGGCTGGAGCGCGCGGAACCCCCACGGGGCCGCGACGACGCCGCCGACGGCCTCACGTACTTCAGGCTCCGGGTCGTCGTCGAGAACCGCGGCGAGTCGAAGTACTGCGTCCACCTGGAGGACGGCCAGATCGACGTCCGCCTCGGCCCCGACGGCGAGAGCGCCTTCGTCGACTGGCGCAACTCCCAGTTCGTGGAGGGCTTCGACGTCTACCCCCTGCGCCGCGTCACCGCCGTCCTGCACGCCGCGGGACCCGAGTCCGCCCTTGACCGCATCGACATCCAGGTGCAGCTGCGTGTCGACGACGAGTGGACCGAACGCCGCCTGTGGACCGGCGGGTTGGACCTCTGCGAGGAGCGGGTGGGCGCGGCTCCCTGCGCGGGCCGTGAGGGCGAGCTGTCCCGCCAGGTGAGCAACTACCTGCGGGACCAGACGGAGGCGGGGGACGGGACGTCCTGAGGGCGCTCTCGACCCCGGGGCCCGACCGCCCCGCCCCCGGAGGGCTCAGTGCGGGATGCCGTCGATCAGGTCCCGCGCCCCCTGCCGCAGCAGGGCCACCGCCACGGACGTGCCCAGGGTCGCCGGGTCCAGCGGACCGGCCCACTCGTGGGCGTTCAGGCGGGTCTTGCCGTCGGGGGTGAACACGCAGGCGCGCAGGGAGAGTTCGCCGGTGCGGTCGACCTTGGCGTAACCGGCGATGGGGCTGTTGCAGTGGCCCTGGAGGACGTGCAGGAACATGCGCTCCGCCGTGGCCTCGCGGTGCGTCGCGGGGTCGCCCAGCGCGCTCACCGCGTCGATCAGGTCCGTGTCGCCCTCGCGGCACTGGAGGGCGAGGATGCCCGCGCCGATGGGCGGCATCATCGCCTCGGGCGAGAGGATCTCGCTGATGACGTCGCTGCGGCCGATGCGCTCCAGCCCCGACACCGCAAGCAGCAGCGCGTCGGCCTCGCCCGCCGCCAGCTTCTCCAGCCGCCGGTTCGCGTTGCCCCGGAACGGCACGCACTCCAAGTGCGGGTGGGTCGCGGCCAGTTGGGCGATCCGGCGGACCGAGGACGTCCCGATGCGGGTGCCGTCGGGCAGCTCGTCCAGGGTCAGACCACCGGGGTGGATCAGCGCGTCCCGGACGTCGTCGCGCTTGAGGAACGCCGCGAACACCGTCCCGGCGGGCAGCGGCCGGTCCGCGGGGACGTCCTTCACGCAGTGGACGGCGAGATCGGCCTCCCCGGCGAGCAGCGCGGCGTCGACCTCTTTGGTGAACGCGCCCTTGCCCTCGACCTGGGACAGGTCGCCCATCCACTTGTCACCGGTCGTCTTCACCGGCACGACCTCGGTGCGCGTCCCCGGATACAGGGCGCCCAACTCGGCGCGCACCCGCTCCACTTGGGCCAGCGCCATCGGTGAGTCACGGGAGACGATACGGATCAGTTCGGGTACCGACATGTGAGACACGATAAACCCTGCGGGGCGCCCCACGGACACCGCGGGCCCCTGCCGGGGCGTGCCTCGACCGTCCCCCGAACCCGGTTGGACCCGGATTCGAGGGACGCTCCCACGGCTTACGCGGCGGGGTCGAACGCGATGCCCGAGGGCTTCGCCTTCGTCAGGTGATCGGCGAAGTTCGCGTCCTTGAGGCCGAAGTTGGCGCTGCCGAAGTCGTACGCGCTCAGCTTGTCCCGCAGGCCCGCCGGGTACCCGTTCCAGCCGACCAGCGGCGGGTACTGCCAGGTGTGCTTGTCGTTCTCCGGCGGCTCGTCGTTGCTGTTGGCCAGCCGGAAGCAGTGCGTGCTGATGCCGTCCTTGTGGTAGACGACCTTCGCGTGGGTGCCGTCGAAGCGGACCGAGGACGCCGGACTGACCGTGAACGAGCCGTGGTTGGACGTCGACACGTACTGCACGGCGCCGTTCTGCACCCAGACCACGACGTGCTCCCAGTCGTTGCGGTGCCCGCCGATGCTGCTGTTCGCGAGGGCCTGGTCCTTCTCGAAGTACAGGCCGTACATGTACGCGCACCAGCCGTTGTTGCACTTGTAGCGCGAGTAGCTGTTCGTGTTGTCCAGGTCCGAGGCGTCGTGGCACTCGCCGCTGAGCGAACCCGTCGGGTTCAGACCGCCGTTGACCGTCCCGTCGGGGCCGATCGCCGGGGTCGAGTAGCAGCCGTCGGTGTCGTAGTCGAACGCCGGCAGGTACGTCAGCTCGGCGGCCTCCGCGTTCTGCGGCAGCGCCTTCGGCGGAGCGGCGTACGCGGCCGTGGGGACCGCCAGCACGAGCGCGCCGGCGATCGCCGGCACGGTGAGCCATCTGCGGCGGCGCGACGGGGACTTGGGTGACGACAAGGCGTCCTCCGGAGGGGGGAGAGGGGAGCGCGGGGGGCAGCTCAGCTTCCCCGGTTTTCCCGTCCGGGCCAAGGGGTCATGCACATATCAGAAGTGAAGTACCGGAGAAGTCTTGGCTGCTGGGAGGCGGTCAGAGCCGGTACGCCCGATATTCCGCTTCCGGGGGCGGCGCCGTCACCAGCCCCGACTGGTAGGCCATGACGACCAGCTGGGCCCGGTCACGGGCGCCGAGCTTCGTCATCGCCCGGTGGACGTGGGTGCGCACGGTCAGCGGACTCACGAACAGGCGCTCCGCTATCTCCTCGTTGGAATGCCCCTCCGCGACCCACGCCATCACCTCCCGCTCCCGCGCGGTCAGCCCGCTGAGCGTGTCCGGCGTCGCGAGCCGGGACGCCTCGGCCGGCGAGGACAGGAACCGGGTGATCAGCACCTGCGTGGCCAGCGGCGACAGCAGCCGCTCACCGGAGGCCACCGTACGGATGCCGTCGAGGAGGTCGTCCGCGGTGACGTCCTTGCCGAGGAACCCGCTCGCGCCGGCTCTCAGCGCCCGGGCGACGTACTCGTCGATCTCGAACGTCGTCAGGATCAGCACCCGCGTGTCCGCGAGCGCCGGGTCCGCGCAGATCGCCGTGGTCGCCGCGAGCCCGTCCGCGCCCGGCATCCGGATGTCCATCAGGACCACGTCGGGGCGCAGCTCCCGGGCGAGCTGCTCCGCCTGCGCCCCGTCGGCGGCCTCGCCGACCACCTCCATGTCGGGGCAGGAGGCGACGAGGATGCGGAAGGTGGCCCGCAGCAGGGCCTGGTCGTCGGCGAGGAGCACACGGATGGTCATGGGGGTCCTACCTTTCTCGATGTTCCTTACGGGGCGGGGTCGGGGTACAGCGGCAGCCTGGTCGTGACCTCGAAGCCGCCCTCGGGCCGGTGCCCGGCGTGCAGCGCCCCGCCCATCGACAGGGCGCGCTCCCGCATCCCGATCAGGCCGAAGCCCGGCCCGCCGGCGCCGGGCGGGCAGGCGTGTGCCGGGCCGTCGTCGGTGACCGTGAGGGTGACGTGGTCGCGGCCGTAGCGCAGCCGGACGCGCGCCGCCCGCGCCCCGGCGTGCTTGGTGACGTTCGTCAGCGCCTCCTGGACGATCCGGTACGCCGTCAGGTCCACGCCCGGCGACAGCGGCCGGGCCTCCCCCTCGGCGAGGACCTCGACCTCCAGGCCCGCCGACGCGCACGCCTCGGTGAGCTCCGGGAGCCGGCCGAGACCCGGCGCCGGGGCGAGCGGGGCGTCCGCGTCGCCGGCCTGCCGCAGCAGGCCCACCGTCGCCTTCAGCTCCCGCAGCGCCGACGACGTCGTACCGGCGAGGTCGGTGAGGATGCCCGCCACCTGCTGGGGATGGCTGCGGGCGAGGTGCGCGGCCGTGCCCGCCTGGGCGTTGGCCAGCGCCAGGTGGTGGGCGACGACGTCGTGCAGCTCGCGCGCGATCCGCACCCGCTCCTCCGTGACCCGGTGCAGGGCCTCCTCCTCCCGGCGGCGCTCGGCGAACTCGGCGCGCTGCTGCACGGCCGTCAGGTAGGCGCGGCTGAGCCGGACCGCGCTCCCGAGCGTGACCGGCAGCAGCAGCCAGGCCGCCGGGCTGACGATCTTCATCGCCCACGGGTGCGGCACCGGGTCGAGGAACAGCGCCGACAGCATGACCAGCGTCAGCGAGGCGGCGTACCAGCGGCGGACCGTGCGGCGCCGGGTGAGGCTGCCCAGCCGGTACAGGGCGAGCATCAGCGGGGCCAGCAGTAAAGGGGTGAGGAGATGGCCGAGCGCGCTGCCGCCCGCGACACAGACGGCGGTGAGCGCCGTCGCCGTCCGCGGGCGGGTGCGCTGCCACAGCAGGAGCGCGACGCAGGCCACCGTCCCGAAGGCGATGGTCGGCAGCGTCTCGTCGGGCTGCTCGGCGCTCGGCATGGTGATCTCGCTGCCGAAGAGGAACGCGGCGAACAGCAGCACGGCCGACATCGTGTCGATGGTGCGGGCGTGCTCGTCGGCGTAACGCTGCCACTGCGTGCTCATGCGCGGACCGGCTCCTTCGGTTGCGGTACGGCCCCAGCCTGGCCGGGAGGGGACCCTCGGGGCGTCGTCCCCGCGTCGGCGATCGGGCGTACGGAGAACGCAGTACGCGAGACCCCCGCGTACACCGGTCCGATCACCACACGCACGGCAGCTCCGCCGTCACCACCGTCGGACCGCCGACCGGACTGGCGACCGCGATCGTCCCGTCCAGCGCCGCGACCCTGCGGCGCATCCCGGTCAGCCCCGACCCCGCGTGATCGTCCGCGCCGCCCTTCCCCGCGTCGCGGACCTCCACCCGCAGCCCCCGCCGCGTGCGCGTCAGCGCCACCTCGGCCTGGTCGGCGCCGCTGTGCTTGGCGACGTTCGTCAGCGCCTCGGCGACCACGAAGTACGCCGCCGCCTCCACCGCCGCCGGCGGCCGCACCGCCTCGTCCAGACCGTCGGCCCGCACCTCGACCGTCAGCCCGCTGCTCCCCGCGAGCGCCCGCACGGCCCCCACCAGACCCCGGTCCGTGAGGATCGGCGGATGGATGCCCCGCACCACGTGCCGCAGCTCTGCAAGGGCCTCCTCCGCCTGCCCCAGCGCGTCGTCCAGCAGCTTGCGCGCCCGCTCCGGATCGGCCTCGTACGCCCGCTGCGCGAGCCCGATCCGCATCGACAGGGCCACCAGGCGGGCCTGCGCCCCGTCGTGCAGGTCCCGTTCGATACGGCGCAGCTCGGCGCCGTGCGCGGCGACCGCGTCGGCCCGTGTCGTCGTCAGCTCCTCGACCCGCGCCTGGAGGAGGGCTTCCGGCGAGGGCCGCAGCAGCGTCGCCGACCAGCCCGCCTCCAGGTCGGCCAGCTTCGTGATCAGCGGCAGCACCACGGCACGCTGCCGCAGCACCCCGCACCACACGCCGTCCACGACCAGCCCGACCGGCCACAGCGGGATCATCAGCAGCGTCATCCAGCCGTACGCGTACTGGGCGACCAGCCACAGCAGGTCCTTGCCGGTGCCCGGATCCCGTACGGCGATCTTGATCCGGTCCGGCAGCGGGCCCTTGACCGGGCGGTACGCCTCCGGGATCGGCCGCCCCGTCCACCTCGCCGTCAGCGTCCGCTTGGCGCCCGCGATCCGCCGGATGATCAGCACCGTCTCCGGCAGCATCCAGATGCCGATCACCGCCACGACGCACACGGCCGTGATCAGCAGGACGGTGATGAAGATGTACGACAGGAACGCCACGACCGCGGCGAGAGCGAGGTGGGCCGAGGCGCGGGCGGCCTGGCGGAGGGTCGCGAGCATGGGGGGTCCTGGGGGAGCGGGAGGGGGAGGGGTGCGCGCGGGGGCCGTACGGGCGGTCAGTCGTCCAGCGTGACGACGATCTTCTCGGCCGCGCCCGGCGACAGCGCCAGCTCGAAGGCGCGGCTCGCCTCCGAGAACGGGATCGTGTGGCTGATCAGCTTCGCGAACCGGTCCTGGTGCTCGACGAGTTCGGGCGTCACCTCGAAGATCTCGGTGGGGTAGCCCTGGGACGGGACGAGGATCATCTCGCTGCGGAGCATGCCGCCGAGGTCGATCTCGCCCTTCTTCTGTACGGCGACCATGACGAGCTTCGCGTGCCACTTGGCGTTGCCGACGACCGTGTTGAACACGGCGGGGGCGCCGGCCGCGTCCAGGTAGATGTCCGTGCCGGGGCGGGGCTGGCCCAGCGCGTTCGCGGCCTGGCCGTGCAGTTCCGTCAGGCGCGCGGTGACGTCCTCCTCCGCCGAGTTGATGACGGCGTCCGCGCCCACGGCCAGTGCCTTCTCCAGCCGGGAGGGGATGACGTCGGCGACGACGACGTGCTTGACGCCGCGCAGCTTGAACCAGATCGCCGCGCCCAGGCCGATGGGGCCCGCGCCGAAGACGACGACCTTGTCCTCGGGGCCCGCCTCGGAGCGGTTGACCGCGTGCCGGGCGACCGCCATCGGCTCGTTGAGGGAGGCGACGTGGAAGGGGACGGTGTCCGGGAAGACGGCGACGCTCCTGCCGACCTCGGCGTTCTCGACGAGCAGGTACTCGCTCATGCCGCCGAACCTCCCGCCGCAGCCGATGATGCCGGTCGGGGCGTCCTGCGGGTTCACCACGACGCGGTCGCCCGCCTTGAGGCCGGTGACCTCGGCGCCGACCTGGACCACCTCGCCGGCCGGTTCGTGGCCCAGCGCCACGGGGACCAGGTCGCCGCCCAGGTGGGCCCGCGCCGGCATGCCGCCCATGTGCAGGAACGTGACGTCGGTGCCGCAGATGCCGCAGGCGCGGATGCGTACGAGCGCGTCCTTCGGGCCGGGCTCGGGGAGGTCGACGTCCACCGTCTCGACCTGGTGCACTCCGGCGGTACGGACGGACTTCATGGTGCTCATCGCGGGGCCTTTCGTCGCTCGGTATTGCTTGAGTTAGGCAAGCATATGCGAGTTACTTGAGTCAAGCAAATGATTGCCGGGCCGGGCATGTCCTGCGTATGCAGTACGGGAACGGAAACGGTGGCCGTAAGTTACTTGAGTTAGGCAACAATCTGGTAAAGTGGTCCGCATGTCGACCGAACCGCTCCCCGCCTCCGCCTCCCCCGAGGTCATCGAGATCGAGCGGGCGCTCACCCGCATCACCTACCTGAGCACCCGTGCCCGCCAGCACGACCGGCTGATGGCCGTCGCGGGCGTCCCCCTCGACCGCGCGGCCGTCGCCCTGCTGCGTCAGGTCGCCGACTCCGACCCGCTGCGCCCCGGCGAACTGGCCCAGCGGCTCGGCGTCGAGGCGTCCCACGTCACGCGGACCGTCCAGCAGCTCCAGAAGTCCGGGTACGTCACCCGCGTCCCCGACCCGCAGGACGGCCGGGCGCAGCGCATCCAGCTCACCGAGGACGGGGAGCGCGCCGTCGGGCGGATCCGCGCGGCGAGCCAGCGCGGGATGCAGCTCGCGCTCCAGGAGTGGACGCCGCAGGAGCTGGAACAGCTCGCCGGACTCTTCCACCGGATGGTCGACGACTTCCTCAAGTACTCGGTGGAAGAGGACACCGAACCCGCGACGGCCTGACCGGAAGCGGTCAAGTAGCATCGCGCGCAACCCCACTTGAAGGAGTGACTGGCAATGAGCCGCGCCCCCGAGACCGGCGACGTCGTCGACGACTTCTCCCTGCCGGACGAGACCGGAACCGTCCGCAGCCTCACCGAGCTGCTCGCCGACGGCCCGGTCGTCCTCTTCTTCTACCCGGGCGCCCTGACCCCCGGCTGCACCGCCGAGGCATGCCACTTCCGCGACCTCGCCGCCGAGTTCAAGGAGGCCGGCGCCCGCCCGGTCGGGATCAGCGGCGACACCGTCGACAAGCAGAACGAGTTCGTCGGCAAGCACACGCTCGGCATGACCCTGCTGTCCGACGAGGACGGCACCGTACGGGAGAAGTTCGGCGTCAAGCGCGGGTTCGCGCTCATGGCGACCAAGCGCGTCACGTTCGTCATCGGCCAGGACCGGAAGATCCTGGAGGTCGTCCGCAGCGAGCTGCGGATGAACCAGCACGCGGACCGGGCGCTGGAGGTCCTGCGCGCCCGGGGTTGAGCCCCTGACGCATTGCCCCCATTCTGGGACGTATGGAGCATCTCGTCGCTGCGGCGGTCATCGATGCCCGGGGCGTCGTGACGGGCTGGAGCGAGGGTGCCCGCGAGCTGACCGGGCGTACGGCGGGCGAGGCGGTGGGCCGGTTCGCGGCCGAACTGCTCGGTGACGCCCTGCCGGGCGGCGGGCCCGTCGTCCTGCGGCACAAGGACGGCCACGCCGTCTCCGCCACCCTGACGGCCTGCCCGGTGCAGGGACCCGGCGGCGAACCCGCCGGGTACGTCGTCACCGTCGTACCCCCGCCGCCGCCCTCCCTCGGGGAGCTGGCCTTCCAGCAGGCGTCCATGTCGATGTCCGTGTTCGACACGCGGCAGCGGTACCTGCGGCTCAACTCGGTCGCCTGCCAGGTGATGGGCGTCGACGAGGACGTGCTGCTGGGGCGGCACTTCCCGGAGACCGTCGAGGACGCCGAACACAGCCAGGGCTTCAATTTCCACCTGCGGGAGGTCGCCGAGACCGGGCGGCCCGTGCACTACGAGAGCTACACCGGCGAGCCCTCAGGGAACCGCGAGCACGCCTGGAACATCGAGATGTGGCCGGTGCGCGACACCGGGGGCGAGCTGACCGCGGTCGCGCTCGCCGCGTTCGACAGCAGCGAGCAGTACTGGGCCCGCCGCCGCCTCGCCCTCCTCAACGAGGCCGCCGCCTCCATCGGCACCACCCTCGACGTCGTCCGCACCGCCGAGGAGGTCGTCGAACTCCTCGTCCCCCAGTACGCCGACTTCGCGAGCGTCGACCTCTTCGACTGGGTCCTCGGCTCCGACGAACCCCCGCGCATCCCCGAGGGCCAGGTCGTCCTGCGCCGCGTCGCCCACGGCTCCGGCACCGAGGGCACCCCCGAGGCCGCCGTCCACCTCGGCGAGACGGACGCCTACCCGTCGTACAGCCCGCCCGCGCGGGCGCTGCGCGAGGGGCGGGCCGTGCTCAGCCTGGCCGGGGAGCCCGACTTCGTCCGGTGGGTCGACGAGCGCAACACCCGCGCACCCGGGGGACGGCCGCACCGGCAGGGCGTGCACTCGATGATGGCCGTCCCGCTGAAGGCACGCGGCACGACCCTCGGGGTGGCCGTCGCGATCCGGATCGCGCACCCCGACGACTTCGGGGCCGACGACGCCGTGTTCGCCGAGGAACTCGCCAGCCGCGCCGCCGTCTGCGTCGACAACGCCCGCCGCTTCGCCCGCGAACGCACCACCGCGCTCACCCTCCAGCACAGCCTGCTGCCACGCGGCCTGCCCGGACAGGCCGCCGTCGAGGTCGCCCACCGCTACCTCCCGTCCGGGTCGACGGCCGGCATCGGCGGCGACTGGTTCGACGTCATCCCCCTGTCCGGCAGCCGTGTCGCCCTCGTCGTCGGTGACGTCGTCGGCCACGGCATCCCCTCCTCGGCGACCATGGGCCGCCTCTGCACGGCCGTGCGCACCCTCGCCGACGTCGACCTGCCGCCGGACGAACTCCTCACCCACCTCGACGACCTCGTCACCCACCTCGCCACCTACGACGACGGCTCCGCCGACGCCGCCGAACTCGGCGCGACCTGCCTGTACGCCGTGTACGACCCGGTCGCCCGGCGCCTCGCCCTCGCCGCCGCCGGACACCCGCCGCCCGCGCTCGTCCTGCCCGACGGGAGTGTCCGCTTCGTCGAGATGACCCCCGGACCACCCCTCGGCGTCGGCGGCCACCCCTTCGAGGCGACCGAGATCGAACTCCCCGAGGGCGCGATCGTCGCCCTCTACACCGACGGGCTCATCGAGGGCCGCGACCGGGACGTCGACCGGGCGAGCCTGGAACTGCGCAGGGCGCTCGCCGCACCCGCCCCGACGCTGGACGCCCTGTGCGACACCGTCCTCAAGGCCGTCCTCCCCGAGGAACCCGGCGACGACGTCGCCCTCCTCCTCGCCCGCACCCGCGCCCTCGGCGCCGACCGGGTCGCCACCTGGGACGTGATCCCCGACCCCGCGCACGTCGCCGAGACCCGGCAGGCGGCGATGGCGCAACTCGCTGCCTGGGGCCTCGACGAGGCGTCCTTCGTCACGGAACTCGTCGTCAGCGAACTCGTCACCAACGCCATCCGCTACGGCGAACCCCCCATCCGGCTCCGGCTGATCCGCGACCGCACCCTGATCTGCGAGGTGTCCGACGCGAGCTCCACCTCACCGCACCTGCGGCGCGCGCACGCCTACGACGAGGGCGGGCGGGGGCTGCTGCTGGTCGCTCAGCTCACCCAGCGGTGGGGGAGCCGGCAGACCGACCGGGGCAAGACGATCTGGGCCGAACAAGCGCTGTGACTCACTCGAAGTCGCAGCCCGGGTTGGGGGCGTCCTCCGAGAACGGGGCGCCGTGCGGGAGGACGTACAGCGCCTTCAGCACGAGCGGGGTGTCGCCCAGGTTGCGGCCGATGTGCACGTAGTTCGGGCCCTCCTGGATGACCTGGCCCTTCTGGTAGACGCCGTCGGACTCGCACGTCGCGTCGAAGTGGCTCAGCGTGCCCGCCTCGACGAAGCCGTAGACCATGCCGTCGTGGTAGTGCCAGCCGGTCGCCTGGCCCGGCGGGATCGTCAGCTCGCGCAGGACGTAGTCCTTGTCGCCCACGGTCCTCTGCGCGAGGAGCTTCGCCGTCACCCCCGGGCCCGGGGGTGTGGCGTGGGCCGCCGTGGTGCCGAGGAACAGGGCCGCGAACGTGGTGGCGAGGACGGTACGCGTACGCATGGGGGCCTCCTGAGACGTCGTCGGGCGGACCCTATCCAACGCCAGGGGCACGGGAAGGGGATTCCGGGTAGGGAGTCCGTAAACCGATCATGGAGGGTTCATGGACGTCGCACCGGTCGCCGGACACATCGGCGCGGAGATCCACGGGGTCGACCTCGCCGGGGAGCTGGACGCGGAGACCGTCCGGGGGATACGGGAGGCGCTCCTGCGCTGGAAGGTCGTCTTCTTCCGGGAGCAGAAGCTCGACCACGCCGGGCATGTCTCGTTCGCGCGCCGGTTCGGGAACCCGGTCGCGCTGCGCAAGCGGGGCAGCGCCTCCCCGGCAGGCTTCCCCGAGGTCGAGACCACCGCCGACCGGCTGGAACTCGGCGGCAGGTTCGGCATGGAGCACGACGAATGGCTCCAGCGACGCCGGCACACCCTGCTGCGCGGCTGGCACTGCGACCACGGCGCCCGCATCGACCCGCCCGCCGCGACGATCCTGCGCGCCGAGACGGTGCCGCCGTACGGGGGCGACACGACCTGGTCCAACCTCGCCGCCGCGTACGCCGGGCTGTCCGAGCCGGTACGCCGCCTCGTCGACGGGCTGCGGGCCGAGCACCGGCTCGGCGTCGGGTACCAGCCGCGTGCCGGGGACGACGCGTACCTCCGGCATCTGCTGGACCACCAGGTCGCCTCCGTGCACCCGCTGGTGCGGGTCCACCCCGAGAGCGGGGAACGCGTCCTGTACATCAACGGCTACTACGTCGAACAGATCCAGGACGTCTCCCGCGCGGAGAGCCGGGCCCTGCTTGACCTGCTCCTCGAACAGGCCGTACGCCCCGAATACACGGTCCGCTTCCGCTGGGAGCCGGGGAGCGTCGCCTTCTGGGACAACCGGGCGACGATCCATCTGGCGCCGGGCGACAACGCGCACCTCGGGTTTCCCCGGACCATGCACCGAGTGATGCTGGCCGGGGAAGTGCCGGTGGGGGTGGACGGGCGGAAGTCGGAGGGGGTGACGGGGACGGAGGCGGGGCGGTGGTGAGGGGGTCAATCGGAGCGCGTGATCCGGGTGGCCGGGTGATCCGCCGCGCTTCCCCCCTCTGTGCCTGTCGCCTGAGGCCCGCGCGCGCCGGCCCGCTCAGCCCTCCGACCCCGGCTTCCAGCCCAGCGCCGGGCCCAGGTGCGTCGCCATGTCCGTGAGGATCTGTACGTAGTCCTCGTGGTCGAACGTGAAGGGGAGCGCGAAGGCCACCTCGTCGATCTCGCGGTAGGCCGCGTGCGCGTGGAGGCGCTCGGCGATCTCCTCCGACGTGCCGACGTAGTCGGGGGCGAACATCATGCGCGCCGGACCCTGCGGGGACGCTGTGCGGGGGAGGCGCTTGGCCGCGTACTCCTCGTACTTGGCGCGCTGCGCCGGGGTCGCCGAGTCCGTGGGGACGACGACCAGGCCCTGGGAGACGCGGGCCGCGTCGCCGTCGGGATGCGCGGCGCGGAACGCGCGGACGTGGGAGAGCTGGATCTCGGCGAAGTCCTCGGACTCCTCGGCCTTGACGACGCTGCTGGTCAGGAAGTTCATGCCGTGCTCCCCGGCCCAGCGGGCGGAGCTGAGGCTGCCGCCGCCGTACCACATGCGCCGGCCCAGGCCGGGGGAGTGCGGCTGGACCCGGTCCGAGAAGACCTCAAAACCCTGGACGCCGCTGAAGTCGCTCGCGGACTTGCCGCGTACGAAGTCGAGGAGGCGCCGGACACGTTCGTAGGAGAAGTCCTCGGCGTCCGCCGTGTCCGGGTAGAGGGCGTCCTTGACGTGCTCGTACTGCATCGGCGGGCCCACGCTCACGCCGGGGTTCAGCCGCCCGCCCGAGAGGAGGTCGACGGTCGCCCAGTCCTCGGCCAGGCGCAGCGGGTTCTCCCAGCCGAGCGGTGTCACGGCCGTACCGAGGTGGATGCGGCTCGTGCGCTGGGTCGCGGCGGCCAGGACCGCGACCGGGGAGGAGATGCCGTACTGGAGGTGGCGGTGGCGCAGCCACGCGCTGTCGAAGCCGAGGCGCTCGCCGAGTTCGATGATCTCCAGCGTCGATTCGTGGCCCGCGCGGGGGTCGTCCCCGTCGAACAGGCCGATGGTGAGGAAACCGAGCTTGCGCAGCGGGCGCGGGGTGGACGGCATGAGGCTCTCCAACGGTCACGGGACGTACGACCGTGCCAACCCGCGCCACGCCTCACGCATTCCGGCGCAACGGGATGATCACCTCGTCCTCGACCGGCGGCTCGACCTCCTGCGCGAGGTTCCCGGTCGCCGCGAAACACCGGATCCGGACCGACTCCGGGGTGACGTCCAGGCGCAGGAAGCTCTTGAAGAACGGTGGGCTGTACGTCGCCGAGCTGGGCGAGAAGAGCTGGGTGTAGATCTTCCGTACGGGCAGCCTGATTCGCCTCGGCTTCCCCGCCACCCCGAGCAGCGCGGCGACCAGCCGGATCCGCCGGGTGATCCGCACCTCGGCGCCGGGCGCACGGGCCGGGGTGATGCCCAGCCGCTCGGCGATCACCGCCGTCGCCTCGTCCTCGGTCAGCCGGAAGAAGCGCCTCAGGCGCAGCCGCCGCCCGTACAGCCCCGCGTAGAACGCGAGCGAGTCTCCGCGCAGCGGATACGCCCGGAACTCGTCCTCGCCGACCCCCGCGACGTCGACGCGCGGGATGGTGTGGGTGGCGTGCGTGAAGGCGCCGCCGCCCCCGGAGACGACGTACTGAAGCGTGCGTCCATCTTCGCAACGCACCGGATAGCGCTGGTAGTTGTGGATGTCGCCGCCTATCGCCGCGACGTACCCGTGCTCCGGCGCCCGCACGATCTCGTCGACCGTCCCGCCGCCCTCGATCGCGCAGGGGTCGTGCCTGCCGTCGACGTACAGCGGCGACCCGGTGACGAGGATCTTCGGACGCGGCCCCCGGGACACCTCCCGCAGCCACGCGCCCTGTTCGGCGTCGAGGGTGCCGAGAAGTCCCGTGTCGATCCCGATGATCCGCACCGGCCCGGCGTCGATCGCCCAGTACGGGCCCGGCTGGACGGCCTGTTGACCCGGGGCCGCACGCAACGCGCGGGCCTCGTCGAGCCGTTGACCGTCCCCGGGGCGTGCCTCGTGCCACAGCAGCGACCGCAGCCACGCCTTCGACAGCGCGCGGGGTTTCGGTTCGGCGGGCAGCGGCGGCGCGTCCCCGCAGAACACCCGCATGAACGCGCCGAGGCCCTCGTACCAGTCGTGGTTGCCGGGCACCGCGTAGATCGGCGCCGGGTAACTCGCGTACGGGCGGAAGAACTTGGTGCCGTAGTCGTCGGCGCTGCCCACGGGGTAGATGACGTCGCTCGCGACGACCGCGAACCGTGTCCCCTCACTGATCTTCAGGAAGCCGGGTACGACGGCGTACTGGGGGTCGTCGCCCTCGCCCGTGTCGCCGATCACCATGAACGAGAAGCGGTCCGGGTCGTCCCGGCGGATCACCTTGTCCTCCGGTGCCTTCTGTTGTGCCACCCACCTGCTTCTCGTGTGCCCCGTGGGGTCCCCGAGCCAGGACGCCACCACCCCGTTGCGGGCCGCCCACAGGGTGCGCGGGTCCAGCCACGAGACCTTCCCGGTCCGCTCCGGCATGAGCTGGCGGTAGGCACCCGGGGCGGCTTCGCCCCAGCCGGCGCCGGCGGCGGTATCGCGTGAGGATTCGGACACGGAGGGAACCGTAGCAATGGCCAGAAGGTGACAGGGAGTTGGGGACCCTGCCGGAGACGGTTCAAGGGCGGCCCTGTCAACGCCTCGGAATCACCGATTCCCGCCATCCGAGACGGCATCCGGAATCTGTTGACCTCTCTCGACCGGTTTTGCTTGGGTCAACGCCATGACCAAGCGAGAAGGGTTCACGCGACGACGGCACGTCGACCTCGCGCGTGTGTGCAGCGCCTTCTGTCGCACCTGTCGGTAGTTCCCCCTTCGCGGTCGCATTCGGCTGACGCGTATTTCCCCGTGCCCATTTCCCTGACGGAATTCGGCGGGCTCCTTTTCTGATGACCCGTACCGAAGGGTTTCCCACGCCTGTCATCGCCGACGCGGAAGAAGCCGTCGCCGTCGCCACCGCGCTGGCCGCCCGCCTGCGCACCGACGCGGCCCGACGCGCCGCCGAACGACGCCTGCCGTACGAGGAGTTGGCCGAGCTGTCGGCCTCCGGGCTGCTCGCGGTGACCGTGCCGCGCGGCTACGGGGGAGCGGAGGTGGGGGCGCGGACCCTCGGTGAGGTGGTCCGGCTGCTGTCGGCGGCCGACGCCAGCATCGGGCAGATCCCGCAGAACCACTTCTTCTTCGTCGAGGTCCTCAAGGAGAACGGGACGGCCGAACAACAGGCCCATTTCGACGCCGAGTTGCTCGCCGGAGCCCGTTTCGGGAACGCCCTCGCGGAGAAAGGCACCCGGCACGCCCTGGAGTTCGCTACCCGGCTGGTGCCGCGCGCCGGGGGCGGCTATCTCCTCGACGGCGTCAAGAACTACGCCACGGGCGCCCTGTTCGCCGACTGGATACCGGTGTTCGCCCTCGGCCCCGACGACCGGCTCACCGCCGCGTTCGTACCGCGTGACGCGCCCGGCGTGACGGTCGGGGTGACCGTCCCCGAGGACCGGGTCGTGCCGCACCACTTGACCTTCGAGCGGCCCGAAGTGTTCGGCGCGTTCGGGCAGTTCATCCACGCCGCCGTCGACACCGGCATCGCGCGCGGGGCGTTGGAGGAGGGCGGGGAGCTGATCCGTACGCTCGCCCGGCCGTGGGGCGAGGCCGGGGTGGAGCGGGCCGCCGAAGAGCCGCTGGTGGTGCAGAAGTTCGGGGAACTCGCCCTCCAAGTCCGGGCCGCCGAGGCCCTGTTGGAGAAAGCCGGGGACGCGATCGACGCCGCCCGCGCGAAACCCGGCGACCCCGACACGGCGACCGAGGCGTCCCTCGCGGTGACCGCCGCCCGCGCCCAGGCCGACACCGCCGCCCTGACCGTCGCGAACGAAGTCCTCGCCCTCATCGGGACCCGGGGCGCGACAAGGGAGTTGGGCTTCGACCGGCGCTGGCGCAACGCCCGCACCCACACTCTGCACCAGAGCCGCTCGACTGTGCAGCCCGCCTCTGAAGGAAGACCCCTTGTGACGACCCGTCACGCCCACTGGACCACCACCGTCCGCCTCGCCGAAGACGCCGTCCGCGACAAGGCGAACCAACCTGCTGTCCCCGAAGTCCAGTTGCGCCGCGACGCCGGGCTCCGCGCATGATCTCTTCCACGCGCCTCAGGTGGGCATCGGTGAACACCCTGTGTCGGAACCTGGTCACGAAGACCATGTGGAGATGCGTCACGAAAGCACAGTGCCGACCGGTTCCGATCACCCGTATCCCCTCCATGCAGCTCCGGTACGCCTTCAGGCTGTACCCGGACGCCGGTCAGCAGAGGGCATGGGCAAAGGCGTTCGGGTGCGCCCGTGTCGTGTTCAACGACGCGGTGCGTGCCCGTGAGGAGGCTCGCGAGGCCGGGCGGCCGTTCCCGAAGATCGGCCCGCCCCGCTTCAAGTCCCGCAAGGACAGGCGGCAGTCGGTCCGGTTCACCGCCAACGCCCGCTGGAAGATCACCGGGGGCGGGCGGCTGGACCTGCCGAAGATCGGCGCGGTGAAGGTGAAATGGTCCCGTGCCCTGCCCGCCGTCCCCTCCTCGGTCACCGTCGTCAAAGACGCGGCCGGCCGGTACTTCGCCTCCTTCGTCATCGACACCGACCCCGCCGCCGACGCGGTCCGGATGCCCGAGACCGACCGGACCATCGGTATCGATCTTGGTCTGACCCACTTCGCGGTCCTGTCCGACGGTACGAAGATCGACTCCCCGCGCTTCCTGCGGCGCGTGGAGAAGAGGCTGAAGAAGGCCCAGCGGGAACTGTCCCGCAAACAGAAGGGATCCAGGAACCGGGAGAAGGCCCGCTGCAAGGTCGCCCGCACCCACGCCGAAGTCACCGACGCGCGCCACGAGTTCCACCACCAGCTCTCCACCCGGCTGATCTCCGAGAACCAAGGGATCGCCGTGGAGGACCTGTCGGTGACGGGACTGGCCCGCACCAGGCTGGCCAAGTCCGTGCACGACGCCGGATGGTCGTCGTTCATCGGCATGCTGGAGTACAAGGCGGAGCGGTACGGGCGCACCCTGGTGAAGATCGGCCGGTTCGAGCCGACCTCCCAGACCTGCTCGACCTGCGGCGCCGTGGACGGACCCAAACCCCTGGACGTCCGGGAATGGACCTGTACCGCCTGCGGAGCGCCGGTAGGACCAGAACTCGTTCTGGCACAGCGCGAAGAAGCAGGAAGCCACGGATTCCCGACCGAACCCCGTGCCGCGTAGCGGCACAGCAACGATCGAGAAGGCCGGAATCCCCGGGCGTCAGCCCGAGGTGCGAGTCAAAAGCTGTGGGAGTACTCCTGGGACGACGACGCCGTGGTCCGCGACATCGCCCACAAGGGCCGCCACTTCGACGTCCCCGGCGTCTTCCTCTCCGAACCGTCCCCGCAGCGCACCCCGGTCATCTTCCAGGCCGGTGCCTCTCCGCGCGGACGCGCCTTCGCCGCCCGGCACGGGGAAGGCGTCTTCATCAACGCGGTCAGCCCCGCCGCGCCGCGCAAGGTCGTCGACGACATCCGCGCGAAGGCCGCCGCCGAGGGACGCGACCCGTACGGCGTCAAGATCTTCATCCTGCTCACGGCGGTCACAGCGCCCACCGACGAGGAGGCGCGCGCCAAGTACGACGAGCTGATCGCGTACGCCTCCTACGAGGGGGCGCTCGCCCTGTACGGCGGCTGGAGCTGGCTCGACCTGTCCGAACTCGGCCCCGGCGAGCCGCTGGAGTACGTCGACACGGACGCGGTCCGCTCCGCGCTGGCGATCTTCTTCACGGCGGATCCCGGGCGGACCTGGACGCCGGACCAGGTCGCGCGCTACCTCGGGATCGGCGGCATCGGCCCCGTCGTCGTGGGGTCCCCGGCGACCGTCGCCGACGAGCTCGAACGGTGGGTGGAGGAGGCCGACATCGACGGCTTCAACCTCGCGTACGCCGTCACGCCCGGGACCTTCGAGGACTTCGTCTACCTGGTCGTACCGGAGCCGCGGGCCCGCGGGAGGGTCCCGGAGACACCGCCCGGCCGTACGCTGCGCGAGCATCTGTACGGGGAGGGGGTGCGCCGGGTGCGCGACGAGCACCCGGCGGCACGGCACCGGGAGAGGGCGGCGCGGGAACGGCGTGGCTAGGCGGGAACGGCCCGGGCCCACTCCCCGCCGGGTCAGGCCCTCTCGTACGGGAACTTCTCGCCCGCCTCCACCGCCACCGGCAGCCGGTTCTCCCTCGGCGGCAAGGGGCACGTCGCCAGGTCCGTGTACGCGCACGGCAGGTTCCCGGCCCGGTTGAAGTCGATCGTCACCGCGCCCTCGGCGTCCGGGGCGGGGAGCTGGAGGGAGCGGTTCGCCGCGTACGTCGTCACGCCGGACGTCTCGTCCGTGAACAGCACCATCAGGCTGCCCGGGGTCATGCCGTTGAAAGCGGTCAGGCGGTGGACCGTGCCGTTCACCTCGAACTCGACCTGGCCCGGGGAGTCGTACACGTGCTCCAGGCCCTCCACAGCCGCGCCCACCGTCACCGCGCGGGGCGCGTCGTACGGCACGAAGCGGGCCGGGAGCGCCCAGTTCGGGTCGGGGGCGTACGCCGGGGTCTCGCGGTGGTTCGTGCGCAGCGGGTTGTCCGGGTGGCGGGGGCGGAGGATGTCGCTGCCGCCCCGCTTGCCGATCTCCAGCACGGCGTCCCCGGCGCCGACGTACAGACTCGCCCGCTCGGCGATCACCCCGAAGCTGTGCCGCCCCGTGATGGTCTCGCCGTCGAGGGTCAGTTCCTCGCCCTCGCCCAGCTCCACGACGACACCCTCCTCGCCGCTGGCCCACGCACCCGGCGCGTCCTCGAACCGCTCCGGTTCCGGGGCGAGCCAGCGCAGGCTGGTGATCGCGAGGAAACCGTGCGGACTCGTCAGCACCTCCTCGCGCTTGCGGCGCCACTTCTCCCACTCGTCGGCGAAACCGGTGCTCATCTGCGCTCCCTGCTGAGGGGTCGTGCCGTCGTGGGTGGCAACCACACCGGCGTACGGCTCATTCCCGGGGCCCGTAGAGCGCGGCCCGCGCCCCGGTCGCCAACGCCCAGTACCGGTCCCCGTACGACCAGTGCCACCACTCGGTGGGGTAGTTCACGAGCCCACCCGCGCCGAGGGCTTCGCCCAGGACACGGCGGTTCTCGCGGGCGGCGGGGGTGATGTCCGGGGCATGCGTGTAACAGGCGCCGCCGCTGGCCTCGGGGCTCGCGTTCATGGGCGTGCCCATGTCGAGTTCCTCGCCGTCGGGGGTGACGAGCGTGAGGTCCACGGCGGCGCCCGCGCTGTGGGGCGCGATGTCGGGCGGGGAGACGTAGCGGCTCGCGGCAGTGCGGACGCGGGTAGGGGACCAGTCGGGGTTCGCGGTGCGGAGTTCGGCGGCGTACTCCTCGAAGTACTCGCGCTGGAGCGCGGGCGGGCGGTAGCCCTCGACGAACAGCAGGCGCAGGCCGTCCGGGAGGTGTTGTTGAGCGGTGAGAAGGCGGGCGAGGACGCTCTCCCGGAGGTGCGCCCAGGCGCCGGTGGCGTCGGCCTTGCGGGGGTCAGTGCGCAGGGCGGCGCGTACGTCCACCAGGGGTTCGGCGCAGTCCCGCACGGGGATCTCCGCGACCCTCGGGTCCGACATGAGGATGATCTCGGTCATGGGGGGGGCATGCCCAAGCGGTCTTGACAGGCCGCGGGAGGGGCGACGTAAGTTGAAGTGATCTGTCCAGGGTGGTGGAGGAAGCCATGCGCGTACCTAGTTCGGCACTTGGTGCCGGTGCGGGGGCGTGGCTTGTTGTTCGGCGGCATGTTGATTACTGCCTGACCGCTTCCGCTGTCTGTCCTTCCGTACGCGTCTGAGTCGTCGCCGGTCTTTCTGCGGGGCCGGTGTTTCTTGTCGTGTTCTCGGAAGGGTTTCGCATGTCTGCCTCCGCTTTGCGTCTTGCTGTCGAGATTGATGGATCACTTGATCCGCAGGACATCGCCCGCGCCGCCGTCTCGGCGGAGAACGCCGGGTTCACGCTGCTCACGCTCGATGACTCGACGCTCGTTCCGGGGCGGATCGGGGGTGTGGAGCGGGCCGCGTTCGTCGCCGCTTCGACCACGACGATCGGTGTCGCGCCGGTCGTCGCGGTCACGTACGCCGAACCCTTCCATGTCTCCAGCCAGTTGGCGTCCCTCGACCACGTCTCGCTGGGGCGTGCGGGGTGGGTCGTGGGGGAGGAGGACCGGCCCCAGGCGGCGCGCGTGTGGGGGCGGCCGGTTGTCGAGGGGGCCGTGGGACTTGCCCGTGAGTCCGCCGACGGCGTCGACGTGGCGCGGGCGTTGTGGGACTCCTGGGAGGACGACGCGGTCATCCGGTCCGTCGCGACGAGCCGTTACCTCGACCGGGACCGTCTCCACTACATCGACTTCACGGGTGACACGTACGCGGTGAAGGGTCCGGCGATCGTGCCTCGGCCGCCGCAGGGGCAGGTGGTGGTCCTCGGCGACCCCCGCCGGGTCCCCGCCGACCGGCTGGACGTGGCGCTGATCGACGGTCCCGATGTCGCGTCGGTCCGGGAGCGTGCCGCCGGCACCGGGACGCCTCTGGTCTTCGCGGAGCTCGAAGTCGCCCTGGACACGGGGGAGTCGACGGGAGCGGACCGCGCCGCGGACCGGCCGGACCGGGGCCGCCTGCGCCACACGGGCTCCGCGTCGGGCCTGGTCCGCCTCCTGGCGGACCTGCGGGGAGCGGTGGACGGCGTCCGCCTCCACCCCCTCTCCGCGGACGACGACCTCCTGGTCCTCTCCCGCCTGGTCCTCCCGGACCTCTTCACGACCCGCACCGCCACCCGCCCCCTCCCGGCGGCCACCCTCCGCACGAACCTGGGCCTGCCCAGGCCGACGAACCGCTACGCCACGTCCGGCACGTCGTGAGGCCGGCGCAGGCACCAGCTGCCCGCACGCGGGGGAGCCGGCGCCCGGCGCGAGGACGGGGACGGTGTTCGCCGCTGGACGGGCACCGCCCGGCACGGGTGCGGGGAACGCACTCACCGCCGGACAGGCACCGCCCGGCGCGGATGCCGGGAGAGGGCTCACCCCCGGACCGGCACCGCCCGGAAGCCGCCCGCCCGGAAGCCGCCTCAGCAGCCGCGGCCGCCCTGCTCCAGCCGCCCGGTACGGCAGCCCCACCCCACGCCCCCGGCACCCCCACCCCAGTCCGCACCGCCACCTCCACCCCCGCCCCCGGGAAGGACCCCCGATGACCCGCGCCGACTCCCCCTTCCCCCACGCCCGCCTGCACCTCGGTGTCTTCTTCCAGGGCGTCAACCACTGGACCATCTGGTCCGACCCGGCCAGCGGTTCGCAGATCGACCCGGCGAGTTTCCGGAAGGTCGCGCAGACGGCGGAACGCGGACTGTTCGACGCGTTCTTCCTCGGAGAGGGCCTGCGCCTGCGTGAAGTGGACGGTCTGATCCACGAGTTGGACATCGCGGGCAGGCCGGACGCGATCACGCAGCTCGCCGCGCTCGCGGCGGTCACCGAGCGGATCGGCCTCGTGTCGACGTCGAACACGACGTTCAACGAGCCCGCGGACCTGGCGAGGCGCCTGTCGGGCCTGGACCTGCTGTCGCGGGGCCGCGCGGGCTGGAACGTCGTCACCACGGACAACGCCTGGACGGGAGCCAACTTCCGGCGCGGCGGATACCTGGACCACGCGGACCGGTACCGCAGGGCGGAGGAGTTCCTGACGCTGGCCAGGGAGATCTGGGACGCCTGGGACGGGGCGGGTCCTCGTCAAGTCCGGCACAAGGGCCCGCAGTTCGACGTGGAGTTCACGCCCACCCTGCCGCGCAGCCCGCAGGAACACCCGGTGATCTTCCAGGCCGGCGATTCGAGCGACGGCCGGGACTTCGCGGCCCGAGGCGCCGACGTGATCTTCTCGGCGCACGGCAACGACTTCGACGACGCCCTGGCGTTCGCACAGGACGTACGGCGCCGGCTGAGGGCGTTCGGCCGCCCGGAGGACGACCTGCGGATCCTGCCGGGCACGGAGATCATCATCGGCGCGACGGAGGCGGAGGCGCAGGAGAAGAAGCGCTGGATCAGGCTCGAACAGGTCACCCCGGCAACGGCGTTGAACATCGCGGGCCAGATCTGGAACCGCGACCTGTCGGACCGGGACGCCGACGGCCCGCTGCCGAAGGAGGACCCGGTCGTCGCGGAGAACGACGGCTCCTTCGGCGCCCGCCGCGTCGCGGACCCGCGGACCGTCGTCGCCGAGTGGCGGCAGAAGGCGGAGGCGAACGGCTGGTCGCTGCGGGAGACGGTGATCGCGCTGGGCCCGCAGCGCGGCCACGTCGGCACGCCTTCCGGGCTCGCCGACAAGTTCGCGCACTGGGTCCGCCACGGCGCGGTGGACGGTTTCAACGTCACCCCGTACCTGATCCCGGACGGCCTCGACGACATCGTCGACCTGCTGATCCCGGAGCTCCAGGAACGCGGCGTCTACCGCACCGCGTACACGGGCACGACCCTGCGCGAGCACCTCGGTCTGCGCGAGCCCCTCACCCGCCGGTCCGCGACCGCTCCTTCTGCCACGCTTCGGGCCGGCTGAACGCCTCGGGGACGGCGGCGGACCTGCGCGCCTGCACGGGCCGGTTCCACTCGCCGTCCCCCAGCACCAGCAGCGGGTCGAACATGACCACGACCCCCGCGAGGAACAGGAAGATCACCGGCCCGATCAGCATCGGCAGCAGCAGGGAGGTCGGCGAGTCACCGGCCCACGACGCGGTCGTCCCGTGCACGTGGACGCTGACCGCCGCCATGCCCGTGTAGTGCATGCCGGAGACGGCGACGCCCATGACGAGGCTCGCCCCGAGGCTGGGCAGGAACCCCCGGATGGAGACGGCCGCCCACAGCGCGGCGGTCGCTGCGCCGATGGCGATGAGGACGGACAGGCCGACGATCAACGGGTCGTAGTTGATCTGGCCGTTGAGGTGCATGGCCGCCATGCCGAGGTAGTGCATCGCGGCCACCCCGAGCCCGGTCACCACGCCCGCGAACAGCAGCGTGCGCGCGCTCGCCCCCCGGTAGCCGACGATGAACACGCCGATGCCGACGACGGCGATGGCGACGAGGAGGCTCAGGACGGTGAGCCCGACGTTGTATCCGACGCGGGTCTCCACGACCCGGAACCCGATCATCGCGATGAAGTGCATCGTCCAGATCCCGCACCCGATGGACGTCGCCCCGAGCGCGAGCCATCCGGGTTTCCAGGACTGTGTGTTGAGCAGCGAGCGGACAATGCACCGCAGTCCCAGCGCACCCCCCAGGCACGCCATCACATAAGCCGCGATCGGTGTCACCGCTCCGTAGCGGAACCCGTCGACCGTGCCTTCCATAGGCCAACTCCCCCCAGAGCCAAGGCTGTGTGTGTTCGAAGGTTTACGTGTAGAGGGACCGTGAACGCAAGTTGAACCGATCGGTAGGTGGCCCTCTCTCGAATAGCGATACGCAACTCTGGGGGCAGATGCCTCAAATTCGGTCCGACGTATTCCTGTTGGCATATTCAGTCGGCAATCGGCGGTCGATTCTTGAAAGTTCAAAACAATTGCCCTGCCGAGGGAAAACCCTAGAGACGATCCGGGTGGGATGACATGACCGCGTCAACAGTGTCATCCTCCCTGCCACCCCCCACTCAGCTCATCCCGGACACACACCGTAGGAGTTCGAGTGAGACCCATCCCCCGCAAGCGGACCACAGCCTGTGCGGCCCTCCTCTCCACCGCCGCACTGCTGGCCCTCGGCGTCCAGACGGTCCCCGCCACGGCCCGGCCCGCCGCCCCCCACCCCGCGCCCCCGCGCACCGGCGCCCTCCCCGCCGACCTCACTCCCGCCCAGCGCACCACGCTCATCAAGGACGCCGAGGCCGAGGCCCCGGACACCGCCCAGGACCTCGGCCTCGGCGCTCAGGAGAAACTCCTGGTCAAGGACGTCGTCAAGGACAACGACGGGACCGTCCACACCCGTTACGAACGCACCTACGCCGGCCTGCCCGTCCTCGGCGGCGACCTCGTCGTCCACACACCCCCGGCCACGCTCGCCGCCGGCACCGTCTCCACCACGTTCAACAACAACCGCCGCACCATCGCGGTGAAGTCCACCACCCCCACCCTCGGCAAGTCCGCCGCCGAGACCAAGGCCCTCACCGCCGCGAAAGCCGGGAAGGCCGGCAGCGCCCGCAAGGTGATCTGGGCCGCCGAGGGCACCCCCAAGCTCGCCTGGGAGACCGTCGTCACCGGCGTCCAGAAGGACGGCACGCCCAGCAAGCTGCACATCGTCACCGACGCCACCACGGGCGCCGAACTCTCCCGCTGGGAAGGCGTCGAGACCGGCACCGGCAACAGCCAGTACAGCGGCACGGTCACCATCGGGACGACCCTGTCCGGCTCGACGTACCAGCTCTACGACACGACGCGCGGCGGCCACAAGACCTACGGCCTGAACGGCGGCACCTCCGGCACCGGCTCGCTGATGACGGACGCCGACGACGTGTGGGGGAACGGGTCCGGCTCCAACACGCAGACCGCCGGGGTCGACGCGCACTTCGGCGCGCAGGTCACCTGGGACTTCTACAAGAACACGTTCGGGCGCAGCGGCATCAAGAACGACGGCGTCGCCGCCTACTCCCGCGTCCACTACGGCTCGGCCTACGTCAACGCCTTCTGGGACGACGACTGCTTCTGCATGACCTACGGCGACGGCTCCGGCGGCACTCACGCCCTGACCTCGCTGGACGTCGCCGGGCACGAGATGACCCACGGCGTCACCTCCAACACGGCCGGCCTCAACTACACCGGCGAATCAGGCGGGTTGAACGAGGCGACCTCCGATATCTTCGGCACCGGCGTGGAGTTCTACGCGGGCAACTCCACCGACGTCGGCGACTACCTCATCGGCGAGAAGATCGACATCAACGGAGACGGCACCCCGCTGCGCTACATGGACCAGCCGAGCAAGGACGGCGCGTCCGCCAACTCCTGGTACTCCGGCGTCGGCAACCTCGACGTGCACTACTCCTCGGGCCCCGCGAACCACATGTTCTACCTGCTGTCCGAGGGCAGCGGCACCAAGACCATCAACGGCGTCACCTACAACAGCCCCACCTCCGACGGCGTCGCCGTCGCCGGCATCGGCCGGGCCGCCGCCCTCCAGATCTGGTACAAGGCGCTGACGACGTACATGACGTCGACCACCAACTACGCGGGCGCCCGCACCGCCGCCCTCAACGCGGCGGCTGCGCTGTACGGGTCGGGTTCCGCGCAGTACGCGGGAGTCGGCAACGCCTTCGCGGGCATCAACGTCGGCGGCCACATCACCGTCCCGTCGACCGGCGTCACCGTCACCAACCCCGGCAGCCAGTCGTCCACGGTCGGCACGGCCGTCAGTCTCCAGATCTCGGCCAGCTCCACGAACAGCGGCTCGCTGACCTACGCGGCCTCCGGGCTGCCGACCGGGCTGTCGATCAGCAGCTCGACCGGCCTGATCTCCGGGACCCCGACGACCGCCGGGACGTACAGCGCGACCGTCACGGTCACCGACTCCACCGGAGCCACCGGCACCGCCTCCTTCACCTGGACCGTCAGCTCCGGCGGAGGCGGCACCTGCACCGCGACGCAGCTCCTGAGCAACGCGGGCTTCGAGTCCGGCTCCACCGGCTGGAGCGCCACCAGCGGCGTCATCACCAACTCCAGCAGCCAGGCCGCCCGCACCGGCTCCTACAAGGCGTGGCTCGACGGCTACGGCTCCACCCACACCGACACGCTCTCCCAGTCGGTGACGATCCCGAGCGGGTGCACGAACACCACGTTCACCTTCTACCTGCACGTCGACACCGCCGAGACGACCACCAGCACGCAGTACGACAAGCTGACGGTCGCCGCCGGTTCGACCACCCTGGCCACGTACTCCAACCTCAACGCGGCCTCCGGGTACGTCCAGAAGTCCTTCAGTCTCGGCTCCTACGCGGGCTCGACCGTGACGCTCACCTTCACCGGCGTCGAGGACTCCTCGCTCCAGACCAGCTTCGTCGTCGACGACACCGCCGTCACGACCGGCTGACCTGACCCGGCCCGGACAGGGGCGCTCGCGGAGGACGGTGCCGCGAGCGCCCCGCAGGTGTCAGAGCGTGCGGCCCAGCAGGTCGAGCAGCGCCGCCCAGTGGCGCTCGGCGCCCTTCTCGTCGTACGCGGAGGTGTCGGCCTGCGTGTAGCCGTGCGCGGAGCCCTCGTAGATCTCGGTGCGGTGGCGGACGCCGGCCTCGGTGAACGCCTCCTCCAGGGCCCGCGCGTTCTCGGGGGTGAGGGAGTCGTCGTTGTCGGCGTGGCCGAAGTACACCTCGGCCGTGATGTTCCCGGCGAGGAGGTGCGGGCTCTCGGGACCGTCCGTGACGAGCCGGCCGCCGTGGAAACCGGCCGCCGCGGCGACCCGCTCCGGGTGCGTGCCGGCCGTCAGCAGCGACAGGCGCGCGCCCATGCAGTACCCGGTGAGGCCGACCGGGCCGTCGGTGACCGCCGGGTTCTCCGCCAGCCAGCGCAGGTAGGCGCCCGCGTCCTTCATCGCCAGCTCGTTGGTCAGGGACTGCATGACCGGCCAGATCGCGCCGAAGATCTCCGGGCGGGCCTGGAAGTCGATGAACTCCGGCAGTTCGAAGACCGGCGCACGCCCGGCCCGGTAGAACACGTTCGGGACCAGCACGGCGTACCCCTCGCCCGCGAGCCGGTCCGCCATCCCCTTCAGGTGCGGACGCAGCCCGAACGCGTCCTGGTAGAGCAGGACGGCCGGGTGCGGGCCGCCCTCGGCCGGGTGGACGAAGTAGGCGTCGGCGACGCCGTCCTCGGTGGTGATGTCGACTGACGTTCCTTGTACAGAGGTCATGGCAGGCATCGTTACATGTTTCAACCAACGCCTCGGCGGGCGCCCCTCACCTCATGAACCGCCCTTTACCCGGCTCACTCGAACCGCGACGCGTCCCCCGCCCCGTACCGCACGATCTGCGCCTCCCCGTCCGAGAAGTCCACCACCGTCGTCGGCTCGGTCCCGCACTCCCCGGAGTCCAGGACCCCGTCCAGGACGTGGTCCAGCTCGTCCTTGATCTGCCAGCCCTGCGTCATCGGCTCGTCCTCGCCCGGCAGCAGCAGCGTGCTCGACAGCAGTGGCTCGCCCAGCTCCGCGAGGAGCGCCTGGGTGACCGTGTGGTCGGGGATACGCACGCCCACCGTCTTCTTCTTGGGGTGCTGGAGCATCCGCGGCACCTCGCGGGTCGCCGGCAGGATGAAGGTGTAACTCCCGGGCGTGGACGCCTTGATGGCCCGGAACACGTTGTTGTCGATCTGCACGAACTGGCCGAGCTGCGCGAAGTCCTGGCACACCAGCGTGAAGTGGTGCCGGTCGTCCAGCTTGCGGATCGCCCGGATCCGGTCCGTGCCCTCCTTGCTGCCGAGCTTGCAGCCCAGCGCGTAGCAGGAGTCCGTGGGGTACGCGATCAGCGCGCCGCCCCGGACGGCGTCCGCGATCTGCGAGATGGTGCGCGGCTGGGGGTTGTCGGGGTGCACGTCGTAGTACTTCGCCATGGGGTGACCCTATGCCGCCCACCGCTCCGGCGCCGACGCGCGGACCCGTGTAACGTCCCAGGTCGGCGAGAAGGAGGGCATGCGCATGACGGCCGGGGACGACGACGGCATCCGGTGGGCCGAGGAACTCCTCGCACTGCTGAGGCCCACGTCGGGGCACGGCGCGCGGACCACCGTGAACTGGCTGGCCCGCACGCTCGACGCCGAGGTCTCCCTGCGCGACGACACCGACACCCCCGTCGCCGGAACCGAGCTGCCCCTGACCGGCACCCCCGCCGCCGACATCCTCGCCGGACGCGTCGCCGCCGCCTCCTGGGAGGGGGACGACCGGTACCTGCGGCTCGTACGCGTCGTACGGCCCGGACCCGCGCGGCCCTGGCTGCTCGCCGCCGCCCGCCGCACCCCCTTCGACGCGCGTGCCTCCGACGTCGTCGCGCACACCGCCGCCGTCCTCGAAGCCGTCCTGCGCACCCACGAGGCCGACGCCACCGAACGCCGCCTGCGCCGCGCGGCGGCCGACCTGCGGCTCGCGATCCTCCAGCTGCTGATGGTCGAGGACACCGTCGCCGCGCGCCGGGTCGCGGCGGGCCTGTGGCCGGGGATGCTGGACGTCGAGACCGCCCGCGTCTACATCGCCGAGTCCACCGTCGAGGACCGCGACCAGCTCGCCGAGGACATCCTCACCGCCACCCGCGACGCCGCCCTCGTCGTCCGCTGCCCGGCGATGGACCCGCAGGTCATCGTCGTCGTCCCCGACGAGACCGCCGACGCGAGACTGCGCGCCCTGCCCGCCCGCCGCCCCGGCACCTACCTCGGCGGCAGCGTCCCGCACGACCTCGCCCGCACCGCCACCGCGTACGGCCAGGCCGCCAGCGCCCTCGCGGTCGCCCGCTTCCGGCCCGACCGCACCGCCATCTACACCGAACGCACCCACCCGCGCCGCCTCATGGACCCCCACGACCTGGGCGCGTGGGCCCTGGACCTGCTCAGCCCCCTCGACCGCCTCCCGCACCACGTGCGCGCCGAACTCGTCGCCACCACCCGCCTCGGCCTGGAGTTCACCGCCGTCCGCGCCGCCCGCATCCTCGGCGTCAGCCGCAACACCGTCCGCGCCCGCATGGAACGCGTCGAGTCCCTCATCGGCACCGACCTCTCCGCGCTGCCCGCCCGCGCCGCCCTCCACCTCGCCCTCGCCCACCGCGACTCACCCGTCGAACCCGCGCCCCCGGCGACCCTCGACGACCTCCTCACCGCCCCCGCCCTGCGCACCTGGGCCCACACCCTGCTCGCCCGCCTCGACGCCGACCCCCGCGACCTGCGCGGCACCCTGCGCGCCTGGATCACCGCCCAGGGCAACGCGGAGCGCGCCGCCGACGCCCTCGGCATCCACCCGCAGACGGTCCGCGACCACGTCCGCAGCGCCGAACCCGTCCTGGAACGCCAGTTGCTCGCCCCCGGCGCCGACCTGTACGAGGTCGTCCTCGCCCATCTCGTCACGGGAGACGTCACCCACCCCGCCTCCGGCCCGGCGAACGGGGGCGAACCGGGCGGCCCTGTGCACAGGTGAGCCCCGGCCGGGCATCCGTGCGATTCACACCCGGGATGACCATGTGTACGTTCACAGGGCATCGGGGGTGCGACCAGGACGGGGGACCGGTCGCACCCCACGAGAACATCAGCCCCGCGGCCGCACCGGGATCTCCTGCCACCCGAACGCGATGAACGACGGCACCTGCTTCAAGTCGTCCGTCTCCAGGGCCAGTCCGGGGAACCGCTCGAACAGCGCGCTCAGCGCGTACGACGCCTCCATGCGGGCCAGCGGCGCCCCGATGCAGCGGTGCACACCCAGCCCGAACGCCAGGTGGTCGTCCGCGCCGCGCGCCGCGTCGAAGACGTCCGCGTCACCGCCGTAGTGCGCCGGATCGACACCCGCCGCCGCGTACGTCGTCAGGATCGCGTCCCCGGCCGGGACCGTCACCTCGCCGACCTTCAGGTCCTCGACCGCGAACCTGAGGGGCAGCGACGCGATCGACGGGTGCACCCGCAGCGTCTCGTCGATCACCCCGTCCCAGGACAGCTCTCCGGCCCGGACGGCCGCGAGCTGCTCGGGGCGGCGCAGCAGGGCGACGACCGCGTTGCCGATCAGGTTCACCGTCGTCTCGAACCCCGCGCCGATCACCAGGAGCAGCGTGTACAGCAGCTCCTCGTCGCTGAGCCGGTCGCCGTCCTCGTCGCGCATCCGGATCAGCTCGGTCGTCATGTCGTCGCCCGGCTCCGCCCGCTTGCGGACGATCAGCGTGCCCAGCACGGTGCCGATCTGCTCCTGCACGAACGCCGCGTGCTCCGGGGACGGGTCCGAGGTGTCCATGATGGCCGCGATGAGCCGCCCCGTCGCGTCCCGCAACTCCTCGGGCACACCGAACAGTTCACAGATGATCCGCATCGGCAGCGGATGCGCCAGCGCCGCCCGCAGATCGACCGAGTCCACGCCCTCCAGCGCGTCCAGCAACTCCGTCGTGACCGCCTCGACGCGGGGCCGCAGCGACTCCGTACGCCGCGCCGTGAAGCTCGGCGCGACCAGCCTGCGCAGCCGCGTGTGGTCCTCGCCGTACGTCGACAGCATGTTCACCACGCCGACCCAGCCGAGGACCCAGCCCCAGGAGGGGTGTTCGGGCACCTCGGGCCACAGCCGCCAGTGTCTGCGCGGGTCCTTGCTGACCCGCGGGTCGAGGAGCAGCTCCTTCAGCGTGTCGTACCCCGTCGGCGCCCACGCCGGGATCCCGCCGGGCAGCTCCACCGGCACGATCGGGCCCAGGGCGCGTAACCGGGCGGACTCGGCGGGGATGTCGGCGCCGAACGGGTCGATCGCGATGCGGTCGGTCACGGTCACGTGGGATCTCCAGGCTGGTCGGGACTGCGGGGGGTGAAACGGACGGGCAGGGCTTTGAGGGAGCGGTGGAACGGGCCCGGCCGCCAGGTGAGCCGCTCGCGCGGCAGCACCGGTTCGAGGTCCGGCAGCCACTGCGTGAGCCGCTCGATGGCCTCGGTGACGATGAGCAGCGTGTGCTGCTTGACCGGACAGGCGTGCGGGCCCGCGCCCCACGACAGGTGCGAGGCGTCCGACGGATGCCGCCCGCTGGTCACCTCGCGCTCCGCGAAGTGACCGAGCGCCCCGTACGACACCACCACCGGGACCGTCTCCGGCAGCCACACGCCGTGGAAGGCGACCGGCTCGCGCGCGTAGTAGATGCCGTAGTTCGCGAGCGGCGTCTCGTGGTGCAGGACCTCCACCACCGCGTCCATCACCGGACGGGCGCCGCTGGTCAGCGTCGAGTAGTACAGGTCGTTGCCCAGGACCCGCGACAGGGTGTTCGCGACCAGGTTCGACGTCGGCTCGAACCCCGCGCCCAGCGTCAGGAACACCTGCCAGGTGACCTCCTCCTCGGTCAGCCCGAGAGGATGGTCCAGGAGCCGGCTCGGCAGGTCCTCGCCGGGCCGCTCGGCCTTCGCGGCGACCAGGTCCAGGACGTACCCGGCGTACTCCGCCTCACCGGCCTGCGCGTCCGGGCCGCCCTCCATCATCCGCGCCAGGCCCCGGTGCAGCCGCTCGCCCTGGCTGTCGGGCAGCCCGAACAGGTCGTTGAAGACCAGCGCCATCAGCGGACGCGTGAACTCCTCGACGAGGTCGGCCTCCCCGCGCGGCCCGATCCTCCCCACCACCAGCCGCACCGCCCGGTGCACGCGGGCCCGCAGGTCGTGCGGCTCGACCAGGTCGAACACGTCGATGAGGGTACGGCGGTAGCGGACGTGCGCCGCGCCGTCCGAGAACAGGGCGTTCGGCCGCCAGCGCATCATCCCCAGCACCGGCGAGTCCACCGGCACGGTCGTCTCCCAGGCGCGCGGATCGTGCGAGAACCGGGCGTCGTCGTGCAGCACCTCCAGCGCCGCACGCCGGTCCGTCACCACGAACGCCGTGATCCCCGGCGCCAGTTCGGCCCAGCCCACCGGGCCCTGCGCGCGCAGCGCCGCGTAGTAGCGGTGCGGGTCCGCCGCGAAGGCGTCCTCCCACAGCCGCACGGGCGCGGAACGCGAGAAGTCCCGCTGGTCCGGGGGGTACGTGGTCACCTGGGCTCCCTGGAGATGAGATGGTCGACGAGCGCCAGCAGCGCGTCGATCGAGGAGTTCGCGTCCCGCGCGTCGCACGTCACCATCGGCGTCCCCGCCTCCAGGTCCAGCGCACGCCGCAGCTGCTCGTCCGCGTGGTGGCGGGGGGAGTCGGGGAACGCGTTGATCGCGACCGCGTACGGCAGCCCGCTGTCCTCCACCAGCCCCAGCACGTCGAACGACGCCCCGATCCGGCGGCTGTCCACCAGCACCAGCGCGCCCAGCGCGCCGTACGAGATGTCCTCCCACAGCTCCCGGAACCGCTCCTGGCCGGGCGTGCCGAACAGGTACAGCACCACCCCGCCGGGCAGGCTGATCCGGCCGAAGTCGATCGCGACCGTGGTCGTCGTCTTCTCCCGCACCCCCGCCAGGTCGTCGACGTGCGCGGACGCCTGCGTGAGGCGCTCCTCCGTGTGCAGCGGGGTGATCTCGGAGACGGAGTCGATGAGGGTGGTCTTGCCGACCCCGAACGGGCCCGCCACCAGGATCTTCACCAACTCCCGCGCGGTGTCCGGGAGATGCGGGGGGCTAACGCTTGAGGGCGCGGAGGCCATCGGCCACTCTCTTCAGCAGGTCGGGGTCGTAGTGCGCGGCGGACGCGACCGGGGCACGGGCGAGCAGCAGCTCCCGGTCCAGCAGACCGGCGATCAGCACCCGCACCGCCGACACGGGCAGCTTCAGGACCGCCGCCACCTCCACGAGCGCCAGCGCACCCCCCGACAGCGCGTCCAGCACGGCGAGTTCGGCCGCCGAGAGCCCCTCGGGGAGAGGCCTGGCGGGGTCGCGGGCCAGGACCGTGAGCCGCTCCAGGCGGGGACGGCTCGGGCGGGCGACCCCGCCCGTGGACAGGTACGCGGGCACCAGCGGCCGGCCGGGCGGACGCCCCGTCACGCGGGTCCGGCGTCGTCGGCTCCTCGGGGCACCGCCGCCATGGCCTTCTCGCCGAGCCGCGCGACCTGCGAGTGCACGCGGTGCGCCAGCAGATCCAGCCGGACGTCCGCGTTGCCGTACGCGGCGACGCAGGTGCCGTGGTCCGTCGGCACGATCAGGACGTAGCCGAGGTCCGACTCGATCACGACCTGCCGTACGACCGCGCGCTCCGCGTCCGCGAACGCCGCCGCGGCCGTGCGGCAGGCGCCCTGGACGGTGCTCGTGATCGCCGCGACGCGCTCCGCGGACGGCTGCGAGAGGGCGTCCGTGTAGCCGGTCACCAGGCCGTCGCGGGTCAGCATCACGGCCGCGATCACCTGCGGCACCTCAAGAATCGGCTCCAGCACCCAGGCCGTGTTGTCACCCGTCTCGGGAGTGGTCATCGCGTGGGGCCTCCTTGTCGTTCGGTCCGCTCGAAGTCTGGGTGGGGGTCTTGGTGGGGCTCGTGGGGGTGGGGATCGCGGTCGCGGTCGCGGGTCGGGGCGGGGTCGGACAGGGAGAAGGCCACGAACTCGAATTCGGGGTCGGGGTCGGCTCCGGGGTCGAGTTCCGGCTCCGGCTCCGCTTCCGCCTCGGCTTCCGCGAGGGGTGGGGTGACGCGGGACCAGTCGTACGACGTGCCGTCGGTGACGGGGCGGTCGTGGGTCTCGTCGTCGGGGGTGGGGTAGGGGGTGTCGTGGGGGAGGTCCAGCGGGAGGGGCGGGGGCCATGCGTGGAACGTGCCCTCGGACGCCGGGAGGTCCAGGCCCAGGTCCGGGTCGGGGGAGGGCACGGGGGCCTGCGGCCACTCGTGGGTCTCCTCCGGATCCTCCGGCTCCTCGGGCGCGTCGATGTCCGGGGAGGCCCACACGGGAGTCGGCGGGGGCGGCGGGAGCGGCGGGTCCTCGTTGGACCAGTCGTCCGCCGGGTCCGGGGTGACGGGCGGGCGGGAGAGCAGCGGGGCGGGCGTGTCGTGGTCCCAGTCGGGTGTGGGGGTGAGACGGAGGGTCTCGGTGCTGGAGCCGTCCCGGGGCGGGGTGGCGGGGTTGTCCGGTGCGGAAGGGGTCCAGGGGGTCTGGCCCGACGGCGTCGTCCCGTCCCGGCCCGAGCGGGCCGCCGCCGTGCCCGACTGGAGGGCGCCCAGCGCCGCCGCCGACTCCTCGGGGGTGCGCGCGGGGCGACGCGGCGAGGACCACTCCTGCCCGCCGACCGGGCCCTGCGGGGTGGTGCCGCTCGGCGCGGGGTGCGCGCTGCGGTTGCGGCGGCGGCGCTGCGGGAGCTCGCCGAAGTCGAAGTCGTCCGGGGCGTCGTGGCCGGCGGTGTCGGGGTCGGTGACGTACGTGTCGACGGGTGCCGGTGTCGCCGGGGGCGGCGGAGCCGGTACGGGCGCCGGCTGCGGGGGCGGCGGCGGTGCCGGAGGTGAGGGCGCGGGCGGGGGCGGCGGCGGGGCCGGGGGAGTGGGCGGTACCGGCGCCTGCGCCGGCGTGCCGGGTACGTCCCGTCCCTCGGGGTGTTTGCGGGTCGTCCGGGGCGCGCTCACCGACGGGGGCCGACGCGTCGGGTCGAGGCGGGTCAGCAGGTGCGTGCCGATCCGCAGGACCGCCCGGACCCCGCCGTACGGCGACGCGGACGTCAGGTCGACGGTCAGCTCGAACTGCCGGGTCAGGCGGCCGATCGCGGCGAGCCCCATGCGGGGCGGGTCGCCGAGTTCCGTGAGGTGGATCGGCGTGTCCCCGGCGACGAGGCGCTGGGCACGCTCGCGTTCGTCCTGGGTCATGCCGACGCCCGCGTCGTCGACGGTCACGCACACCCCGTGGTGGACGTGTTCGAGCCCGACGACGACGTCGGTGTCGGGCGCGGAGTGCCGCAGCGCGTTGTCGAGCAGCTCGGCGACGATGATCGCGACGGGCTCCACGGCGTGCGAGACGAGCGCGGTGCCGGGTTCGAGGTGGTTGTGGACGGTGACCCGGTGGTACCCGGCGAGCCGGGCCTGACCTCCGGTCACCGCGTCGACGAGGTGCGACTCCTCCCGGGCGAGCCCGACCCACGCCCCGCAGACCACGGCCGTCACCTGCGCCCGGCGCAGCGACTGTTCGTTCTCGTGGTCGAGCCGGAACAGGGTCTGCGCCAACTCCGGTTCGTCGTACTGCTGCTGGAGTCCGCGCAGGGCGTCCTGGAGCCGGTAGAGGGCCGCCTGGATCTCGCGGGTCGCGCCCCGCATCCCGGCCTGCGCCGCAGCGTCGACCCTGCCCCGCTGGGCGGTGACCTCGACGCGCAGCGCTTCGAGGACCTTCTCCAGCGCGACCCCGAGCGGTGTCCCGACGGTGAGCGGCTGGAGCGGGCCGGGTATCTCCAGGTGCGGATGGGCGAGCCGGCGGGCCGCCGCGGGCACCCGCAGCCCCGCGAGGTGCTCCACCTCGGCGGTGAACGCCCGCACGGAACCGTCGAGTTGAGTGCGCAGCGCGGCGATCTCGGCCCGCTGCCGGGCCTGTTGACGTCTGGCGCGCAGCAGGCCGCCGCCCAGAACGAGCGCGGACAGTGTGCCGGCGGCGAGACCACCGACGGCCAGGTCCGGTAGTTCGATCATCGAATCGGTATCCAGGAAGGGCCGGGCGCCCGACGAGAACACACGGGCAGGGGAAGAGGTCACGGGCACCCCGGTGGGGCACTCGCAGCACAGTACACACCGTCATCGACCGCTCTCGCACGGTCGAGGGTCACTTCCCTCCGAAACGCTCCGTCATCTGTGCGCTTCTGCCCCCGAGTGTCGGAAATTCCGGCCAGGAAACCGCAGTTGGCGTTGAACAGAGCGCCTTTCGGCGCCGTACTGATCGGTGCGGAGCCGCCGTTCGGCGACCCCGAAAAGAGCCCGGAGACCGGAAATCACCCATGCCTCCCTGACCCCGTTGACACCACCGACCCGGTGCCTACCGTGGACCCGCACAGCGGATCGCCCGACATTCGATATCTCGAACCGTACGGCGGAGGCACTGTTGACCCCCATAGGCAGACGCCCGTTCCTCGCGGCAGCGACCACCCTCGCGCTGACCGGCATCCCCACGGCGGCGGCCCACGCCGCTCCCGGCACCTCGGCAACTCCCTTTCCCCTCACGGATGTCCAGCTTCTCGACGGACCGTTCCGGGACAACCAGCGCCGTAACACGGCCTACTTGCGGTTCGTCGATCTCGACCGGCTGCTGCACACCTTCCGGTTGAACGTCGGACTGCCGTCCAACGCGCAGCCCTGCTCCGGCTGGGAGGGGCCGAACGTCGAACTGCGCGGTCACTCCACCGGACACCTTCTGTCGGGGCTCGCCCTCACGCACGCCAACACGGGTGACACCCAACTCCGCGACAAGGGGCGCCGGTTGGTCGCCGCGCTCGCCGAGTGCCAGGCCAGGTCGACGGCGGCCGGGTTCAACGCCGGGTATCTGTCGGCGTTCCCGGAGAGCTTCTTCGACCGGCTGGAGGCGGGGACCGGCGTCTGGGCGCCGTACTACACGCTGCACAAGATCATGGCCGGGCTCGTCGACCAGTACCGGCTGTCCGGGAACGACCAGGCCCTGGACGTCCTGCTGCGCAAGGCGGCCTGGGTGGACCGGCGGACGGCGAACCTGTCGTACGAGCGGATGCAGCGGGTGCTGGACACCGAGTTCGGCGGGATGAACGACGTCCTCGCCGACCTGCACACGGTCACCGGCGACGCCCGCTGGCTCACCGTCGCCGAACGCTTCGCCCACGCCCGGGTGTTCGACCCCCTCGCGCGCGGTGAGGACCGGCTCGCCGGGCTGCACGCCAACACGCAGATCCCGAAGATGGTGGGCGCGCTGCGGATGTGGGAGGAGGGACTCGACGCCCGCTACCGCACGATCGGCGAGAACTTCTGGCGGATCGTCACCGACCACCACACCTATGTCATCGGCGGCAACAGCAACGGCGAGGGCTTCCACGAACCCGACGTCATCGCGGGCCAGTTGTCGGACAGCACCTGCGAGAACTGCAACAGCTACAACATGCTGAAGCTGACCCGGCTGCTGCACTTCCACGCCCCCGACCGCACGGACCTCCTCGACTACTACGAGCGCGCCCTCTTCAACCAGATGCTCGGCGAGCAGGACCCCGACTCGGCGCACGGCTTCAACATCTACTACACCGGCCTCGCCCCCGGCTCCGTCAAACGCCAGCCGTCCTTCATGAGCCCCGAGGACGCCTACTCCACGGACTACACCAACTTCTCCTGCGACCACGGCACCGGCATGGAGACCCACGCCAAGTTCGCCGACACCGTCTACACGCACGACGAACAGCGGCTCCTGGTCAACCTGTTCATCCCCTCGGAGGTGAACTGGAAGGCGAAGGGGATCAGTTGGCGCCAGACCACGCGCCTGCCCGACCAGGACACGACCACCCTCACGGTCACCGCGGGACAGGCCCGCCACACCCTCGTCGTCCGTATCCCCGCCTGGGCCGAGGGCGCCCGCGTCCAGCTCAACGGCACGGCCCTGCCCGACCGCCCGGCGCCCGGCACCTGGTTCTCCCTCGACCGCGCCTGGGTCCAGGGCGACCGCGTCGAGGTCACCCTCCCGCTGCGCACGACCGTCGAGGCGACCCCCGACGACCCGGGCGTCCGCGCCGTCCTGCACGGCCCGGTCGTCCTCGCCGGGCTCTACGGCGACCGCGCCAACCCGTGGATGCCCCAGCTCGACCTGGCCAGCGTCCGCCGGGAGTCCGCCGATCCGCTGCGGTTCACAGCGACCGCCGACGGTGAACAGGTCACCCTCCTGCCGATCGCCCGCGTCCACCACGAGCACTACTCCGTGTACTGGCGCACCGGCGAACCCACGCCCCCGCCACCGCCGTTCGCCGCCTGGCACAAGTTCGACGAGACGTCCGGCACGAGCGCGGCCGACGCCACCGGCAACGGCAGGGCCGCGACCCTGGCGGGCGGGGCGAGCTGGACGCAGGGGCGCACCGGGGGAGCGGTCGCCCTCGACGGGACGAACGGCCATGTCGCCCTCGCCGAGGACCTGTTGGCGGGCGCGTCCGCCTACACCGTCGCGGCCTGGGTCCGCCTCTCCGGCCAACCGGCCGCCTGGACAAGGATCTTCGACCTCGGGACCGGCGTCACCGCGAACCTCTTCCTGACCCCGCGCAGCGACTCCGGCACCCTGCGGTTCGCGATCACCGCGGGCGGCGCCGGCGCCGAACAGCGCGTCGACGCACCCCCGTTGGCCACCGACCGCTGGACCCACGTCGCCGTGTCCTACGGCGCCGGGACCGCCGTCCTGTACGTCGACGGCACCGAGGCCGGCCGCAACACCGCCGTCACCGTCGAGCCCCGCCACTTCGGCGGCCACATCCGCGCGGCCTACCTCGGCCGCTCGCAGTACGCCGACCCGTACCTCAAGGGCGCCCTCGACGACGTCCGCGTGTACGGCAGGAGCCTGGACGCGGCCGAGATCGCGGCGCTGGCCCGCTGACCGGCACAGGGCCCAGGGGCGCGCGCACGCCGGTCGTGCCGACTTGCGGGCGCCCCTTCCGCGCGGGCACGGTACGGGCGTGCCCACCTTGCTGATCGTCCATCACACCCCCTCGCCCAACTGCCAGGCCCTCTTCGAGGCGGCCGTCTCCGGCGCGAGCGCACCGGAGATCGAGGGCGTGCGCGTCGTCCGCAGAGCGGCCCTCGCGGCCACCGCCTCCGACGTCCTGGCCGCCGACGCCTACCTCCTGGGCACCCCGGCGAACCTCGGATACCTCTCCGGCGCGCTCAAGCACTTCTTCGACCAGGTGTACTACCCGTGCCTCGACACCACCCGGGGCCGTCCCTACGGCGCGTACGTCCACGGCGGCAACGACGTCACGGGCGCGCTGCGGGCGCTGGACACGATCACGACGGGGCTGGGCTGGCGGCGTGCGGTGGAGCCGGTGACGGTGACCGGGGAGCCGTCGAAGGGGGACGTCGAGGCGTGCTGGGAGCTGGGGGCGGCGCTGGCGGCGGGGCTGATGGAATGAACGCGATCAGCCGCCGCGGCGTTCTCGCCCTCCCCTTCTTCGGCGTGTCGCCCTTCCGGGCCGCACCTTTGGCCCTCGACACCCCCGCCAAGAAGGAACTCGCGCTCCAACTGGTCTCCAGCGCAGAGAACTCCACCCTCGACTGGCGGTCCCAGTACCCCTATATCGAGGACATCCACGACGGCCGCGGCTACACCGCCGGCATCATCGGCTTCTGCTCCGGCACGGGCGACATGCTGAAGCTGGTCGAGCTGTACACCCGCCGCAGGCCGGGGAACGTCCTCGCGCGCCATCTCCCGACCCTGCGCGCCGTGTCGGGCGGCGCGTCGCACCGAGGGCTCGACCCGTTCTTCGTGCGTGACTGGCGTGTCGCGGCCCGGGACGCCGTGTTCCGCCGTGCCCAGGAGGACGAGCGGGACCGCGTCTGCTTCACCCCGGCGGTACGCCGGGGCAGGGCGGACGGGCTGCGGGCGCTCGGGCAGTTCGCCTACTTCGACGCGTACGTCATGCACGGCGAGTCGGGGTTCGACGCCGTCCGGGAACAGGCCCGGCGCCGGGCGCGCACCCCCGCGCGGGGCGGCACCGAGACGGCGTACCTGACGGCCTTCCTCGACGCCCGGGTGGCGGCGATGCGCCGGGAACCCGCGCACCGGGACACCAGCCGCGTCGACACCGCGCAACGCCTCTTCCTGCGCGCGGGAAACCTGGACCTGACCCCACCCCTGGAGTGGAAGGTGTACGGCGACCCCTACCGCATCGACCGGGGCTGACCCGCCGCACGCCCTCCACCGGACCCCCGGGTGTCTCAGTGGCGCGGACCGAAGAAGTCCACCGGGCTGGTCGCGCCGCTCATCGCGCCGTTGCCCATCTGCTCGAACCGCTGCTGCACGTTGGCCGCGAACGCGTGGGACTGCTTGACGGAGCTGTGCCCGCCCGCGTTCATGGCGACCGTGAGGATCCCGCTGACCGGCGCGCTGGGGGAGGTCCGCACCGGCGTGCACAGGAAGTCGAACTCCTGGGGGGACGGCGAGTCGTACGTCTTGATCCGGCCGCCGCCGAGGGTGGTGGTCTGGCCGCTGCGGAACGCGTCGTCCATGGCGTTGAACACGCCGATCGCCTCAAGGCCGGGCAGGACGTGCCGGCCGCGGCTGAACTGCGGGACCATGCCGAACGCCTGGCCCTGCTTGCCGTTGGCGTAGCGCAGCAGGTGCTCGGGGCCCTCGGTGAGCATGATCGGGAAGGGCGCCCCGTCGAACACCGCGAACAGCTCCTGCTGCTGGGCGAGGAGGCTGTCGCGCAGCCGGAACTCCGACAGCAGCGTGTCGGCCAGCTCCTTCATGCTCTGGCGGATCCCGGCGTCCCAGGTGCGCGGCTTGAAGTCGGCCACGCAGACGGTGCCGAGGATCATGCCGGTGTTGTCGCGCAGCGGGGTGCCGAGGTAGGACCGCACCCCGAGGTCGTTGACCAGCGCGTTGCCCTTGAAGCGCGGGTAGTCGAACACGTCGTCGAGGGCGAGCTGGGAGCCCATCGCGACGGCGTGCGGGCAGAAGCCGTAGTCCCCGGGGGCCTCACGGGTGAGGTTGCTGAGGTCGAAGGTGACCGCGTTGCCCGCCGCGTCGGTCCGCGCACCCGGGTCGCTGGGGGGCGTGTACATGCCGCGGAACATCTGCTGCTCGTCGCTGATGAAGTTGACCATGGCCAGTGGCGACTGGGTGAACCCTGCCGCGAGCCGCGCCACCCGGTCGAAGGTGGCCTCCGCGCCGACCGAATTGAGGCCGAGAATCTGCAGTCGCAGCCGGCGCTGCTCGCCCGCGAGACGGAGTTCTTCAGGTGAGAGGGAGTCCATGAGATCAGATCAAAGCAGAACTCCGGGTGCCGTGAGTCACCCCCCGGAGCGATCCCGGTCACTTCCGGAGCATCCGTAACCAGCTTGTCACCTGGGGTGGTTGGCGGAAGAAGACCTTGCCATGCGGGCCCGGGAGCCTGGTTGACGGGTGCTCAACTTTCGATTCTGTCCAAAAAGCACCGTGTTTCAACCAGCGCCGATCACTTCCCGTCATTCCTTGCGGCGGCCGTCGCGCGATGTGGTTGAGGCATACGACAATCGTGCGACGGGCGTGTTTTCGACGCTAGCGTGTTCGACTCGCCATGACATCGAGGAATCGAAAGTGTGTCTGAAAATGGGGTGTCGAGCCGGATGTGCGGCGTTCCTGTCCAGGGGGGACGCGCCCGGCGCAGGGGGGAGAGCCGTCCCGGTGGGGGACCGGTGCGCGGAGCGGGGGGTCCGCGCAGGCTGAACAGACCCTAGGCGCACGCCTGCCGGGCGTGGGTCTGTCCCTTCGACCTCGTCGGCCGTCGCGCGCGCCGTCGCGCCGCGGTGACGGCCGTCGTCCATGGCGTACGCCTTCGGCCTGAGGTGTTGCCGAGATCTCGTCGTCTTTTCGCCGCCCTGCGGGCAAGATCAACACTACTGCCGCGTAACGACGGTGGCCGAGTATGAAATGGAGTCAGCTCATGAACAGCTGCGAGGCGGATACCCGCTGCGTGGCGGTGATCGGCATGGCCTGCCGGCTGCCCGGCGCCGGCGGCGCCGACGAACTGTGGGAGCTGCTGCTCGACGAAGTGGACGCCACCGGGGACACCCCGGCCGAGCGCTACGACGCGGACGCCCTGCACTCCGTCAAGGGCGCCCCGGGCAAGATCACCGCCCGCCGCGCGGGCTACGTCGCGGGAGCGGGGGAGTTCGACGCCGCCTTCTTTGGCATGTCCGAGGCAGAAGCGGTCCAACTGGACCCCCAGCAGCGCCTGCTGCTCATGACCGCCTGGGAGGCACTGGAGGACGCTGGCCGCACCGCCGCCGAACTCGCCGGCAGCCGCACCGGCGTCTTCGTCGGCAACGCCCGCTCCGACTACCTGGAGATCGCCCTGCGCCAGGGCGCGGACGGCGCCGGAGCCGCCCAGCTGAACAACTTCCGCTCCCTGCTGCCCGCCCGCCTCTCGCACTTCCTCGACCTGCGCGGCCCCAGCGTCGTCGTCGACACCGCCTGCTCCTCCTCCCTCGTCGCCGTCCACCAGGCCGTGCAGTCCCTGCGCTCCGGCGAGATCCCGCTCGCCCTCGCGGCCGGCGTCAACCTGGTGCTGCGCCCCGACGAGGCCATCGTGATGAGCCAGGCCGGCGGCCACTCCCGCGACGGACGCAGCCGCTTCGGCGACGCGGCGGCCGACGGCCACGCGCCCGGCGACGCGGTCGGCGTCCTGGTCCTCAAGCGCCTCGACCGCGCGGAGGCCGACGGCGACCGCATCCGCGCCGTCATCCGCGGCAGCGCCGTCGGCAACGACGGCCGCACCAGCGACACCGTCCTCAACCCCTCGCTCCAGGGCCAGCTCGACGTCCTGCGCTGGGCCTACGAGGACGCCGGCGTGAACCCCGCCGACGTCGACTACGTCGAGGCCCACGGCTCCGGCTCCCCCTCCCTCGACCCCCTCGAACTCACCGCCCTCGGCGAGGTGCTGGGCGCCGGACGCCCCGCCGGCCGGCCGCTGCTCGTCGGCTCGGTGAAGACCAACGTGGGCCACGCCGAGGCCGCCGGCGGCATGGCCGGGATCATCAAGGCGGTGCTCTGCCTGGAGCACGGCCGGATACCCGCGAGCCTGCACCTGAGCACCCCCCGCCCCGACCTCGACTGGGACGCCCTCCCCGTCCGCGTCCCCGGCGAGGCCCTCGACCTGCCCGAGCACGACGGCCGCCCCGCCTACGCCGGCGTCTCCGGCCAGGGCTCCGCCGCCCTCAACGCCCACGTCGTCCTCAGCGAGGCCGCCCCGTCCGCCGCCGCCGAGGAGCCCGAGCCCGCCGACACCCCCTACCTGCTGGCGCTCTCCGCGCGTAGCGCCGAGGCGCTCACCGACCTCGTCGCCGCCTACGTCCGCCACCTCGCCCCCGACGGCGCGGGAGCCGCGTACAGCGTCCGGGACATCTGCCACACCGCCGCCCTGCGCCGCGACCACCACGAGGGCCACCGGCTGGCCGTCGTCGGCGCCACCCACAAGGACCTGCGCGACGCTCTCATCAGCGGTGCCGCCCACGCCGAGGGGCCCCTCGCCGACCTCGCCGCGCACTACACGGTCGGCGAGGACGTCGACTGGGAGGCCGCCGTCGGCAAGGGCGGCCGGTACGTCCCCGTCCCCGGCTACCCCTGGCAGACCAAGCGGTACTGGACCGGTGAGCGCGACGGGTCCGAGGGCGACGACCTCGCCTCCTGGGTGCTGAGCGAGCACGCCCGCACCGCCTTCGAGGAGGACTCCACCCTCACCGACATCGGCATCGACTCCCTCGCCAAACTGCGCATCGTCGTCGACCTCGCCAAACGCACCGGCCAGGACGTCGACCCCGAGGAACTGGGCCAGGTCCGCACCGTGGGCGAACTGCGCACGTGGACGCGGGCCCTCCAGGCGGCCACCCGATGAGCCGACCGCAGGATCTGTACGGCCGCTTCGCCCGCGCCGCCGAGCGGTACCCGGACGAAACGGCCCTCGAAGTCGCCGGAAGCAAGCTGACGTACCGTCAACTCCGTTCCGCGGCCGATGAGTTGGCCGAAAAAATCGGCCAGGTGAAACGGGTCGGCCTCCTCGTCTCGCGCACCCTGCCCACCTACGTCGGCTGGCTCGCCGTCCTGCGGGCGGGCGCGGCCGTCGTCCCCCTCAACCCCGAGCACCCCGACGTCCGGATCGCGGAGATCGGCCGCGCGGCCGGGCTCGACCTGATCCTCGCCGACGCCGCCGAGGAGGGCATCGGCTCCGTCGGCGTCCCCGTCGTCACCGTCGCCGCCGAAGAGGCCCTGGCCTGGTCCGAGCCGGACGCCCCCGCCGGCCCGTACGAGGCGCCCGCCCCCGACGACGCCGCCTACATCGTCTTCACCTCCGGCTCCACCGGCCGCCCCAAGGGCGTGCCCATCGCACACCGCAACATCTGCGCCTACCTCGACGACCTCGCCGGCCGCTACGGCATCGGACCCGGCAGCCGTCTCTCCCAGTGCTTCGAGCTGACCTTCGACGGCTCCGTGCACGACCTCTTCGTGACCTGGACCGCAGGCGGCACGCTCGTGGTGCCCCGCCGCGCCCAGCTCATGTCACCCGTCAGGACCGTCAACACCCTGCGCCTGACCCACTGGTTCTCCGTCCCTTCCCTCATCTCCTTCGCCTCCCGCCTCGGCACGCTCACCCCAGGAGCCATGCCCACGCTGGAGTGGAGCGTCTTCGGCGGCGAACCCCTCCACCTGGACGCCGCACGGGAATGGCGCGCGGCCGCCCCCGGCAGCCGGGTCGACGTCCTGTACGGCCCCACCGAGGCGACCATCTCCTGCACCGGCCACTTCCTGCCCGACGACCCCGCCGACTGGCCCGACACCCCCAACGGCACCGCCCCCATCGGGACTCCCCACCCGAGCGTGGAAGCGGTGCTGCTCGACGAGGACGGCACCCCCGGCGAGAGCGGCGAACTGTGCGTGCGCGGCGCCCTGCGCTTCGCCGGCTACCTCGACCCCGCCGAGAACGCCGGACGCTTCCTCACCGAGGACCTGCGCCCCGCCGACGGACCGCCCGCCGACGGCCACTGGTACCGCACCGGAGACCGGGTCGCCCGCAGGGACGGCGCCCTCGTCCACCTCGGACGCACCGACCACCAGGTCAAGATCCGCGGCCACCGCATCGAACTCGGCGAGATCGAGGCCGCCCTGCGCCGCCGGCCCGGCGTACGCGACGCCGCCGTGGTCGCCGCGACCGCGGCCGACGGCGAACCGGAGCTGCTGGCCGCCGTCACCGGGACCGACCGCACCCCGGACGCCCTGTACGAGGCACTCGGCGGCGAGTTGCCGCCGTACATGATGCCCCGGCGCATCACCGTCCTCGACGAACTGCCGCTCAACGCCAACGGGAAGATCGACCGGCGAGCCCTGCTCGCCTCGCTGGGGCACGGCCTGTGACAACCGGAGAAGCCCCCAGCTTCTCCCACCCCCCACACCTCATCCCCTAGTTGCCGACATGTAAGGCTCCGACATGTTCGACGCCATCGTGGTGGGGGCGCGCTGCGCCGGTGCTCCCACCGCCATGCTGCTCTCCCGAGCCGGGTTCCGAGTCCTGATGCTGGACAAGGCGGCCTACGGCACGGACACGCTCTCCACCCATCTGCTGCACCAGCCGGGCGTCGCCGCCCTGGCGCGCTGGGGCCTGCTCGACGCGCTGCGCGCGACCGGGTGCCCGCCCATCGAGCGGGTCCGCTACGAGGTCGACGACATCAGACTCGAAGGGTGCGCGCGGGGTGTGGAGGGCCAGCGGGCGGCGTACTCCCCGCGCCGCAACATCCTCGACCCGCTGCTGATCGACGCGGCTGTGGAGAGCGGCGCCGAATACCGCGAACGGTACGAAGTGAACGGGCTGCTGCACGACGACACGGGACGGGTCGTGGGGGTACGGGGAAGATCCGGGGGGAAGACCTTCACCGAAACCGCGCGCCTCGTCATCGGCGCGGACGGCATGCGCTCCACCGTCGGAGCCCTGGTCGGAGCGCCGTACACCGTGGAGCACCCCCGCCTGACCTGCGCGTACTACGCGTACTACCCGAAGGTGACGGACGCCCTCGAACTCTACGAGAAGCCCCGCAGCTGGGTCGCCGCCGTCCCCACCCACGGCGACGCCACCCTGGTCCTCGCCTACTTCCCGCAGGACCGCTACCAGGACGTCCGCGCCGACGCCCAGGCCGCCTACCTCCAACAGGTGGAGGAGACCGCGCCCGAGCTGTACGCGCGGATCGAGGGCACCGAGCCCCTGGAGAAACTGCGCGGCACCGGGCGCCAGCAGAACTTCTTCCGCAAGGCCAACGGGCCCGGCTGGGTCCTCGTCGGCGACGCCGGGCACCACAAGGACTCCATCACCGCGCGCGGCATCAGCGACGGCTACCGGCAGGTCGAACTCCTCACCGGGCGTCTCGTGGACGCCCTCGGCGACGACCCCGCCGTCCTCGACACGGCCCTCAAGGACTTCAGCGAGGACCGCGACCAGGCCCTCATGGGCGGCTACGAGGCGACCCTCGGCGCTGCCCGCCTCGACCCCCACGAGCAGAGGCTGTCACTGCTCAGAGCGGTCCAGCAGGACGAGGAGCTCACCTCGATCTATTTCGACTCGGTTGCCGGAATCGTCCCGGCGAGTGCGCTCTTCACACCGAAGCTCCTCGCCCTCCTGTGACCCCTTGCCCGGACCTGCCCGCCCTTCGGCGGGCTTGTGCCGGTGTCAACTGTGCCGTGACGTGCGGAAGTTGCCTCAGGCGTATGCTGACGCTGCGCCATGATCCTGATACGGTGCAGCTCATCGCCGACATTCGAACACGCCGAGTAAACCGGACGGACGGGAAAGCCCCGCACTAGGGTCCCACCGTCCGCCGGTCCAGGTGTGTCGCTGCTGTACGAGGAATCAGATGCCAGGCATCCGCGACCGGCGGAACCGCAACCGCTCCGCCACCCGCAGTCCGCGACTGCGCTCCTCGTTCGTCGTTCCCTTCGTGGTCCCCGCGGTCTGCCTCACCTGCCTGTGGGGCTCCACCGCGGCCCACGCGGCCGACGAGCAGAGCCACGCCGACGCCGACCGCGTGACCACCCACTCGCTCTCCCTCGCAGGGCTGGACGCACCCGCGGTCCTGCTCGGTTCCACGGCCGGCGAGCGCCTCGTCCTGCCCGAGCCCTCGGCATCTCGCATATCCGGTATATCCGACATGTCCCGGACGGGCACGCCCGAGGACCACGCGCTGACCGAGGAGTACCGGGCGCTGCGCGCGGACCTCGCGCAGGCGGCCGAGACACACACCGTCCCCGCGACGTTCCGGCAGGACACCGCCGACGTCACGGCCACTCCCGTCGACCTCGCCGCCGTCATCGGCGTCCGCGCCGACGCCCTCCTGATCGGCGCGCTCACCGGCGCCGTCGCCGCCCTCGCCCCGGTCCTCGCCGCCTGGCTCGTCGCCCGGCGCCGCAAGCGGGCCGCCGCGAACGAACTGCGCGACCTGCACGCCTACGCCGAGGAGATCGCCGGCCGCCGCCTCCCCGAGGTCCTCGCCCGCATCGAGAAGGGCGAGCGTGTCGACCCCGGCAGCGCACTCGGCCTCGGCACCCGCCGGCGCGGCTCCGAGGAGATCGCCCGCCTCGCCGCCGTCATCGACCGCGTCGCCCTCGTCTCCGCCGACACCGCGATCCGCCAGCACATGGGCCGCGAGGGCACCGAGAAGGTCGTCGCCCAGCTCATCCGGCGCACCCAGATCCTCCTGCACCGCCTCATCGCCCTCCTCGACGACCTGGAGCGCAAGCACGAGGACTCCGACCTCCTGCACGACATCTTCAAGGTCGACCACCTCGCCACCCGCGCCCGCCGGCACGCCGAGAACCTGATGATCCTCAGCGGCACGCCCACCGGCCGCCGCACCAACGCCGCAGTCCCCATCACGGACGTCATGCGCGCCTCCGTCGCCGAGACCGAGGCGTACACCCGGGTCAAGGTCAAGAACGCCCCCGCCGACCGCCGTACGGCCCTGGCCGCGCGCGCCGTCTCGGACGTCACGCACCTGCTCGCCGAGCTGATCGAGAACGGCACCAGCTTCTCCCCGCCGGAGACGCAGGTCGCCGTCAGCGCGGTCCGGGTCGCCAAGGGCCTCGCCATCCACGTCGAGGACCACGGCCTCGGCATCCCGCCCGCCCAGCGCCACCAGGCCAACCAGCTGCTGGCCAACCCGCCGCGCCTGGACCTCACCGCCCTCGGCGAGGACCCCCGCCTCGGCCACTTCGTCGTCGCCAAGCTCGCCGAGCGCCACGGCATCAAGGTCGAACTGCGCGAGTCCGTCTACGGCGGCACGCTCAGCATCGTCCTCGTCCCCGTCGACCTGCTCGAAGAGGTCGGCTCGCCGGTCCTCGACCAGCTCCAGGCCGCGGCCGCGGCCACGATGGACGCCGCCCTCCCCGGGGCCGAGCGCGCGGGCATCGCCGGCGCCGACCAGGCGCCCGCCGGGGTCGAACAGGTCCTGGTCGGCGCGGGCGCGCTCACCTCGACCGGCTTCGACCTGCCCACCCACAGCCGGCTGGCCGACTACGACGGCTTCCCCGAGTACGCGGGCGCGGGCCTCCTGCCCCCGGTCGCGGGCCACCCCGAGCCCCAGCAGCCGTACGGCTACCAGCAGCCGGCCTACGAGGCCCCGCCCGCCGAACCCGTCGCCTCCTACGACAGCGCGTCCTATGACAACGCCTCCTCCCAGACCTACGGCAGCGGCCTCGCCGCCCCCCAGGACCCGGCGGCGTACCAGGCGACCTACGAGCCGTACCCCCCGCAGGCACCCGGGCCCTACGGCCCGGGGGATACAGGGCTGTACGCGGAGCAAGCGGTTTCCCCCTCCTACCAGGAACCGCCGCAGGCTCCGTTCTCCCCGGAGTACGGCTACGACACCGCCGCGAACCCGGCAGCCGAGCAGTACCAGCAGCAGACCCGCCCCACGACCCCCCCGGCGGCGGCACCCATGACCGGCAACTCCCCCCTGACCACCCCCGACGTACTGCCACGGCGTACCCGTGGGGCCGCCCTCGCGCAGCAACTGCGCAAGGAGGCCGCCCAGTTCGGCGAGGGCGGGGAGCCCGACGAGAGCGTCATCTCCCCCGACGCGTCGGCCCGCGCGCTGAGCGCCATCCAACGGGGCCTGAAACGAGCGCAGTCGCCCGAGACGGAGCCTTTGCCTCCCGGGCCGTACGACGACGAAGGGCCCTGATGCATACCAATTGTGAAGGAACGTTACGGAATGAGTGAGCAGGTACACCCCGGTCCGCAGCTGGACTGGCTGCTGGACGACCTGGTGGACCGAATCCCCGAGATTCGTTGTGCTGTCGTGCTGTCGGGGGACGGCCTTCTCATCGGCAAGTCGAAGGACATCCGCCGCGACGACGCCGAGCACCTCTCGGCCGTCGGCTCCGGCGTGCACAGCCTCGCCCGGGGCGCCGCACGCCACTTCCACGGCGGGCCCGTCCAGCAGACCGTCATCCAGATGGAGAAGGCGTACCTCTTCATCACGGCGGCGGGACAGGGCGCGCGCCTCGCGGCGTTCGCCTCGGACACCGTGGACATCGGCATGATGGCGTACGAGATGGGCACCCTCGTCAAGCGCGTCGGAACCTATCTGAGCGCCCCGCCACGGGTGCAGGGCCCTCCCGGCGGCCTGGGCCAGGATGTCTGAGTCCCGATGGTCGGAAGCGTCCGGCGGGGGGCGTTACTTACGCCCCTACGCCATCACGGGCGGCCGGACCCGTCACTCCCAGCACGCCTTCACGCTGATCACCCAGATCGTCTCCCGGTCCGTGGCGGACACGGACCAGGAGGCGGTCGAGCCGGAGGCGGCGAAGATCCTGGAACTCTGCCGGGACCGCGCGGTGGCGATCGCCGAGATCGCCGCCCTCATGGACCTGCCCGTGAGCGTCGTGAAGATCCTGTGCGGAGATCTCCTCAATACCTCGCTGATCCTAGTCCAGTCGCCGCCCGGCAAGGAAAGCCAGCCGGACGTCGAACTCATCGAAAGGGTGATGGATGCCATCCGTCAACTCTGAACCCATCCTGCCTACGGCACTGAAGATCCTCGTCGCGGGCGGATTCGGCGTCGGCAAGACGACGATGGTGGGCTCGGTGAGCGAGGTGCCGCCGCTGGAGACCGAGGAACGGATGACCGAGGTCAGCCGGGGCGTCGACGACCTCTCCGGCGTGGAGAACAAGGTGGCCACCACGGTCGCCATGGACTTCGGCCGGATCACCGTCGCCTCCGACCTCGTCGTGTACCTCTTCGGGACGCCCGGCCAGGACCGCTTCTGGTTCATGTGGGACGACCTCGCCAACGGGGCGCTCGGCGCGATCGTCCTCGCCGACACCCGCCGCCTCGACGCGTCGTTCGCCTCGATCGACTTCTTCGAGTCCCGGGAGATCCCCTTCGCGGTCGGCGTCAACTGCTTCCACGGCCGCCGCGAGGCATCCGTGGAACAGGTCCGCGCCGCCCTCGACCTCGACCCCGGCATCCCGGTCGTCCTGTGCGACGTCCGCGACCGCAACTCCAGCCGCGAAGTACTCCTCTCGGTCCTCCAGGTGGCCCGAATGCGGGCCGCGGCACGGCTGAGCCGGCTGGGCCACGGTTAGGTCTGTCCGGCGGATCAGGCTGCACGAGAGCGACGGTTCCGTATCGGTGCCGGTGAGCGGGGTCATGGGGGCACCTCCCTGTTCGAGCGGAGCCGAGAACTTGGGGGAGCGTGCAGCTGCAAGGCGGAGGAAGGAGTCGACGCGGAGCGTCGGCGACCGACGACAACGCGGCTGGGGGTCCCCCTGCTCGCAGAGCTTGGGGGAGTGCGTGCCAGACCCCGCGACCGCGGACTGATCCGCCGGACAGACCTCAGCCGGGCAGCGGGTACGACACGGTACGGGGCGCCAGGTCCGGCCTGTCCGTGGTGAACGTCAGTGTCACCCGGGTGTAGTGCCGGACCTCCCCGCCGCTCGGGGCGTCCAGCCGGACCGTCACCGGGTAGCCGTGGAACGTGCCCGCCGCGCAGTACGGGACGCAGTCGTTGACCACGTTCACGCCACGCCCCTCGGCCTCGCCGGAGGTCCAGCGCGCCCAGCGCAGCGAGGTCAGCCGGCTGTTGCCGTCGCCGCAGGCCAGGACGTAGTCGGCGGGGCGGGTCTGTGACCGGCCCGCGCAGTCCAGGAGGACCGTGCGGGAGCCGTGGGCGGTGGAGGTGCCCGCCGCGGCCAGGGACGCCACAGCGCACAGCGCCAGAGCGGTCCTCTTCACGTACCTGGCCATGTCCGCTCCCTGCGCCGGTCGTCCTCTCCTGCCGACGCTACGACTCCTGGCCGGACGACACCACCTCGGTCCGGCGGGCGAAGAACACGAACTCCTTGCCGGGCCGGTCGGGAGCGCCCCTGACCTCCTCCACGGCGAAGCCGTGCGCCTCCAGAGCGGCGGCGACCTCGCCGCGCTCGCGGAAACGGAGCGTGGACAGCGAGAGCAGCCGCTCACCGGTCGCCCTCAGGACGATCACGGTCCGGAACTCCACGAGGGGCCAGGCGACGCCGGTGACCTCGTACCAGGTCTCCACCTCACCGGCACCGGGTACGTCCACGACGCGCCGCGAGTCCCGGGGGTTCCACTCCTCCCACGCCCGCCGCGCCGGATCCCGCGTCTCGAACACGAACCGGCCGCCGGGGCGCAGAGCCGCGCGCACCCCTCGCAGGGTCCCCTCCCAGACCTCCTCGTCCACGACGGCCTGCGCGGCGTTGCCGGTCATCACGACCAGGTCCACGCTCAGGCAGGGCAGGCCGGTCGCATCGCCGTGCAGCCAACGCACCGCGTGCGCACCGGGCTTGGCCCGTGCCAGGTCGAGGGAGGCGGCGGCCGGGTCGACTCCCGTGACGTCGAAGCCCTGCCCGGCCAGCAGCAGCGCCAGCGTGCCCGTGCCACAGCCGACGTCCAGGACCCGGTGCGCGCCCGACTCCCTCGCGATGTCCAGATATACGTCGAGGTCCCGCCGGCCGTTGTCGAGGGGGTCGTAGAAGGCGGCCAGCCTCGGGTTCGTGTACGCCTCGTCCGTCATGCGGCGAGGGTAGAACCGGCGGGAGAAGGGCGCGCGGGGATTTATACGCGGCCCCTACGATGCGCCGCCACCCGCTCCCTCGTCGCGCACCGCGCCGAGCAGTAGCGGCGGGTCGTGCCGCCCGTGCTCGTGACGAAGACGTTCTCGCAGGTCGACGAGGCGCAGATGCCGCCCGGCGGGAGCTGGCGGTCCCACAGGAGGACGGCCAGCGTCATACAGGAGGACGCCAGGAACCATTCCGCCCACGGCGCCTCGTCATGCCGGTCGAGGTGGAGGTGCCAGGGGGTCGCGCCGCCGTGGGAGGTGAGGCGTACGGGGCCGCAGTCCCCGGCGAGGAGGCGGTTCAGGGAGCCCGCCGCGTCGTCGACGGACTCGGCCGCGAACACCTCGCGCAGGCGCAGGGCCGCGTCCCGCATGCCGGTGATGTCCTCGGGGGACAGGCCCAGGGGTTCGGGCTCGCCGTACTCGCGCAGGACCTCGGCGACGGCGTCCGTACGGGGTTCGCCGGCCGTGAGGACGTTGACGAGGGCGACGGTGCGGTGGGCCGTGCGGGCGGGGGAGTGGCGGGTGAACCAGTCGTCGGGCTCCATGACCTGGAGTGTAACGGCCTTGGCCGGATATGGAGTTACTTTGTAACGTCACTTTGATGAAGAGACGTTACGGCCTCTCCGGCTATCTCCTCGGCGCGGGCGCCGCCCGTACCGGCGACGAGATGTCCGGCCCGGCCCTGCTCCTCGCGGGCACGGCGCTCACCGGTTCCGGCCCGGCCCTCCTGGCGGCGCTGACCGCGTCGGCGGCACTCGGCGGGCCTGTCCTCGGCGCCCTCCTCGACCGCACACCCCACCCCGGCCGCCTCCTCGCCGGGACCCTCGCGGCATACGCGGCGAGCCTCACCCTGGTCTGCTGGACCCTGGGCGACCTCCCCCTGCCCGCCGTCCTCTCCCTCGCCCTGCTGGGCGGCCTCTTCGCCCCGTCCCTCGCGGCAGGCTGGACCTCCCGACTCCCTTACGTCACCGACGCCGAACACCTCCCGCGCGCGGGCGCCCTGGACGCGGCGTCCTACGAGCTCGCCGCACTGGCGGGCCCCGCGCTGGCCGGAGGCGTGGCCCTGGCGGCGGGGGAGCACGCGGCCCTGCTGACGGCCGTGGCACTGATCGCGGGCGCGCTTCCGGCGGCGTGGAGCCTGCCGGGACGGGGGACGAGCGTGTCGGGCGAGAGGGTGCGCGGGTCCGCGGGTCCGGCGTGTGACGGGGCCCCGCTCCCCGAACCGGAGGAGGTGCCCGGGACCACGGTTCCGGTGCCCGCCCCGCACCCCGTACCGCGGCAAGCCCCGCCCCTGACCCCCGCCGGCCTGCTCCCCGACCTGCGCGCCGGGTTCCTCGCCCTCCTCCGCATCCGCCCCCTGGCCCGCGCCACCCTCACCTCCACCCTCTCCCACGCCGGCCTCGGCGCCTTCACCGCCGTCACCCCCGCCCTCGGCGCACAGGCGTTCGGCGTCGAGAGCGCGGGCGCGTTCCTGCCGGCCGCCCTCGCGTTCGCGTCCCTCATGGCGAGCCTCGTCCTGGCCCGCCGCCCCCGTGTGGCCGGCCCCGACGGCATCCTCCTCGTAAGCACCCTCCTCCTCGGTGCCGCCTTCCTCCTCGCCACGGCAAGCCCCCTCGCCGCCTCCCTCCTCGCCGGGCTCGGTGCCGGACCCCAGCTCGTCGCCCTCTTCGCGATCCGGCACCGGGAAGCGCCCGAGCGGCTGCGGGGACAGATCTTCAGCACCGGGGCGAGTCTGAAGATCAGCGGTTACGCGGCCGGCGCGGGCGCGGCGGCGGTCTGTACAGCGCACGGCGCCCTGCTGCTCGCGGCCGGCTGCCAAGCCCTCGCCGCGGCCGGTTTCCTCGCCCTCTCGCGCACGGCACAGCGGCCGAAACCCCCTACAGGGACGTGTGGTTGACTACGCGGATGCTCCACGAATCGGTGCTGAGAACGAAGGAACTGCCCGCCGCCGACCGGTTCGAGGCATGGACGGAACAACTCGGGCGCACCCACGCCCCCATGCGCCTGCTGAGCCACCGCGCGCACGACTACCACGGAGTCCAACGCCTCATCGGCCTGGGCGAGGTGACGATCTGGCCGGCCTCCTTCGACCACCTCGTCTTCCAGCGCACCCCGCGCCTGGTCCGCCAGTCGGACCCGGAGGTCTACCACCTGTCCCTGCTGCTGCGCGGCGAGGGCGCGGCGGACTGGGGCGAGCGGCAGGCCGCGTACCGGGTGCAGGATCTGCACGTCAGCCACTCGTCGAGGGCGTTCGAGGTGTCCACGGGCCCGGACCCGGTGTCGATCGTCGGCGTCGAGATACCGCGCAGCGCGGTCGTCCTCCCGGGCCGCCGCGCCGAGGACAAGGTGATCGGCCGGGTCGACGGCCGGGCCGGTCTGGGCGGGCTGCTCACCCAGTTCCTGATGCAGCTCGCGGACGACACCGCGCCGTACCGCCCGACGGACGCCACCCGTCTCGGCACGGTCGTCATCGACCTGGTGACCGCCATGTTCGCGCACCTCCTGGACGTGGAGCGGGCCGTTCCCCCGGAGACGCGGGCGCGGGCGCTGACGCTGCGGATCAAGGAGTTCGTGCGCCGCAACCTCGCCGACCCGGACCTCACCCCGGCGACGATCGCCGCCGCCCACCACGTCTCCCGCAGCTACCTGTACCGCCTCTTCCAGGAGGAGGGCCTGACGGTGGCCTCCTACCTGCGGGAGCAGCGTCTGAAGAACGCGCACCGCGACCTGACGGACCCGGCGCTGCGCGACCTCCCGGTCCATGTGGTGGCCGCCCGCTGGGGCTTCCCGCGCGCCGCCGAGTTCACCCGCGCGTTCCGCGCCGCGTACGGCGACACGCCGAGCGACGTGCGGACGAGGGCGGGCCGCCCGGGATTGTCGCCGACCGAAACGCCGTAGGCGGGGCGGTGGACGGATTGCGTCACGGCTGTGGACTGTGTGCCAACGACACGCGCCCGGCGGGTACCCCATGGTGGTGATCACCGCGCAGGGCACGCACGTCCCGGGGTCGGTCCAGGATCACTGGGGAGTCCTGGCACGCACCGGGACGCCCTGGAAAAGAGGCGGGTCCGTACCCAAGGGGTGGAGCCCCCCCGGGCACGGACCCGCCTCACGCGTGTGGGCTCAGCGGCCCACGGTGATCACTCCTCCCGCCTTGCCGCCGCCGTCGTACACGACCTTGCCCGTCGCCTTCTGCCAGACCTTGATCCGGAAGGTGTCGGGGTTGTCGGTGACGGTGATCCGGAAGGCGTACCCGGACGCCTTGTTGACGGTCGCGGTGCCCTGGTAGACGGCCTGCTTGCCGGTGACGACCAGCCAGTCCGAGCCGGTGGCGCGCAGCGACACGCCGGGTGCGGTGAACGTGGCACGCCCGGTCGGGACGGTGGCCTTCTTGCCGTAGGAGGCGGCGAAGGAGAACTTCGCCCAGCTCTTCGGGGAGACCACCAGGCCCGTGCCCGACGTCTTGCCCGCGCGGTCGTACACGACCAGTTCGGGCAGGGTCGTGGTGGCCGTGCCGCCGTCGTCGTCCTTCACCGTGACGACCGGCCGGCGGATACCGGCCGAGGTGTAGCGGTGCTCGGCCTTGCACACGGGACCGGTGTACGGCTTGCTGCCGTCGGCCCAGTCGATCGTACAGGTGTGCGTGTCCCGGGCGCCCGCGTCGGTGAACGAGGCCGTCACGGACGCCGGTTGACCGATGGACACCGGCGCCGGGCCGGACGCCTTCGTGATGACCGGCGCCGCGTTCGCGACCTTCACCGTCAGCGTGTCGCGGCTGCCGCCGCCCGCGATGGCGAGGGTGAACGTGCCGTTGTCCGCACAGGTGACGGTCGTGGCCGCCTTGGCCGGGTCGGCGACCTTGCAGGGTGCGCCGCCCTCGACCGACCACCTGGCGCCGGGAGCGCCGGAGGCCGTACCGCTCAGCGCGATCGGTGAGCCCTCGGTGCCGGAGACGTCCGGGCCGGCGTGCACGACGGTCACCGGGTCGATGCTGGAGAGCGTCGGCACGACCTTCTTGATGAAACCGTCGGCGTCGAACTCCAGCTTGTCGATGGTGGTTTCGCGGTGCGTGCCGTCACCGCCGGGGATCGCGAAGCGGTGGTAGGCGATGTACCAGTCGTCGGAGTTCGGGACCTGGACGACCGAGTGGTGGCCGGGGCCCTTGATGCCGAGGGAGAGGTCCTTCTCCAGGATCACGCCCCGCTTGGTCCACGGACCGGTCGGGGAGGGCCCGGTGGCGTACGCGACACGGTAGTTGACGTCCCGCGTGTCGTTCTCCGACCACATGAAGTAGTACGTGCCCTTGCGCTTCACGACGAACGTGCCTTCGTTGTAGCCGCTCGGCGTCATGTCCAGATACGTCGACATGTCCAGGGACGTCATGTCCGCGTTGAGCTTGGCGACGTACGCGTGGCCGTTGCCCCAGTAGAGGTAGTTCGTCCCGTCGTCGTCCGTGAACGTCGCCGGGTCGATCATCTGGCCCGGTGCCTGGCCCGCCTTGAGGAGCGGCTTGCCGAGGGCGTCCTTGAACGGGCCGGTCGGGGAGTCGGAGACGGCGACGCCGATGTTCGCGTCGGCGCAGAAGTAGAAGTAGTACTTGCCGTCCTTCTCGGCGATGGTCGGCGCCCACGCCCTGCTGTCGGCCCACGAGACGTCCGGACCGAGGTCCAGGATCACGCCGTGGTCGGTCCAGTGGACGAGGTCCTTCGACGAGTACGCCTTGAACTGCGTACCGCTCCAGCCCTCGAAGCCGTCCGTCGTCGGGTAGATGTAGAAGGTGTCGCCGAAGCGGACGATGTTCGGGTCGGCGTTGAGCCCCGGCAGCACCGGGCTCTTCATCACGACCGCCGACACGGTCCAGGTGCGCTTCTTGCCGTCACCGCCGGTCACTTGGTAGGTCACCGGCTTGGTGAAGTCCTGGACGCTGCCCGAGGCGGGGCTGATCGCGGCGCCGTGCGCGATGGTGAACTCCGGTGCCAGGCGCCGCAGATCGGTGCCGGGCTTCACCGGCAGGGTGATCTTGCCGTCGGAGACGATCGCGTCCGTCTTCAGCTGCGGCAGCGTGACCCGGGCGACGCCCGTCGTGTTGCCGCTGATCTCCATCACCTCGGCGGCCGTCAACGCCCGCCCGTAGATACGGAAGTCGTCGACCTCACCGGCGAACGCCGGGTCCGCCGCGTACAGCGACTTGCCGATGTAGCCCGAGTAGTCCTTGGCCGCGTCGTACAGCTCCGACGGCTTGATGCCGGTCGTCGTACGGGCCACCTCGACACCGTCGGCGTACAGGACCATCGTCCCGGTCGCCCCGTCCAGCGTGACCGTGACGTGCTGCCACTGGCCCGCGGTGAGCGCCGAGTTGCCCGTCAGCTTCGACTCCGCCCCCCAACTCGCCTTCGTGATGGCCGAGTAGAGGGTCGAGCCGCCGTTGGAGGGCGTGGCGAACAGGTACTTGTTGCTGTCCGGGCCGAGCCCGAAGAGCCACTGGAAGCCGGCGCCGCCCTGCCACTTCGCGTACGTCGAGACAGTGACCGAACCCGCGTCCTTGAGAACCCCGTTGGGGATCTTCACGTACGAGCCGCCGGACAGCTTCACCGAGCCGCCCTGCACGCCCGTGCCGAAGCCCGGGGAGCCCACGTACGTGCCGTGGTTGCCGTGGCCGCTGGAGTCGACGGCGATGTCGCCCTTCGTCTCGTCGAAGTTGTAGTGGACGAGGAGGTCTGCCGGGACGTCAGGGCCCTCGGCCGAGACGGTCACCGCCGCCTTGAGCGAAGTGCCGTCCGCCAGCTTGCCGTTGACCTCGAAGGTGCCGGGCTGCGCGTAGGCGTCCGCCGGGACCGCGTCCCAGGTGACCGCGGCCGGGCGGTCCACGCCGTCGGCGTACCGGGCGATGACGGTCGCCGGGAGCACGGGGGCCTGACCGGTCTTCGTCTTCACGGTGACGTCCTGGACGCTCTCCACCAACTGGTCCGGCTGGTAGGCGCGCAGGAGACGGTCGTACTCGGCCTTCGTGACCGGCAGGACCGTGCCGTGGCGGGGGCGGGCCGGGAGTTCGTAGTTCGTGGACGGGGTCCACACGCCCTTGTCGAGGTCGGTCGTCTCGAAGGGGATGTAGCCGCGGCCGCCGAACTCGTCGAGGAACGCGTACCACTTGTCCTCGGTGTTCGACTTGAACACCAGCGGTCCTTCGGCCGCGCTCATCGAGCCCTTGCCGATGCCTTCGGCGACCGGCGTCCACGAGGTGTTGAGCAGCGAGTCGCTCTTCTCCTCGAAGATGAACTTGCTGTTCGGGGTCGACGAGGAGTTGTTCCGCTCGTCCTTGGAGAGGCGGTAGTACGTGTCGTCGTGCTTGATGACCGTCGAGTCGATGACCGAGTAGCCCCGGTCCACCCACACCTTCGGCTCGCTGAACGTGTAGAAGTCACGCGTCGTCGCGTACATCATGCGGTTGTACGTGTCGCCGGAGTGCGCCTCGTTGTCGTACAGCTTCGACGCCCAGAAGACGACGTACTCGCCGAGCTTCGCGTCGTAGTACGCCTCCGGGGCCCAGGTGTTGCCCGCGCTGTCCGGGGAGACGCGGACCAGGCGCTGGTTCGTCCAGTGGGTCAGGTCGGTGGACTCCCAGACCATGATGGACTTGCTGCCGGTGCGCTGCGAGGCGTCCCAGTCGCCGTTGCCGTAGATCTTCAGGTCGGTGGCGATCTGGTAGAACTTGTCGCCCTCGGGGGAGCGGATGATGAACGGGTCGCGCAGGCCCTGCTCGCCGAGCGTCGAGGTCAGGACCGGGCGGCCGTTGTTCAACTCCCGCCAGTGCAGGGGGTCGTTGCCCTTGCTGAGGCCGAAGTAGAGCTGCTCGCCGTCCGAGGTGCCCTCGCCGGTGAAGTAGCTGAAGAGGTAGCCCTCCGGCTTCTGCGCGGCGGGCAGTTCGGGGACCTTCGCCGTGAGGACGCGGGTCGTGCTCTGCGAGCCCTTCGTGACCGTCGCCGTCAGGTCGGCCGTCGTCGCGCCCGCGCCGTGCGCCGGGCGGTGGACGATGCCGTCCGCCGAGACGACCGCCGGGTCCGCCGACGCCCAGGTGACCGTCGTGCCGTAGGTGCCGGTCGCCGGGAGCGACAGGTTGCCGCGTGCGTCGTCCAGGTTGTGGACGGTCAGGGACTCGGCGGCCTGCCGGACCGCCGTCGCGTCGTCGAACGTGGGCAGGACCGTCACCTCGAAGGACTTCGTGTCGCTCACCGCGCCCTTGCGCAGCGTCGCCGTCAGCGTGGCGCGGCCGTCGGGCGAGCCGGACGCCGGGCGCGTCACCTTGCCGGCCGCCGAGACGACGTCCGGGTTGTCGCTGGACCACGTGATGGCCGAGCCGCCCGCCGGGCCCGACTTCGGGAGGGTCAGGTCCGCCGTCACCGCGCTCGTGTCGCCGAGCGTCAGCGCCGCCTTGTCGGCGGCCACGCCCTCGGTCGCGACCGGCAGCGACAGGGTCTCCACCTCGGCGCCGGTCAGGGCCCGGTCGTACACGCGGAAGTCGCGGATCTTGCCCTGGAACAGCTTGTCGCCCGTGTACACGGACTTGCCGATGTAGTTCGCGGTCGTCGTGCCGCCGCCGATCGAGCCCGGGGTGAGGGTCACCGAGGTGTTGCGGCCGACCTCGGCGCCGTCCTCGTACAGGATGCCCGTCGTGCCCGACTGGGTGTACGTCAGGTGCTTCCAGACGCCGCGCGCGAGGTTGTGGCCGTCGTCGGCGCGGGTGTTCTGCTCGGTGGACCAGTTGCCCGACGCGATCGAGGTCCGCAGGGCGTTGCCGGTCGTGAAGAGGTAGCCGTTGCCCGCGGTGCCGCTCGTGTTGCCGAAGCCGTACAGGAAGTACGGGGCCTGCTGGGCGGTGTCCATCCGGACGTCGAAGGAGACGCTGACCGCGTCCATGCCCTTCAGGACGTCGTTCGGGACCTTCACGTACGTGTCCGAGCCGTTGAACGTCAGGCCGTCCGACCAGGCGCCCGTGCCGCTCAGGACACCGTCGCGGCCGTGGCCCGAGGCGTCCGGGACCGTCGTCGAGCCCGACGGGGCGTCGAGTTTGTACCAGAGGGCCAGGCCCTCGGTGAGGCTGTCCGCGTCCGCCGCCTGGGCGGAGACGGCCGGGGCGAGCCCGATGACCAGCGAGGCGGCGGTGAGACCGGCGAGCCGGGCCGCCAGGCGTCTCGCGCGGCTGCGGGGGCCCGGGGGTGCGATGTGCGGCATGTTCTTGATTCCCTGTCGGAGGACACGAAGGGACGGGGGAGGGCGTGACAGTGCCGCCCGGCCTTTCGTCTGGAAGACCGCGCGGTTACAGCTGTGTGACGTCGTGTTGCGAGAGTGTCGGCCGGGGTGAGGAGCGGCGTCAAGAGGTCTCGAACAATGTCCGACAGGTCGAACATGGTGAATTGGCGGGGCGCGGACCATCCGGGTGCGCCCGGTCTCTTCGTTCGTGAGAATTCGGGTGTGACGACCGACGACGGCGATGAGCTGCTGGCGCGGCTGCGGTCGCTGACCGCTCAGGCGCGGGAGCGGGCCGAGGTCCAGCGGTCCCAGGTGGAACTGGCGATCGCCCTCCAGCGCGAGATGCTGCCGAGCGACCTGCCCCACCCGCCCGGAGTGCGGCTCGCCGTGCGCTACGAGCCGGCCTGCTACGGCCTCAACGTCGGCGGCGACTGGTACGACGCCTTCCCGCTGCCCGGCGGACGGCTCGCCCTGTGCATCGGGGACGTCCAGGGGCACAACATCGAGGCCGCCGCGTTCATGGGCCAGGTCAGGGTGGGGCTGCGGGCCCTCGCCTCGGTCACCGGCGACCCCGGCGAACTCCTCGCCCGCACCAACGACCTGCTGATCTCCCTCGGCAGCGACCTCTTCGCGACCTGCACGTTCCTGCGCCTCGACCCCGCCACCGGGGTCCTGGAGAGCGCCCGCGCCGGCCACACCCCGTTCGTGTGGGCCGCCGCCGACGGCCGCTCCGGCATCGCCGAGGACGAACCCGGCCCCCCGCTCGGCATCCAGCCGGGCGCCGAGTACCCCGTCTCCCACCACCGCCTCACCAGCGGCGGCGTCTTCGTCCTGCTCACCGACGGCGTCGTCGAGGGCCCCGCGCTGCCCCTCGACGAGGGCCTCTCCCAGGTCGTCCGCCTCGCCGGCATCGCCGCCGTAGCCGGGCTCGGCACCGAGTCCCTGGCGGCGGCGGTCATCGAGGGCGCCACCCGGGTCGGGCACGAGGACGACGCCGCGGTACTGGTCGTGGGACACGACGAACCGGGGTGATCAGTAGGGTGGGGGCACAGCGCCACCAGCGGGGGAGGGACACCGTGCAGTTCGGAACGCGGACCGGCTTCGGCCTGGAGTTCCACCTCGGACGCGACCCGTACCTCCTGTGCGTCGACCTCTTCCTCGGCGGCCTCCACCTGAACGCCCGCGACAACGCCTTCTACCCGCCCCTGCTGGTCAAGAAGCTCAAGGACGAACTCCACCGCTTCCGTACGCCGGCCCCGCCGCCGACGGGGTTCGCCTCACCCGCCGAGGCGTTCCGCGTCGCCGAGGACTGGACGCTCGACGACCCCGCCACGGGACCGGCGCCCGAGGACGGCGAGGAGTTCGCGAGCCACCGGTTCCTGGAGTGGGGCGGGTGCACCGACGACGTCCTGGCCTTCGCCTTTCCCTATGGGGACGACCTCCACCTCGCCTGCCGGGTCCACGGCGACACGGGCCCCCGGCCCTCGGCGCTGGTCGCGGTGAGCCGGACGGCCCTCACCGGAACGCTGGAAGAGAGCCTCGCCGCCGCCGAGCACGCGTGGTCCCTGCGGCGCTAGCGGCCCGGCCTCCCACTGGCCGTAGGGGTGGGAGCGGTGTCTGATGGGCCTGTGGCGGACAAGTGGGATCTGCGCCGGGCGGCGCTGTACGTGGGACAGACGGTCGCGGTGGCCGTCTCCTACTACGCCGCCGGGCGCCTCGGGCTGATGCGGCGGCTCACGGTCGAGGAGACCGTGTTCACGCCCGTCTGGCCGCCCACCGGCGTCGCGCTGACCTGGCTGCTGGTCATCGGGGTACGGGCGTGGGCCGGGATCGCGCTGGGCTGCTTCTTCGTCATCCTGCACCTCACCTCCGGCGAGATACAGCTCTCGATGCTCGCCAACCTCGCCGGGAACGTCGCCGCCCCCGTCTGCGCCTGCCTCCTGCTGCGCCGCGTCGGCTTCCGCACCGACCTCACCCGCCTGCGCGACGGCGTCGCCCTCGTCTTCCTCGGCGCCCTCACCGCCATGCTGATCAGCTCCACGACCGGCGTCGGCATCGCCGTCCTCACCGGCGACCTCTCCGACAGCGGCTTCTGGCCGGTGTGGGTCGCCTGGTGGGTCGGCGACGCGATGGGCGTGCTGATCGTGACGCCGCTGCTGCTGACCCTGTACCGGGCGCGGGGCCTGCCGGGCACCGCCCGCTGGAAGGAGGCGACGGCGCTCACGGTGGCCGCCTGCTGCGTCGTCCCCCTCGCCACCAACAACCACGTCAACATGCTGTTCCTGACCTACCCGGTGCTGATCTGGGCGGCCCTGCGGTTCGAACTGCCCGGCAGCATGCTGTGCGTCCTGCTCGCGTCGGTCCTCGCGACCGACGCCGCCACCGACGGCGTCGGCCCCTTCGCCGGGCTCACCCACGTCGAGGTCATGCTGAAACTCCAGGCGTTCAACGGGGCCACCGCCCTCACCGCGCTCCTGCTGTCCGCCGTGATCACCGAACAGCGCAACACCCGCCGCTCCGTGGAACGCGCCTGCGAGGAACTCGCCGAGGTCCTCGAACACCTCACCGCGTCCGACCGCGCCTACCCGCCGGACCGCTCCAGCAAGTGAGCCACGGCCTCCACGACGTCCGCGACGCTGTGATGCGGCACGTCGAGACCCTCCGGCCAGGGCCGGGCCCGTACCCAGATCGGCCGCAGCCCCGCCGCCGACGCCCCCGCGATGTCCTTGACCGGATCGTCCCCCGTCATCCAGTCCCCGGCCGTCAACTGCGTCCCGCACCGCGCCGCCGCCAGCTCGAACAGGCGCGCGTCCGGTTTGCGTACGTCGATGTCGCCGGACGCGGCGATCCCGTCCACGAGATCCGCGAGGCCCGCGGAGCGGATCTTCGCGCGCTGGAGGTCCGACGAACCGTTCGTCACGACACCCACGCTCCAGCCCCGCTCCCGCAGCACGCCGAGGCTCTCCAGCACGTCCGGACGGCACTCCACCGACGCGGCCATCCGGTCCACGTACACCCGCCACAGGTGCTCCGGCGACTCCGTGATCCCGAACGCCGCCGGCAGCCGCCCCAGCACGTCCCGCCCGCCGTGCTCCTTCAGCTCGGCGAGCAGCCACTCCCCGACCTCCGGGGCGTACCCGTGGTCCCGGCAGAGCCCGGCGACGGTGGCGGAGAGAGCGGCCGTGCGGTTGACGAGGGTGCCGTCGAGGTCGAACAGGGCGAGACGCATGGAGTGACCCTAACCGCAGGTCACTTGGTCGCGGGATAGACCTTGGTGATCTTGCCCTGGGAGTCGGCGATCAGGTATCCGCCGCCGTACGCGTCGGTGAGGTAGACGTTCATCGTCGCGGGCGTGTCGAAGACCGTGTTCGGCGGCTGGACGAGCACATAGCGGCTCTCCGGGTCGGGGACGTTCAGCTTCTTGTCCGCTTCGGCCAGCAGCGCGGGCAGCTTGTCCCAGGCGAACCCGTCGACGCGGAACGGCCTGGCGATGGATATGATCGTGCTGCTGATGATGCCCTTCTCCGCGCCCTCGCCCGGACGGTACGTGTACGTGTCGTACTTGGTGTCGCTGCCGTCGACCATCATCTGGGCCGTCACGTAGTCCTCGTACACCGACAGGCTTCCGTACCGGCTGCGGCCGCTCTTCTTCTCGATCGCCGCGATCGCCGTCCGGACCCCGGAGGGGGTCAGCAGCCCCTTGCCGCTCTCGCCCTGCGTGCCGCCCGTGTCGGTGCCGGCGTCCGACGAGGCGGGTGCAGCGGGGGACGACGCCGTGATCGGCGAAGACACCGACGACACCGACGGTGACGACGACGGGCCCGCCGCCCCGCTCGTGCCCCCGGGCAGGTAGTTCCACGCCAGTGTTCCCGCCAGCGCCACCCCCACGCCCGGCAGCAGTACCGGGAGCCACCGGCGGCGCGGGCGTGTCGGCACGATGGGGGCCGTCGGCGCCGGGACCGGGACGACCGGCGTGGGGGCCTGGATCCGGTACGACGTCGTCATCTCCTGTGGCGCCGAGCCTCCCTCGGCGACCTCCGTGAGCAGCCGCTCCACCGTCTGCGCCGCCGGGCGGGCCGCCGGGTCGCGGTCGAGGAGACGGGTGAGGACGTCCGTGAGGGGGCCGGCGTGGAGCGGCGGCGGTATGTCCTCGCTGAGGACGGCCGCGAGCGTCGCCAGCGTCGTGTCCCGGCGCAGCGGGTGGTGGCCCTCGACGGCCGTGTACAGCATCATGCCGAGGGACCACAGGTCGGAGGAGGGGCCGCCGGAGCGTCCTGAGACCCGCTCGGGGGCCATGTAGTCCGGGGTGCCGATGATCGAGCCCGTCGCGGTGAGCGCCGTCGCCTCACGGATCGCGGCGATGCCGAAGTCGGTCAGGACGGGGCGTCCGTCGGGGCGCATCAGGACGTTCGCCGGTTTCACGTCCCGGTGCTGGATCCCCGCGTCGTGCGCGGCGCGCAGCGCGGACAGCACGCCGAGGCCGATCCGCGCGGCCTCCACCGGGCCCATCGGCCCCTGCGCGAGCCGGTCGGCGAACGAGCCGCCCGGCACCAGCTCCATGACGATCCACGGGTAGGTGCCGTCGCCCTCGTCGACGATGTGGTGGATCGTGACGACGCCGGGATGGTCCAGCCGGGCCAGCGCCCGAGCCTCGCGCAGCACCCGCTGCCGCAGCTGGTGCGCCGCCGCCGGGTCGTACTCGGCGAGGTCGGGGTCCGGCGGCCGGACCTCCTTCACCGCCACACTGCGCTGCAGCACCAGGTCCGTGGCCCGCCACACCATGCCCATACCGCCACCGCCGAGCCGCGCCTCCAACTGGAAGCGCCCGTCGACGATCCGTCTGCGGCCGTCCGCGTCGTTCATGCGCGGAGCATAGTTGCCGCCACGGACACCGCCGATCGTGTGCTCGTTCCCCGGACAGGCGTCAAGGTGGCCCGGGTCACATGGACCTGTGACCTCGGCGCCGACACCATGGTGCCGACAGCGGCGAAGGGATTCCGGATGTTCCGCAAGGTGCTGGTCGCCAACCGAGGCGAGATCGCGATCAGGGCGTTCCGCGCCGGGTACGAGCTGGGGGCCCGCACGGTCGCCGTGTTCCCGCACGAGGACCGCAACTCGCTGCACCGGCTCAAGGCCGACGAGGCGTACGAGATCGGTGAGCCCGGGCATCCGGTGCGCGCGTACCTCTCGGTCGAGGAGATCGTCGCCGCAGCTCAGCGTGCCGGAGCCGACGCGGTCTACCCGGGGTACGGCTTCCTCTCCGAGAACCCCGAACTGGCCCGCGCCTGCGAGGAGGCCGGGATCACGTTCGTCGGCCCCGACGCGCGCACGCTGGAGCTGACCGGCAACAAGGCGAGCGCGGTCGCCGCCGCCCGCGCGGCCGGGGTGCCGGTGCTCGGCTCGTCCGCGCCCTCCAACGACGTCGACGAACTCGTGGCCGCCGCCGAGGAGATCGGCTTCCCGGTGTTCGTGAAGGCCGTCGCGGGCGGCGGCGGCCGCGGCATGCGGCGCGTCGAGGACCGGGCCGTGCTGCGCGAGTCCATCGAGGCCGCGTCCCGGGAGGCGGCGTCCGCGTTCGGCGACCCGACGGTCTTCCTGGAGAAGGCGGTCGTCGACCCCCGCCACATCGAGGTGCAGATCCTCGCGGACGGCCACGGCAACGTCATCCACCTCTACGAACGCGACTGTTCGGTCCAGCGGCGCCACCAGAAGGTCATCGAGCTGGCCCCCGCGCCCAACCTGGACCCGGCGCTGCGGGACCGGATCTGCGCGGACGCCGTGCGGTTCGCCCGCGAGATCGGCTACCGCAACGCCGGCACCGTCGAGTTCCTCCTCGACCGGGACGGCAACCACGTCTTCATCGAGATGAACCCGCGCATCCAGGTCGAGCACACGGTCACCGAGGAGGTCACCGACGTCGACCTCGTACAGGCCCAACTCCGCATCGCCTCGGGGGAGTCGCTCGCCGACCTCGGGCTGTCCCAGGAGACGGTGAAGCTGCACGGCGCGGCCCTCCAGTGCCGGATCACCACCGAGGACCCCGCCAACGGCTTCCGCCCCGACACCGGCCGGATCAGCGCCTACCGTTCACCGGGTGGTTCAGGCATCCGGCTGGACGGCGGAACGACCCACGCCGGTACGGAGATCAGCGCGCACTTCGACTCGATGCTGGTCAAACTCACCTGCCGGGGGCGGGACTTCAAGTCGGCGATCGGCCGCGCCCGGCGTGCCGTCGCCGAGTTCCGGATCCGGGGTGTCGCCACCAACATCCCGTTCCTGCAAGCCGTGTTGGACGACGCCGACTTCCAGGGCGGCCGTGTCACCACGTCGTTCATCGAGCAGCGCCCGCACCTGCTGACCGCGCGCACCTCGGCCGACCGGGGCACGAAGCTCCTCACGTACCTCGCCGACGTCACGGTCAACAAGCCGCACGGTGAACGCCCCGACCTCCTCGACCCGTTGGCGAAGCTGCCGAGCACGCCCGCTACAGAACCCCCGGCGGGCTCCCGCCAGCGCCTGATCGAGCTGGGCCCCGAGGGCTTCGCCCGCTGGATGCGCGAGACCCCTCAACTCGGCGTCACCGACACGACGTTCAGGGACGCCCACCAGTCCCTCCTGGCGACGCGCGTGCGCACCAAGGACCTGCTCGCCTCCGCCCCGCTCGTCGCCCGCACCCTCCCCGACCTGCTCTCCCTGGAGTGCTGGGGCGGCGCCACCTACGACGTCGCCCTGCGCTTCCTCGCCGAGGACCCGTGGGAGCGGCTCGCCGCGCTGCGCGAGGCCGTACCGAACATCTGCCTCCAGATGCTGCTGCGCGGGCGCAACACCGTCGGCTACACGCCCTATCCGACGGAGGTGACCGACGCGTTCGTGCAGGAGGCGGCGGGCACCGGGATCGACATCTTCCGGATCTTCGACGCGCTCAACGACGTCGACCAGATGCGGCCCGCGATCGACGCCGTACGGCAGACCGGTACGGCGGTCGCGGAGGTCGCGCTCTGCTACACCGCCGACCTGTCCGACCCCGGGGAGCGGCTCTACACGCTCGACTACTACCTGCGGCTCGCGGAGAAGATCGTCCAGGCGGGGGCGCATGTCCTCGCCGTCAAGGACATGGCCGGGCTGCTGCGGGCGCCGGCCGCCGCGACCCTCGTGTCCGCGCTGCGGCGGGAGTTCGGGCTGCCGGTGCATCTGCACACGCACGACACGGCGGGCGGGCAGCTCGCGACGTACCTCGCGGCGATCGGGGCCGGGGTCGACGCGGTCGACGGGGCCGTGGCGTCCATGGCGGGCACGACCTCGCAGCCGTCGCTGTCCGCGATCGTCGCCGCGACCGACTACTCGGAGCGCACGACCGGGCTCGACCTCCAGGCCGTCGGGGACCTGGAGCCGTACTGGGAGAGCGTGCGGCGGGTGTACGCGCCGTTCGAGGCGGGGCTCGCGTCGCCCACCGGGCGCGTCTACCACCACGAGATCCCGGGCGGGCAGCTCTCCAACCTCCGTACGCAGGCGGTGGCGTTGGGGCTCGGCGACCGGTTCGAGGACATCGAGTCCATGTACGCCGCCGCCGACCGGATCCTCGGACGGCTCGTCAAGGTCACGCCGTCCTCGAAGGTCGTCGGGGATCTCGCCCTGCACCTCGTCGGGGCCGGGGTCGCGCCCGAGCAGTTCGAGGAGACGCCGGACCGGTTCGACATCCCCGACTCCGTGATCGGGTTCCTGCGCGGCGAGCTGGGTACGCCGCCCGGGGGCTGGCCGGAGCCGTTCCGCACCCGTGCCCTCCAGGGGCGGCCCGACGCCAAGCCCGTCCAGGAGCTGACGACCGAGGACCGCGAGGGCCTGGAGAAGCACCGCCGGACCACCCTCAACCGGCTCCTGTTCCCCGGCCCGACCCGCGACTTCGAGACCCACCGGCAGGCGTACGGCGACACCAGCGTCCTCGACAGCAAGGACTTCTTCTACGGGCTGCGCCCGGGCAAGGAGTACGCCGTCGACCTGGAGCCCGGCGTGCGGCTCCTGATCGAGCTCCAGGCCATCGGCGAGGCCGACGAACGCGGGATGCGCACAGTGATGGCCGGCCTCAACGGGCAGCTCAGGCCGATCCAGGTCCGCGACCGGGCCGCCGCGTCCGACATCCCGGCCACGGAGAAGGCGGACCGGACCAACCCCGGACACGTGCCGGCGCCGTTCGCGGGCGTGGTCACCCTCGCGGTGGCGGAGGGCGACACCGTCGAGGCCGGGGCGACCGTCGCGACCATCGAGGCGATGAAGATGGAGGCGACGATCACCGCCCCGAGGGCGGGGCGGGTGAACAGGCTCGCGATCAACCGGATCCAGCAGGTGGAGGGCGGGGATCTGTTGGTGGAGGTGGGCTGAGCCTCAGCCCTGGAAGAACGCCCCCGTGCGTCCCTCCGTGAAGTAGTGCCCCGCGTCGAGGTCCGCGATCAGACCGGGCCCCTCGGGCGTCCACCCCAGCAACTCCTGGGTGTGGGCGCTCGACGCGGGGGAGTCGAGCCCGAAGAACGAGGCGAGCCAGCCGAAGTGCGCCTCGGCCTCCTCCGCCGGGACCGCGACGGCGGGTACCCCGAGCCCGCGTCCGATCGCCTCGGCGACCTCGCGCAGTTCCACCCCGGTCTCGGCGTTGCCGTGCAGCACCGAACCCGCTGGAGCCTGCTCCAGCGCCAGCCGGAACAGCCGGGCCACGTCGGAGCGGTGGCCGGCGGGCCAGCGGACGACGCCGCCGTCGACGTACCCGGCCGCCCCGTGCGCACGGGCGATGTCGACCAGCGTCGCCATGAACCCCGCGTCCCCGTCCCCGTGCACGGTCGGCGGCAGCCGCAGCACCGAGGACCGCACCCCGCGCTCGGCGAGGGCGACCGTCGCCACCGCGTTGTGGTGCCGGACATGCGGACCCGTCGCCGGACCGTCGGCCGCGTTGTCGGACTCCGTCGCCACCCGGCCCGGCGCGACCAGCATCAGCCCCGACGCCAGCACGAACGGCCGGTCCGAGCCGGCCAGCGCGTCGCCGAACGCGTCGATGGTCCGCCGGTCCATTCCGGCCGCACGGTCGAAACCGCCGCTGAACGCGACATCGTGCGCGAACGCCAGATGCACCACCCCGTCGGTCTCCGCCGCCGCCTCCCGTAGCACCTCCAGATCCTCCAGGGACCCGCGCCGTACCTCGGCGCCGGCCGCCTTCAAGGCGTCCGCCGAGGCGTCGGACCGCGCGAGACCCACCACCTCGTGCCCCGCGTCCAGCAGTTCGGGCACGAGAGCCGAACCGATCCAGCCGGACGCACCTGTCACGAAAACACGCATGGGAGACCCCTCGGACGAGTAGATGTCAGTCACTGTCATCGACCGTACACCTGATGTCAGTCACTGTCATAGAGATACGATCCCGCCATGAGCCGATGGCAGCCCGACGCGCGAGGACGACTCGCGAAAGCGGCGCTCGACCTGTACGACGAGCGCGGCTTCGAGCGCACGACGGTCGCCGAGATCGCCCAGCGGGCCGGCCTCACCGAGCGCACCTTCTTCCGGCACTACGCCGACAAGCGCGAGGTCCTCTTCGGCGGCACCGGGGAACTCCTGGACCGGGTCACGGCCTCCGCCGCCCACGTCCCGCGGGACGCGCGGCCCCTCGATGTCGTCCTGGCCGTCCTGGACGGGACAGCGGAGGACTTCCCCGACACCCGCCGCTCCTACGCCCGGCGCCGGCAGGCCGTCATCGACGCCCACCCCGAACTCCGGGAACGCGAACTGATCAAGCTCGCGGACTTCTCCGCCGCCCTCTCCGGCGTCCTGCGTGAACGCGGCGTACCGGTCCGCGAGGCGGCCCTCGCGGCCGAGGCGGCCACCGCCGTCTTCAAGGTCGCCTTCGCCCGCTGGATCGAGGAGGACGGCGGCCCGGGGCTCGGCCCGCTGATGCGCGAGACGCTGGCCGCCCTCAGAGCGGTGACAGGATGCTGACAGTCCCGACCCTGGGTTCCCCGTTACCTTCCTGACGAGGGAAGATGACCTTCACCAGGGAACGAACCGATGCGGAGGAACCCACCCATGCGGCACGAGCGAGCGGGCAAGCCGGCCTCAGCCGAGGACCTTGTCGACGTGGCCCGGCTGGTCACCGCGTACTACGCGCTGCACCCCGACCCCGCCGACGTCGGCCAGCGTGTCGCCTTCGGTACCTCGGGTCACCGCGGCTCCGCGCTGAACACGGCGTTCAACGAGGACCACATCGCCGCCACCAGCCAGGCCATCTGCGAGTACCGCGCCGCGCAGGGCACCGACGGACCGCTGTTCCTCGGCGCCGACACCCACGCCCTCTCCGAACCCGCCAAGGTCACCGCCCTGGAGGTGTTCGCCGCGAACGGCGTCACCACCCTCATCGACAGCGCCGACGGCTACACCCCCACCCCGGCCGTCTCGCACGCGATCCTCGCCCACAACAAGGGCCGCGGCACCGGCCTCGCGGACGGCGTCGTCGTCACCCCCTCGCACAATCCGCCCGCCGACGGCGGCTTCAAGTACAACCCCCCGTCCGGCGGCCCGGCCGCCTCCGACGCCACCTCCTGGATCCAGGACCGCGCCAACCAGATCATCGCCGCGGGGATGAAGGACGTCCGCCGCCTCCCGTACACCCGGGCGCTGGCCGCCGGGACGACCGGGCGGTACGACTTCCTCGGCACGTACGTCGCCGACCTGCCGAACGTCCTCGACCTGGACGCGATCCGCGCGGCCGGCGTCCGTATCGGCGCCGACCCGCTCGGCGGCGCCTCCGTCGCCTACTGGGGCCGCATCGCCGAACAGCACCGCCTCGACCTGACCGTCGTCAACCCGCACACCGACCCCACGTGGCGGTTCATGACGCTGGACTGGGACGGCCAGATCCGCATGGACTGCTCCTCGCCGGACGCGATGGCCTCCCTCATCGCGCAGCGCGACCGCTTCGACATCGCCACCGGCAACGACGCGGACTCCGACCGGCACGGCATCGTCACGCCCGACGCCGGGCTGATGAACCCCAACCACTACCTCGCCGTCGCCATCGACTACCTCTACCGGCACCGCGCCGACTGGCCCGTCGGCGCCGGGATCGGCAAGACCCTCGTCTCCTCGTCGATGATCGACCGTGTCGCCGCCGACCTCGGCCGCACCCTCGTCGAAGTCCCCGTCGGCTTCAAGTGGTTCGTCGACGGTCTGGTCGGCTCCACGCTCGGCTTCGGCGGCGAGGAGTCGGCGGGCGCGTCCTTCCTGCGCCGCGACGGCTCCGTGTGGACCACCGACAAGGACGGCATCATCCTGGCGCTGCTCGCCTCCGAGATCACCGCCGTCACCGGCAAGACGCCCTCGCAGCTGTACGCCGGGCTCACCGAGCGGTTCGGTGCCCCCGCCTACGCCCGCATCGACGCGCCCGCCACCCGCGAGGAGAAGGCGCTCCTCGCGAAGCTGTCCCCGGCCCAGGTGACCGCGCGCACCCTCGCCGGGGAGGATGTCACCGGCGTCCTCACCGAGGCGCCCGGCAACGGGGCCGCGCTCGGCGGGATCAAGGTCATGACTGCGGGCTCCTGGTTCGCGGCCCGGCCTTCCGGCACGGAGGACGTGTACAAGATCTACGCCGAGTCCTTCAACGGCCCCGAACACCTCGCCCGGGTGCAGGAGGAGGCCCGGACGGTCGTCCTGGACGCGCTGGGCGGCTAGTCCGCGATATGGGTGTCGTCCCCGATACCGGGGGCTGCCTCCGGAATGACAGGGTGGACAAAGGCCCGGGAGACCGGACCCGGGTCGTCCACTTGTATGTTCCTGTCGTTCCAGGAGGACACCCCTATCCACTCCCCACGCGCAGTACGACCCCGACCCGACGCACGCGGGCGGGAGGTGACCCATGGGACACGCTGACTCGCTGCTGGCCCTCGGCGGAGCCTTCCTCGCCGCCGCCGTCCTCGCCCGGCTCGGCAACAGGTTCGGGCTTCCCACCATCCCCCTGTTCACCCTCGCCGGAATCCTGCTCGGCCCCCACACACCGGGGCTCGTGCTGGTGCGGGACGCGCACGACTTCGAGATGCTCTCCGCGCTCGGTCTCGTCCTGCTGCTCTTCTACCTCGGCCTCGAATTCCACGTCGACGACCTCAAGAACGGCGGCCGGCGCCTGCTCCTCGCGGGCGGCAGCTACCTCGTCCTGAACGTCGGCGCCGGACTCGCCTTCGGGTTCGGCCTCGGCTGGGGCGCGCGGGAGGCACTGGTCCTCGCGGGCGTCCTCGGCATCTCGTCCTCCGCGATCGTCACGAAGATCCTCATCGACCTCGGCCGCATCGGCCGCCCCGGCACGAAGATCGTCCTCGGGGTCATCGTCGTCGAGGACATCTTCCTCGCGCTCTACCTCGCCGTCCTCCAGCCCGTCATCAGCGGCGCCGAAGGCGGTCTGGAGATCGCCTGGCAGGTCGCCAAGGCGTTCGGGTTCCTGCTGGCGCTCGCCACCGCCGCCCGCTACGGCACCCGCCTGGTCGCCCGCCTCATCCACGTCCGCGACGACGAACTCCTCGTCATCAGCTTCCTCGGCGCCGCCGTCTTCGTCGCGGGCGTCTCCGAGTACCTCGGCGTCGCCGACGCGATCGGCGCGTTCATGGTCGGCCTCATCTTCGGCGGCACCCCCTCCGGGCCGCGCATCCGCAGGCTCGTGCACCCGCTGCGCGACGCGTTCGCCGCGATCTTCTTCTTCGCGTTCGGACTCGCCATCGACCCCGGCGACTTCGCGGCCGTCGCCGTCCCCGTCGTGATCGCCGTCCTGCTGACCCTCGCGATGAACATCGCCGCCGGGCTGGTCGTGGCACGGCTGTACGGCTACCGGGCGCGCGAGGCCATGCTCATCGCGACGACCCTGCTGGCCCGCGGCGAGTTCGCGCTGATCCTCGCCGCGATGGCCGCGAACGCCGGACTCGACAGCAGGCTCGCGCCGTTCATCGCCGGGTACGTCCTCGTGCTCGCCGTGCTCGGGCCGCTCGCGGCGGGGCGCGTGCACGCGGCGGACGACCGCCGGGCGAAAGCGACGACTGAAGGTGCCCTGGAAGCGGAAGAACTCAGACGAGAGGCGAGGGACCCCGTCACCACCCCCGACCGGTAACGGCCCCTCAGAAGAGGGCCCCCGCACGGGCCCGGACGGGAGGACCCGTGTCCGACGGCCACGACGACCGCCTGGAAGCCCTGGCGTCCGCCACCGAACGCGACGACGCCCGCTTCGCCCGAGCCCTCGCCGAGGGCCACCCGGAACGCCCCCGCGAATACCGCAGAGGCCGCGCCTGGTGGGCCCTCGGCGGCGCGGGCGCCCTCCTGTTCGTCGGCATCGCCCTGCCCCACGGGCTGCTGCTCGCGGCGGGGCTGGTGGTGGCGGGGATGGCGGCGACCCTGTTCGACCCGCACCGGCGGCATCCGGGGAGCGGGCGGCGCTGAACGGGCGTACCCGTCCGTCCGTACCAGGGGGCGTCCACACCTCGTCCGACGTTCACCCGGAGCCATCGCCGTGCCCCACACCGCCCGAGGCGTCGCCGCTGTCGCCCTGCTGTTCCTGCTGACCGCCTGCGGGGGAGGGGACGGGAAGCCGGCGGCGAAGGCGTCCGAGTCCACCGAACCGGCCGCCGCCGCGCAGGTCGTCGCGCCCGCGAAGGTCGAGATCATCGCGGGGATGACCGGGTGCACGGCCGTCATCCGCATCGAGGCGGCCGAGTTGCGCCAGGGGAGCTGCCGGACCGGGCAGGGCGACTACATCATCGCCACGTTCCCGAAGGACAGCCTCAAGGACACCTGGCTGGACGCGGCGGCCATCTACGGCGGGACCTACATCGTCGGCCCGCAGTGGGCCGTCGGCGGGAAGGTGGAGGTGCTGAAGAAGCTCCAGCCGGAGATCGGCGGGGAGATCGTGCAGCTCACCGGGAGCGGGCCCAGCCCGGTGCCCACCGCATGAGAAACGGGGCCCCTCTCGCGAGGAGCCCCGTACCGGGTCAGTTCACCCGGGCGATCCGCCAGCGCTGGTTGGAACCGGAGTTGCCGTACCAGGTGGTGACCGCGGCGCCCTCGTTGGTCGCCTGGCCGCCGACCTCCAGGAGGCGGCCCGTGGCGGCGTTCACCAGGGTCCAGGTGCCGTCACCCGTCGTGGACAGGATCCACTCGGTGGCCGCGTCCCGCGTGCCCGTGTTCGGCTCGGCGACCGGCACGTCGTTGCGCACCGCGAGCCGCTTGCCCTCCGCCGGGTTCGCGAAGACGTACCGCAGACGGTTGCCCGTCGTGCCGTACACCTGCTCCAGACGCCACTGCTGGGCGACCCCACCGTTCGCCGAGTTGATGGTCAGGCTGGTGCCGTTCGCGCCGAGGGTGGCGGTCTTGTTCGACTGCACACCGGTCAGCGTGTACGCCTTGCCCTTGCTGAACAGGCTCGCGTCCGCGGCGACCCCGGAGACACCCTTGACGGCGAACGAGGTCACCGACTGCGCGGGGACCGTGTACGACGCCTTGCCGTCGACGACCTTCACCGGGGCCTGCTTGACGAGCTTGCCGGCGGCGTCCGTGACGGTCGGCGTGACCGTCGCCTTGCGGTCGATCTTCCCGAACCGGGAGAGGTCGATGACGACCGTACGGGGAGCCGTCGTCGAGTTGACATGGACCAGGGACGCGCCCTTGCCGTCCTTCGTCACCGCGGCGGCGCTGGACGTGTCGTCCACCTTGACCAGGCTGTCGCCGGGCTTGATGAAGTGCGTGAAGTTACGCGCCGTGTCGAACTTGGTGTTCGTGTAGATCGGGCACGACTTCAGCGTGTCCTTCGAGGTGCAGCTGAACGGGAGCTGGATGGAACCCCAGTTGCCGCCCTTGGCGGACTCGCCGCCCGGCTTCATGTTGTCGTAGTCCTCGACCGGCTGCCAGAACACCCACGCCTTGGGCTCCAGTTCGCGCAGGTCGTTCACCATCTGCTGGGCGAGGCCGAGACCCGGACGCATGTCCGTGAAGCTCTGCCCGTCGCCCCAGTCGCCCTCGACCTCGCTCATCCACAGCGGCTTGTCGGCCGCCTTGGCGAGGTCGCGCACGGTGGTGCGCTGGCCGGTGCCGTAGGTGTGGACGTTCATCTGGCCGACGAGGTCCTTGGACGCCTGCGAGTAGGAGTTCCAGTTCGTCGCGAACAGACCGGGGTTGGTCTCGTCCATCGCCGAGATCTCGGCGCCGACCTTGGCCTTCTTCAGCGCGGGGGCGAGCGCCGCGAGGACCTTCTCCTGCATGGCCGGGCCGATGTGCGCGCCCTCCTGACGGCCGCCGACCGGCTGCCCGTCGGCATCCAGGCGGGTGCCCCAGTAGCCGGTGTTGGGCTCGTTGAACGGGTCGACCGTGTCGACCTTGATCCCGGAGGACTTCTCCAGCCGCTTCGTCGCCCCCGCGAGGTAGGCGGCGAAGTCGTTCACCGAACTCTCCTTCAGCTGCTCGTCGTTGGCGTTGAAGCCGCCCGAGACGTAGCCGCTGACGGTCATGAACCACGGCGGGGAGTTGGAGAACGTCTCCCAGTGCGTGATGTCCTTCTTGATGCGGTCGACCCACCAGCGCTGGGTGGCGTCCGCCTTGGGGTTCCAGTCGGCCGGGTCGTCCGCGCTCCACCAGTCGGTGTCGGTGCGGGTGGTGCCCGCCGGGGCCTTCCACCAGCCCTCGACGGCGCCGCCGGCCCTCAAGTAGTCCTTCACGTCGGGGGCGTTGCCGCCGCCGATGTTGTAACGCGCGATGTTCAGCGCGAGGCCGTCGTCCCCGAACAGGAGCTTCGCGAGCTTCTCGCGGACCTCCTTCGGGTAGTCGCCCGTCGCGTTGGCGAACCACACCAGGCTGGTGCCCCAGCCCTCGAACTTGTCCTGCTTGTACGACGGATCCGGCTGGACGGTCACCGTCGGAGTGGCGGTGTCGGCCTGCGCGAGCGGCGCGGGGACGGACAGAAGAGCCGCCCCGGTCGCGAGCGCGGTCATCGAAGCCGCTCCGAGGAACCGTCTGTTGCGGGTGAGTCGTGCCATCGTGTGCTCCCAGCTTCATAGGTGGAAACGCTGCGGTGGCCCCTCCCGCCGGACGGGCAGGAGGGGGTGACCCCGGGCGGACGGACACACGTCGCCCGGGGAGTCGGGAAAGTGGGGGGAGGTGGGGAGGATCAGACCGACGGGCGGCGTACGACGGTCACTTCACGCGGTCCGAGGACCAGCGACCCGTACAGCACGTCACCGGCGAAGCCGCTCAGGTCCACCTCGTCGTCCGTGCGGTTGACGAGGAACAGGAACCTTTCCGCGGCGCCCTTGCGCACGGTCAGCTCCACGCGCCCGCGTGCCTCGGCGGGCAGTTCGCTCTCCACGCCGGCAGGCGCCAGGAGCTTCGGCAGCAGCGCCGTGAGCCCCTCGGCACCGAGGCGCGTCGACACGTAGGCGGCCGAACCCCCGCCCGTCGTACGGCGCGTGACGGCCGGACGGCCGGACTGGTTGCCGGACTCGTAGCGGGCGAGGACCTCGGTGGCCTCGTCGGCGAGGGTGATGCGGTCGGTCCACAGGGTGCCCGTGGTGCCGTCGGACAGTGCGACCGACTCGTCCTGGAGGAGCGGGCCGAACTCCTCGACACGGATGCCGAGCAGGTCGCGCAGGGCGCCGGGGTAGCCGCCGAGCCAGATGTGGTCGTTCTCGTCGACGACCGCCGAGAAGTAGGTGGCGATCAGGTGGCCGCCCTGCTCGGCGTACCGGGTCAGCTCCTTGGCCAGCTCGGCCGGCATCACGTGCAGGACCGGGGTGATCAGCACGTCGTAGCGGGAGAAGTCGGTCCGCTTGGTGATCAGGTCGGCGCGTACGCCGAGTGCGAGGAGCGCGGAGTACCAGTCCAGGCCCTCCTGGCGGTACTTGAGGAGCGCGGTGGGGTGCGAGTCCTGCTCGCTCGCCCACCAGGAGTCCCAGTCGAAGACGATGCCGACGCGTGCGGACTCGCGGTCCGAACCGGCCACCGGGGCCAGGGTCTTGAGGGTCGCGCCGAGTTCGGCGACCGCGCGGAACACCTCGCTGTCGCGGCCGGCGTGCGGGACCATCGCCGAGTGGTACTTCTCGGCGCCCGCAGCCGACTGGCGCCACTGGAAGTAGCAGACGGCGTCCGCGCCGTGCGCCACGTGCAGCAGGGCGTCGCGGGCCATCTCGCCGGGGCGCTTGGCGACGTTCACCGGCTGCCAGTTCACGGCGCTGGTGGAGTGCTCCATCAGGAACCACGGCCTGCCGCCCGCGATGCCGCTCGTCAGGTTCGCGGAGAACGACAGCTCGTCGCGGGACTGCGGGCCGGGGTGGACGTAGTGGTCGTTGGAGACGAAGTCGACCTCCGCCGCCCAGTCCGCGTAGTCCATGCCCTTCGTCTCGCCCATCACCATGAAGTTCGTGGTGACGGGGACGTCCGGGGTGATCTCCTTGAGGATGTCGCGCTCGGCGCGCAGGTAGTCCTTGAGGACGTCGGAGGAGAACCGCTTGAAGTCGAGCTGCTGGGTCGGGTTCGGGTGCGAGGCCGCGAGCCGGGGCGGCAGGATCTGCTCCCAGTCGGTGTAGCGCTGCGACCAGAACGCCGTGCCCCAGGCGTGGTTGAGGGCCTCCAGCGTGCCGTAGCGGGCGCGCAGCCAGATCCGGAAGGCGCCCGCGGCGTCGTCCGAGAAGTCGTAGATGTTGTGGCAGCCCAGCTCGTTGGAGACGTGCCAGGCGACCAGCGCCGGGTGGTCCTTGTAGCGGTCCGCCATCACGCGCACCAGGCGCAGGGCGTGCTCGCGGAAGACGGGGGAGGTGGGCCGCCAGTGCTGGCGGGCGCCCGGCCACAGGGTCTCGCCGGTCTGCGTGACCGGGAGGATCTCCGGGTGGGCGGTCGTCAGCCACGGCGGCGGGGAGGCCGTCGCGGTGGCGAGGTCGACGCCTATGCCGCCCGCGTGCAGCAGGTCCATGACCTCGTCGAGCCAGCCGAAGTCCCACTGGTCGGGGCCGGGCTGGAGCCGAGCCCAGGAGAAGATCGCCACGGAGACGACGTTGACGCCCGCCTCCCGCATGAGGCGGATGTCCTCCTCCCACACCTCCCGGGGCCACTGCTCGGGGTTGTAGTCGGCGCCGTAGCCGAAGCGCGGGGTGGGGTCACCGTCCGTCCCGCGGGCGGCGCGGGCGTGGAGGGTGGAGATCATGGCGGTCCTTCCCAAGGGTGGTGCACGGGGGCGGCGCGGCACAGGGCCGCGCCGCCCGGTCGTTCTGAGACTGCTGGGCGAGAAGAACTACTTCTCCATCGTGAAGCCCTGCTCGGTGCCGTACTTGACGGAGGCGTCCTGCCACGCCTTCAGGCCCTGGGCGAGCGTGGTGGAGGAGACGTACGCCTTGCCGACGTTGTCGTTGAAGATCGAGTTCGCGTACGGCTGGAACGGGAGGTACTTCCAGTCGCTCGCGACGTTCGCCGCGGACTCGGCGAAGATCTTGTTGGCCTCCTGGCCGCCGAAGTAGTCGAACTTCTTGGCCTGGAACGCCGGGGACTCCAGCTCCGCCTTGGTGGCGGGGAAGGCGCCCTCGGAGACACGGGTGGCGACACCGTCACCGGAGTTCGCGTACTCGACGAACGCGTACGCCAGCTCCTTGTTCTTGGCCAGCGCCGGGACGGTCAGCGAGCTGCCGCCGTTCTCCGCGCTCGCCTTGTCGCCCTTGGTCCAGGCCGGCATGGCCGCCGCACGCCACTGGCCCTTCGCGCCGGGGACACCGGTGACGAAGTTCGCGGGCATCCAGGCGCCCGTCGCGAGCGTCGCGATGGAGCCGTCGCCGAGGCCCTTGTACCAGTCGTCGGTCCAGCCGGTGACCGGGGCGAGGAGCTTCTCGTTGATCAGCGTCTGCCAGACCGTCTCGAACTTCTTCGCGCCCGCGTCGTCGAAGTTGATGCCGACCTTGGTGCCGTCGACCTTGTAGGGGCGCGAGCCGGCCTGCCACAGCATGGAGGTCGTGAAGCCCGCGTCGCCGGTGTCGTTGGCGATGTACGCCTTCGGGTCGGCCTTGTGGAGCTTGCGGGCCGCGTCCAGGTACTCGTCCCACGTGGTCGGGACGGCGATCTTGTACTTGTCGAAGACCTGCTTGTTGTAGAACAGCGCCATCGGGCCGGAGTCCATCGGCAGACCCCAGACCTTGGAGCCGTCGCTGACGGCGTTCCACGGGCCCGGCGTGTACTTCGCGGAGAGCTTGTCCGCACCGAACTTCGACAGGTCGGTGAGGCCCTTGGTCAGCGAGTACTGGCCGACGGCGAAGTACTCCACCTGGGCGACGTCCGGGACGCCCTTGCCGGCCGAGATCGCGTTCGACAGCGCCGTGTAGTGCTTGTCGCCGGAGCGCTCGCCGACCAGGTTGACCTTGACCTTCGGGTACTTCTTCTGGAAGTCGGCGGCCACGGTCTTCAGCGTGGGCTCCCAGGCCCAGACCGTGATGTCGCCGCCCTTGTCCAGGGCCGCCTGGAGGTCCCCGGCGGACACGGCCTTCTGCGAGGAGTCGTCGTCGTCCGAGCTGCCGCAGGCGGCGCTGCCGAGGGCGAGGACGGAGACGAGGGCGACGCCGCGAAGGACACGGCTCGTTGTTCTGCGCATGGTGCTTCCACTTCTTCGTGGGTGGATCGGGTGAGGGTGGGGGTACTGCGTTTTGTGCGCAATTGTGGGGCTTGGGGGCGCCGGCGTCATTCCTTGACGCTGCCGGCCGACAGACCGGACTGCCAGTACTTCTGGAGCAGCAGGAACACGGCGATCAGCGGCAGGATCGTCAGCAGCGAGCCGGTGATCACCAGGTTGAAGATCACGTCACCGCCGATCGTCTGCGCCTGCGAGCTCCAGGAGCTGAGACCCAGGGTGAGCGGGTACCAGTCCGGGTCCTTCAGCATGATCAGGGGGAGGAAGTAGTTGTTCCAGGTGGCGACCGTCGTGAACAGCAGGACGGTCACGATCCCGGGCGCCAGCAGCGGCAGCGAGACCTGGAAGAAGGTCCGCACCTCGCCCGCGCCGTCCATCCGGGCCGCCTCCAGCAGCTCCGTCGGGATCGCCTCGGCCGCGAAGACCCACATCAGGTAGAGGCCGAACGGCGACACCAGCGACGGGATGATCACCGCCCAGGGCGTGTCGGTCAGGCCCATCTTGCTGAACATGAGGAACGTCGGGACCGCGAGCGCCGTACCGGGCACCGCGACCGCGCCGATCACGACGGCGAAGATGCCCTTCTTGCCGGGGAAGTCGAACTTCGCCAGCGCGTACCCGCCGAGCACCGCGAGCAGCGTCGCGCCGCCCGCGCCGAGGACGACGTACAGCAGGGTGTTCAGCAGCCAGCGGCCGAAGATGCCGTCGTGGTAGGTGAACGTGTCGTGGATGTTCGACCACAGGGCGAAGTTCTTCGCGAACCACAGGCCGTTCGAGTCGGCCAGGCCCTCCTGGGTCTTGGTGGCGCTGATCAGCAGCCACACCAGGGGGGCGATGGTGTAGATGGCCATGAGGGCCATCAGGCCGGTCAGCAGCTTGCTGCGGCGCGGCTTGTCGGCGCTGTACGCCTTGCGCGGGGTGCGCAGCTTCGGTGAGCTCTTCGCGGTCGCGGGGGTGGTGACAGAGGTGGTCATCGTGCGTCACGCTCCCTTGCGCATGCCGCGGAGCTGCACGACGTAGGCGACGATCATCGTGATCACACCCATGATGATCGCGACGGTCGCGGAGTAGTTGTGCTGCTGGCCGTTGAAGGACAGCGAGTACGTGTAGAAGTTCGGCGTGTAGTCGGTGGTGATCGCGTTCTTCGCGAGCGGCTGAAGGATGCTCGGCTCGTTGAAGAGCTGGAAGCTGCCGATGATCGAGAAGATCGTCGCGATGACCAGCGAACCCCGGATCGCCGGGATCTTGATCGAGCGGATGATCCGCCACTGCCCGGCGCCGTCGATCTCCGCCGCCTCGTACAGCGAGGTCGGGACGACCCGGAGCGCCGAGTAGAAGATCAGCATGTTGTAGCCGACGAACTCCCAGGTCACGATGTTGCCGATGGAGGCGAGCACCCAGCTGGGGTCGAGCAGGTTCGGCAGCGTGACCCCGAACGCGTCGTTGATGTCACGGACCAGGCCGTACTTCGTGCCGTACATGAAGCCCCACATCAGGGTGGCGACCACGGCGGGGACCGCGTACGGCAGGAAGATCGTGATCCGGAAGAAGCTCTTGCCGTACAGCCGGCCGCTGTCCAGCGCGAGGGCGACCAGCAGGGCGATGCCGAGCATGATCGGCACCTGGATCAGCAGGAAGAGCCCGACCCGGGCCAGGGAGTCCCAGAACTGGGAGTCCTGGAGGGCCTGGGTGTAGTTGTCGAGGCCGACGAAGTGGTTCCCGCCGATGAGCTGGTCGCGGAAGAGGCTCAGGTAGATCGAGTACGCGATCGGCGCCAGGAAGACGAGAGCGAACACGGCCACGAAGGGACCGATGAACCCCCAGCCGGTCCAGGAACGGCGGTCCTTCTTCGCCGGAGGCGGTGCCGGCCGCGGCTCGGCGGCGGCCGGCGGTTGCAGCGTCTTCATGATCGATCCTCGCTCGTCCACTCATGGAACCCGCGGCGCCTCGTGGTTCCCGGTGCGGCGCCGCCCCGATGTTTACGTAAACATCAGCCAGCAAAAAAAGAGACCTGAGCTGTTATGTTTACGTAAACATCTGATGGCGGCATGTCTACACTCCTCCGATGACGCAGGTCAAGGGTCTCCGGGGGAGAGTGTGGCCGAGGTGACGAGAGGAAGAGGCCGGGGGTTGAAAATGGACACGACACACAGCATCCCGGCACAGGGGTCCGGACCTGCCGAGACCAGGGGCAGGCGGACGAGCGTGTCGATGGCCGACGTCGCCAGGGTCGCCGGCGTGTCCTCCCAGACCGTCTCGCGCGTGTCGAATGGTTATGCGGGCGTGACCGAGGAGACACGTCGCCAAGTGCTCGACGCGATGCGTGAATTGGGCTACCGGCCCAACAGCGCCGCCCGTGCCCTCAAGCGCGGCGAGTTCCGCACGCTCGGCGTCATCACCTTCTCCCTCTCCTCCACCGGGAACGTCCGCACCCTGGAGGCGATCGCCAACTCGGCCGCCGCCGAGGGGTACGCGGTGACCCTGCTCCCGGTGGCCGTGCCGACCCAGGACGAGGTTCGCGGCGCCTTCACACGCCTGGAGGAACTCGCCGTCGATGCGGTGATCGTGATCATGGAGGTGCACCTCCTCGACGCGGCGACGATCAACCTCCCGCCGTACGTCCAAGTGGTGGTCGCCGACTCCGACGCGGGCGAGCGGTACACCGTCGTCGACACCGACCAGGCCGGGGGGACGCGGACCGCCGTCCAGCACCTCCTGGGGCTCGGGCACCGTACGGTCTGGCATCTGTCGGGGCCCGAGGACTCCTTCGCCGCGCAGCGCCGCACCGACGCCTGGCGGGACACGCTCGTGCAGGCGGGGCGGCCGGTGCCGCCGCTGGTCAGCGGGGACTGGTCGGCCGAGTCCGGGTACCGGGCGGGGCTCGACCTCGCCGCGCGGGAGGACTGCACGGCCGTCTTCGCGGCCAACGACCAGATGGCGCTGGGGCTGCTGCGGGCGCTGCACGAGAGCGGGCGGCGGGTGCCCGAGGACGTCAGCGTCATCGGGTTCGACGACATCCCGGAGGCGTCCTCGTTCCTGCCGCCGCTGACCACGCTGCACCAGGACTTCGCCGAGGTGGGGCGATTGTGCGTCCGGGCGGTGCTGCGGAAGATGCGGCACGACGGGCCCGCGCACGGGACGACGCTGGTGCCGACGCGGCTCGTGGTGCGGGAGAGCACGGCTCCGCCGCCGGAGCGGTGAGGGTTCGAAGGGTCTGATTCAGCCACCGCGTGATGTCGCGGGGGCTGTTTCGGTATGCCCGGACGCGGGCGGGGTGAGGCGTCGAGGTGGGGCATATGGGCGGGTAATGCGGCGATCATGCGGCGGAGTTGTGGTTGAATGGTGAAGGAATTGGTCAAGTGGCTTGTTTCGCCTGCCCTGTTCACCGTCCCCGCCCCTGTCTGAAAGAAGCCGATGGCCGCCACTCTCTCGGAGTTCCACTACGGTCTCGTCACCCCCGTCGCCGCCTACGTCATGGCCTGCGTCGGCTCCGTCCTCGCCCTGCGCTGCACCACCCGCTCCCTGCGGCGCACCGGCGGTGAACGCCGCTGGGGCTGGCTCGCGCTCGGTGCGACATCGCTCGGCTGCGGGATCTGGACCATGCACTTCATCGCGATGATCGGCTTCACCGTCAACGGCAGGCTCATGCGCTACGACGCCGGCCTCACGGTCCTGAGCCTCCTCGTCGCGATCGCCGTCGTCTCCGTCGGCGTCTTCCTCGTCGGCTACCGGGGTTCGGGCCCCGTCACCCTCGGCATCGCGGGCACCGTCACCGGGCTCGGCGTCGCCGCCATGCACTACCTGGGCATGGGCGCGCTCAAGCTCAACGGACAGGTCCGGTACGACACCGGGGTCGTCCTGCTCTCCGTGGTCATCGCCGTCGTCGCCGCGACCGCCGCGCTGTGGGCCGCCGTCTCCATCAGCGCCGTGTGGGCGACGATGGGGGCGAGCCTGGTCATGGGGGCCGCCGTGTCCGTCATGCACTACACGGGCATGTCGGCGGTCAGCGTCCACGCCGCGCACGGCGCCGTCGGCGGGCAGTCCTCCGCCGACCTGCTCTCCTTCATGCTGGCCATGCTCGCCGGGCCGCTGATCCTGCTGCTGATCGCCGGGGTCATCGTGATGTTCGACCCGGAGGTCGTGATGGGGCGTACGGAGTGGGACAAGCCGCAGGCGTCCGAGGCGCCGGAGCAGGCGCAGGGCGTGGGCGCGTTCGACTGGCGGTGAGCCGCGGCTCGCACGCCGGGGGCCGTAGCGGCAGGGCGCGAATCGGTCATCGTCGCGCCTGGGGCGTACGGGGTGGAAGTTCTCATAAGTGAACGGTGGGTCAGGCGGATCCCGGGGGGATTCGCCTTGGGGTGACTGGGGTCGGGCGGGGTTTCGGGGTGGGTGCGGGCGGGCGTCCGGAAATTGAGCTTGTTCCGCGTCCCGGGCGGAGTTGAGGATTTCTGTGTCAAAACTTGACGCGCTCATGACTGAACCAAGGTCCGGCGTGTGCATGTGCACCCCGCAGGTCCGCCACCCCAACGGGCCTGAACCCCCACTTCGGAGGTCACAGTGAGAGTTGCCCGCACCCTGTCCAGGAGAGCCCGCCTCGTCGCCGTCGCGTCGGCGTTCGTCGCCGCGTCCGCGCTGACCGTGCCCGCGGCGGTGGCCGACACGGCGCCGGCGAAACTGAGCGGCGCCCAGCTCGCGCAGGTCACCGACGCCGTCGAGGCCGCCGACGTCGTCGGCACCGCGTGGTACACCGACCCGGCCAGTGGCAAGGTCGTCGTCACCGCCGACGCGAGCGTCAGCGCCGCCGAGATCGCCGAGATCAAGGCCGCCGCCGGTGACCGGGCGGGCGGACTGGAGATCAACCGGACACCCGGCACGTTCAGCAAGCTCATCGCCGGCGGCGAGGCGATCTACTCCGGCGGGCGGTGCTCCCTCGGGTTCAACGTCCGCAGCGGCAACACCTACTACGCCCTCACCGCCGGGCACTGCACCGCCATCGGCTCCACCTGGTACACCAACTCCGGCCAGAGCACGACCCTCGGCACCCGGACCGGGTCCAGCTTCCCCGGCAACGACTACGGGATCATCCGGCACGCCAACGCCTCGGCCGCCGACGGGCGCGTCTACCTCTACAACGGCAGCTACCGCGACATCACCGCCGCCGGCAACGCGACCGTCGGGCAGTCCGTCCAGCGCAGCGGCTCCACGACCGGGCTGCGCAGCGGGTCCGTCACCGGTCTCAACGCCACGGTCAACTACGCCGAGGGCACGGTCAGCGGCCTCATCCAGACCAACGTCTGCGCCGAACGCGGCGACAGCGGCGGCTCCCTCTTCTCCGGCACCACCGCCCTCGGCCTCACCTCGGGCGGCAGCGGCAACTGCACGAGCGGCGGGGTGACCTTCTTCCAGCCGGTCACGGAGGCGCTCAACGCGTACGGAGTGAGCGTCTTCTGACACGCCGTCAGTACGGCGCCCCGGGCTCTCCGGGGCGCCGTTCGCGTGTCAGGGGAGGATGCCGAGGGCGGTGACCTGACGGTTGTGGAAGCGGTCGTCCTCGAACAGCGTCGTGACGCTCCCCACCGGCACCGGGAAACTGACGTGGCCCACGCTCTCGACGGGCATGCCGATCCAGGCCGCCACGACGAGCGTGAGCGTTCCTCCGTGGGTCACCACGATCTGATGCGCGCAGGGCCGTGCCAGAACGGAGTCCAGGGCGGCGTACACCCGCTGCGCCCAGGCCCCCTTCGTCTCCGCCCCCTCGATCCCTTCGTCGTGCCCCAGTCGGTCACCCCGGACGGGCGGCACGACGAACCTCTGCTCCAGCCACTCCTGGGGCCGGCCCTCCGCCTCCCCGTACGACTTCTCCCTGAGGTTTCTGTCCAACACGGGCTCCACGTCGAAGACTTCACCGATCGCGGTGGCCGTCTGGCGGGTGCGCAGGAGGTCCGAGGAGTACACCTCCGTTGCGGCGCCCTGGGGGACGCGCTCTCGCAGCCAGTGAGCGGCACGGCTCGCGGCCCGCAGGCCGTCAGGGGTGAGGGACGAGTCGTGCCAGCCGCCGACGACGTGATCGATGTGGTGGGTGGCTTCGGGGTGGGTGACGATGTGCAGGGTGCGCATGGGGATCTCTACCACAGGCCCAACTGGCGTAGGTCCGTCGCGTACTTGGTGATCAGGTCGCGGGTGAGGTGAGGGATGTCCTTGTCGGGGCCGACCCCCGCCTCGCGGACGGCTTCGCGGAAGTGGGTGGCGGGGACCGCCGAGGTGGGGGTGGGGGGCTGGGGGGTCGTGAAGGCGTGGAGGAGGGGGAGGAGGGTGTGGGGGCGGTGGTGTTCGGGGAGGGCGCGGAGGGCTGTTTCCAGGCGGGGGGACCAGGTTGTGTGGGGGAGGCGTTGGAGGGGGTGGCCCGCCTGCTCCAGCCAGGTGATGAAGGTGTCCAGGGAGACGCCGTCGGCGTGAGGGTTGACCGCGTTGTAGGTGCGGTGCGTCGTCGGACCCGGTTGTGCGCCCAGGGTGTTGACCGCCTCCGCCGTGAAGTCGACGGGGAGGCCGTCGAAGTGGGCGGGGCCCGGGCCGGAGTAGAAGGACGTCGGGGCCAGGCCGGTGCTGAGGACGCTGAAGACGAGGCGGGTGAGGACGTCCGCCGGGTTGAGTTGGCCGGTGTAACGGGGGTGGGCGAGGATCAGGTCCGAGCGGAAGACGGTCACGGGGAGGCCGAAACGGGCGTGCGCTTCCCGGAGCAGGACCTCGCCGGCCCACTTGCTCGTGCCGTATCCGGCGGCGTACGCCTCGTCCAGGGGGCGTTCGGGGATCAGCTCACGGATGTCCGTCGACTCGTCGAGGTCCGTCGAGATCGCCGTCGTCGAGACGTACACGAACCGTTTGACGCGGGCCGTGAGCGCGAGGCGGATCAGCTCGGCCGTGCCCACCACGTTCGGCCCGAAGAGCTGCTCGTACGGCAGGACATGGTTGACCAGCGCCGCCGGGTGCGCGATCAGGTCGACGTCCGTGGCGAGGCGCCGCCAGGTCTCCTCGGCGAGCCCGAGGCGCTCCGCCCCGATGTCCCCGGCGAGGACGTCGAGCCGCCCGGCGGCCAACTCGCGGTAGCGGCGCAGGAGTTCCGCGTCCCCGGAGTCGAACGCCGCGTCCAGCCGGGCCCGCGCGTCCACGTCGTCCTTGCCGCGTACGACACAGACGAGGCGTCCCCCGTCGGCCGCGAGCCGCTCCAGCCAGTCGAGGCACATGAACCGGCCGAGGTAGCCGCCCGCTCCGGTGAGCAGGACCGTCCGGGGGAACTGTCCGTCAGGCGCCGGGAGTTGGGCGGCGGCGGCCAGCGTGCCCGCGTCGAGGAACTTCTCCAGCGCGAGGTCGGCGGCCCGTACGACGCCGCTGTCCGCGCCGTGCACCGAGGCGGACGTCGGCCGGCTCGCCCCCGACGCGAGCCGCGCCTCGATATGGCCGGCGAGGGTGCGCAGGTCGGCCGCGGGACTGAGGACCGTGCCGACCGGCACGTCCACCCCGAAGATCTCCGTGAGCAGCGTCGAGAAGGACAGCGCGGACAGCGAGTCCCCGCCGAGGTCGGTGAAGCGCGCGTCGGCGGCCGAACTCCCCAGCAGGGCCTGGGCGGCACCCGACACCGTCTCGAACACCGGCCGCCCGGCGCCCTCGTCACGCAGGACGCGCACCGCGTCCTCCTGGGCCCGCGCCAACTCCTCGTACAGCGCCTCCAGCCGATCGCCGTACCGTGCCTTGAGGCGGGGCGGGAGGTTCTTGCGGGTGTCGCTCAGCAGCCCGTTCGCGAGCGAGAACGGCTCGGTCTCGACGAGGAACGCGCGCGGGATCTCGTACGAGTTCAACTCGGCGTCCCGGGCGGCCTGTTGGAGGGCCTCGGTGAGGGCGGTGTCGAGATCCGCGCGGCCGAGGGCTTCGTCCGTCGGGACGATCACCGCGAGGAGGTAGGGGCGTTCGCTGTTGCCGTACACGTAGATCTGCCGGATCAGCGGGTGGGTGACGTACACGCCTTCGAGGCGGGAGAGGGCGACGAACTCGCCCTGGGCGAGCTTGAGGACGTTGTTGCGGCGGTCGACGTACACGTACTGGTCGGGGCCGACCTCGGCCATGATGTCGCCGGTGCGGTAGAAGCCGTCCGCGTCGAAGGCGGCGGCCGTCTCCTCGGGGCGCAGGTAGTAACCCGGCGTCAGGGTCGCCGACTTGAGGACCAGCTCGCCGCGCGGGTGGGGTGAGTCGGTGGAGTGGTAGCCGAGTTCGGGGACGTCGACGAGTTTGATGTCGGTCACCGGGGGGCGCTGGACGCGGGTGTTGAGGAGGACGGAGCCGGTCTCGGTGGAGCCGTAGCCGTCGAGGACGGGCAGGTCGAGGCAGGTGCGCATGAACGTGCGCAGGTCGGCGGAGAGGGGGGCGCTGCCGTACAGCGCTTGGATGAGCCGGCCGCCGACGAACCGCTCCCGCAGATCCTCCAGGACGGCCGCTTCGAGCGCCGCGCCGTCCGCGAACTCGCCCGCGCGCCGGGCCACTTCGGCCTGGTACTCCTGGAACAGCAGGTCGCAGACCCGGGGCACGAACAGCAGGGCCGTCGGCCGGGCCAGCGCGATGTCCTCGAACAGGGTCGACAGGTCGCTGTGCGCGGTGAAGAAGGAGATGCCGCCCCGCCGCAGCGTCTCCACGAGCGAGGAGCGGCCCGCGACATGGCTCAGCGGAAGGTAGTTGACGACGAGGGACGCCACGTCGTCCGGGATCGGTACGGCGCCCGCCCACGCCCGGTGCAGCATGCGTTCCGTCTGGACGGCGCCCTTGGGGGTGCCGGTGGAGCCGGACGTGTAGATCAGCAGCCGGACGGGGTCCTCGCCGGGAGCGGGCGCGAACAGCGGGGCCGGGGGCAGGTGTCGGCCCCGCTCGACGACCTCGTCGAGGGTCAGCGGGGCCGCGTGCCCGGCGGCCGTCAGCCGTACGGACGCCGCCTCGAACGCCTCGCGCTCCGCGTCGGCCTCGGGGTGCAGGTCGAACACGACCAGCCGCGGGGCCACTTCGGCGGACAGTGCCAACTCCACGGCCCGGTCGAGGAGTTCGAGACTGGTCGCGAGCACCTTCGGCCGGGTCTCCGCGAGGATCGGGGCGAGTTGGCCGAGCGGTGCCCCGGTCTGGAGCGGCACGGACACCGCCCCGTGCCGCAGGCACGCCAGGTCGACGGTGACGTGGTCGCCGCTGGTGAAGCCGTAGACCGCCACGAAGTCCCCGGGCGCCAGCGGCAGTCCGGGGTGCGCCGCCCACTCGGCCGCGAGCGCCCCGGCCCGCGCCCACAGTTCGCCGTAGGTGACGGTCGTGAACTCCGGCAGCAGCCGCAGCGACGTCCGCCCGGTGACCCGGTCCGTGACGGGCGTCGTCGCGCGCCGCGCGAGGGCCGGGCGGTCGGCGTACCCCTCCATGACCGTCGCCACCGTCCGCGACAGCACCTGGTCGCGCGCGGCCTCGCGGACCGCCTCGCGCACCGAGGGGAGCGGCATCGCGGCCCGGTACTGCGGGTCGCGCGCGGACAGTTCCGCGACGAGACGGGCCGCCCGGCTCAGAGGGGGGACGTCGGCGGGGGGCTTCGCGGGCATGACCGTCACCTGTTTCCGTGCGGGGAGGGGTGTACTGCGGGGAGGGACGTACTACGCGGGCCGGGCGCTGTGGCGCAGCGCCAGTTCGGGGCGGCCGCCCCGGGGCAGCGCCGTGGCCGAGGCGCCCGCCTGGTAGCAACGCGCCAGCTCCACCCGGGACTTGATGCCGAACTTCCGGAAGATGTTCCGCAGGTGGTAGTTGACCGTGTACGAGGACAGGTGCAGCTTCCCGGCGACCTGCCGGTTGGTCATGCCCAGCACGACCAGTTCGGCGACCGCCCGCTCGGAGTGGGTCAGCCCCTGTTCCGGACCGACCGGTCGGTTTTCCGCGGGCCGCGCTGAGGACGCCGTGGCCGACCCGAGACGCGCCGCCATCCGGGCCGCGTCCCGCAGCGCCCCGGCCTCCTCGTACAGCTCCCGCGCCGCGACGAACTGCCGCAGCGCGGCGCTGTCGCCGGTGCCCCGGCCCAGCAGCAGGATGCCCAGATCCTCCGCGGCCCCCGCGGCGGCCCAGGAACAGCGGTGCTCCCGGCGGGCGCGCGCGAGAGCGCCCTCGTCGTGATGGAGCAGACCGGCGGCGTGCAGCGCCGACACGTTCAGCGGGGCGTAGTCCGCGTTGTCGTGCGCGAGCGTACGGACCGTACGGACCACCTGCTCGGCCAGGTGCGGGGCGTGCCCGGCGAGCGCGGTGCGCACCAGCCAGGCGGCGGCCCCCGGCTCCTCCGTGAACAGCAGCGGCCCGGTGACCAGACCGGCGTACTGATGGCCCAGCAGCTCCACGGCGCGCGCGGCGCCGTGCCGCTCCGCCGCGATCTGGAGGGCGACCCACTCCGGCTGGGCGCAGAACACGCGATGCGCGGCCAGCGGCTCCTGGTGCCGGCGGGCCATCAGCTTCTCCGCTTCGCGCAGCTCGCCCTCCCGCAGGGCGGCGAGCGCCTGGACCGTCGTCGCCAGCGGCAGCAGTGTGCCGTCCGGCTTGCGGACCTCGCCCATCGAGGACTCGATCCACCGGGCGGCCCGCTGGTGATCGCCCTTCAGGCTCAGCAGCCGGGCGGCGACCGCCGTGAGCGCGAGTCCCGAGGGCGGCGGACCGGACGGCTCCGCCCAGCACTCCGCCTTGCGCAGCAGCCGCTCGGCCTCGGCGGGCTCGCCCAGCAGGGAGAGTTCCAGCGCGACCGAGTTGGTGACCAGCTCGTCCATGAAATCGGCCTTGCCGGGCGGGACGACCGAGGCGGCCTCCCGGCTCAGCCGCAGCGCCTGAGCCGGGAGGCCGTCGAGACGGGCGCAGGCGGACCGGATCGTCAGCGCGAACGCCTGCCCCGAGGAGTCCTCGACCGCCGCACGGTTGTGGAACAGGGCGATCGCCACCTCCCGCGCCTGTTCGGTGCGGCCCTCGTCGAGGAACGAGACGGCGCGCGCGTAAAGGATCGCCGCGCTCTCCTCGCGGGGCGGGTCCGGCGCGGTGGCGGTGTCGGTCGCGGACACGGCGTCGATGAGGATCTGGCGGACACCGGGCGCGGTGCCGTCCACGACGGTCCTGCGCAGGAGTTCGTTGCGGAAGGCGAGCCGGCCGTCGTCGTGGCAGTCGAGCAACCCGGCGTCCACGGCCCGCTGGACGAGGGCGGCCAGGTTCACGGCGGGGACGTCGGCGAGGACCGCGGAGAGTTCGCCGAGGCTGAACTCCGGGCCCAGGACGGCCGCCGTCCTGAGCATCTCCCGCACCTGTTCGCCCTGCTCCCTGAGCAGGCAGGTGACGGTGGAGCGCAGGCGCCTGGGCACGGCTGTGCAGGTCAGGGCGGCCTGCCGGCCCACGACACGGACCTGGCCGTCCTCGCGCAGCCCGGTCGCCAGCGCCGTCGTCAGCAGCGGGTGGCCCGCCGCCTCCGCGGCCAGCGCCGTCACGGAGGCGTCGGGGACGGCGCCCAGGATGTCGGTGAGGAGTTCCTGCACCGCGTCGGGGGAGAGCCGGCCCAGGGTCAGGCGCGTGCACCCCCAGTCGTCGAGGGCCCGGACGAAACGGTGCACGTCGAGGCTGCACGCCTGGTCGCGCAGGGTCAGGAGCCACAGATGCGGGCGGTGGCGCAGCGAGGCCAGGTCGGCGGTGAGGCGGCGCAGCAGGGTCTGGTCGGTCTGGGTGTGCAGGTCGTCGAGGACGGTCAGGGTGGGGCGGTCGTCGGTGCGCGGCGGGAAGGTCCCGTCGCCGGCGTGGACGAGGTGGAACGCACGCTCCTCGGCGATGCGGCCGACCTCGTGGACGAGGCGCGATTTCCCGAAACCTTCGTCTCCTGAGACGAGTATCACGCCGCCGCGGCTGGACTCCGCTTCGGCGATTGTCTGGAGTATGAGGCTCATTTCCGGTGATCGGCCGCGCAAGGGGCTGTGTGACACGTGACCTCACGTAGTTCATGTCCGGGAGGGGAGGATATCGAACGAAGGTGGGTCCCGTACCTGAGGAATTGACGGATCGTGCGGCGGGTGTGCGGAGTACCGTGGAAGTTGACGATCCTTCAAAAGGGTGCGGGGGGAGTTCTTGAAGGTTAACGCGATCCGTTGAACATTAACACGCTTTCTTGGTGCATCCGTTACACGTCGGAAGCGAAAACTCCGTGAATGGATGGAAACGGCGGTCGAGGCGGCATGGGGTGACACGGGTCACCGGTTGACGCCGCCCCGGCCGCCAACTCCCGTGCGCCCCTACCCGGTTGAGTAGCTGTCGAACCACCCCGTGAGCCAAACCTACCTGCTCAGGTGGTGACACCGGCTGGATCCGGCGGTGATGGTGGACGCCGGGGCGCAGGGGCCCGGGGTAGCTCATGGGGAGTATTCGATCTTCGAGGGGGAGTGGTTTGCGCGAAGCGGCACCCCGCTCGCCATTCGTGAATGGTGTTGCGACTCACAGTCCGAAAATCCTGAACAGTGCCGGACCCGGGGACGGCATATTTATCGATCATGACCTGGGTCACAGGGAGGGCGTGTCAAGAGTCCGTCCTGTGCCCTGGACTACGGAAATCCCCAGTTTTGCGGCGCGGGACTACGGAAATCCCTAGTCGACTCTTTCACTCCCGAGCCACGGCTAATTCGCAATCCGGTCGATTCATCGAAGTTCTGGACTCTCCGGGGTTCTCCTGACACCCCGGAGAGCCGCCGTGTGCACACGGCACCCACCAGAGAGGCACGCAGGAGAGGTCCGATGTCCAGGTCCGAGGTGACGGAATGACGACGACAGAAGGCGCGGCCGGCGGACGGCCCGGGACGGCAGGCAGGGGCACGGACATGGACGACAAGCGCGCGGCACTGCTGCGGCTCCTGCGGGAGACGCGGACGAAGGACACCACACGAACGGACGAAGGGCCCCGGACGACCGAAGCCCTCACCGGCATCGCCGTGATCGGGCTCGCCGGCCGCTACCCCCGCGCCGAGAACCCCGGCGAACTGTGGGCCCGCACACGCGACGGCGAGCACTGCGTCGGCGAATTCCCGGCCGACCGCAGCGACGGCGGCCGGCCGGAGACCCGCCGCTGGGCCGGACTCATCGACGACGCCGACGCCTTCGACCCCCTCTTCTTCGGCATCGCCCCCGTCGACGCCGACAGCATCGACCCCCAGGAACGCGTCTTCCTGGAGACCGTCTGGGCCGCCCTGGAGGACGCCGGACTCCCGCCCCGCCGCCTCGCGCGCGAGACCAACCCCGTCGGCGTCTTCGCCGGGGTCATGAACAGCGACTACGAGTGGATGGGCGGCGAGGCCACCGCCCTCGGCGCCCCCAACGCGGCCCGCTCCAGCCACTGGTCGATCGCCAACCGCGTCTCCTACGTCCTCGACTTCCGCGGCCCCAGCCTCACCGTCAACACCGCCTGCTCCGCCTCCCTCACCGCGATCCACCTCGCCTGCGAGAGCCTGCGCTCCGGCGAGTGCCGGGTCGCCGTCGCGGGCGGCGTCAACCTGATCCTCCACGAGTCGCACCTGCGCACCCTCGCCGACAACGGCATGACCTCACCCGGCGACCAGGTCCGCGCCTTCGGCAAGGGCGCCGACGGGTTCGTCGACGGGGAAGGCGTCGGCGCCGTCATCCTCAAACCCCTCGCACAGGCCGTCGCCGACGGCGACCGCATCCACGGCGTCATCCGCTCCTCCGCCGTCAACTCCGGCGGCAAGACCGGGGGTTACACCGTCCCCAGCCCCCATGCCCAGGCCGAGGTGATCCGCGCGAGCCTGCGCAGGGCCGCGATCGACCCGCGCACCATCGGCTGCGTCGAGGCCCACGGCACCGGCACACCCCTCGGCGATCCCATCGAGATCGCCGGGCTGCGGGAGGCGTTCGCGGAACACCTCGACGACAGCCTGGTGCGGGGCGTCGAGCGCTGCGCCGTCGGCTCGGTCAAGTCCAACATCGGGCATCTGGAGTCCGCCGCGGGGGTCGCGGGGCTCACGAAGATGCTGATGCAGCTTCGGCACGGGACCATCGCGCCGTCCCTGCACTCCGGTGAGTTGAATCCGGACATCGACCTCGCGGGTACGCCGTTCTTTGTTCCGCAGGAAGTTGTGCGGTGGGAGCGGGCAGTTGCCGTTCACACGGACGGGCGGCGGGTGGAGCTGCCTCGGCGGGGGGCGGTGAGTTCCTTCGGCGGGGGTGGGGCCAACGCGCATCTCGTCGTCGAGGAGTACGTCGAGGAGAGCGACGGGGCCGCTCGGACTCAGGCCGCTGCTGGCCCGCACCTCGTCGTGCTGTCCGCCCGGGACGAGGAACGCCTCCGCGTGTATGCCGGACGTCTGGCGGGCTTCCTTGAGGGGAGTGCTGGGGGCGCCGATGACGGGAGTGCCGAGTGCGGCGCTGGGGTCGTCGAAGCGACCTGCCTCCGGCTCGCCGCCGAGGTCCTGGGCGTGGAGGCCGCCGACCTCGACCCCCTCGTCCCGCTCCACGAATACGGGTGCGGTGCGGCCGAGTTGACCCGGCTGGCCGAGAAGCTCGACGCGGAGTTCGGGCGGGGCGGGCTGCATCTGACAGGCGCGACGACCCTGCGCGACCTCGCCCCGGCACCGGCCGCCGACCTCGCGCCGGCCCTCAGCCTCGCCGACCTCGCGCACACCCTTCAGGCCGGCCGCGAGGAACTGCCCGCCCGACTCGCCTTCCCTGCCCGGGACTTGACCGAGGCACGTGCACTGCTCCACGCGTACGCCGCCGGCGAACCGACCGCCGGGGTACTGACCGGCATCGCCCCGGCGCAACGCCTCGCGGCGGACGCCGGTCTGCGACGCGCCCTGGACGACGGCGACTTGCGTACGGTCGCCGAACACTGGGTGCGAGGCGTCGGAGTCGACTGGGCCGAGACCGGTGGCCGTCGGGTGGAGCTGCCGACCTACCCCTTCGCCCGCAAGCGGTACTGGCTGCCGCGCCCCGCCGCGACGGCGCTGATTCAGGGGGGCACAGGGTCCGCGACGGCGTTGATGCAGGGAGGCGTCGGCTCCGCAACGGCGTTGGTGCAGAGCGGTGTTGGGCCTGTGGCGTCCGTGACTGCCGTGGCGCGGACAGGCGTCACCCCCGCCTCGCCCATGTCCTGCTACCGCCCCACCTGGCTCCCCGAACCCCGCCCCACGGCCACCCCCGACCCCGCCACCCCGCAGAGAGTCCTCATCCTCACCACCCCCGACGCCGCCCCCCTCGCCACCGGCATAGCCCACCACCACCGCGCCGACGACACCCGCCTCGTCGACCTCGACCGCGACGACCTCGACCGCGCCCTCACCGAGGCCGGCCGCGTCGACCGCGTCTACCACCTCGGCGGCATCAACCCGGGCGACCTGACGGCCAGTCACCGGCGAGGTGTACTCGCCCTGTTCAAGGCGGTCCGCCACCTCGCCCCCCAGGGAACCCGCCTCCACCTCAAGGTCGTCACCAACGACGCCTCCGCCGCCTTCGGCGACCCCGTCACCAACCCCTTCGCCGCCGGACTCCACGGCCTCACCCGGGTGTTGGTCAAGGAGCGCCCCGAAATCCGGGCCGTCTGCCTGGACTTCGCGCACGGCGAGTCCCCCCAGGAACACGTACTGGCCGGCGTACTGGACGAACCCTGCGACTCCACCGGCCGGACGGTGCTGCTGCGGCACGGCGCGCGGTACGTCCCCGCGTTGCAGCCCGTCGAGCTGCCGGAGCCGCAGGAGACGCCGTACCGCGAGCGCGGTGTGTACGTCATCGTCGGCGGAACCGGCGGCATCGGGCAGGAGTTGACCCTGCACCTCGCCGAGCGGCACCGCGCGAAGGTCGTCTGGATCAGCCGCAGCGCGCTCGGCCCGGAGCAGCAAGCCTGTGCGGACCGGGCAAGGGAACTCGGCGGCGAGGTGCTGCACCTGCGCGCCGACTGCCGGGACACCGAGGCGCTGACCAGGGCCGCGCGGGAGGTGAAGACGAGGTTCGGGGCGATCCACGGCGTCGTGCACGCGGCGATGACCTTCGACCCCGGCCCGCTGGCCGCGCTCGACGAGGACACGTTCACGGCGGCACTCGCGGTGAAGACCGAGGGAAGCGTGGCCACGGACCGGGCGTTCGGCGCCGAACCCCTCGACTTCATGGTGTTCTTCTCGTCCGTCGGCGCCCTCGTCGGCACCGCAGGGAACGGCACCTACAGTTGCGCCGGAGCCGTCCAGGACGCCTACGCGCTCCACCTCGACCACCGGCGCCCCTACCCCGTCCGCGTCATCGACTGGGGCTACTGGGGCCCGGTCGGCTCCGGCGCCCGCCCCGGACTGCGCGAGATGTTCCACGGGCTCGGCATCGGTGAACTCACCGTCGCCGACGGCCTGTCCGCCATCGCCCGCACCCTCGGCGGCCGGCTCCCGCAGGTGCTGCCGATCAACGCGGACACCACCGCGCTCACCGCGCTGGGCGCCGCCACGGTCCCGCCCGCCCGGCAGTCCCGGACCGACGCCCCGCCCACCCTGCGCACGGCCGCCGCCCGCCTGCTGAGCCCGCGCACCGACGACACACCCGGCGTCCTCAGCGTCATCTCCGGGTACGAACGCCTCACCGAGGTCTGCCGCCCCGCCGTCCTCGGCGTTCTCCAGGGCATGGGCGTGCTCACCACGCCGGGCGAGAGCCACGACCGCGGCCAACTCGCCGACCGCCTCGGTGTGTTGCCCAAGTTCCGGCGGCTGTACGAGGCACTCCTCAACATCCTGGAGAGCAACGGGTACGTCGAGTTCGACGCCGGACGCGTACGGCTCCCGGACACCGCGAGGCCGGCCGGGGCCCACTCCTCCGACGCGCTGGAACCGGAGTTCGACCGGATCGCCGCCGACCACCCCGACCTCGCGCCCACGGTCACCCTCACGCGGCTTTTCCTGCGCCGGTACGCCGAGATCCTGCGCGGCGAGATCCGCGCCACCGAGATCATGTTCCCGGGCTCCTCGATGGCGCTCGTCGCCGACTTCTACAAGGCCAACCCGCTGACCGACTCCTTCAACGAGCTGGTCCGCGACGCCGTCGGCGTCCACCTGGAACACCGGATCGCCCGCCTCGCCCCCGGAGAGCGGCTGCGGATCGTCGAGTTCGGCGCCGGCACCGGGGCGACGACGGACTCCGTACTGCCGGTCCTCGCGCCGTACGCCGACCGGGTGTCGTACTGGTTCACCGACATCTCCCAGCACTTCCTGGACCACGCCGAAGCGCGGCTGCGCCCTGAGTACGACGCCCCCGGCTTCCTCAACTTCCGGGTCCTCGACCTCGAACGGGGGCACACGGAGCAGGGGTTCGAGCCCGGTACCTACGACCTGGTCCTCGCCACCAACGTCGTGCACGCGACGGCCGACCTGCGGTCGACGCTGGGCAAGGCCAAGGACCTGCTGCGAGCCGGGGGGTGGCTCGTCCTCAACGAGCTGACCGAGGTGCGCGACTCCACCACCGTCGTGGGCGGGGTGCTGGACGGGTGGTGGCTCTTCGACGACGGTGAACTCCGGCTGCCGGACTCGCCGTTGGTGCACCCCGACACGTGGCGCAGGCTGCTGCGGGAGCAGGGGTTCGGGGATGTGACCGTCACCGGGGGGACCGGCGCGGACGGGCGGGCGCGGGGGCAGCACGTCGTCATCGGGGAGAGCGACGGGCTGCGGCCGATCGCCGTTCAGGACGGGGGAGTTGCCGAGACCGTCGCCGAGGCGCCGGTAAGTGCGGCGCCGTCCGGGCGACTCCAGAACCGGCTCGCCGCCATCGTCGCGCGATGCCTGAAGCTCGACGAGGACGTGGACCCCGAACGGCCCCTCGCGTCCTACGGGTTCGACTCGCTCACCGGGATGAAGATCGTCGCCGGGATCGCGGACGAGTTCGGCGTGACCGTGTCGCTGGGGGACTTCTACGACCATCCGACGTTGCGGGAACTGGCGGAGTATTACGCGGAGTCGGGGACGCTGGGTTCAGAGGGCTCCGGGGTTTCGGGAGCGCCGGAGGGAGGGGGAGGGGACTCAACAGGGCCCGTCGAAGGCGTTCTTGGGAAAGCTCCCCAAGCTGCCGGCCCCGCCAGGACGCTCCCCCCGATCCTCGTCACCGACGGACCCTCCACCGACCACCCCCTCTCCGAAGGCCAGCGCGCCCTGTGGGTCATCGAGCAGATGAACCCCGGCACCTACGCCTACAACCTCCCCCTCGCCTTCCGTCTCGACCCCGGCACCGACGTCGGCGCCCTCCGCCTCGCCCTCCAGAGCATCCTGGACCGGCACGACAGCCTCCGCTCCACGATCCGCACCACCGACGACGGCCCCGTCCGCACGGTCGCGGCGTGGCAGGAACTCCACTTCCAGCACCGCTACTTGGCCGTCACCGACGAGCAGGCCGTCCGCGCCCGTGTCCGCGAGGAGGCCCGCCGCCCCTTCGACCTGGCCCACGGCCCCCTCCTGCGCGTCACCCTCTTCACCCAGGGCGACGGCGGTCAGGTGCTGCTCCTGGCCTTCCACCACATCGTGTTCGACGGCGTCTCCATCGCCGCGTTCCTGCGCGAACTCACCACCGGCTACCGGGAATCCGTCGCCGGACGCAGGCCCAGCACCGCCCCCGTCGAGGCGACCTTCGCGGACTTCACCGCCTGGCAGCGCGACCTCCTCGCGAGCCCCGAGGGCGACCGCCTCCGCGCCTACTGGCTGCGCCGCCTCGACGCCGGCACACAGCCCCTCGCCCTGCCCTACGACCGGCCCCGACCGCAGGTCCCCGGCTACCGGGGCGCCGCCGTCGAGGGCCGGATGGACGCCGAACTGGTCGCCCTGGCCCGGCGGTTCGCCGCCGAGCAGCGGACCTCCCTGTTCGCGGTCCTGCTCTCCGGCTACGCCACCCTGCTCCAGCGCTACACCCAGCAGCGCGGCATCCGCGTCGGCACCCCGGCCGCCGGACGCCCGTCCGCACGGTTCGAGGACACCCTCGGCTACTTCATGAACATGGTGGTCCTCCAGGCCGACGTGGACCCGGACAAGGACTTCGGTGCGCTCGCCGGGCAGCTGCACCGGACGGTCCTGGAGGCCCTGGAACACGCCCACCTGCCGCTGATCTCCCTCACCGAGGCGCTGCGGCAGGCGGGCCGCACCGACACCGCCGACCTGTTCCGGACCGCGTTCTACTTCCAGAACTGGGTGGAGCCCGGCGAGAGCGGCCCCGTGCGCGAGGTGTTCCACGGGGTGCACCAGGAAGGCGAGTTCGACGTCACCCTGGAGATCGTCGAGGGCGCCGCCGACTGCGCCTACACCCTCAAGTACGACCCCGACCTCTTCGACGAGGACACCGTGCGCCGCCTCGGCGAGCACTTCCTCGCCCTGCTGAGGTCCGCGCTCACCGAACCCGCCCGCCCCGTCGGCCGGTTGCCCCTGCTGACCGGCGACGAACGGCGGCAGGTCGAGCGGCAGTGGGAGCAGGCCCGACGCGCCTACCCCCGCGAGCGGACCCTCCCCGACCTCGTCGACGAGCAGGCCGCCCGCCGCCCCGACGCCCTTGCCGTCACGAGTGGCGGCGAGACACTGACGTACCGTCAACTCACCGAGAAGATCGACTGGTTGGCCGGGCACCTGAGGGCCGAGGGGGTACGGCCCGGCCGTGCCGTCGGAGTCCTCGTCGAGCGCGGACACCTGCCCGTCGCGCTGCTCGCCGTCCTCAAGGCGGGCGGGAGCTACGTCCCCCTCGACCCCACCTTCCCCGTGGACCGGCTGAGTTACATGGCCGAGGACGCCGGACTCCACCTCGTCCTCACCACCGGCACAGCGGAGGACGCGCTCGGCGGGATCGCCGTACCGAGGCTGCGGCTCGACCGGCTCACCGGGCAGACCAGCTTCTCGGGGCCGGCCGCCGGGCCCGACGACACGGCGTACGTCATCTACACGTCCGGATCCACCGGGCGCCCCAAGGGAGTCGCCGTCCCGCACCGGGCGCTCGTCAACTTCCTCGTCTCGATGCGGGACGAGCCCGGGTTCGGGCAGGACGACACGCTGCTCGCGCTGACGACCGTGTGCTTCGACATCGCGGCGCTGGAGCTGTACCTGCCGCTGATCACGGGCGGGCGGGTCGAGATCGCGCCCGCCGACGTCGCCAAGGACGGCGTCAGACTCCGGCGCCACCTGGAGAGTTGCGGCGCGACCGTCATGCAGGCGACGCCCAGCACATGGAAGATGCTCCTCGCCACGGGGTGGGCCGGCGACCGGTCGCTCACCGCGCTGTGCGGGGGAGAGGCGCTCGACCAGGACACCGCCGACGCCCTGGTCGAGCGCACCCGCGCCGCCTGGAACCTCTACGGGCCCACGGAGACCACCATCTGGTCCGCCGTCGCCCGCCTCACCCCCGGCAGCCGCGTCACCCTCGGCCGTGCCGTCGCCAACACCCAGCTCCTCGTCCTCGACGCACACGGCCAGCAGGTCCCGCCCGGCGTCCCCGGCGAACTCCACATCGGCGGCGACGGGTTGGCGACGGGGTACGTCAACCGGCCCGACCTCACCGCCGAACGCTTCGTCCCCAACCCCGTCGCCCCCGAACTCTCCCCGCGCCTGTACCGCACCGGCGACCTCGTCCGCGCCCTGCCCGACGGCACCCTCGCATACCTGGGCCGCGCGGACACGCAGGTCAAGGTGCGCGGGTACCGCGTCGAGACCGGCGAGGTCGAGGCCGCGATGCGCAGGCTCGCCGGGGTCACCGAGGCCGTCGTCGTACCGGCCACCGCTGCCGGGGGCAACGGGGTGATGCTGCGCGGCTTCTACACCGGGACCGGGGAGCCGGTCGATCCCGCGCCGCTGGGCGCCTGGCTGCCCGAGTACATGGTCCCCGATGTGCTGGTCCCGCTGCGGGAGTTCCCGCAGACCCTCAACGCCAAGACCGACCGGGTACGGCTCGGGACGGCACCCCTCGACGAACTACGGTCCACGTACGGCGAGTTGAGCACTGCGCGAGCCGTCGTCGTACCGCAAAGCCCCCTCGTCGACGAACTGACCCGCCTTGTCGCCGAGGTCGCCGAGGTCGCCGAGGACCGGGTCCCCAAGGACCGCCCGCTCGGTGAACTCGGGCTGAACTCCGTCGGGTTCACGACGCTCAGCACCCGGATCGGCAAGGTGCTCGGCGTGGAGGTCTTCCCGACCGCCTTCTACCAGTACCCGACCGTGACCGGCATGGCGGGCCATCTCCTGCACGCGCACCCGGAGTTGCGAGCGCGCTTCGGCGCTGGGACCTCGGCCGCTCAGGCTGTCCCCGTCGAGGCCGTCGGGTCCGGGAGCGGCACCGGTATCGCCGTCGTCGGCATGGCCGGGCGGCTCCCGCAATCCTCTGACCTGGACGCCTTCTGGCAACACCTCGCCGACGGCGACGACTTGATCCAGGAGATCCCCGCCGACCGGTGGGACTGGCGTGCGGCCGAGGGCTCCCGCTCCCGGTGGGGCGGGTTCGTGCCGGACGTCGACCGCTTCGACGCCAAGTTCTTCGGGATCTCGCCGCGCGAGGCCAGGCTCATGGACCCCCAGCAGCGGCTGGTCCTCGAAACGGTGTGGACGGCGCTGGAGGACGCCGCGATCCGGCCCTCCGAACTCGCCGGGCGCCGCGTCGGCGTCTTCCTCGGCGTCACCAACTCCGACTACCTGGAGGTCCAGCGCACCGCGGGACAGGAGACCGACGGCCACACCATCACCGGCGCCGCCCTGTCCATCATCCCCAACCGGGTCTCCTACCTCCTCGACCTGCGCGGCCCCAGCGTCGCCGTCGACACCGCCTGCTCCAGCTCCCTCACCGCGATCCACCAGGCGGTCTCCGCACTGCGCGACGGCTCCTGCGACCTCGCCATCGCGGGCGGCGTCAGCCTCATCCTCGACCCCTCCCTGTACGTCGCCCTCAGCAAGAACGAGATGCTCAGCGAGGACGGCCGCTGCAAGGCGTTCGACAGCCGCGCCAACGGATACGTACGCGGCGAAGGCGTAGGAGCCGTCGTCCTCAAGGGACTTGACGCCGCCGAGCGCGACGGCGACCCCGTGCACGCGGTGATCCGGGGCTCCGCCGTCAACCACGGCGGCCGCACCAACTCCCTCACCGCGCCCAGCCCCGACGCCCAGGCCGAGGTCATCGCCCGCGCCCACCGCATCGCCGGCACCGACCCGGCCGCCGTCGGCTACATCGAGGCGCACGGCACCGGGACCGCGCTCGGCGATCCGATCGAGGTGACCGGACTGCGTACCGCCTTCCGGCAGTTGTACGAGGACGCCGGGCAGGCCCTGCCGTCCGCGCCGACGGTCGGGCTCGGGTCGGTCAAGAGCAACGTGGGGCATCTGGAGGGCGCCGCCGGGATGGCGGGGCTGTTCAAGGTGGTCCTCGCGATGCGGCACGCGGTGATTCCGGCGAGCCTGCACGTCGTCGAGGAGAACCGCTACCTCGAACTCGACGGGGGGCCGTTCCGGATCGTCACGGAGCCTTCGCCGTGGGAGCGGACGGGGGCGCTGCCCCGGCGGGCGGGGCTCAGTTCGTTCGGGTTCGGTGGGGCGGGGGCGCATCTGGTGCTGGAGGAGCCGCCGTTCGCTGCCGCCACGGCCGTGCCGGCCGACGATCACGGGCCCGTGCTGTTCGCGCTCTCCGCGCGCAGTGAGACCGCCCTGACCGCGTACGCCGTGCGGCTTGCCGCGCACCTCCGTGAAGGGCGGACCGCGCTGGCCGACGTCGCCCACACGCTTCGGGTCGGCCGTGAACCCATGCCCCAGCGGCTCGCGTTCGTCGCCGATGACCGGGCGGGGGCGCTCGGGGTGCTCGATGCCTTCGTGGCCGGGGAGCGGGTGGCCCGCAGGGGGCGGGCCGGGAAGGGGCGTGCGCAGACCGCGTCCTGGCGGCGTTACCTGGACTCCCTCGTCGCCGACCGTGACCTCGCAGCGCTGGCCGAACTCTGGGTGGAGGGCGAGGAGTTCGACTGGCGGGGGCTCGGTGGGCAGGCGCGTCGGGTGCGCATTCCCACGTACGTGTTCGACCGCGCTCGGCACTGGGTGGACAGCGCGGTGGCCGCTCATCCGCTGCTGGACACCATCGCACCCGGCGAGTGCGCCAAGCGGCTCACCGGCGGCGAGTTCTACCTCCGGGACCACCTTGCCGACGGGACGCCGATCCTGCCCGGTGTCGTACTGCTGGAGATGGCCCGCGCCGCCGATGAACTGACCCGGGGTGACGGGGAGTCGGTCCATCGGGTCGAGGACGTGACCTGGGCCGCGCCCGTCCGTACCGGGGCGGGTGACGTCACCGTACGGATCAAGCTCGATCGGCAGGTGGGGCGTACCGGCTTCGAGATCCACACCGGGAGCGGGCGGGCGCACGCCACCGGCACGGTCGTGTCCGGTGCGCGGGGTGAGCGGCCGAAGGTGGATCTCGGTGCTGTCGAGGGGCGTTGTCCTGTGCGGTCCACCGGGGCCGAGTACTACGCGCGGGTTGACGCGACCGGTTTCCACTACGGGCCCTCGTTCCAGGCCGTCGAGTGGCTCGCCAGCGGTGACCGTGAGGCCCTGGCGCGGCTTGTCACGCCAACTCACCTGCGGGGAGGCGGATATCGGTTCCATCCCGCATTGATGGATGCCGCCCTTCAGACGGCCGGCAGCATCGCCACGGGTGACGACGGCCCGGCGGCGCCCGCTCATCTGCCGTACTCCGTCGGGGTAGTTGAGGTGCTGGTCGAGCGGCTGCCGGACACCTGCCTCGCGCATGCCCGGCGTACCGACGACGGCTCGACTCCCGGCGTGAAGGTCTTCGACATTCTGCTGGCGGACGACGAGGGAGCGGTCGTCGCCCGTATCGAGCGGTTCACGCTGCGTGTGCTGCCCACCGCGAAGGGCGGTGACGAGCCGCTGGTCGCCTTCGAGCCGTACTGGCGGGAGAGTGCTCCCGCGGCTGTGCCGCTGCCGAAGACGCTGGTGCTGCTCGATGGGGCGCGGCGTGGGCTGGGGGCGCGGCTCGCGGAGCGGACCGGGGCTCGGGTCGTCACCGTGGATCCCGAAGGTGCCTTCGAACCAGGGGAGTTGGCCGGGCCCGTCGCGATCGTCCAGCTGGCCGGGGACGGGTTTCATGGGGCGCTCGCGGTCTGCCGGGCGTGGATCGCTCGGGGTGGCGGGGAGGCGCGGTATCTGTACGTCCATCCCGAGGGCGAGGCCGAGCAGGCCGCGATCAGTGGGCTGGCGCGGGCCGTTCGGGGGGAGTATCCGGGGCTGCGGATGAGTGCGGTGGCCCATCCCCCGCATGCCGATCCGGTCGAGGTCGTCGTCGCTGAACTTGGCTGTGCCGAGAGTCCGGCCGAGGTCCGGGCGGACGGTGTGCGGCGGTCGGTCGGGGCCTGGCGGCCGGCGAGCCTTCCGGCTGCGGGGGCCGGGGCGTTCGCGGCGAGGGGTGCGCACATCATCACCGGGGGGACCGGGGGGATCGGGCTGCATCTCACCGAGCGGCTCGCCTCGTACGGGGCGGACATCGTGCTTGCCTCCCGTCACCAGCCTTCGGCCGAGGTCGTGGAGCGTGTTGCGCGGCTCGGTGATACGGGGGCTCGGATCCTGCATGTCGCCGCCGATGTCACTCGGCGCGAGGATGTCGCCGCGCTGGTGCGGGCCGCTCGTGAGCACTCCGGGAGCGTCGCGGGTGTGCTGCACGCGGCAGGGGTGCTGCGGGACGGGTTCGTGCTGCGCAAGAACAGGGAAGAGGCTGATGCCGTTCTCGCGCCCAAGATGTTGGGGGCGCGGTGGCTGGATGAGGAGACCTGGGACGAGCAGCTCGCGTATTTCGCCGTGTTCTCCTCTACTGCCGCTGCTCTGAGCAGCGTTGGGCAGTCCGATTATGCGTACGCCAATGCCTATCTTGACCACTTTGTGCTGCGGCGTGAGGAACTTCGGGCTCAGGGGGCGCGGGTTGGGTTGAGTCTTTCCGTCAACTGGCCGTTGTGGCGGGACGGCGGGATGACGATGGATACGGCCGCTCAGCAGGCTATGCGGCGGGAGTTGGGGTTCGGGCCGCTGGCCACCGGGGCTGCGCTGGATGGGCTTGAGCGGGCTTTGGGGGGTTCCGCACCTCGGTTGCTGTTGGCCTCTGGGGATGCGGCGGCTATTCAGCGGGCGTTGGAGAGTGAGCATTCGGCGCCTCGGCGGGGGGTGGCTGAGATGGTGGGCGGCGGCGGGCTGCCGGACGGGGCTGGGCTGCGGGAGGCTGCCGAAGGGTTCTTGCGGGAATTGCTGGGCCGTGAGTTGAAGATGCCGGTCGAGGAGATCGATCCGGAGGAGCAGTTCGATCGGTATGGGATCGATTCGCTGTTGGTGTTGAGTCTTACTCGGGAACTGGAGGCTGTATTCGGGGAGTTGTCCAAGACCTTGTTCTTCGAGTACTTCACCGTGGCTGAGTTGGCTGAGTATTTCGTCGAGGAACATGGGGGGAAGGTCGCGGAGTTGGTGGGGGGTTCGGTGGAGGAGGCTGGTGAGGAGCGTGAGGTGGACTCGGGGGCGGAAGCGGTCCGGAGTGGTGGAGGTGTGGCAGGCTCCGACGGTGACATTGCCGTCATTGGTGTGAGCGGGCGGTACCCCGGGGCCGATGATCTGCGGGAGTTCTGGCGGAACCTTCGCGAAGGGGTCGACTCCGTCGAGGAGATTCCTGCCGAGCGCTGGGATCACTCCCGGTGGTTCGATGCCGACCGTGACGCTTCTGGTAAGTCCTATTCCAAGTGGGGTGGATTCCTGCGCGATGTCGACCGGTTCGACCCCCTGTTCTTCCGTATGTCCCAGGTCGAGGCCGAGCACATCGACCCCCAGGAGCGGATTTTCCTGGAGACGGTCTGGCATCTCCTGGAGGACGCCGGCATCACTCGCTCCGCGCTGGCCGGTAGCCGGACCGGTGTGTTCGTCGGCATGATGTACGGGCACTATCAGCTCTACGGCGTCGAAGAGGCGCTGCGCGGTGAGGGTGCCGCCACCTCGTCCTCTTACGCTTCCGTCGCGAACCGTGTCTCCTACTTCTTCGATCTCGACGGGCCCAGCGTCGGGCTCGACACCATGTGTTCGTCCTCGCTCACTGCCATTCATCTGGCCTCGCAGGCCATTCGGGCCGGGGACTGTGACACCGCTGTCGCTGGGGGTGTCAATATCTCCAGCCATCCGTTGAAATACCTTCAGCTCAGCCGGGGCGGGTTCCTTTCCTCGGACGGTCGTTGCCGGAGTTTCGGCGCGGACGGTGACGGTTATGTGCCGGCCGAAGGGGCCGGTGCCGTGCTGTTGAAACGGCTGTCGGACGCCGAGCGGGACGGGGACCGGATCCTCGCCGTCATCAAGGCTTCCGCCGTCAACCACGGGGGTGCGGGTAAGGGGTTCAGCGTTCCCAACGCCCGGGCTCAGGGCGATCTCATCGGCACTGCGCTTGAGCGTGCCGGGTGGAGCGCCGCCGATCTCGACTACATCGAGGCCCACGGCACCGGTACCTCGCTCGGTGACCCCATCGAAGTCAGCGGGCTGCTGAGGGCGTTCGGCGGGCAGGACCTCGGTGGGCGGAAGATTCCGATCGGGTCCGTCAAGTCCAACATCGGGCATGCGGAGTCGGCCGCCGGGATGGCCGCCGTCGCGAAGGTGCTGCTCCAGTTCCGGCACGGGCAGCTCGCGCCCTCCCTGCACGCCGACCCCCTCAACCCCAACATCGACTTCGCGTCGGCTCCCCTGCGTGTCCAACGCGCCCTCACCGATTGGGCGCCCCGCACTGACACCTCCGGTCGTCCCCTGCCGCGTACGGCTGCGGTGAGCGCGTTCGGTGCGGGCGGCTCCAACGCTCATGTTCTGCTGGAGGAGTACGTGCCGGCTCACCCCCCAGCGGTCGCCAAGGGCAGTACTCCGTACGTGTGCACTCTGTCCGCCCGCGACGCCGACCAACTCTCCACTTACGCCCGCGAGGTGGCCGACTTCCTGCGCACCGAGGGCAAGGACACCGACCCGGCGTCCCTCGCGTACACCCTCCAGGTGGGGCGCGAGGCGATGGCCCATCGGGTTGCCGTGGCGTACGAGGACCGTGCGGAACTCCTTGGACGGCTCGACGCGTTCGTCACAGGCGGCGCCGCCGAGATCTCCGGTGTATGGACCGGAGTTGTGCGGCGCAACGCGCGGAGTGCTTCGGCGGTCGCCTCGGACCCGCGTGCCCTGGCCGCTGCTTGGGTTGCCGGTGAGGTTGTGGATTGGGGGGTGCTGTACGAAGTGGTCCCGGCGCGGGTCGAGTTGCCGGGGTATCCGTTTGCCGGGGTGCGGTGTTGGTACGGGGATGCCGAGGCGCCGGTCGTGGAGCCGGGGCCTGCCGTGGGCGCGCGGGGGCACGAAGTGCTGTCCGTCCACGAGGAGTTCACCCTCACCTCAGCTACCCCCGTCATCGCCGGGCATCGCGTGGCGGGACAGCTCCTCCTCCCCGCCCTCGCCTACATCGACCTCGTCCACCAGGCGTTCCGCAAGCACGGGCTGTCGTACGACGCCCTGGAACTACGGGACTTGACGGCGGTCCGCCCGCTGGCGGTCACCCCCGACGCCCCCGTCCGGATCGCCCTGGACGGCGAACAGGTCACCCCGGACCGCTGGGCCATCCGTATCACCGGCCAGGACGGGCAGCCCTACGCCACCGCCGAGTTGGTCGCGACGGAGCCTGTCCGGTTCCCCGCGCTCCAGCGGCCCGCCGTTCCCTCGCCGTCGGCCACGGTCGAGGACCTTGGCGCGGTGTACGACCGTGACGCCGGGCTCGGGCAGGTCTACAGCGGGGCCGTTCGTGCCGGGGGGCAAGTCTGGTGGGACGGTGAGCAGTTGATCGCCGAACTCACTCCGCCGGCCGGTGCCGCGAGCAGCGGGCATCTCTTTCATCCCGGGCTGATGCTCGGCGGCGCGGTGGCTGCGGGGGCGCTGTTGGCGGACGTGGCCGGGGAGGCTTTCTTCCTGCCGATGTACGTGGAGTCGTTCCGGGCGGTGGCGCCGCTCAACGGTGCCTGCACGGCCCGGGTGTCGAGGTCGTCCGTCAGCCGGCGGGACGAGATCGCTCGGTTGACCGTGGAGTATCTGAGCGGTGATGGGCGTGTGCTCGCCGAACTGCGGGGCATGGCCAGTAAGTTGATCCGCTCCGGGACTCCGCGTGCCGCGAGCGCTCCGACGGGCGGGACCGCACTGACGGCCACCGAGGAACGCGTACGCCACCTCATCGCGGACGCGTTGAACCGTGACCCCGGTGAGCTGGAACCTACTGTCGGCTACTACGAGTTGGGCATCGACTCGGTCAGCGTGCTTGAGCTGGTCGGCACGTTGGAGCGGGAACTCGGCAAGAGTCTGCCGCCGACGCTGCTGTTCGAGTACACGACCATCCGTGACCTGGCGGCCTACCTGGACGAACACCATCCCGTCGCCGCGCACACGCCGCCGCTCGGCACACGGCTGCTCACCAAGGCGTGGGAGCCGGTCGTCGGCCTTCCGAGTGGTCAACTCCCCGGTCCGGTCGCCCTCTTGGCCACCGCCGACACCCTCGCCCTCGCCGACCGCCTGGCCCGTGAGCTGCCCGACGCCGAGGTCGTCACCGACCTCTCAGCCCGCCCCGACCGCTTCCGCGCCTGCGTCGACCTGACCGGCTGCGCGTATACGCGACCAGCCGCTCAGGGTTCGTACGACTGGCTGCCCTGGATCCAGCGCCTCGTGTCCCGCGCCTCCGCCGCCGAGCCCGTCGTCCTGCTCGGTGTCACCCGGGGATTGGAAGGCGGTGACCAGGTCAACCTGGCCGGCGCCGACCGGGCCGGGCTGTATCGCATGCTCCAGAGCGAGTACGCCAACATCCGTTCCCGGCACGTCGATCTGGACCCGCTGGACGATGACGTGATCGCCGTCCGGCAGCTCGTCGCCGAAATCGGTGACAGCGGTGAGGAGCCGGAGGTTCGCTTCCGTGCCGGGCAGCGGCAGCGGGGCGTGCTGCGCGAGAGTGCCTCTGCCGGTGGACTGCCTCCCTTCGTCGGGAAGTTCGGGCCCGACGAGGCGCTCTTCATCACCGGTGGCACCGGTGGGCTGGGGCTCGCCTTCGCCCGGTATGCCGTGCGGCACTGGGGAGTTCGGCGGCTCGTGCTCGTGGGGCGGAGTCAGTTTCCCGACCGGGCGGAGTGGGAGGCCCGGCGCGGTGACGACCCCAGGCTCGATGCGCTGCTCGGGCTGGAGCGGGCCGGCGCGGAGGTGCGGGTGCTGTCGTTGCCGCTGGACGGGCCTGCGCCCGGGCAACTGGCCCGTACCGTGCGGGAGTCGGGGGTCATCGGCGGTGTCATCCACTGTGCCGGGGTCGCCGACCGGGACAACCTCGCCTTCGTCGGCAAGCCGGGCGACGCCGTGCGGTCCGTGGTGAAGCCGAAGACCGCCGGGCTCGACGCCCTGGTGGACGTCTTCGCCGGGCACGCGTTGAGGTTCTTCGCGGTCTGCTCGTCCGTCGCCGCCGCCGTACCCAGCGCCGCCGTCGGGCAGAGCGACTACGCGATGGCCAACGCCTACCAGGACTATCTGGCCACCGCCCGGCCGCACGGGCTGCCGCTGTTGAGCGTGCAGTGGCCGTCGTGGAGCGGCGTCGGGATGGGGGACGAGAGTCCCGGGCCCGGTTATCTCCGTACCGGCCTCGGGAGCGTGACCGAGGACGAGGGGACGGCCCTGCTGGACCATCTGCTGCGGAGTGGCGCCGGACCTGTCGTGCTGCCCGCCGTCATCCAGGACGCGGAGTGGAGCCCTGAGTTGTTGACCCGGCGCCGGATCGACGCGGGGGCGGGTGAGGGGGGCGCTGGGAAGAAGGGGGCGAGGGCGGCCGTCGGCGTGAGGAAGGCGGGCGTGGGAGAGGGGTTCGATGTCGCCGTCGATGCCGCTGCCTCCTGGCTTCTCGGGCTGATCGCCGAGCAGTTGCACTTCGACGCGGGTCAACTCGGCGTGGACGTACCGATCGAGGACTTCGGGACCGACTCGATCGTGATGGTGCAGTTGCTGCGGAAGGTCGGGAGCCGGCTCGGGGTCGAGGTCGATCCGACGGCGTTCATCGAGCATCCGTCGGTCGAGGCGTTCGTGGGGTGGCTGGCCGAGGAGCATCCCGGGGAGTTCGCGGAGGCGTTCGGGGTGGCGCTGGGTGAGGCGGTCCCTTTTGACGCCGGGGCTGGCGGGGCCGAGGCGGAGGCTGCGGCTTCGGAAGGGGGTCCTGCCGAGGCTGAGGTCGCGGAGGCCCGGCCTGTCGAGGCTGGATTGGCGGGGGCCCGGCCTGTCGAGGAGGTTTCTTCCGAAGGCTGGCCCGCCGCTGAACCGGCCTCCCCGGCACGGGAATTCACCCGCCCGCACGACATCGCCGTCATCGGCATGTCCGGCCGTTTCCCCGGCGCCCCCGACCTCGACGCCTACTGGAAGCTGCTGAGCGAAGGGCGTTCGGCCATCTCCCCTGTCCCGCCCGAGCGTTGGGGCGGTGACGGGAGTCTCGTCGCCGGGCTCGTCGCGCGGGACGGGTTCGATCCCGGGTACTTCCTGCTGTCCGACGAGGACGCCGAGGCGATGGACCCGCAGGCCCTGGTCCTCCTGGAGGAGACGCTGTTCGCGTTCGCGGACGCCGGGTACGCGCCCGGCGACGTCAAGGGCCAGGAGATCGGCGTGTACGTCGGCGCCCGCAGCCGGCACCTCCCCGACGACGAGACGCTCAGCCGCACCAGGAACCCGATCGTCGCCGTCGGCCAGAACTACCTCGCCGCCAACGTCTCCCGCTTCTTCGACCTGCGCGGCCCCAGCGTCGTCGTCGACACCGCGTGTTCCTCCGCGCTGGTCGCCCTGCACTCCGCCGCGCAGGCGCTGCGGGACGGCGACGCGGACGCGGCGGTCGTCGGCGGGGTGACCCTCCTCGCGGACGACGCGGGACACCGACTCTTCGACCAGCGCGGGGTGTTGAGCCCCGAACCCGCCTTCCACGCCTTCGACCGGCGCGCGCGGGGCACCGTCCTCGCCGAGGGCGCCGGGGTCGTCGTACTGAAGCCGCTGGAGCGGGCACTCGCCGACGGGGACCGGGTGCAGGCGGTGCTGAAGGGGATCGCCGTCAACAACGACGGGCGTACGGCGGGGCCCGCGTCCCCGAATCCCGTCGCGCAGCGGGCCGTGATGGCCAAGGCGCTGGCGCGCAGCGGGCGTCGGGCCGAGGACGTCACGCACATCGAGACCAACGCGGCCGGGTCCGCCGTCCACGACCTCGTCGAACTCAAGGCGATCCAGGCCGTGTACCGGGACGGCTCGCGGGCCGCGTGCAGCCTCGGGTCCGTGAAGCCGAACATCGGGCATCCGCAGTGCGCGGAGGGTGTCGCCGGGCTCATCAAGGTCGTCCTGATGCTGCGGGAACGGCAGTTGGTGCCGTTCCTGTCCGGGCAGGAGCCGCCGGAGCACTTCGACATGGCGGCCACGCCGTTCGTGTTCGCCCGGGAGACGCGGAGTTGGCCCGATGCGCCGCTCGTCGCCGCCGTGAGCTGTTTCGCGGACGGGGGGACCAACGCGCATGCGGTGCTGGAGGGTTGGAGCGGTACGCCGGGTGGGCGGGCGGCGTTGGCCCGGCCCGCGCTGGCACAGCGCACGCTGACGGGTGTGAGTGACCCCGTACGACCGAGGCAGGCCGCCGCTGACCGCCGGGACGCCGCTCCTGTCCCCGTCCCCGTCGCCGTGATCGGCCTCGCCGGGCGCTACCCGGGCGCCGACGACGTGACCGCCTTCTGGCGCAACCTCGTTGAGGGCCACGACGCCGTCACCGAGATCCCGGCGGACCGTTGGGAGTGGCGTGCGCAGGAGACCCCGTCCCGGTGGGGAGGGTTCGTCTCCGATGCCGACCGGTTCGACGCGGAGTTCTTCAGGATCCCCCGCGCCGAGGCCGAGATCACCGACCCGCAGGAGCGGCTGTTCCTCCAGACCTGCTGGGAGGCGATCGAGGACGCGGGCTACACCCCGGCCACCCTGGTCGAACCCCGAGGGCCCGAACGGCGGCGTGCGGTGGGCGTGTTCGTGGGGGCCATGCACAAGGACTACGCCCTGATCGGCGCCCAGGCGGCACCGGTCGACGGCAAGCGGCTCCCCGTCAGCCTCAACCAGGGCATGATCGCCAACCGCGTCTCGTACTTCTGCGACTTCCACGGCCCGAGCATGGCCGTCGACTCCCTCTGCTCAGCCTCCCTCACGACCGTGCACCTCGCCGTCGAGAGCCTCGCCCGGGGCGAGAGCGAGGTGGCCATCGCGGGCGGCGTCAACCTGTCCCTGCACCCGGCGAAGTTCCACACGTACGGCGCGGTCGACATGCACTCCACCACCGGCCGCTCCCGCTCCTTCGGCGCCGACGCCGACGGCTGGGTCTCCTCCGAGGGCGTCGGCGCCGTCGTCCTGAAGCCCCTGGACGCGGCCGAGCGGGACGGCGACCACGTGTACGCCGTGATCCGCTCGACCGCCGTCAGCCACGTCGGCGCGGGCAGCGGCGTCACCGTACCCAGCCCGGTCGCCCAGGCAGCCGTGGTCTCCGACGCCCTGGACAAGGCGGGCGTCGACGCCCGCACGATCGGCTGCGTCGAGGCGCACGGCACCGGCACGAAACTCGGCGACCCGATCGAACTCCAGGGCCTGGTACGGGCGTTCCGCAGGCACACCGACGACACCGGGTTCTGCGCGCTGGGCTCGGTCAAGTCCAACATCGGACACGCCGAGTCGGCGGGCGGCGTCGCCGGCCTCACCAAGGCGGTCCTCCAGCTCCACCACCGCACCCTCGTGCCGTCCCTGCACTCCGAGACCGCGAACCCGCTCCTCGACCTGGACAGCACCCCGTTCCGGCTCCAGCACGCCGTACGCCCCTGGCCCGAACCGGAGCCGGGGGCCCCGCGCCGCGCGGGCATCAGCTCCTACGGCGCCACCGGGTCGCACGCCCACATCGTGCTGGAGGAGTACACGCCGGACGCCCAACCGCCATTGCCGGGGCCGCAGATCGTGCCGTTGTCGGCACGGGACGGCGACCGGCTGAAGGAGTCCGCCGAGCGGCTGCTCGCCTTCCTGGACGGCGAACAGGACCCGTCCCTCGCCGAGTTGGCCCACACCCTCCAGACCGGGCGCGTCCCGATGGCGAGCCGGGTCGCCATCGTCGTCGAGGACCTGGAGGAGCTGCGGCGAGGGCTGGAGAAGCACCTCGTCGCGAATCCCTGGGCCGCTCCCGGGACGCCGGAGAACGTCGAACTCTGGCTCAAGGAAAGGCGGTTGACCGACCTCGCCGACCACTGGACGGCGGGCGGCGACCTCGACTGGCGGCGCCTGTGGCCCGGCGTGCGCCCCCGCCGGGTGCCGCTCCCGACGTACCCGTTCGCCCGCGAGCGGCACTGGCACCCCGGCGTGGACGGGGGACGATGACCGTGCGGACCGTCTTCATGTTCTCCGGGCAGGGCTCGCAGACCTACCAGATGGGCCGCGAACTCTACGACCACGAACCGGTGTTCAGGAGCACCCTGCACCGCCTCGACGCCGAACTCGACACGTCCGTCCTCACCCGCCTCTACGATCCCGCCCGCCGCGTCTCCGACCCCTTCACCGACACGACGGTCACCCACCCGGCGATCGTCATGGTCGAACTCGCCCTCGCCGAGACCCTGATGGCGTACGGCGTCACCCCCGACCTCCTCCTGGGCGCCAGCCTCGGCGAGTTCACGGCCGCCGTCCTCGCCGGAGTCCTCGAACCCGGCGACTGCCTGCGCCGACTCGTCGGCATGGCCGCCACGGCGGCCGGATCCGACCCCGGCGGCATGCTCGCCGTCCTCACGGACCCGGCACTGTTCCGCCAAGAACCCGGCCTGCACCGGGAACTGGAGCTGGCCGCCCACAACTACGACGCCCACTACGTCGTCTCCGGCCCCCTCCACGCCCTGGACCGCACCGAAGCCCTGCTCACCGCACGCGAGATCGCCCACCAGCGCATCCCGGTGGCCCACGCCTTCCACTCCCGGCTGATGGACCCCTCCCGGCACGCCTTCGACGCGGTGTGGGCGGACGCCGAGTTCAAGGCGCCCCGGATCCCGCTGGTCTCCAGCGCCACCGCCGGTCCGCTCACCGAGGTCAGCGCCACGCACCTGTGGCGGGTAGCCCGCGATCCCATCGAATTCGCCGCGACAGTAGAGGAGCTGGAGGCATCGGGGCCCTACCTCTACCTCGACGCCGGGCCCTCCGGCACCCTCCACAACTTCGTCCGCGCCAACCTCGCCGCCCGCCCCGGCACGGGCTCCGAGTCGATGGCGCTGCTCACCCCGTTCACCCGTGACACCCGGCAGTTGGCCCTCGTGAGGGACCGCGCCCCAGCGAAAGGCGGTAGCAAAGTGAAAGTGTTCGGCTTCCCGGGGCAGGGCTCCCAGGTCAAGGGCATGGGTGCCGACCTCTTCGACGACTACCCCGACCTCGTCGCCCAGGCCGACGACATCCTCGGCTACTCCCTGCGCGACCTGTGCCTCACCAACCCCGAAGGACGCCTGAAACACACCGAGTTCACCCAGCCCGCGCTGTACGCCGTCGAAGCGCTCACCTACCTCCGGCGCGCGAAAGAGGACCCCGTCCCGCCGGACTTCCTCGTCGGGCACAGCCTCGGCGAGTACGCCGCCCTGTTCGCCGCCGGCGTCTTCGACTTCGCCACCGGGCTACGGCTCGTCGCCCGGCGCGGCGAACTCATGGGCCGCGCGTCGGGCGGAGGCATGGCCGCCGTCCTCGGGCTCGACCTCGACGCCGTCCAACTCGGCCTGGTGGAAGCCGGGTTGGCCGGCATCGACATCGCCAACCACAACGGCCCCGAACAGATCGTCCTCGCCGGGCCCGAGGCCGACCTCGTCCGCGCACGCGCCCTCTTCGAGGACCGGGGCGCGCAGGTCGTCGTCCTCAACGTGAGCGCGCCCTTCCACTCCCGGTACATGCGCGACGCCGCCGACGAGTTCCGCCGGCTCCTCGACGCGACCGAGTTCCGGGCGCCCCGGATCCCCGTCATCGCCAACGTCGACGCCCGTCCCTACGACGCCCACCGCATCCGGGAGACCCTCGCCGGGCAGATCGTCGGGCAGGTGAGGTGGGTCGACACCGTACGGCGGCTGATGGCCGAAGGGGACTTCGACTTCGCGGAGTTGGGGCCGGGGCGGACGCTCCAGAAGATGGTGGCGAAGATCCGGGCGGCGGTCACGCCGATGACGGCGGAGGAACTCGGGGCGCACATGGCCCAGGAGCAGACCGGCGCTGCCGAGGGTACGGCTGCCACCGGGGAGACGACGGCTTTCGTCGAGGAGGGCGCGGTCGCGGGCGAGGAGGCCACGGCTTCGGTGAGGGAGTCCACGGCTTCCGTCCGTCAGGTCACGACCACGGCACTGACCGGAACCGCCCCGAGCGTGCCGCCGAGCCCCAGCCCCGTCCGACCCCAGCCGTCCGCAGCCCGCCCCGACGGTGGCCCGGACCTGGACGGCCCGAACCCCGACGGCCCGGCCCTCGACCTCCCGGCCCCCGTCCCGGTCCCCCGCCGCCCCCTCACCCCCGAAGACCTCGGCGCCGAGACCTTCCGCACCCGCTACGGCCTCCGTCTCGCCTACCTGGCCGGCGGCATGTGCGGCGGCATATCCTCCGAAGCCCTCGTCGTCCGCCTCGCGAAGGCCGGTGCGATGGGCTTCCTCGGCACCGGCGGCCTCCCCCTGGCCGAGGTCGAGTCCCAAGTGCGCGGCATTCAGGGGGCGTTGGGTCCCGACGGCCCCTTCGGCGCGAGCCTTCTGCACCGCCACGCCGACCCCGACGCGGAACGCGCCCTCGTCGACCTGCTGTTGAGGCTCGGCGTCGGTACGGTCGAGGCGTCCGGGTTCCTGCGGTTCACCCCGGCGCTGGTCAAGTACCGCCTCAAGGGCGGCCGGATCATCGCCAAGGTCTCCCGGCCCGACGTCGCGGAGGCGTTCCTGCGCCCCGCGCCCGGTGACGTCGTACGCAGTCTCGTCGAGCAGGGCGAGGTCACCGGCGAGGAGGCGGCGAAGGGAGCCGGCCTTCCTATGGCCGACGACCTCTGCGTCGAGGCCGGTGGCGGCTGGGTGAGCGAGTCGACGGACCTGGCGACGCTCCTGCCGACCGTCGTCCGCCTGCGCGACGCCCTCGCCACCGGCCCGGCCCGCGTGCACGTCGGTGCGGCGGGCGGGATCGGCACCCCGGAGGCGGCGACGGCGGCGCTCGTCCTGGGCGCCGAGTTCCTGGTCACCGGGTCCGTCAACCAGTGCACGGTGGAGGCGGCGACCAGCCCCGAAGTCAAGGACATGCTCCAGGCGTTGGACGTCCAGGACACCGAACCCGCGCCCTGGGCCGAGATGTTCGAACTCGGCGTGCGTGCCAGGGCCGTCAAGCGGGGCGTCTTTCTCCCGGCCCGCGCCGACCGCCTCTACCAACTCTGGCGCACGCACGCCTCGTTCGAGGACATCGACGCCGACACGCGCCGCCAGATCGAGGACACGTACCTGCGCCGCCCCTTCGAGGAGGCATGGCGTGCGGCCCACACCGCCGGCCAGGAACCCGACGGGAAGCGGAAGTTGGCGCTGGCCTTCCGCTCGTACCTGGACGAGGGCTTCGAACTGGCACGAACAGGCGCCCCCGGACGCCGGGTCGACTACCTCGTCCACTCCGGACCCGCCCTCGGCGCCTTCAACCACTGGGTCAGGGGCACCAGCCTCGAACCCTGGCAGGCCCGCAACGTCGACACCGTCGCGGACCGCCTGATGGCGGCGACGGCCCAGCTGATCGAGGAGCGCTGCGGGGCCTTCAAGAACTAGGGCAGGAGGGCTGCCGTGAACGTCCCGCGGTGGTCCACCAGCCAGGTCTGCATACGGTCCCAGCGCTCCCATCCACCACGCTCGGCCAGCGCCTGGAGGTAGACCGGGTCTCCGTCGGCCACGCGGCGGGCGACGAAGGCCCGGCAGACCTCCGTGGCCTCCTCGACGACGGCGGGCAACTCGGTGCGGCCCTCCGCCGAAAGGCCGTATCCGTCGGCGAGAGTTCGGAGCCGTGCGGCCGTGTCCAGGCCAGGGGGATGAAGGGCGGACGCGGACTCGGGGTCCAGCATGGGCACCCAGTAGCGGGCGGTCATGGCGAGGTCCCAGAGGGCGCGGCCCGGGGCCGCCAGGTCGAAGTCGATCAGGGCGGCGGCCCGGCCGTCGCGGAAGACGACGTTCTCCGGGCACACGTCGTTGTGGCACACCATCGTCCCGCCCTGCGGATCGGCCAGGTCCGAGGGCCACTCGGTGCCGGGGGCGACCGGGACGGCCGAGCTGCTCTCATGCAGACGCCTCAGCAAGCTCCCCACGGACGAGAGGGCGGAGGCCGTCATCGCCCAGTCCGGGAACGGCGGCAGAGGTACGTCACCGGGGACGAACGTGAGTCGCTCGCGGCCGTCTGCGGTGAGGGCGACGGGAGTTGGCGCCGCGTCGAAGCCGTGCGTCTTGAGCGCGCGGAGGTAGGCGTGCAGGGCGGGCGCGTTGCGCGGGGCCGGGCGCTCCACCCACTCGCCCCGGCGGAAGACCGCTCCCGCGTTCGCCATTCCGCCGGCCAGCGCTTCGTCCTCAACCGTCATGAGGATCACGCTATCGGGGAGGTCGGGGGGCAGGGGGGTCGGGGAGGTCGGAGAGGTCGGGGAGATTGGAGAGGTCGGGGAGATTGGAGAGGTCGGGGAGATTGGAGAGGTCGGGGAGATCGGAGAGATCGGAGAGATCGGGGAGATCGGGGAGATCGGGGAAAGGGCGGGAGTCCCGGGCTGGGATTCCCGCCCCTCAGGCGTTCGCCGGGCCCGTCAGCCCTGGCCGGCCCGCCGCGCCTCCGCCCGCTGGGCCCGGCGCGAGGTCCGTCCTGCGGCGGCCGGTGCCGTGCCGGCGCTCTGCGTCAGGCCCATCAGTTCCGCCAGGTTGTCGACGAAGGACCGGATCGTCGGGAACTCGACGAACGCGGTCGCCGGGACCTCGAAGTCGAGTTCCTCGCCGAGTTTCGCGACGACCTCGATCAGTACGAGGGAGTCCAGGCCCAGGTCGAACAGGTTGGTGTCGAGGGCGGCCAAGTGGCGTCCGCCCAGCACCTTCCCGACCTCGTCCGTGACGAAGTCCGTGACGAGGCCGACGTTGTGGTCGGGGTCGTCCGCGTCGAAGCGGGTCAGGAGGCGGTCCCGCTCCGGGGCCGAGGGCCGGCTCGTGTGGGCGCCGGGCTCCACCCAGTGGCGTCGGCGCTCGAACCGGTGCGTGGGCAACGGGACTCGGCGGATCTCGCGGGCGGAGTGGAGGGCGGTGAAGTCGAGTTCGGCGCCTCGTACCCACAACTCACCGGCGAGGGTGAGGAGGTCGGTGAGACCGTCGGGTGCGACGCGGATCCAGCCCGCCCCGTCCGCGACCGGCCCACCACCCGTCCAGTCGTCCGGATCCTGCGTCAACCGCGCCCCCGTCGTCGCCGACAGCACTGGCAGACTCGGTGCCGAGACCCGCAGCGGCGCACTCCCGACGGCCAGCGCCATCGCGTCCGGCAGCGCCAGCGCGTCGCTCACGGCCGCAGCCACGGCGAGCCCGGTGCCGGTACCGGCGAGGCCCCCCGGAGCGACCCCCCAGGACACCAACGCCCGCACGACCCCGTACGCATGGGCGAACCCGGCGTACTCCCCGCTCAGCAGCGCCTCACCCCCACCGACCTGCCCCACGGTCTCGGCACACGCGTCGACGGCGTCCCGGTAGGCGGGCACGGCCGCGTACAGCTCACGCGGTCCCGAGGCCGAGGCTGGCCCGGAGCCGGAGCCGGAGCCGGAGCCGGAGCCGGAGGCAATGCCCGCCCCCGAGCCCGCCGCCGAGCCCGAGCCGGAACCCGAGTCGGGACCCGAGGCGGCGCCCATGCCCCACCCCGCCCCCGAGCCCCCGGACGCCTCACCCGTCAGCACCAGGACCGGCGCCACCTCCCCGGCAACCCCCCGCCGTATCCCCTCACCGTCCCCCAGCGCGAGCGCCATCGCGGCCCCCCGCGTCCCGTCCGCCACCAGCGCCAGCCGGTGCCCGTGCGCCCGCCGCCCGAGGCCCAGCGTCTGTGCCACGGCACTCAGGTCGAGATCGCGCCGCGTCCGCAGGTGCCGCGCCAGCGCCGCCTGCGCCTGCTTCAACGCCTCCTCGGAGCGGGCCGAGAGAACCAGCAGTTCAGGGCGGTCGTCGGACGAGGAATCGGGACGGGAGGGGCCCTCCTGGAGGATGACGTGCGCGTTCGTCCCGCCGATGCCGAAGGAGCTGACACCGGCCCGGCGCGGCCCTTCGCCGGACTCCCACTCCGTCTTCGCCGTGTTGACGAAGAACGGGCTCGACGCGAAGTCGATGTCCGGGTTCGGCGCGGTGAAGTGCAGGCTCGGGACCAGCGTCCGGTGCTCCAGCATCAGCGCCGTCTTGATCAGCCCCGCCATCCCGGCCGCCGTGTCGAGGTGGCCCACGTTCGTCTTCACCGACCCCAGCGCGCAGTACCCGGACCGCTCGGTGCCGTGCCGGAACGCCTCGGTCAGCGCCGCGACCTCGATCGGATCGCCCAGCGGGGTCCCCGTACCGTGCGCCTCGACGTACCCGATCGTGTCCGGCTCCACGTCCGCGACCTCGTGCGCGTCCGCGATGACCGCCGCCTGACCCGAGACACTCGGCGCGGTGTAACCGGTCTTCGCGGAACCGTCGTTGTTGACCGCCGACCCCTTGATCACCGCGTGGATCCAGTCCCCGTCGGCCAGCGCCTCCTTGAGCCGCTTCAGTACGACGGCCCCGGCGCCGCTCCCGATGACGGTGCCCCGCGCCTGGGCGTCGAAGGCCCGGCAGTGCCCGTCGGGCGAGAAGATCATGCCCTCCTGGTACTGGTAGCCCTCACCCGGCGGATTGAGGTGCACCGCGCCGACGAGCGCCATGTCGCACTCCCCGCCGAGCAGCGCCAGGCACGCCGTGTGCACGGACACCAGGGACGTCGAGCAGGCGGTCGAGATGTTGACGCTGGGGCCGGTCAGGTCGAGCTTGTACGACACCCGCGTCGACAGGAAGTCCTTGTCGTTGGCGAGCATCAGCCGGTACCGGTCCACCGAGGACGCGCCCCGGTAGCGCTCGCCCAGGTTGTGCAGCAGGTAGGTGTTCATGCCGGCGCCCGCGTACACGCCGATCTGCGCGTCGGTGCGCGCCGGGTCGTACCCGGACCGCTCCAGCGCCTCCAGCGCGCACTCCAGGAACACGCGGTGCTGCGGGTCGAGGATCTCGGCCTCGTCGTGCGTGAACCGGAACAGCTCCGAGTCGAAGAGGTCCGTACCCGGAACGGTCTGCGCGGCCTTGACGTACCGGGGGTCCGCGAGGCGGTCGGCCGGGACCCCGGCGGCGGTCAACTCCTCGTCCGTGTACCGGGTCAGGGTCTCGCGGCCCTCGCTGAGGACCTCCCAGAACCGGTCGACGGAGTCGGCACCCGGAAAGCGGCACGCCATCCCGATGATGGCGATGTCGGAATCGGAAACGGTCATGGTGATGGCTCTCCTGCGGGTCTCAGCTGAGGCGGATGCCGAGGTCGGCGGCGACGGAACGCATGTCGAGGAAGGAGCGCGCGACGAACCGGGCGGCGTCCTCGCCCGCGTCCATCCGCTGGAACAGGTCGATCAGGGTCCGCTCGTGCTCGGCGGAGTCCCCCTCGCCCGCCGCGATCTCCTTCACGACCCCGCCGAGCCGCGCCTCCACGTCGGCGAGGTCCAGCGAGCGCGGGAACTTGATGCTGAACGTGTTGCGGTCGTAGGAGGCGTTGCGCTTCACCGACCGGACATGGCTCGCCGCGTTCAGCTTGTAGAACATGCAGTCGAAATTGCTGAACGAGTAGTAGTTGAGCAGCGGGAACAGCGTGCAGTGCGTCTCCATCGGCGACGACGCGTACAGCCCCTTCGCCCGCAGCTCGTCCACGATCCGGTCCGGGTCGTAGTCGTGGCGCATCGCGATGAACGGGAACACGATCTTCGGCAGGTTCTCGTCGTCGTCGAACAGCAACTCCTCAAGCCGGCCCGCGAACAGTGTGTCCGTCAGCCGCTCCCCGAACGTCTTGTAGAACCCGCGCACCACCTCCCGGACGTTCGACTCCATCGTGAGAATCTGCTGCGGGTCCGCGCACAGCGCGATGTACGGGATCTTCCGCTCGTACGCCATCAGGATCGCCCGCAGCACGAAGAACGTCCGGCACGAGACGCACGGCAGCTTCTCGTCGAGATACTTGCCGGGCCCCTTCGGCACGGGCCGGTTGAAGACCTCGCGCATCATCAGCTTGATGTTGTCGTCGTCCGCGTCCAGCACGAACGTGGCCGGGATCTTCTCCCGCGCCAGCGCGATGTTCTGCGCCGCGTGCACACTCTCGAACGGCACGTCGAACGTGAACGCCAGCACCCGCTTGCCGTAGTCGTTGACGAACTTGTCCAGCATGTACGTGCTGTCCTTGCCGCCGCTGTACATGAACAGGCAGTCGAACTCCCCGCCCGCCGCCGGTGCTTGCTGGAACTCGGCGAACACCTCACTGGTGTACCGGTAGTTGACGAGCAGGTCCTCGGCGAAGTCCAGGTTGCACAGATTGCACACCCCCTGGCCGTCGAGCGTGATTCCCGGGTGGTCGGCCTTCAGCGAGCAGACCTGGCAACTGGACACGGAACTCCCTGTGGAACCGAGTGGATTGGTGTTCATGAGCGCCGCCGCGTACGGTCCCGGCGCCCGGCCAGCGCCGACACGTCCCGGGTACGCCGGGGCCGCGCCGGACCCGCCGCCGCACCGTCGGAGACGTGGGCCGCCATCGCCCGCACTGTCGGATGCGCGAACATGTCGAGCCGGGTCACCCCGAGCCCGAGCCGCTCCCGCAGCGCCGCCACCACGGACGTCAGCCGCAGCGAATCCCCGCCCGCGTCGAAGAAGTTGTCCTCGGCGCCGACGCGTTCGAGCCCCAGCACCTCGCACCAGATCTCGGCGACACGCCGCTCAAGGTCGGTGCGGGCGGGGGCAGTTCGCGTTCCTTGGAGGGCGGAGGGCTGTGGCAGCGCCTTGCGGTCGACCTTGCCGTTCGGCGTGAGCGGCAGCCCCGGCAGCGCGACGACGGCCGACGGCACCATGTACGCGGGCAGCCGCTCGGCGAGCGCGGCACGCAGCACGGCCCCGTCCGGTACGCCGGTCACATACCCGGTGAGCCTGCGCTCGCCCGGCCGGTCCTCGCGCACGACCGCCACCGCCGCCTGAACGCCCGGGAGTTGACGCAGCGCCGACTCCACCTCGCCGAGTTCTATGCGGTAGCCGTTCAGCTTGACCAGGCCGTCGATGCGCTCCAGGTACTCCAGGCGCCCGTCCGGCAGATGGCGCACCAGGTCGCCGGTGCGGTAGGCGCGGCCGGTGCCGCCCTCGGGGGCCGGGACGAAACGGTCGGCGGTCAGCTCCGGGCGGTGCAGGTAGCCGTCGGCCACCCCGTCGCCGGACAGCAGGAGTTCACCGGGGACACCGGGAGGCACGGGGGCGCCGCGCTCGTCCAGGACGTGGGCGCGGGTGTTGCCGATGGGGCGGCCGATGGTGACCTCGGCGCCGGGTTCGACGCGGTCGGCGGTCGACCAGATGGTGGTCTCCGTGGGGCCGTACATGTTGTAGAGGGCGGCGACCAACGGGGCGAGTTTCTCAGCGAGTTCTGCGGGAAGAGGCTCGCCACCGCACAGGGCCTTGAGCGCAGGGTTACCCTGCCAGCCCGCCGCCAGCAGCATCTGCCAGGTGGTGGGGGTGGCCTGGAGGACGGTGGGGGCCGCACGCTCGACGCGTTCGCGCAGGGCGACCCCGTCGGCGGTGACCGGGGCGGGCAGGATCTCCACCGTGCCGCCCCGCACCAGCGGGAGGTACAGCTCAAGGCCGGCGATGTCGAAGCAGACGGTGGTGACCGCGAGCAGCGAGTCACCGGCACCGAAACCGGGCCTGCGGGCCATCGTCCAGAGGAAGTTGACCAGCGCGCGGTGGCCCACCTGGACGCCCTTGGGGAGACCGGTCGAACCCGAGGTGTAGATGACGTAGGCGGGGGAGTCCGGCGCGGAGCGGTCGACGTGGACCGCCGGTGCCTGGGCCAAGGCTTCCGTCACCAGGACCGGGGTGACCGGGAAGTCCGTGAGCGCCCCGCCCAACGCGGCGTCCGTCAGGACCAGTTGAGCGTCGGAGTCCTTCAGCATGTGGCCGATACGGGCGGGCGGATAGATCGGGTCGATGGGGACGTACGCGGCCCCCGAACGCAGGACCGCCAGCAGGCTGATCAACAGCTCCGGAGAACGCTCCAGGAAGACACCCACCAAACGGCCCGGTCCGGCGCCGAGTTCGGTGAGGTGGTGGGCCAGCCTGCCGGTCGCCTCGTCGAGTTCGCCGTACGTCAGCTCGCGGCCCTCGAAGCGGACGGCCACGGCGTCCGGGGAGGCGTCCGCGAGGTTGCCGATGAGGGAGGTGACCGTGGCGCGGCGGGGGTACTCCTCGTCGGTGTCGTTCCACTTGCCGTGGACCAGCTGGTGTTCCTCGTGGGTCAGCAACGGGACGCAGGCCAGGGGACGTTGGGGGTCGGCCGCTATGCCGTCGAGGAACAGGGCGTAGCGGTCGGTGAGCCAGGCGGCCTCGGCATGTGCCTCGAAGCGGACGGTTCCGGTGGGGGTGATGCGGACGGTCAGGGAGCGGCCGTCCGCAGGCGTGTGCTCATCGAGGAGGACGGCGACGGGGAGAGCCGTGTGGGCGAGGCCCGGGTGGCGGAGGGGGAGGTCGCGGCGGTACGGGGATTCCGTGCGGAGGCGGTCGAGTTCGGCGCCGACCAGGGTGGCGAGGTCCGCGAGGGTGTGGGTGAGGGCGTCCTCCGGTACGGACAAGGGGAGTTCGCAGGCCAGGACGCGGGCCGCCGCAGCGGGCTGGGGCACGGTGATCGCCACGGCGCGCTCGTCTCCGCGCGCGAGGCGGGACAGGAACGCCAACACGGCGGCCAGCGCGGTCTGTTCGGGAGGCGTGCGGAACTGCGCGGGCAGGGGGACCGGGGCTTGTGGGCCGGCTGTTGGGGCCAACTGGCCCAGTCTGGGCGGGAGTACGGGCTCCAGCGAGTTGAGTGTGCGCAGCCAGCGGGCCTCGCGTCGGTGTCCTGCCCTGGACGCCGTCTCCAGTGCGGCGACCTCCTCCTCCGGGAGGCGCGGGAAACGGCCGTCCAACTGCCGGGCCAGTGCCGGGGGTTCGAGCTGCTCGCCGGTGAGGGAGGCCAGGTCCGTGAGGCGGACGTCCTTGTCGCCGGTCGCGACCGTGAGGGCGTCCGGGGCGACGGTGACGATCGTGCCGGGGGCGGCTGTCGACGGCACGTCGGTGACCTCGACCGCCCGGACGGCCACCAGGCTGTCGCCGGTCGCCAGGAGAGCTGTGCCGAAGTCGTTGCGGCGCCTGCCGAACGCCGTCGAGCGGACCAGGGCGTCGAGTTCGGCCGCGTCCGCGTGCCAGTCGAAGACGCCGCCGCGCGGCGGACCGTCGTACCGGCCGTGGTACGTGCGCCGGGTCATGTCCTGCGGGGTGCGGACGGCCGTGTCCGACGCCAGCTCGTCGATCAGGTCGGCGAAGGACTCGACGCCGGCGTCGAAGCAGGCGACGTCCAGGTCGTGCACGGTGGCCGTCGGGGGGACCGGGACCGCGCGCTGTTTGAGCAGGTCGCCCGTGTCGGCCTCGCGGTTCATCACGTGCCAGGCGACGCCGTGTTCGCGCTCGCCGTCCAGGATCGCCCAGCTGGTCGCGTAGAGGCCGGCGTGCTTCGGGAGAGGGCCGTCGTGGAAGTTGACCGGGAGCTTCGCGGGGAGGCTCAGCACCTCGTCCGGGAGCATGCGGAGGTTCGCGATGCTGAACAGGTAGTCGAAGGTGAGGAGTTGGAGGCGGTCGGCCAGATCCTTGCCGAAGGGGACGGCGGGGAGGTTCTCGCTCTTTGCCCACGCCAGCAGGTCGGGGGTGGGGGAGACCACGGCGGCGACCGTGTGGCCCCGGGACAGCAGGAGGCGGGTGCACTCGACCAGGAGGGCTTCCTCGCCGATGACGACACAGGTGAACGGTTCGGCGGTCAACGGTCGCCCCCTTCGGGGTTCGCCTGCTGGGAGAGGAGTTCCGCCAGCAGTTCTTCGACGGCTTCGTCGGACATGCCGGCGACGAGACGCTCGGCTTCGTCTTCGTCGGGGAGCGGCTCCGGCACGGTGTGGGGCGCTGAGGCTTGAACGGGGGCTGCTGGCGCGGGGGTTGTGCTCGCCCGGAAGTGGTCGGCCAGTTGACGGATCGTGATGCGTTCGAACAGGAGAGTCGCCGACTGGGGGCCGTACACCGCCTCCAGCGCCCGCGTGAGTTCGAGGACGACCAGGGAGTCCACGCCGTAGTTCTCGAAGGTGAGGTCGGGGTCGAGTTGCTCGGGGGCCATCTCCAGGACCCTCGCGAACACGTCGGTGACCTGCTGGAGGGAGTCGGTCGAGGCCGGGAGCGGGGCAGTTGCCTGGGCGGGGGTGCTGACGATCGGCGCAGGGCCGGTGGCTGCGGGCGTACGGGTCGTACGGGCGATGACCCCGTCGCTCACCGCCGCGATCACGCTCTGGAACGCCGGACCCGCCTCACTCCCCGGCGCCCCCACGCTGATCCCCGTGAACCCGCAGGCCGCGAGCGCGTCCCGCCACTGCCGCTCGCTCGCCAACGGCGAACCCGGCATGCGCTGTTCGGGATCGTCGAAGAGCCACCACCCCGTGGTCAGCCCGAAGATCAGCGCGAGCTGGCTCCTGGGCCGCGTCCCCTCGACCGCCAGCAGCACCCCGCCCCGCCGCAGCAACTCCTTCGCCCGCGCGAGAGTCCGGGACAACCGCCGCGTCGCGTGCAGCACGTTCGTCCCGAACACGACGTCGTACTCCCCGGACGCCGCCCCGGCCTCGATGTCGAGCACCTCGAACCGCACGAACGGATACCGCTCCCCGAACCGGTTCCCGGCCTTGCGGACGAACGCCGGGGACACGTCGGTGAACACGTACTCGACCGCGTCCCCGTACGGCGCCAGCGCGGCGAGTACGGCGGCCGTCGTGCCGCCCGTCCCCGCGCCGACCTCCAGGATCCGCACGGGACCCCGGCCCGGATCGGCCGCCCGTACCTGCTCGACGACGATCCGCGCGACCTCGGCGTTGCAGCGGTCGGTTACCGGGTCACCCCGGTAGACGGCGGCCACGCGCTCGGTGGAACCGTCGGGGAAGAGGACCTCCATCGCCGGACGCCGGCCCGTGAGGATGTCGGGGAGGGCGGTGAGACAGTCGGTGAGGAGGGAGACGACCGGGGCGAGGGAAGGGTGGCTGGTCGACAACGTGGCGAGGTCGGCGATGAGTTCGGCCTCGTCAGCGTCTCCGGCCGTCTTGACGATGCCGAGCTGCACCTCGAACAACTCTCGGTGCTCAGGCACCACTTGACTCACGTCCGTCAGCCCCGCCCGGCGCAGGACCGCCGCCAGCAGCCGTTCCGCGAGCACCTCCACCTCGGCCACCGCCCGTTGGTGCGCGGCGAGTTCGGGGTCCGGTCCGGCCGGGAGACGCACCTCGGGCAGCGTGCCCGGCATGGCGCCCGCGACGACCTTCAGGGTGCGGTCGGCGTCGATCCCGAGGTTGTCGAGGATCGGCCGGTCGGCGTCCAGCGCGAACACCTGCGGCAGCCCGGCCCCGAGCGTCCGCTCGACGACCGTCATACCCCGCTCGGCGCTCAGCGGCCGGATGCCGGCGGCCTCGAAACGGCCCAGGATCCGCGCCCGTTCCGCGTCCCCGCCGGCGTGCCAGTAGCCGAGGTTGAGCACCCGCACCGGGAACGGCAGGGTGCGGGCGGCATGGGCCGCGTACGCGTCGGCGAAGGCGCAGCCCGCCGCGTACCCGGCCTGGCCGTGGTTGCCCTCGAAGGTCACGCCCGAGGAGTAGAACAGGGCGAAGTCCAGAGGCAGTTCACGCACCGCGTGCAGCAACGCCCAGGCCGTACCGGTCTTCACCTCCAGCGCGGCCCGCACCTCGTCCTCGGTGAGGTCCCGCAGGACCCGGTTGACGAGGACCATCGCCGCGTTGAACACCCCGTGCAGGGCGCCGAATTCACGGACGGCGAGATCGACGGCGTCGGCGAGCGCTGCTGGATCGGTGGCGTCCAGCGCGAGGTACCGCACCTCGGCGCCCGCCTTCTCCAGCTCGGCCACCGTCCGGCGCCGGTCCTCGTCGAGGGGCGAGCGCCCGACGACGACCAGCTTCGCGCCGTACGTCCGGGCGAGGTGCCGGCAGGTGTCCCGGCCGACCGCACCGAAGCCGCCGACGACCAGGTAGACGCCGCCGTGGCGCAACCGGGTTGAACTGGAGGGCAGTTCGACCCTCTCCAGGGATCGCACCCGGCGTACGCCACCCCTGATCGACACCGGCACGGGCTTCGCAGGGAAGGGCTCGGCGACGATCGCCTCGGCGAGCTGCCCGGCCTCGTCGGCGCGGACGTCGATCAGCGAGACGTGCAGCGCCGGGAACTCCTTCGCCGCGACGGCCGCGATCCCGAACAGCCCGGCCGCCCACGGGGACGACGCGTCGCCGTCCTCCAGCGGATGGACATCGCTGGTGACGACCTTCAGCCGCACCCCGCGCTCCAGCGCCCCGGACCGGTCGAGGGCCCGCACCAGCCGGTACAGGGCGACCGGGCCGCCGTCGGCCAACTCCCTTGCGTCTGCCCGGTTCACGGGGTCCTGAGCCGGTGCTGTGCCGAAGAAGTAGACGAGGTCGGGGGTGCCGATCTCGGCGTCCGCGAAGTCGGCCGAGACGCGGCGGACGTCCGCACCCGGGTGCAACTCGGCGACGGGCTCGCCCACATAGAGCACGCTGCGCCCGAACTCCGCACGTCCCTGGGCAGGTTGCGGCGTCCACACCGGACGGTGCACGACCACGGCGGACGGCTTCGACTCCCGGTACGTCAGCCCCTGGAACCGTACCCGCACCTCTCCCGAGTCGTCGCAGAGCAGCACCTCGCAGCGGTCGGGGCCGGTCTCCCGGACGTACGACCAGCCGCTGTCCGGCACCGGCCCGAACACGTCGACGCGGTCCGCCGCGAACGGCAGCATCGGGCGGGAACGCCGGACCAGGAGTGCGGCGTACGTGTGCAGGGCCGCGTCCAGGACACCGGGGTGCAGGGCGTGCGCCGGGCCGCCGGGGACGGCGCTGATCCGGCCGAGGGCCTCGTCGGTGCCGGTCCACACCTGCTGGACGCGGCGGAAGAACGGGCCGTAGGGGAGGCCCTGTTGGGCGAGGGTTTCGTAGAAGGCGCCGGGGGTGTCTGTGAGGTGGGCGCGGAGGGCGTCGAGGTCGAGGGGGGCGGGTTGTGGGGCGGCCTCGGTGAGGCGGCCGGTGGAGCGGACGGTGGCGTCGGCGCCGAGGACGTCGTAGCGGTCGGCGTCGAAGGTGATCGTCACGTCCTCGGCGGTGAGCGGGACGGCCCAGCGGACGTCGGCGAAGGCACGTCCGGTGAGGCCGCCGCCGGCCTCGGCGACGAGGTCCAGGTGGCCGACGCCGGGGAGGATGGGGCGGCCGTCGACCAGGTGGTCGCGCAGGGCGGGGGTGTCGGGGGTGAGGCGGTGGTGCCAGGTGCGGGGCAGGGGGGTGACTGGCGCGGGCGTGCTTGCAGGCTTGCTCTCGGCCGTCGGTGTGATCGCGACCGCGCCCGTGTCCAGCCAGTGCCGCACCCGCTCGAACGGATACGTCGGCAGCGGCACCCGGCGCCGTCCGGCAGGCCGCAGCCGCTCCAGCAGATCCCAGTCCACGGTGACCCCGGACACCCACATCCGGCCCAGGAGGTCGTCGGCCCCGGCCCGGATCTGCGCGGACAGGAACTCCTCCGCGCCCACGCCCGCCGTCAACAGGTCGGCCAGCGGCGGGTGTTGCTCGACGCGCCCCCGGTGCAGCCACTGCCCGCCCTCGCCGCGTCCGACGGCTGCCAGCTTCTCGGCCGCGTCCGCGAGACCGGTCGCGACGAACGCCAGCCGCTCGACGAGGGGTTCACGGCCCACCCGCAAGGTGTGGGCGACATCCGCGAGCCGGGACGCGTCGGCGACGGCCCGGCCCAACTCGGCCGCGTACAGGCGCAGTCGCTCCTCGTCGCGGGCCGAGAGCACGATCAACTCGCGCGCGGAGTCGGCCTCGACGCCGACGGGCTGTACGTACTCCTCCAGCACCACATGCGCGTTGGTCCCACCCGCCCCGAAGGAACTCACGGCCGCCCGACGCGGCACGGCCCGCCCCTCGGCGTCGGACTCCCGCGTCCACTCGGCCAGTTCACGCTGCACGGTGAACGGCGAACGCGTGAAGTCGATGACCGGGTTCGCCTCCTCGGCGTGCAGCGACGGCAGCAGCGCACCGCGCCGCAACTGGAGAACGGCCTTGGTGAGTCCGGCGATGCCCGCCGCGCCCTCCAGGTGACCGATGTTGGACTTCACCGAACCGATCGCGCAGAACCCGGTGTCGGCGGTGTGCTTCCCGAACGCCTGGGCCAGCGCGGTGTGTTCGATCGGGTCGCCCAGCGCGGTCCCGGTGCCGTGCGCCTCGATACAGCCGACCGTGCGGGCGTCGACGCCGGCCGCGTCCAGCACCTGCTCCACCAGCGCCTGTTGGGCCTGCGGGTTGGGCACGGTGTAACCACTGGTCCGGCCACCGTGGTTGACGCCGGTCGCGCGGATCACCGCGTGCACGGTGTCCCCGTCGCGCACCGCCTCCGACAGCCGCTTCAGCAGCACCGCGCCGACCCCCTCGCCGGGCACGTACCCGGTGCCGCCCGCTCCGAAGGCCCGGCAGCGGCCGTCGTCAGACAGCATCGACCTGGCGCTCAGATGCACGTACTTGTCCGGGTGCACGGCCACGTTCACGCCGCCCGCGACGGCGTACGAGCACTCGCCCCGCCGGATGCTCTCGCACGCCTGGTGCACGGCCACGAGCGACGCGGAGCACGCCGTGTCGACGACCAGGCTCGGGCCTCTGAAGTCACCGAAGTACGACACCTGGTTGGCTATCGACGAGCGGTTCGCCAGCACCACCTGGGGGTTGCCGCGCGCCGACTCCGTCGCCCCGAGGATCGCGTAGTCGTCCCACATCACGCCGACGAAGACGCCGACGTCGTGCCCCTGCCCGCCGAAGCGCGGCGCCGGGATCCGGGACGGCGGATAGCCCGCGTCCTCCAGTGCCGACCAGGCCGTCTGGAGGAACAGCCGCTCCTGTGGGTCCATCGTGCGGGCCTGCTTGGGGGAGATCTGGAAGAACAGGGAGTCGAAGGAGTCGACGTCGGAGAGGAAACCGCCCCAACGGCTGCTGCTCCGACCGGAGTTCATCAACGCGGCGGCGTCCCAGCGGTCGGCGGGGACCTCGGTGACGCAGTCGCGGCCCTCGGAGAGGTTGCGCCAGAAGTCGTCGAGGGTGTCGGCGCCGGGGTAGCGGCCGCTGATGCCGATGACGGCGATCGGGTCGTTGTCGTTCTTGTCGGCGCAGGGGCGAACAGGCGCAGGTGCGGGGGCGATCGAGGGTCGCTGGTGCTCGACCAGGGCCCGGGGCTCCTCGGGGAAGAGCCGGTTCACCGCGTCCGCGTGCTCCGCGAGGATGTGATCCGCCAGGTCGTCGACCGTCCGGCACTCGAAGAACACCGTCCCGCGCAGGCCCGGGAAGTCCTTGCCCAGAAGGGAGTTGGACTCCATGACCAGGACCGAGTCGAGGCCGTAGTCGTCCAGGGGTACGCGGCTGTCGAGCCGCCCGGCGGACAGCTTGAGGACGCCCGCGAGGACTCCGCGCAGGTGCTCGATGAGACGGTCACGGTGAGCGGTGCGGGTGACAGGGACCGACAGGTCGGCCTCAAGTGCCGGTGCGGGAACAGGAGTTGACGAGGCGGCCGCCAGCACCGAAGCCGCTGAGACCGTCCTCCCGGTCAACGCCCCGTCCAGAACCCCCGGTTCCCCCCAGGCCGGCACCACCCAGGGCACTCCCGCCGCGAGCGAACGCTCGAACAACTCGACCCCCTGCGCCGCGTCCAGCGCCCGCATCCCGCTGCGCCGCGTGTACGCCGCCAACTCCTCCTCCCCGACCATCCCGTCCACCCCGCCGACCGCCCACAACGGCCAGGCCAGCGAAACCCCGCCCCGCCGCGCGGTGTACACGTCCGCGAACCGGTTGGCGGTCGCGTAGCTCACCGCCCCGAAGTCCCCCACGAGCGAGGACACGGACGAGAACACGACGAACAGGTCGAGGTCGTCCCCGCGCGTCAGCCGGTCCAGATGCACCACCCCGTGCGTCTTCGCGGCCAGCACCCGGGCGAACCGCTCCCGGTCCCCGTCGGCCCGCCCCCCATCGGCGATCCCGGCCAGATGGAACACCCCGTGCACCGCCCCGAACCGCTCCCGCGCGACCCCCAACGCGGCCTCCAGCTCGGCCGCGTCGGCGACATCGGCCCGCAGCGCGAGCACCTCGGTACCGAGGGACGCATGCCAGGCCCGCGCCCGCGCGTCCGGCTCGGACCGGCTGATCAGCACCAGCCTCGCCGCGTAGGCGGACGCCAGATGCTCGACCAGCACCCGCCCGATGGCCCCGCCGCCACCCGTGACGACGTACACCCCGCCGTCCCGCACGGAAAACCCGGCGCCACCCGCTGCGGAGTCCCGCACGGAAGCCTCGGTGCCACCCGCTCCGGCCGCCACCCGAAGAGCCCGAACTTCCCGTTCCCCGGCGGCAGTACGCCGCACCTCAAGGCCGGCGACCCGAGGCACCGCCCGCAGCTCGACCGCCACGGCCCGCGCGACCTCGCCCGCCGGAGCACCGGCCGCCAGCTCCAGCGTCAGCAGCTCCAGCCGAGGCGCGACCGGTGCCGTGGACAGCGCGAACCCGGCGAACGCCGCCCCCTCCGGCCGCCCCTCCCGATGCACGACCACACACCGAACCCGCCCCGGCAGCACGCCCGTTCGCACACCGTCCAGCACGTCCAGCACGGGAGCACAGAGCCGGTCGAGGAGTTCGGCGGGGGAGAGGGAGTCGTCCGGCTCGCTCACGACGACGACATCAAGTCCGCTGCCGGAGGCCAGCGAAGACAACTCGCCCCCGGAGACGACCCGCTCCCACACCCCGGTGGCGGCCAACTCCACCACCAGCGCGGGGTGGTTGCCGAGCACCATCAGAGCCGGAGCGGCGTCGCCGAGCACGGGTTCGCGCGTGGGGCGCCAGTACGGCTCGTAGAGACGGGGCTCACCGGAGGTCCCCGGCGCCGTCGTCCGTCCGGCGAAGTCCCGTACGGCCGTGACGACTTGGCCCTGCGCGTCGTACACCGTCACATCGAAGCGCCGCACGCCCGCCGACTCGCCCACGAGCCGGGCGTGAGCCGACGAACCGGCGGGCAGTTCGGCGAAGGCGTCCAGAGAACTCAGGCTGAAGGGCACCGCCGGCTCGCCCGACCACGGCGCGGCCCAGTGGCAGGCGCGGAGCGCCCCGTCCAGCAGCGCCCACGGCCGCCCGTCCCCCAGCCGCACCAGCGCCTCCCCGGCACCGGCACGGATCTCGTCGACGACCTGGAAGGAGGGCCCGTAGGCGAACCCGGCGTCGGCGTAGTCGCGGTAGGCACCGGACCGGTCCCGTACGACGGGCAGGCGGCCCCGCAGCGCGGTGAGATCCTCGGCGGAGGCGGGCGTCGGGGCGGAGGGCGTCGGCACGGCGATGCCGCGCGCGTGCGTGCCCTCCTCGCTGTGCACCTCGAACGCGAGCTGCTCACCCTCCGGCCGGAAGGAGACGGACAACTCCAGTTCACCCTGGCCGAGTTCGACGGCACGCCCCCACACCACGTCCCGCAGCCCGTGCCGGACGCCGGGCTCGGCCAGCCCGGCGGCGGCGCGTACGAACTCCAGGGTCGCGGCGCCCGCGAGCAGCGGACGCCCCTCGATGACGTGGTCCCGCAGCAGCGCGTCGGAGGCCCGCAGCGTCTTGCGGAACCGGAGCCCGGTGACGGTCGACTCGTTGGCGTCGACCAGCGCGTGCGGCGCGGCCGACCCGAACTCGGCGTCCAGCGGGATCCAGTACGGCTCGTCGGCGAACGGGTACAGCGGCGCACGCACCCGGCGCGGTACGGGGCCGGGCCGGTCGGCGTGCAGAGCCGCCCAGTCGACGTCCTCGCCCCGCAGCCACCTGCGCGCGTCCTCATCCGCAACCGGCGGAACCGGCCCGCCGGACGCGAACTCCCGGAGCGAGGCGACGAGTTCGGCACCCTCGGTGACCGCCACGGCGAACCGCACGTCGAGCGCCTCACGCCCCACCTGACTCGTGAAGCACAGGTCGGCCAGCGGTACCCGCTCCGTCGCGACGAAGTCGGCGGCCCGGTCGGCGTAGACCCGCAACCGCTCCTCGTCACGGGCGGACAGGAGGAACAACACCGGTTCCCCGACGCGCTGTTCACCCGCCGGAGCCTCGGTCACCGCGTCGGGACGCGACGACTCCTCCAGCACCAGGTGCGCGTTCGCCCCGCCCGCGCCGAAGGAGCTGAGCCCCGCCCGGCGCGGCCCGTTCCCCTCGGTCCAGGGGGCCAGTTCGCGCTGGACGTGGAACGGGGAGCGCTCGAAGTCGATGTTGGGGTTCAACTCCTCGGCGTGCAGGGACGGGACGAGCGTGCGGTGCCGGAACTGGAGCAGCACCTTCGTCAGCCCGGCGACCCCGGCCGCCGACTCCAGGTGCCCGATGTTCGACTTGGCCGAGCCGATCGGCCAACTCCCCTCGGTGCCATAGGCGTTGGTCAGGCCCGTCAGCTCGATCGGGTCGCCCAGGCTGGTGCCGGTGCCGTGTGCCTCGACGTAACCGATGTCGGCCGGGGTGACACCGGCCTCGTGCAGGGCCGCCGTGATCACCCGCTGCTGGGCGCGAGGGTTCGGGACGCTGTAACCGTTCGTCCGGGCACCGTGGTTGATCGCGCTGCCCAGGATGACGCCCTGGATGCGGTCACCGTCGGCCAGCGCCTGGCGGTACGGCTTCAGCAGGACCGCGCCGACGCCCTCGCCGGGGACATAGCCGGTGCCGCCCGCGCCGAAGGCCCGGCAGCGGCCGTCGTCCGAGAGGAAACGGCCCTGGCTGAGGAAGCCGAACTTGTACGGGTGCACGGAGACGTTGACGCCCCCGGCGATGGCGAGTTCGCTCTCGCCCCTGCGCAGGCTCTCGCACGCCAGGTGGATCGCGGTGAGGGAGGAGGAGCACATCGTGTCCAGTGCCATGCTCGGGCCGGACAGGTTCAGGGCGTGGCTCACCCGGTTGGCGATCGTCGCGAACGACGAACCCGTCAACGGGCGCCCGCCGCGCAGGGCGTCCAGCGCGCCGTGGAACTGGTACTCGCCGTACATCACGCCGACGTACACACCCACCGGGCGCCCGGCCAGGTCCGCGCGCCGGTAGCCCGCGTCCTCCAGGAGGTGCCAGGAGTTGAGCAGGAACAGCCGCTCCTGGGGGTCCATCAACTCCGCCTGGCGGGGGGAGATGCCGAAGAAGAGCGGGTCGAACCGGTCGACGTCGCGCAGGAATCCGCCCCAGCGGGTGTGCGCCAGGCCGGGTGCTGCCGGGTCGGGGTCGTACCAACGGGTGCTGTCCCAGCGGTCGTTCGGGATCTCCGTGATGCTGTCGCGGCCCTGGGAGAGGTTCTCCCAGAACTCGTCGAGGTCGTCGGCGGAGGGGTAGCGGCCCGCGAGGCCGACGATGGCTATGGCGTCGTGGAGAGGGGAGGACTCGGCGGGTTTGGAGGCAGGGTTCGTACGGCGAACTGTCCGTGCCACAGCGGAGGTTGCTGTTCGTGAGGTGTCCCGACCGTCGGCGTCGGCCTCTCCCGTCCCGCTCTCTGCCAACTCCCCCGCATGCCGCTCCGCGAAGTAATCCGCCAGCTCCCCGAGATTCGTGTACTCGAAGAACAACGTCTTCGACAGATGCGCGAAATGCCGCTCCAACTCCCGGTTCAGCTTCGCGATCATCAGCGAGTCGATGCCGTACCGCTCGAACGGCGCCTCCTCGACCAGTTCCGCCGCGTCCAACCCGGTCTCGGCAGCGATGAGTTCACGCAACAGGGCCACAGCCCGAGCCCGGGGAGCGTCACCCGGCACAGCGGCCGGCCGGGACGTCTCCGGCGCGAGCGCGGTGAGCGCGGCCGTGATCCGCCGGACGTCACCGTGCGCGGCGACCACCGCACCCCGCACACCGAGCGCCCGCTCGAACAGCGCGAGCCCGTCGGCCGTGGAGAGGACTCCGAACCCCGTCCGCGCGGCCACGTCCGACGCGTCCTCGGCGCTCTGCCGCATCCCGCCCTCGGCCCACAACGGCCAGGCGACGGCGGTGACATGAGGATGCCGTTCGGCGTACCACTCCAACCTGGCGTTGGCGTACGCGTAGTCGCTCTGCCCCGGGTTGCCGATGTGCGCGGCGATCGAGGAGAACGCGACGAAGAAGTCCAGCGCGTCATCGGCGGTCACCGCGTCCAGCGCCTCGATGCCGGCCGCCTTGGGTGCCAGGACGGCGGCGAGGTCCTCGTCCGACTTGGTGAGCGCGAAGCCGTCCCGCAGGACGCCGGCGGCGTGGACGACACCGTTGAACGGCCCGAACTCGGTGTGCACGGCGGCGAGTTGAGCCCGGTCGGTGACATCGGCCCGGCGGTACACCACCCTGCCGTCCAGCCCGGCGTCCCGCTCACCCCGCCCCACCGCCACCACCCGGACATCCGCCCGTGCGAGCAGCCACTCGGCGACGATCCGACCCAGCCCGCCCGCGCCCCCGGTGACCAGATACGTGCCGCCGTCGCGCACGACGACCGGCCGGCCCTCGGCGGGCGCCACCTCGAAGACCGCCCGCACCCGGCGTCCCCGCGCGGTGTACGAGACCTCCAAGTCCCTCCCGTGCCCGGCGAGTTCGACAGCCAGCGCCTCGGCCTCGGCCACCCCTTCCCCGAGCCCGACGGCCTGGACCGCGAGCAGCGGATTCTCCGCGCGGACCGTCCGGGCGAACGCGCCGAGCGCGGGGTCGTCCCGGTGCACCAGCAGCACCCGGACAGGGCTGGAGGGCCGGGCGGCGAGCAGCTCCCGGACGACCCGCAACGCCTCCTCGGGCGTGGGCTCATGAACCACGACGACGTCCGGAACCCCCTCGGTGACGATGTCGAACCCGAGCCCCGCCACCACCGAGGCCCACTCCGGAGAGGCGATCACACGCGCGGTGCCGCCCAGCTCAACTCCCGTACCGGACAAGGGCGCTTCGACCCACCGCCGGACCAGCAGCGCCGACTCCCGCGCCTCGCCCAGCACCCGCACGGCGAGATCGTTCAACCGCGCCAGCACCCGACCGTGCCCGTCCACCAGCGTCAGCTGCGCCCGCGCGGTCCGCTCGCCCACCTCCCCGACCGTCACATGGACCCGGCACCCCTCGGTGACCGGCGCGTGCACCACGAGTTCGCCCAACGCCAGCGGCAGGAACCCCCCGGCGGCCTCGCCGTACGTCCGCGCCAGCAGCACGACCAGCGCGTGCAACGCCCCGTCGATCAGCGCCGGGTTGAGCGTCACCCCGTCGAGCGCGGCCCCCTCGGGCAGGTCCAGAACGCCGAGCGCCTCCCCGTCCCCGAGCCGCACCTCGCCGAGCGCCCGCATCCGCGCGCCGTAGTCGAGACCGAGGCCGCGCAGCACGTCGTACGCATCGGAGTGCCCGACCACCTCGGTGCAGCGGTCCGCGACCGGGGTCAGGTCCACCGGGGCGGGCGGGTCGAGCGGTGCCGTGTCGAGTGAGCCGGACGCCACCACCTCGTCGCCGTCGGCGAGTTCGAAGCCGACGGTGTCGTTTTCGTGCCACAGTCGCACCAGGGCCGTACGCGGGCCGTCGGCGTACGTCAGGAGCCGTTCGAAGGAGATGCCGCGCAGCAAGACGGGTCCGTCCAGGGCGAGTTCGCCTGCCGCGCGGATCAACTCGGCCTGGGCGGCGGCCGGCATGACCGGGGTGCCGTTCACCCGGTGGTCGGCGAGGTAGAACTCGGTGCCCGTGCGGGAGCTGCGGTAGGCGAGGGTGTCGAGGGTGGAGACGTTCTCGTCCAGCATCGGGTGCGGGCCGGTCGCGGACGGCTCCGGGGTGGGCGCGGGGGGCGTGTCGAGCCAGCAGCGGCGGCCCTCGAAGGGGTAGGTCGGCAGCGGGACCCGGCCCCGCTCCTCGTCGGCGAACCAGGCCGTCCAGTCGACGGCGGCACCGGCCTGCCAGGCGCGGGCTACGCCGTCCCAGGGGCCGTCGCTCACGCCGAGGGCGATCCCGCGGACCTCGTCGAGCGCGCCCCGGACGGGAATGCGGGTCCGACGCGCCGTTTCACGGCCTGAGTGACCCGCCCCCTCACCGAGTGTCAACTCCCCGGCGACACAAGCCGCGACGCGCCCGGCCGCCCCGTCCCCGTGCACCGCGACCGGCGTGATCCCCCACCCCCGCCACACCATCCCCAACGCGTACTGCAGGGCGAACGCCTCCGACGCCCCCGCCTCCCGCGCCGCGTCATAGTGCCCGGCGAACGCGGGCTCCAACGCCCGCCACTCCTGCGCCAGTTCGCCCGCGCCCGGAACCTCCTCCGCGAACACGAACGACACCTCGCCGGCCCCGGCCCGCTCCGGCATGGCCGCCTCACGCAGCGCCCGCGCCGAGGACGCCCGGTCGCCCCCGGTTACCGCGAGCCGGTACTCGTGCGCGCGACGGCCCACGGCCAGCGTGTACGCCACATCGGCCAGCGGCGCCGAGTCGTCACCGTCCAGATGGTCCGCGAGGTTCCCCGCCGCCGTCGCCAGCGCGCTCGGCGTCCGCGCCGACACCACCAGCACCTGCGAAGACCGGGATTCCCCCGTCACCGGGAGCCCCGGAGCCTCCTCCAGGACCGCGTGCGCGTTCGTCCCGCCGATGCCGAAGGAGCTGATCCCCGCCCGCAGCGGGCCGTCCCCCGTCCACGGCACCGTGTCCGTGGACACCTTGAACGGTCCCGCCGCGAAGTCGATCGCCGGGTTCGGGGTCGTGTAGTTGACGGTCGGGACGAGCGTGCGGTGCTTCAGCATCAGCGCCGTCTTGATGAGCCCCGCGACCCCGGCCGCCGCGTCCAGGTGCCCGAGGTTCGACTTCACCGAACCGATCGCGCAGAACCCCGTGTCGGCGGTCGTGTCCCTGAACGCCCTGGTCAGCGCGGAGACTTCGACCGGGTCACCGAGCCTTGTCGCGGTCCCGTGCGCCTCGACGTACCCGATCGAGCGGGGGTCCACGCCGGACACGGAGTGCGCCTCGCGGATCACCGCGGCCTGGCCGGCCGCGCCCGGCGCCGCGAAACTCACCTTGCCCGAACCGTCGTTGTTCGTCGCCGTGCCCTTGATGACCGCGTACACGGTGTCCCGGTCGGCGAGCGCGTCCCGCAGCGGCTTCAGGACGACGACCCCGACGCCGTTGCCGAGGACGGTGCCGCTCGCGTCCGCGTCGAACGTCCGCACGTGCCCGTCCTCGGAGAGGATCGCCCCCTCCTCGTACAAGTACCCCTTCTCCTGGGGGACTTTGACGGTCACCCCGCCCGCCAGCGCGATGTCGCACTCGCCGTTCACCAGGCCCTGGCAGGCGAGGTGGACGGCGACCAGCGAGGTCGAACAGGCCGTCTGGACGGCGTAGCTGGGGCCCTTGAGGTCGAGCTTGTACGACAGGCGGGTGGCCAGGTAGTCCTTGTCGTTGCCGACCATCACCGCGAAGTGGTTCGAGGTCGTGGTCTGGTCGACGTTGGGCAGCACCTGCTGTTGCAGGTAGGTGTTGACGGCGGCGCCGACGTACACGCTGATCAGGCCGTCGTAGCGGGCCGGGTCGTAGCCGGCGTGCTCCAGCGCGGCGTGGCCCGCCGTCAGCAGGACGCGGTGCTGGGGGTCGGTGATCGCGGCCTCGGCCGGGGTGAACTCGAAGTAGCCCGTGTCGAAGAGGTCGACGTCCGGGATGACGCCGTGCGCCGGGACATAGGTGGGGTCGTCCAGCAGCCGCGCCGGAACCCCGGCCGCCGCCAGCTCCTCGCGGCCGAAGCGGGTGATCCCCTCGCGGCCCTCTCTCAGCAGGCGCCAGAAGGAGTCCAGGTCGTCGGCGCCGGGGAACCGCCCGGCCATCCCGATGATCGCGACATCCGTCTCGGCCGCCTGGATCTCGTGGCTGCTCACTGGCGCGATCTCCCCTTGTCGTGTGCGGGCGTCACTGCTGCGGCCGCGGGCGGGAACCGGCCCTCGCGCGCGTCGGGCGGGCGGCGCCGTCGCACCCGGCGCCGCCCACGCCCGATCGCCCGCGGACCCGACGGCGGCCGATGCGCGCAGCGCGTCCCCCATCCGTCAGCCGTGGGTCCCAGGGTCGTCGCGGCCGGTGCGCGCCGTCACCACCCAACCGAGTAGAGACGCCGACGGTTCGCGCGCGCGGAAGCTACTCGATCAGGTGGTTTGAAGGACGTCCGCGCAGGACACGGTCAGGTCCGGCGACGCCGTGCGGGATCGCGCACCGCAGGCGTGGCGGGGGTGAAGCGGACGCCGTACTCGCGGCTGAAGCGGTTCGCCTCCGCGCACGAGAACACCGTCGTGCGCAGCGACATCGCGTACGCCGCGGACTCCATCTGGTCCGGGGTGAGGTACAGGTACCAGCGCTTGTCGGTGGGGCTGAACTGCGCCGACGCGACCCGCTCCGCGAGCCCCGCGACCGGCGGCCGGGTCAGTTCGTGGCCGACGCCGACGAAGATCCGCAGCGTCTCCATCTGAGCGGGCAGCAGCTTGACCTGCTGCTCCCCGGGCGCGGGCGCACGCGGGGGCGGCTTCGGGACCGTACGGCTGTGCGCGTACACCAGGACGTCCCGGCCGAAGTCGGTGATGCGCAGGGCGCGGGGGACCGGGTGCCCGACCAGGGCGGCGAGGTCGATGCGCGCCTGCCGGTCGGCCTGCTCGACGATGCCCTCCTGGAGTGCGGCCTTCACCGCGTTCCACACCGCGTCCGACAGCTCGCCGTCCAGCACCCAGCCCTGGCGGGCCGCCCGCCAGCCCGCGCGCAGCTCCTCCAGGAGCGCGATCCGCTTCTCCGAGTGCCTCATGCACCACCTCGCCCACCGAGCGTAGTGCGCTGGGCAGCGGAACGTGAGCGGTTGGGGAAAACGGGCCGGGAGTCTAGGAGTTGGCGCGGTCCCGCATGCCCGCCATGAGCGCCTGGTGGCTGCGGCGTACGTGCTCGCGCATCAGCCGTTCCGCGCCGTCCCCGTCCTTCGCGGCGATCAGTTCGAGGACGCGGTGGTGCTCGGTGTCCGAGTCGTGGAGCCGGCCCGGCTGCGCGAGGGACGTCCGGACCAGGCGCGCGTACGCGAGCTGGTTCATCAGCGTGCGGTAGTGGGCCTCCAGCTTGGTGTTGTCGGCCCCGGTGACGATGAGGCCGTGGAACTCGTGCACCAGCTCGGCGTACCGCTCCAGGTCGCCCGCGCGCACCGCCTCGTCCGCCTTGGCCATCGTGTCCCGGAGCTGCTGAAGCTCCGGCACGTTCCCGCGCAGGGCCAGCAGCCGGGCGGCGGCCCCTTCGAGCAGCTCCTTCATCTGGAACAGCTCGGTGATCTCCCGCCAGGACGGCACCGCGACGAACGTACCGACCCTCGGGCGCACCTCCACGAGCCCCTCGATCTGCAGCTGCTTGAGGGCCTCGCGGATCGGCGTACGGCTCACCCCGAACGTCTCGGACAGCGCCATCTCGGAGAGGCTGGAACCGGGCGGGAGCTCACCGCTGATGATCATCCGGCGCAGCTCTTCGGCGACCCTGGCCTGCATGCTGGTCTGCTGCAGGGGCTTCCTCGGGCGCCTCGTGGGTTCTTGCATGGTACAAGAACGTAAGGGGGCGGCCGATCCGCGTCAACCTCTCGATCACGCCGACTCCTGCCATGCAAGGAGTGCCGGAAACGCAAGGTGAACGGCTCGCGTGCCACATCCCTTGACGCCTCACCCCACGCGCACCACCATCGAGGACGACCGAACGCATGGTCGGAACCGGCAGAAGGAGACGACCAGTCCCATGCGAACGAGACGACTCATCGCAAGCGCCTTAGCGGCGGGCGCGGCACTGGGCGCGGTCCTGGTACCCACGGCCGCCTCGGCCGCCCCCTCCGTACAGGTGATCTGCATCCCGGAGGCCCGGGTGTGCGCGGGCGTCGACGGCAACGCGACCCAGGGCTACGTCTACAACTTCACGATCAGGCAGGCGCCCACATTCGTGTCGCTGTTCTTCACCGTCAACGGCCTCCAGGCGCATGGCCTCATCTCGACCACCTCCCAACCGGGCCTCATCCAGGGGTCCTTCAGGCCGACCCCCGCCCTCGTCCAGGGCGACCAGGTCTGCATGACGATCTCCGGCATCCCCGGCACCTACTGCGGCACAGCGCGCTGACCACCCGCCAGGGGCGGCCCCGTCACCGGGAACACCGGGGGGCCGCCCCTGACGCACGCCCTCACGCCTCCGCGAGCAGCGGGTCGAAGGGTGTCGTACGCCGCCGTCCCGCCATGAACGACAGGAAGTCCCGTACGAAGTCGCCCCGCGCGTACGCCCCACCGCTCACCGGCAGTTCGCGGTGGAACGCCCTGCGGAACAGCCGCCGGTACTCCTCCGCGTCGATGCGCTGATCGCCGTTCGTGTCGGTGGCGTCGAAGAGGACCCCGGCGAGCCGGATCAGCGCGGGCCCGGCGAGGGACGGCACCCCGGCGGCGTACTCGGCGCGGCTTATCCGGCCGTCGCCGTCTGTGTCCAGGGCCGACTGGAGTTCGCGCCACCAGTCGGCGTACGCGGTGTACAGGCGGGTCTCCAGCGGCTCGTCCAGGTCGAGGCGGGTCGACAGCTCGCGGGCCATCGCGGCGAGGTCCGGCCACATGACGAAGCCGTCGCCGGTCTGGTCGAGGACCGCGTCGAAGAAGTCCTCGGCGTCACGCGACGGCGCGAAATCCGGCTCCGGTTCGCGGGGGAGCGGTACGACCAGCCGCACGAACGCACCGGCCTTGCGCGCCGTGTCCCGCACCGCCCGGAGCCGGGGATCGTCGCTGTCCGGCGACTTCGACAGCAGGTCGACGACCTTGTCCGCCTCGATCCACCCCTCCGGCAGGAACCGCGCGAGGCCGGCCGTGAAGTAGGCGCTGCGCAGCAGGGTCCGCGCCCCCGGGACCTCGGCCAGCCCCGCCCGCTGCCGGAACGCCTCCGGCAGCGACGCCACCGTCACCGCCCCGATCACCGGCCCCGCGACCGCCCGCCCCGCCGCCCACAGCGTGGGTACGCCGTGCAGCAGCGGCGGCGCCGGGACGTGCTCGAAGAGCCGGTACAGGATGATCCGCACCGCCTCCGTGTTCTCCAGCTCCTGCGCCACGACCCGGTCGTAGTACGGCCAGAACTCCCGCACCGTCCCCGGCAGCGCGGACTCCTCGCCGTCCAGCGCGCCCAGGAACGCCCGGTACTCCGCGTACACCCGCTCCATCTCCGCCGGGTCCAGCGGCTGGCCGCTCAGCCGGCACATCGTGACCGTGCTCTCGAACAGCGTCGCCACGACCCACGCCCGGACCGCCGGGTCCGTCGCGTCGTACGCGCCCGCGCTCCTCAGGCGCGCGTGCAGCCGGTTCAGGCGGTCCGCCTCCCGCGCGCGTACGCCGTCGTCCTCGCCGAACATGCGGCGCAGGCTGCGGTACGTGTTCCACAGGCGGCGCCACGGGTGCGTCACGAACGTCGAGTTGTCCAGCAGGGCCGCGCCGACCTGCGGGTGCGCGGCCTCCAGGACCAGTGCCCGGACCAGGGCCAGCGCCCAGCGGGGGTCGTTCACGAACGTGTCGAACTTCGACCCCGGGCCGAACAGGGGCGTCTCGGCGGTGCTGGTGTCGGTCACGGGCGGGGCTCTCCGATCTGCCGGGGGGCGACGCCGCCGTACCGGCGGTCGCGCTGCTGATAGGCGTGCAGGCACTCCAGGAAGTGCGGGGCCCGGAAGTCGGGCCACAGGACCGGCGGGAACGTCCACTCCGCGTAGGCGACCTGCCAGAGCATGAAATTGGAGATCCGCTGCTCGCCGGACGTACGGATGACGAGGTCCACGTCCGGAGTGTCCGGGAACGGCAGGTGCGCGGCGAAGCTCTCCTCGTCCACCGCGTCGGCCGGGACGCCCGCGCGGATCAGCGCCCGCGCCGCCTCCACGATGTCCCGCCGGCCCCCGTGGTCGAACGCCACGGTCAGCGTCATGCCCCGGTTCGCCTCCGTCAGCGTCATCAGGTCAGCGAAGTCCCGCGCCAGGCCCGCCGGGATGCGCGGATCGCTCACCCCGAGGAACCGGCACCGGATGCCCCGCGCGTGCAGCAGCGGCGCGTGTTTGCGCACCACCCGGCGCACCAGCCGCATCAGGAAGTCGACCTCGCTGCCGGGGCGTCGCCAGTTCTCCGTGGAGAACGCGTACAGGCTCAGCCACCGGACGCCCGCCCCGCGCGCGGCCTCGATGACATCGATCACCGTCGCCTCCGCGGCGCGGTGCCCCGACGTCCGGGGCAGCTCCCTGCGCGCCGCCCACCTGCCGTTGCCGTCCATCACACAGGCCACATGCCGCGGAACGGCCCCACGCGCGGGCGCCCGCTCCGACGCCGCCTGCATCCCCGCCGCGCCTGCTGTCCCCGTTGTCCCCACCGGCCCCTCCCGCCTCGACACCTCCAGCGTGCCTGTCCCATCGGCCGAACGGACTAATCCCGCTCCCGATTCACTCGAAAGAGATCACCGGATGTTCGAGTCGGACTTCTTCGCGACCGTTTCCGGCGAGTGGAGAGGCAGCCTGGGTCGACGGGGCCCGCGGACTCCGGGACCAGCGCGGCGATCCGCTCCGGCGCATGCGCGGTGGTGCGCCAACGGGACTCGGTGGACCCGGCCGCCGGGCCCGACCGGGTTCGACGATGACTACAGTCCGGACTCATGACGAAGACTGAGACGTGTACGGTCGAGTACCCGGCCGACGGTCTGACGATGATCGGGCACCTCGCGCTTCCGGCAGGTGCCGACCGTCGGCCCGCGGTACTGGTCGGACCGGAGGGCATGGGGCTCAGCGACGTGGAGCGCCGCCGCGCCGACGCGCTCGCCGAGCTGGGATATGTCGCGCTGGCCTTCGATCTTCATGGCGGGCGCTATCTGGGTGACCCCGCAGAGATGCTGGCCCGTTGCCTGCCGCTGCTCGCCGATCCCGACCGGATGCGGGGGATCGGCCATGCGGCGCTCGACGTGTTGCGCACCGAGCCTCGGGCCGACCTCGACCGGACCGCCGCCGTCGGCTACGGCACGGGGGGCGCGGTCGCACTGGAACTCGGTCGCGATGGAGTCGGTCTGCGCGCGATCGGGACAGTCAACGCACTGACCACGGGCCGACCGGGCGAGGCGGCGCGCATCCGCTGCCCGGTGTGGGCCGGAGTCGGGTCGGAAGACCCGATCATGCCGCCCGCGCAACGCGACGCGTTCACCGCCGAGATGCAGGCCGCGGGCGTCGACTGGCGCCTCACGGTCTACGGCGGAGCCCTGCACGCCTTCCACCACCCGCCGGTCGACCACCCCACGGTCCCCGGCGTCGGCTACCACCCACAGCACGCGCAACGAGCCTGGCGCGACGTCGTCGACCTGCTCGCCGAGTGCCTGCCCGTGACGGAGGACCCGGGGGCGTGACCCAGGCAGACATGCTGGCGCCGGACGTCAGTACGTCGCTCTCACGCCACCCCGAGAAACCGCAGCACCGCCAGCACCCGCCGATGGTCCGCGTCCGCCCTCGGCAGGTCCAGCTTCGCGAAGATGCTGTTGATGTGCTTGGCCACCGCGCTCTCGCTGATCACCAACTGCCCCGCGATCCCCGCGTTGGAGCGCCCGCCCGCCATCAGCTCCAGCACCTCGCGCTCACGCGGGGTGAGCCGGTCGAGGGGGTCGCTGTGGCGGCGTACGAGGAGCTGGGACACGACCTGGGGGTCCAACGCGGTTCCCCCGGCGGCGACTCGGCGTACCGTCGCGGCGAACTCCTCGACGTCCGCGACGCGTTGCTTGAGGAGGTAGCCGATCCCGGTCGTGTGCGCGGCGAGCAGCTCCGCCGCGTACCGCTCCTCCACGTACTGCGACAGCAGCAGGACGGCGGTCCCCGGCCACCGGCGTCTGACGGTCAGCGCGGCCCGTACGCCCTCGTCGGTGAAGCCGGGCGGCATCCGGACGTCCACCACGGCGACGTCGGGCCGGTGTTCTTCGACCGCGCCCAACAGGCCCTCGGCGTCACCGACTTCGGCCACCACCTCGAACCCCGCCAGCTCCAGGACCTTGACGACCCCGATCCGCAGCAGCACCGAGTCCTCGGCGATCACGGCACGCACGGCAGCTCCACGGTCAGGACGGTCGGCCCTCCGACAGGGCTGTCGAGGGACAGCTTCCCATCCACCGCCGCGACCCGCTTGACCAGCCCCGCCAGCCCGCTCCCCGCCCCGATCCGCGCCCCGCCGACCCCGTCGTCGCTGACGACGACCAGCAGCGTCGGCCCGAACCGCTCCACCGACACCTCGGCCCGCGCCGCCTCCGCGTGCTTCACCACGTTCGTCAGCGCCTCGGACACCACGAAGTAGGCGACGGACTCGGCCGCCGCCGACGGCCGCGACACCAGCTCCACCCGCACCCGCACCGGAATCGGCGCCCGCCCGGCGAGCCCCGACAGCGCCGCGTCGAGCCCCCGGTCCTCAAGGACGGCCGGATGCAACCCCCGTACCAGCGCGCCGAGTTCCTCGATCGCCTCCTTCGCCTCCCGGTGCGCCTCGTCCAGCACCCGCCGTACCTCGGGCGGCAGTTCGGTGAGCGTCGCCTTCGCGATCCCGAGGTTGACGGCGAGCGACACCAGCCGCTGCTGCGCCCCGTCGTGCAAGTCCCGTTCGATACGCCGCCGTTCGGCGTCCACGGCGTCCACCAGACCCGCCCGGCTCTCGGCCAGCGCGCTCACCCGGTGCGCGAGCCGCTCCTCGGGGCTCGGCCCGAGCCGCGCCGACGCGATCCGCCCGTCCAGCCGGGCCAGCGCGCCCGACGCCCGGGCCGCGCCGTACAGCAGGGCGAGCCCGGCGGCCGTGATGTACGCGCCCTGCACGGTGTAACCGGCGTCCACGAGGCGCCAGTCGGGCGGAGCGGCCCAGATCCACCCGTAGAACGTGCCGGCGCAGACCGCCACGGCCCAGGCCAGCAGCACGGACACCGCCGCGAGCGCCAGCAGTGGGCCGGCCAGCAGGTGGTACCCCAACTGCCGCCGCCCGGTGCGCGCCACGGGAACCTCCACGCCGAGCCGCGTCCGCAGCCGCGCGCGCTGAGCCCGCGTCAGCAGTGGCCCGGCGGACACCACCGCCGCGACGGGCACGAACACCGCGAGGAGCACCGCCCACAGCGCCGAGGGTCTGAAGAAGATCCACGGCAGGGCCAGGACCAGCAGGACGCCGAGCTGGATCAGCAGACCCGTGGCATGGAAGGCGGCCGAGGCCGGGACGAACCGGCGCAGCCGAGCGGAGAGGTGCATGGCGCAACGGTAGAACCCGAGGTCAGGGCCGGTCCATGAAGGCAGCGACCGCTTCGGGGGTGGTACTGGTGCCACCCCGCTCCCGCAGAGCGCGCTAACGGGGAGCTTCCCGCGCCGAAATCCCCCGGACATGTTCACCGGGTCTACTGATGTGCAACATTGATTCCTGTCAGTGGACATCTTCCGGGAGGCCCCATGACGACCGACCTCGCCGATCTCGCCGACCTGGTCCGTGCGGACGGCGTCGAGTTCGTCCTCGCCGTCTTCGTCGACCTGACCGGCAAGCCGTGCGCGAAGCTCGTACCGGCCGAGTCGGTGGAGGAACTCCGCGACGAGGGAGTGGGGTTCGCCGGGTACGCCGCCGGCGCCCTCGGCCAGCTCCCCAGCGACCCGGACGTCGTGGCCCGCCCCGACGTCACCTCGTACACACCCCTGCCGTTCGTCGAACCCGGCCTCGCCCTCGTGCACTGCGACCCGTACGTCGAGGGCGAACCCTGGCCGTACGCGCCGCGCGTCATCCTGCGCCGCCAGCTCCAACGGGCGGCGGAACAGGGCCTGTCGATGTCCGTCGGCGCCGAGGTCGAGTACTTCCTCGTCCACCGCGACGAACACGGCACGCTCACCGTCGCCGACCCCCGCGACACCGCGAGCCGCCCCTGCTACGACGCACGCGGACTGACCCGCATGTACGACCACCTCACCGCCGTCTCCCGCGCGATGAACACCCTCGGCTGGGGCAACTACGCCAACGACCACGAGGACGGCAACGGCCAGTTCGAGCAGAACTTCCGGCACGCCGACGCCCTCACCACCGCGGACCGCGTCATCACCCTGCGGTACCTGGTGTCGGTGCTCGCCGAACGCCGGGACATGACCGCGACGTTCATGCCGAAGCCGTTCACCGACCGCACCGGCACCGGCATGCACCTGCACCTGTCCCTGTGGCGCGGCGACCGACCGGCCTTCCCCGCCCCGGACGACGCACGCGGCCTCGGACTCTCCCCGCTCGCCTACTCGTTCCTCGCCGGAATCGTCGAACACGCCCCCGCGCTCCAGGCCGTCCTGGCGCCAACGGTCAACTCCTACAAGCGAACCGGCGCCGTAGCCACCCGCTCGGGCGCCACCTGGTCACCCCGCGTCGCCGGGTACGGCGGCAACGACCGCACCCACTTCGTCCGGGTCCCCGACGGCAACCGCGTCGAACTGCGCGGCGGCGACGGCGCCGCCAACCCCTACCTCGCCGCAGCCGCCGCCCTCGCCGCCGGACTCGACGGCATCGAACGCGGCCTCGACCCCGGCGAACCCGGCGCGGCGGGCAAGGGACCGCACCTCCCGCCCACCCTCCTGCACGCCGTCGAGGCCCTCCGGGCCGACGACATCGTCAGCGGCGCCCTCGACGCGGCCGGACCCGGCGTGAGCCGCTACTTCGCCGACCTCAAACGCGAGGAGTTCTTCGACTGGCACTCCACGGTCGGCTCCTGGGAGCTGGACCGCTATCTGACCGCCTTCTGAAGGGACTTGAGATGTGCGGAATCGTCGGGCTGCACCTGCGCGAGCCCTCCCTCGAACCACGCCTCGGCGAACTCCTCGCGGCGATGCTGGGCCAAGTCGCCGAACGCGGCCCGGACTCGGCGGGCGTCGCCCTCTACGGCGACCCTCGTCTGTCGCCGCCCGGTGTCGTCACGACCAGTCTGCTCGGCGCACCCCCGGACACCCCGGGGACCGTTCTCGGTGACACCACCCTGGTCCACGCGGACCCCCCGGACGCCACCGTGATCGGCTCGGGCGAGGGCTTCGCCGTCCTCAAGGGCGTAGGAAACCCCGTCGAGTTGGCGGAGACCTTCGGCCTCGCCCACGTCACCGGGCACCAGGCCCTCGGGCACACCCGCATGGCCACCGAGTCCGCCGTCACCCCCGAAGGCGCCCACCCCTTCTCCGTCGGACCCGGCCAATGCCTCGTCCACAACGGGTCGTTCGCCAACCACGCCACGATCCGCCGCGAACTGCGCGCCCAGGGCGTCGAGTTCGACAGCGAGAACGACTCCGAGGTCGGCGCCCGCTTCATCGCCCACCACCTCGCCCAGGGCGCCGACCTGGAGAAGGCGCTGAAGCTGCTGTGCGAGCGGTTCGACGGCTTCTACACGCTGCTCGTCACCACGTACGACTCCTTCGCCGTCGTCCGCGACGCCATCGCCTGCAAGCCGGCGCTGATCGCCGAGACCGACGACTGGGTCGCCATGGCCTCCGAGTACCGCGCCCTCGACGTCCTGCCCGGCGTCGAACACGCCCGCATCTTCGAACCCGAGCCGGAAGAGGTGTACGTATGGCGACGCTGATCGACCTCGCGACGACGCCGGTACGCGAACTGAACGCCGCGCTGCACGGCGCTGACGCTGAGTCTTGGCGGGTGGCCAATCCGCGCGGCGCACATGCCGTGGCCTGCGGGATCCGGGCCGGCCACACCGTGGACGTCGAGGGCCACGTCGGCTACTACTGCGCCGGGATGAACCAGCGCGCTTCCGTGACCGTCCACGGCAACGCGGGTACCGGCGTCGCCGAGAACATGATGTCCGGGACCGTACGGGTGCACGGCAACGCCTCGCAGTCTGCGGGGGCTACCGGGCATGGGGGGTTGCTGGTGATCGACGGGGACGCCGCCGCGCGGTGCGGGATCTCCATGAAGGGGGTGGACATCGTCGTCGGCGGGAACGTGGGGCACATGAGCGCGTTCATGGGGCAGGCGGGGAGGCTGGTGGTGTGCGGGGATGCCGGGGACGGGCTCGGGGACTCGCTGTACGAGGCGCGAATCTATGTCCGGGGGACGGTGAAGTCACTGGGTGCCGACTGTGTGGAGAAGGAGATGCGGGGCGAACACCTCGCGGAACTCGCCGAGTTGCTGAAGGCCGCCGAACGGGACGAGGACCCGGGGGAGTTCAGGCGGTACGGATCGGCGCGGGAGCTGTACCACTTCAAGACCGGCAACACGGCGTCGTACTGAGGGAGTCGATCGACCATGGAACCCGCATCCCACGGCCTGCGCGAGTCCGCCACCTTCGACCGCGCCACCATCCACGCCATCCAGCGCGCCGCGGAGACCGGCGTCTACGACATCCGGGGCTGGGGCGCCAAGCGCAGACTGCCCCACTTCGACGACCTGTTGCTCCTCGGCGCCTCCATGTCCCGCTATCCGCTGGAGGGTTACCGCGAACGCTGCGGCACGGACGTCGTCCTCGGCACCCGGCACGCCAAGCACCCCCTCCACCTCGCGACCCCGGTCACCATCGCCGGCATGAGCTTCGGCGCGCTCTCCGCGCAGGCGAAGGAGGCGCTCGGCCGGGGTGCCAGCGAGGCCGGGACCTCGACGACCACCGGCGACGGCGGGATGACGCCCGAGGAGCGCGGCCACTCCAAGCACCTCGTGTACCAGTACCTCCCGTCCCGCTACGGCATGAACCCCGACGACCTGCGCGCCGCCGACGCCATCGAGGTGGTCCTCGGACAGGGCGCCAAGCCGGGCGGCGGCGGCATGCTGCTGGGCCAGAAGATCACCGAACGCGTCGCCGGCATGCGGACGTTGCCGGTCGGCGTCGACCAGCGCAGCGCCTGCCGCCACCCCGACTGGACCGGGCCCGACGACCTCGCCATCAAGATCCTCGAACTGCGCGAGATCACCGACTGGGAGAAGCCCGTCTACGTCAAGGTCGGCGCCACGCGCACCTATTACGACGTGAAGCTCGCCGTGCACGCGGGTGCCGACGTCGTCGTGGTCGACGGCATGCAGGGCGGAACCGCCGCCACGCAGGACGTGTTCATCGAGCACGTCGGCATCCCCACCCTCGCCGCCCTGCCCCAAGCCGTGCGCGCGCTACGGGAGTTGGGCGTCCACCGCGAGGTCCAGCTGATCGTCTCCGGCGGCATCCGAGGCGGCGCCGACCTCGCCAAGGCCCTCGCCCTCGGCGCGGACGCGGTCGCCATCGGCACGGCCGCGCTCATCGCCCTCGGCGACAACCACCCCAAGTACGACGCCGAGTACCGCCAACTCGGCTCCGCAGCGGGCTACTTCGACGACTACCAGGACGGCCGCGACCCCGCCGGCATCTCCACCCAGGACGAGACCCTCGCCGCCCGCCTCGACCCCGTCGCCGCCGGACGGCGCCTCGCCAACTTCCTGCGCGTGATGACCCTGGAGGCCCAGACCCTCGCCCGCGCCTGCGGCAAGAGCCACCTCCTGCACCTCGAACCCGAGGACCTCGTCGCCCTCACCATCGAGTCGGCGGCCATGGCCCGCGTCCCCCTCGCCGGCACCGACTGGATCCCCGGAGCCGGACTGTGATCGCCGTCGTCGGCGCCGGACTCATGGGCGCGGCCACCGCCTGGCAGCTCGCCCGCCGGGGCCACGAGGTCACCCTCGTCGAGGCCCACACCATCGGTCACCGGCACGGCAGTTCACACGGCAGCTCCCGCATCTTCCGCCGTGCCTACGCCGATCCGCTGTACGTCGGCCTCGCCGGGCGGGCGTACGAGGAGTGGCGCGAGCTGGAGCGGGACAGCGCAACTCCCTTGCTGCGGACGACCGGTGGCCTGGACCTGGGGGAGGGGCGCGACCCGGAGGCGCTCGCCGGGATCCTGGGGGCGGCCGGGGTGCCGTACGAACTCCTCGGCGCTCAGGCCGCGTCGGAGCGGTGGCCGTTCGTCCGGTTCGACGGGCCCGTGCTGTACCACCCCGGCGCCGGGGTGGTCGACGCGGACGCGACGGTGGCCGCGTGTGTGCGCAGGGCGCGGGAGCTGGGGGCGCAAGTCCTCGCCGGGGTGCGGGTGGTGGGCGTCGAGGGCGGGCGGGTGCGGCTGGCGGACGGGCGGGAGGTCGTCGCCGAGACGGTCGTGGTGGCCGCCGGTGCCTGGCTTCCCGACCTCGGACTGTCCGTCGTACTCCCGGAGTTGAGGGTGACGCAGCAGCAGGTCTTCCACTTCCGGCAGCGTCGACCGGACGACGAATGGCCCGTGTTGGTGGCCAAGGACGCGAACACGCAGGTGTACGGGCTGCCTTCGGGGAGCGACGGGGGAGCGGCGCCCGCGATGAAGGTCGCCGAGCACGACCGGGGGACCCCCACCTCGGCCGACACCCGCAGCGGCATCCCCGACCCGGGCTCCCGTACCCGCGTCACGGCCCTGGTCGAGGAGCGCCTTCCCGGCCTGGAGCCCGCCCCGGTGGCCGAGGCGACCTGTCTCTACACCACCACCCCCGACGAGGACTTCGTCCTCGACCGCCACGGCTTCCTGGTCATCGTCTCCCCGTGCTCAGGACACGGCGCCAAGTTCACCCCGCTCATCGGGGCGATGGCGGCGGACCTGGCCACGGGCGAGGCCGAACCCCACCCGAGGTTCAGGCTCCGCCGCTGAACCCCCGGGGCAGAATGACCCGCATGACGATCGACCCCGGCCCCACCGACCCGCAGGAAGCGGGCCCGTACGAAGCCGACCTGCGCGAACACGCCGCCGCGCTCCCCGACCGCGAGGTCGACCCCGGTGCGGCGGCGCAGGCGCTCGGCCTTGAGGCCGTCATCGGCCGCCAGGTCAGGGAGTACCGCACCGCCGCCGGGCTGTCGATCGCCGAGATGGCGGCCCGCGTCGGCCTCTCCAAGGCGATGCTCTCGAAGATCGAGAACGCGCAGACCTCGTGCAGCCTCACGACCCTCGGCCGCCTCGCCAACGGCCTCGGCATCCCCGTCACCGCCCTGTTCCGCGGCCTCGACGCCGACCGCGAGGCGGTGTACGTCCCGGCGGGCCACGGCGCGCGCATCGTCCGCCGGGGCAGCCGCGTCGGCCACCTCTACGAACTCCTCGGCGCCCTGCGCGGCCCCCACAAACGCATGGAAGCCGTCCTCGTCACCCTCACCGAACAGAGCGAGGTCTTCCCCCTCTTCCAGCACCCCGGCACCGAACTCCTCTACATGCTGGACGGCGAAATGGTGTACGGCCACGGCGAATCCGCCTACACCCTGCGCCCCGGCGACGCCCTCCAACTCGACGGCGAGGGCCCCCACGGCCCGCAGGAACTCGTGACGCTCCCCATCCGTTTCCTGTCCGTCACGGCGTTCGGGGACCACGCCCCGCAATAGCACCTTCCCGGCCGGCGCGACTAGGACTCCAGGAACCGCGCCAGCACCGCGGCCTCGGCGCGCAACCGCTCCGCATGCGCGCTCCCCTCCACCAGCCCCGCCGCCCCGAGCCGCTCCTCGACCTCACCGCGCACGATCCGTACGACCTCCCCCTCACCCAGCACCCGCCGCTCGGCCTCCGTCGCCCCGGCCCCCACCGGCACCGCCTCGATCGCCTGCCCCCGCAGCGCCGCCGCGTCCACCGGCACGGCCTCCGCGTTGTCGAGCGCGGCCAGCGTCGCGCGCAGCGCGCTCACGGCGACCTTGTCGCGGGCACGCATGGCCTCGGGAAGAGCCTGCCGGAGATGATCACGAAGAGACATGCCCGGACCCTACGAGCCCGCCCGCGGCCTCACAACCCGATTGTCAGTGCCGGTCACTACGCTCGACGGCAGCTGATCTGACGAGGAGCACGGCCCATGAGACCACCGGCGGACCTGGACGACGTCCAGTGGCACACCCTGACCCACGCGTACGGCACCGCCGAGGACGTCCCGGACCTGATCCGGGCGCTGTACGAGGGCGGCGAGGCGGCCGAGGAGGCGCTCGACGAGCTGTACGGCACGGTCTACCACCAGGGCTCCGTGTACGAGGCTTCCGCCCCGGCCGTCCCCTTCCTCGCCCACGCCGCCCGCCACGCCCCCGGCCAGCGGGCGAGCCTCCTCATGCTGCTCGCCGCCCTCGCCGACCACACCCCCGAGGACACCGAGTCCCGCCGCTGGTCCGGCAGTTGTGTCGCCGCGATCTGCGCCGAGCTGTGCGCGGTGCTCCCGGACCTGCTGCCGTGCCTCGCCGACGAGGACGCGACCGTACGGCGTGCCGCGCTCCGCGTGATCGCGGTGACCGCGGGACTCCTCCCGGCCGACCTGAAGGCACAGGCCGAGACACGGCTCGCCGCCCTGTACGCCGCCGACCCGCAGCCGGCGGTGCGCGCCGACGCGTTGACCGCGCTGGCCCGCTTCGGCCGCGAACCGGAAGGGCTCGACAGCCCGCTGGACGAGGTGCGGCTCGCGGCGGCCGTCCTGCTCGCCGAGCGGTCCGGGGCGCCGTACGCGGACGCGGTGGTGGAGACGTTCGCCCAGGTCCCGCCCGGCGCGGGGGACGGCATGCCCTGGTCGGACACCCTCTCGCAGGACCAGCGCGTCACCGGCCTGCTCACCGAGGACCCGGACGCAGCCCTCACCGTCGCCGCGCGCTGGATCGCCGCCGGGGACGAGGGGACGTACGGCTCCTGGCTGGCCGAGGAGATCGCCGAGACCTGGCGCGACCGGGAACCCGAGGTCGTGACGCTGCTGCTGGCCGCGCTGCCGCACCACGCGGACGACCCCGTGCCGAGGCTGCGGTCCCTGGGCCGCCTCGCCGGAGGGCTCCGGCCGGGCCCGGTGCTCGACGACCTCCGCGACACGCTGCTCCGCCACGCGACGGCCGCCCCGGAAGCCGAACCCGCTCTCCTTGCCCTCACCCGCACCGCGGACTCCCGCGCCCTGGACCTGATGGCGGCGCACCCCACGCCCACCCTGCTCAAGGCCGCCGCCCACCACTTCCCCGACGCCGCCGACCGTCTGCTCCCCCTGATCCGGCGCCAACTCGCCGCAGGCGCCACCGGAAACGACGCCATCGCCCTCGTCACGGCCCTCACCCCCTTCGGCGCCGCCGCCCGCGAGGCCCACCCCGAGCTGATCGGATGCCTCGCCACCGACCGCGCGGCCATCGTCGCCGCCCGCGCCCTCGGCGACCTCGGCATCCGCACCCCGGAGACGGTCGCCCTGCTCCGCAAGGCGATGGACAGCCCCGACTCCTCACTGAGCGTCTCGGCGGCGGTCGCCCACTACCGACTGACCGACGACGCGGCGCCGACACTCGACACGGTCAAGTCACGCCTCCTCGCCGACGGCCGCATCCACTGGTACCTCCGGTCCCTGCGCCCCCTCGGCGCCGCCGCCGCCCCGCTCCTCCCGGTGATCGAGCCCCTCCTGGACTCCCGCGACGACTGGACCCGTCTCGCGGCGGCGGAGGTCCACCACTGGGCCACCGGCTCCCCCGACCGCGCGGTCCCGGTCCTCGCGGCCCTCACCGGCCCCACCCCGGTCGGCCTCGACGCGCTGAGAGCTCTCAGGGAGACCGGCCGCTGCCCGGAGCACCTCCGCCCCGCACTTCGCGAACTCCTCTCCTCCCCACGCCGCCTCCTCAACGACCTCCCGCTCTCGGGCGAGGGCCACTCGGACGACGAACTCCGCGCCGTCGCGCGCACTTTGCTCGCCCACGGCCCGATGACGCCTTGACGGTACGAGGCCGCGCGCCGCAATTGCCGCGGCGGAAGAGCGGGCCGTGGGAGACGAAGGTCGCGGATTCGCGGAGGGGCGGCGGCGGGCGTGAGCGCCCCCGTACACACACTCACCTTGCGACGACGCTGCGACGGTCGAGCGGTCGGCGTATCCGAACATGGGACGTATACGAGCAACGGCGAAGCCCTGCGCGCCCGCCTCACGGGCTGCGGGCAGGGGGAGGGGCCGGGGCGTCGACTGCTCGGGCCCTCCCTGCGACGGGCCTTGCTCATGACGGGTGCTGCGCATGACGAGCCCGGCTGATGACGGGTCTCACTCAGGGCAGGCTCTGCCGGCAACAGGTCTGTGCACGGGAGGGCTTGCTCGACCTTGCACCCGAGCCCGCGCGTGCACGGGAGGGCTTGCGCGGACGTGTACCCGAGCCCGCGCGCCTTCGCCCTCCGTACCCCTACGCCCCGAAGAAGTCCGTCAGCCCCCGCGCCGAATCCGCCGCCACGGTCACGTTCGCCGCGCCCACCACCAGCACCATCACCGCGAGCACCGCACCGAGCCCGCCGAACGCCCCCAGCACGCGTCGCGTCCGCCGGTCCGCCGTGCCCGCGAACCGCCTCCACAGCACCACGCTCGCGACCACGAGCCCCGCCGCGACCACCCCGGCGATCACCGCCATCGTCACGTGGTAGCGGGCGTTGTCGCTGATCATCGCCGCGAGCGCGGGCGGAGCGCTGTCGGGGTGCGCGGCCAACTCCCCCCGGACCTGGTCCAGCGTCCCCGCCAACTCCCCGCCGCGCGCCCCCGTGGGCAGCATCGTCAGAACGGAGGTGAACGGCGCGACAGCACCCTGCACATTGGCCGCCGCGACGACGAGCGAGAGCAGCCCGAGCCCCGTGACACCGGCCCCCGCCACCGCGAGCCCGCCCCTGCGCACCCCCTCGCTCCTGAGGAACGCCCGCCACACCACCACCCCGAGCGCGACCAGCACCACCAGCAGCACCGAGGCGAGCACGGCCTTGGCGACATGGAACCGGAACCAGTAGTCGACGACACCCCCCATCTCCGCCGAGTAGTCCCCGCTCCCGGCCGCCCAGTACCGGACGAACCCCTCCTTCACCGCCCCCACGAGCGTCCCCTGATCGGCGAACCCGCCCTGCGAACCGTCCGCGGCGAGCAGATGCGGCCCGAACCAGACGGCGGGCACGAGGAACGCGGCGAGCGGTACGAGGACCCGAGCGCGCGGCGGAGGGACAACGGCGTTACTGGACAAGGCACTTCCCAGGGTTCCGGAGGACGACCCCCTCACCCTGCCGCAGCGGCGTCCCCGGATCACTGCGGACGGCCACCCACTCGACCCGGGGGTTTCCCCCACCCCCGGTCACCACCCCGGCCGGGCGCTCACACCCCCGTCCACCGGAAGGTCCACGCCCGTGATCCAGGACGCCGCGTCGGAGGCGAGGAACACGCACGCGGCGCCGATGTCGTCGGGGGTTCCGAGACGCCGCAGGGGAGCAGAGGCGTGCCAGCGGCCGACGCCCTCGGGCCAGGCTTCGGTGAGGCCAGGTCGGTCGACGAGACCGGGGGAGACCGTGTTGACGCGGATGCCCAGCGGCCCGTACTCCAGGGCGGCCGCGCGGGCGTGCATGATCAGGGCGGCCTTGGAGACGCCGTAGTGCGCGTGGCCGGGGGAGGGACGGGTGCCCTCGACGGACGCGATGTGGACGACGCTGCCCCCGCCCCGGGCCGCCATCGCCTTCGCCGCCTCCTGCGTACAGAGGAACGCGCTGGTGACGTTGGCCTGCTGGAGTTCCTGCCAGTCGGCGGCGGTCAGCTCCGCCAGGCCCTTCACCGGCTGGATGCCCGCGTTGTTGACGAGCACGTCCAGCCGCCCCCGCCACGCCACGGCGTGCTCGACGACCCGCCGGCAGTCCTCCTCGCGCGTCAGATCCCCGCTCACCACGATCGCGTCGCCGATCTCCCCGGCCAACTCCTCGGCCCGCCCCACGGCTTGACGGCAGTGCAGCACCACCGAGGCGCCCGCGGCGGCGAGTTGACGGGCGATGCCGTGCCCGAGGCCACCGCTCGCGCCGGTGACGAGAGCGATACGGCCGGACAGCGGCCCCGAACGGTCGGTCACGCAGTTGCCTTTCTCTCGACGACGGGCGTCAACCCGTCGAGCAGTGCGGTGAGCCCCGACTCGAAGACCGCGTCGAGCCGCAGGTCGTACCCGTCCTTGAAGGACCTGAGCACCCTGGTGAACGTGGGGAAACGCCCGGACTCCGTCAACTCCCGCAGGACCGGCGTCCGTTGGTCCATCCACTCGTCGTCCGACTGCCCCGTGTCCGCCTCGTCGTGGGCCTCCCACTCCAGGTTCACGGCGAGCCCCTGGACATGGCTGTAGATCAGCACCTGGAGGTCGAACATCGTCACCGGATCGAGCCCGTGCCCGTCGAGGGCGCTGAGCAGCCACTCGCCGTGCGCGATCACCCCGGGCGTCAGCAACGGCCGGTTGAGAGAGGTGAGGTGGGCGAGCCACGGGTGTCTGCGGTAGAGCGCCCACAGCGTCCGCGCCCCCAACTCGACCCGCGCCCGCCACCCTTCGGGCCCGGCCTCGGGATACCCCGCCTCGGCGAACGCCGCATCCGCCATGAGCAGGACGAGGTCCTCCTTGCTCTCGACATAGCGGTACGTCGACATCGCGCCGACGCCCAGCCGGGCCGCCACCCCGCGCATCGACAACCCGGCGAGCCCCTCGGAGTCCGCGATCTCGATGCCGGCCCGGACGATCAGCTCACGGCTCAACTCCCGTGCGGACGAAGGGGCCGGGGTCCGCGCCGCCGTACCCGCGACGACCGTACCGACCCGGGGCCGCGTCTCCACGACCCCCTCCAGCCTCAGCAACGTCACCGCCTTCGTCGCCGTCGCGAGCGCCACGCCCCACTCCCGCGCGAGCTGCCGCGTCGAGGGCACCGGGTCCCCGGGCCGCAACTCCCCGTCCGCGACGCGCTGCCGGATCCCGGCGACGATCCGCAGATAGGGCGGCGCGTCTATGGGCTTCGTCACAACCGCTCCCCTCCCCGGCCTGTACTAGCGCAGAGGCTAGCAGCGAAAGCGCCGAAAGAGCCGCTGACTGCCCTAGTACAGGGCCATTTGAAGGACTTGAACAGCCGCCGTACGGTCCTGCGTACATCGTACGAAGGAGACCGCCCATGCGTACCGTCCTCATCTCCGGCGCCGGAATCGCCGGTCCCGCCCTCGCCCACTTCCTCCAGCGCCGTGGTTTCGCCCCGACCGTCGTGGAGCGTGCCGACACCCTTCGCACAGGCGGCCAGGCCATCGACATCCGCGGCGTCGCCCTCGACGTCACCGCCCGCCTGGGCCTGCTCGACCAGGCCCGCGCCGCCCGCACCCGCATGCGTGGCATGTCGGTCCTCGACCCCGAGGGCAACGAGATCCACCGCACCGAGGAATCGACGTACAGCAGCGGCCGGCTCGACAGCGCCGACCTGGAACTCCTGCGCGAGGACCTGGTCCGGATGGTGTACGACCTGACGCGCGCCCACGTCGAGTACGTCTTCGGCGACACCGTCACCGCCCTCACCGAACACGACGACGCCGTCCACGTCGACTTCGCCCGCGCCCCGGCCCGCCGCTTCGACCTCGTCATCGGCGCCGACGGCCTGCACTCCACCGTCCGCCGCCTCGCCTTCGGCCCCGAGGCGCGGTTCGCCCACCCCCTCGGCACCCATCTCGCCGTGTTCGGCGCGGACAACTTCCTCGGCCTCGACAACTGGCAGCTGTGGCTGCGCGCCGGCGACACCGGGTTCGGGCTCATGCCCGTACGCGACAACACGGAACTCCGCGTCGCCTTCGGCTTCCCGACCCCGGGTCACCCGGCGCCTGGCTCCCCGGCCCCCGGCTCGCCGACCCCCGGTGAGGACCTGCGTCGGCTCGTCGTGGCGGGACTCGACGCCCTGCCCTGGGAGGGCGGCCCCCGCCTCGCGAAGGCCGCCGCGACCGCCCCCGACTTCTACTGCGACGCCATGGCCCAGATCCGTATGCCCTCCTGGTCCCACGGCCGGATCGGCCTCCTCGGAGACGCCGCCCACTGCCCGTCGCCCCTGTCCGGCCAGGGGACGAGCCTCTCCCTCACCGGCGCGTACGTCCTGGCCGAAGCCCTCGCCGAAACCCCGGACCACCGGGCCGCCTTCACCCACTACGAGTCCCGGATGCGCCCCTTCGTCACCCTCAACCAGTCCCTGGCCACCGAGAACGAGAACGGCCCCGCTTCCGAGGAGTCGATCGACCGAGCGAAGAACGCGCTGACCCTCTGAGCTCGCAGGCTCGGCCGGTTTCTCCCCGGGGAGTGTCAGACGGTCCCGCAGTTCAGCCGAACAGAGCCGGACTGAGACGATGCGGGGCTGAACATCGCCTGGGAGGACTTGCGTGTCGGTGGCCGACTGGTTCGAGGAGGCGTCGGAGGTCCAGCGGGCTGATGAGCGGCTCGGGTTCGATGAGGAGGACTCGGAGTTCGTCGACCAGTGCCTTGTGGTTGTTCGGGAGCCTGGGACTCAGGCTGAGACGCTGAGCGGCCGTACTCGCGAACGTGCCGGAGACCGGACTCACGCCAAGAAGTCCTCGATCAGTGCGGCCGGATTGGCGGCCCTCGTGGCCTCTTCCTCCCAGCCCGGGCAGTCCATGTCGAACACGACCACGGGCAGGGGGCGGCCGAAGACCCTCTCGATGGTGCCGCTCGCGTGGAGGTGACGGGCGAGATCGAACTCGCCGTCGTACCAGATGCCCAGGTTCCTGGCCTCCTCCTCGTGGAGCGGGGCACCGACCGGGTCCTCAGGGACGTTGCCGAGCTTGTCGAAGCCCTCAAGGATCCAGAAGGCATGGTTCCAGCGCACCTCCCAGTGATCGGAATCCCCGCGCGACTGCTCCTCGTACCGGCTCTCCGTGTTGTAGCCGATGTCCACGTACGGGCGGCGGTTGTCGGCATCTGCACGCCAGATGTTGAAAGCCAGGACGTATATCTCACGCTTCAACTGATCGGGGACGCGCTCCAGGATGCCGGTGGCGGCCTGTCGTAGATGCGTCCGAAAAGTCTTCCGTTCCGTCACGGCGACAGCGTCTCACCTGCCCGTTCCGTCCGGACCGCGTGGGTCAGGTCCCATACCCGTACGGTTCTGTCGTTGCCGCCGGTGACCGCGACGGGCCGGCCGTCCACCACGGTGGTCGCCGCTCCCCGGACCATGCCGTTGTGACCCTTCAGGGATTCACCGATGGGCCGGCCGGTGACCGGGTCCCAGATCCGCACCGTCCCGTCTCCACTGCCGATCAGGGCGACGAGACGGCCTCCCACCACCGCCGTCGTCACCGAGCCCACCTCGGAGCGCACGTCCAGCGGTTCGGCCGCGGGCCGGCCGGTGGCCAGGTCCCATACCCGTACCGCTCCGTCGAGGTCACCGGTGACGGCGATGGCACGACCGTCGATCACGGCTGCCGCCGCGGCGCGTACCTCGTCGGTGTGGCCCTCCAAAGGCTCACCGACCGGCGTCCGGTCGGTCAGGTCCCACACGCGTACGGTTCTGTCGTTGCCGCCGGTGACTGCGACGGGCCGGCCGCCCACCACAGCTGTCGCCACCGCCTCCACCCAGCCGGTGTGGCCCGGCAGACGCTCACCGATCTGCTCCCGGCCGGCCAGGTCCCATACCCGTACGCCACCGTCGGCATGACCGGTGACAGCAACGGGGCGCCCGTCCACCACAGTTGTGGCCACCGCGCACATCCGGCCGACGGTGTCGTCCAGCGGTTCGCCGAGGTGCAGGCCCGTCGCCAGGTCCCACATCTGTATGAGGTCGCTCCCGCCACCGGACAGGGCGACGGGGCGGCCGTCGACCACGGCTGTCGCGACTGCCCATACTTCGCCGTTGCGCGACAAGCCGTTGTGGCCGACCAGGGGTCCGCCCACGGGCCGGCCATCGCCGAGGTCCCAGATCCGGACCGTCTCGTCGTGACTGCCGGTGACGGCGACGGGTCGGCCGTCGACCACGGCGGCCGCCAGCGACCAGACGCCGTGTTCGTGGCCGGTCAGGGTGGAGCGGAGGCGGGATGCCAGGTCAGTGCGGGGGGCATCGGACATGAACGAGATGGTAGAGCTGCCGGAGACCCGTTCCGTGAAACCACGTAACCGCATACGTAACGGACGAGCCGGGAACCCTTGCCCGACCGGCCTCACACTGGTGCGAAGTGGGCTGTCCGGCAAGTGGCCGAGAAGTGCCAGGTGGCCTCTGACCAGCGAGGACGAGGATGCTTGAGGTCCTTGGATCGTGTTGGAGACCTCGTCGGCGTCGGCATCCCCACTGTCCGAAGCACCGACTAGGTTTCCTCCATGAGCGTTCCCGACGTCATCCCGATCAGCCACGAGCCCGACTACCGCACGAGCACCATCGGGCGCTGGCAGGGCGGTCAGTTCTTCGCCTCGGTCACCGCGGCCTTTCCCGAGGGCTGGAGTGACTGGGACGGCGACGACTGGCAGGCCCAGAAGCGCTGGTGTGCCGTACTCCATCGGTTCGACGAGGCCGGCCGGCACCTGGACTCACGTATCCAGTTCACCGGCACCACGGCGGAGGGGGAGCAGAAGGCGACCGCCGCTGCCGAGCAGCTGCTCGGTGAGTGGCTGGACGCGCTGCCCGAACGGCAGTACCGGGACATCGTGATCGCGCCCTTCGAGGTTCGGTTCGAGGGTGCCCTGTTCGGCCTGGTCGTGGAGGAGCAGGACGAAGACGACGGCGGCGTGGGCGCGGAGCTCCACCCGGACGGTCTGGGCTTCTACCCTCCCTGGGACGGCTGTTACGACACATGAGCGAAGAGACGGCGAGACGGCAGAGCGGCACCTGTCCGCGTACGCGATCGACAAGGACACCTTCCTCGGGATCGTCGGCTCCCACGACGACACGCTCGTCCGGACCGCCCTCGACAGCATCGGGGAACTCACGAAAGCCCGCGCGCTCCTACGGGCCACGGACGCGTCCGAGGTGGAACCCGCACTCCGGGAGATCATCACCGGCCGGCTCGACCCGTCCCGCCCCGGCGGATACACCTGGCTCCTGGAACTCCTCGGCCCCGTTCTCGGTACCCCGCTCGGCGCGCTGACCCTGCCGGGACGCGGCCGGCACCGACTCGACGAGGCGTTCCACGCCTGGCAGTTGACGACACTCGGCGACCTGTGGGGACGCCGCTGGGCCTTCCCCTGTCCCGACACAGACCCCTGGCCCATCCCCCTGCTCGCCTCGAAACCCGACCTCAACCGCATCCACGCCGAACTCACCGGATTCGACCCTGCCCGAATCCACGACAACCACGCACTCCTCCCGAGCGGTGACGACGATGACGCCGAAGAGGCAGAGTGGCTCCTCGGTAACGAGCTACCGACCTTCGTCGAGGGCGCCCTGAACTCGGGCGGCGAGCTGCTGTTCCTGCTCGACGGGGCGAAGTGATCGCCGCGGCGAAGCGATCGCGCTCGACGGCCGGCTGTACCGCAACGACTCCTGCTGGGTGCTCACCTTCCACCGGGGCCTCGTGGCGCGGGCGCACGCTTACCTGGACACAGTGGCGATCCGTGATGTGACGGACCGCGTGAACCCCGCGTTCTGACGACCACCACGGGTCAAACGACGCACCAAGGCATGGAGATGGCGATTTCGCCCAACTATGCAGCCCTGCCGGTGGGGTGAGACGCGCCCAAGGTCACCACCACCCCTCTCCGCTACTGCGCTGGAGCACCTCTTCCCCAAGGCTGCCCTGTAGATCTCCGTCTCAGGGTCGCCGCGGGTAGTCAGGGTGATCGGCGTATACCGAGGCAAGGTCGAGCAGGTCGTCGCATGGCCAGCTCTCGCCGTCGTATTGGCAGTCATCGCGGTTGTCCCACGGTAGTTCGGGGTCGCCCGTAGCGGGACTGAGCAGATGGCGGGCGAGCACGCGTTGCTTGGCTTCGACCTCCCGTAGAACGCGAGCCGGGTCGTGCAGCGCCACGTGCAGGGCGATCGCAGGGTGGAAGCCCGGGAGTTCTCTTCGGCGGAAGTCGACGGTGTGCCCGTGAGCGGTCCACTCCCCGTCGCCGCCGCTGTTGCAGCGTCGGGCCAGTTCGGCCTCTTCATCCAGCCGCGCGTGGAGGAACGTCACCAGGTCTTGGCTCATGGGGTCATCCTGGGCGATGAGCCGAGCCCGGTCGCCTGATGTGCATGGCGCGGGCGATCATCGGTCTACTGGCTGATCGGAAACACTGCTCACGGCATCCCACAGTCCCTGGGCGTGCTGATCGGTCAGGACTTCGTCCGCGTCGTCAACTTGTGCCGTCGCAGGAACGCGTCGACGAGCCCGTCGGTGAATTCGGGGCTGATCGGTTCGTCGGTCACCAGCACGCGGTAGTAGAGAGGGCCTACGAGCTGGTCCGTCTCGGCCGCCATGTCGAGGTCCGCAGGCAGCTGGCCCCTGTCCACGGCCCGCTCCAACGGCAGCCGGTCGCGGCGGCGTTGCCCGTCGAGGTATCGGGACCGGAAGTCCTGGGCGAACACCGGATCGTGCTGTGCCTGGGCGATCAGCGCCTTGAAGACGGCGCCGGAGTCGGACTCACTGAGGAACCACGCCAGTCGGCGCAGATAGTCGCGGAGGTCGAGGGCGATGTCGCCGGAGTCGGGAGCCGTGAGGTCCTCGGTCGCGTCCTGGAGGAAGGCGTCCATCAGGACGTCGGTCTTGCTCTTCCACCAGCGGTAGATGGTCTGCTTGGCCACACCGGCCCGTGCGGCGATGCCCTCCATCGTGACGCCCGCGAAACCCTTCTCGACGAGCAGGCCGTCGGCCACGTGCAGTACTGCCAGCCGGGCCTGTTCGCTGCGTCCGTGCCGGTTGCCGTGGTGACGCCGCCCCGATCCGCCGGTGCTGCTCGCCTCGGCGGCGTTTGTCGCAGATGCCATTTCGCCTCCCGTCGGTCAGAGTATCGCCTCTAGGCAGGACGCAACGTTGCGTCTACTCTAGCTCTCATGACACACACGCACACACTCGCCGACCCCCGCATCGAGGCGGCCCTCGGCCGGATGTTCGAGCAGGCCGAGCAGGACGAAGTCACTGCCGCACGCGTCAGCGCCCAACTGCCCGGGGGGTTCGCGCCGCTGACACCCCAGGAGCGGGCCGACGCCGTGGCGGAGGTCTACATGCCGGTCTCCGCCAGAGGCGGGGAACTGCTGTACAACCTGGTCCGGGCCGTCCGCCCGGCCACGGTCGTCGAGTTCGGCATGTCCTTCGGGATCTCCACGCTGTACCTGGCCGCGGCCGTACGGGACAACGGCACCGGACGCGTCATCACCACGGAACTCAGCAAGGACAAGATCGCCGCGACCCGCCGGACCTTCACCGAGACCGGCCTGGACGACCTGATCACCGTCCTGGAGGGAGACGCCCGCGACACCCTCCGCAGCCTCGACGACCCCGCTGACTTCGTCCTGCTGGACGGCTGGAAAGAGCTGTGCCTGCCCGTCCTGCGGCTTCTCGAACCGCGCCTGCGGCCCGGCACGCTCGTCGTGGCCGACGACGTCGACCTGAGCGGTCTGCGACCGTACCTCGACTACGTACGCGACCCGGCGAACGGATACCAGAGCGTGACGTTCCCCGTCGAGGACGGCATGGAGATCAGCTGCCGCCTCTGAGCGGCGCGGCGAAGCACGCCCGGCCGGATCGAGACGAACTGCCGCGCCCGCGCATCTCCACTGCCCTCGCCGCTCGAAGCGATCTCACAGGTAGTCGAAGAAGCGGTCCCACCAGGTCCGACGGGCGGAGGAGCCGAGTCCGCTCACGCCGTCGTATCGAGCCCGGAGCAGGTGCTCGGAGACGTTCGTGTAACCGAGAGCCTTGAGTTCGTCGTCGATGCGCCGACGGTCGGCGTTCTCGAAGAGGACGTTCTCCTCGTCCTCGCCGTAGCTGCCGGGATTGCCCAGGGTCACGGCTGCCGAGTTCCCGAAGTTGCTTACGATCACGGTGATGCGTTCCCCGCTGGCCGCGGCGGTGTCGGGGATGACGATCGTCCCGTGGTGGCTGGCGTCCTGGACGCCTCGGTCGACGCTGCACGTGCACCGGAAGCGCCGGTCGAGGCGGCCCGCGAGCCGGTCGAACCTTGCTCGCGCGGCGGCGTGATCGTACCCGCGTGGAAACTCCAGGTGGTTCGGATCGTCGAGGCGCCGGAGCAGATCCCAGACGTCCTGGTCGTCAAGGGGCACGTACCGCTTCTCCTGCCGAATCGGCCATTTCCGCAGGCTACAGGCGCAGGACCGAGGGCTGCGAGCTCACCGAAACGACCAGCGGTGACCGGCCGGTAGTACGTACCGCGACTACGTGGTTCCCCGGATGCGTCGCCCCAGCCCACAGAGCTTGACTCGGCGTAGGCCGGAGAGGTGAGCCCGGACGATCGCCGGTGGCTGCTCCTACACGTTCCGCTCGTCGTCACACCGAGCGCCGGACCCTGGCGCACGGCATGAGGTCGATACGGAAGGCGGGGGCCGGTGGGCGACGCGTACGAAGTCGCGCTGGTGGAAGGCCGGGTGGCGGCCAGGGCCAGGTCGGGCCGGCGGTCGCCGCCGCGGGACCTGATGGTGGTCGGCGACGACCCGGACGAGGGGGACGTCACGGAGGCGGGCGGGCCGCGCGTGGTCGACCTCGACGGCGAGCCCGTACGGCTGTCCCCGCGGACCGTGACCTTCCCGCACCCGGCGCTGCTGCCGGACCGCGACGACCTGCGGGAGTTCGCGGCCGAGCTGGGGATCGCGCAGGGCGTCGAGCAGCTCCACCGGGCGGTCTGGCGCAAGCCGGCGGATCTGGACGCCAGGGCGACGCAGGTCCCGGAGTTCGCCGGGGGACGGTTCCCGACCCGCGCGGTGCTGGCCGCGCGTGCCACCTTCCTCGGCCACCGGGTGCCGGGTGCCCGGGCAGTCCGCCGGGTGCGCGACGGGGCGTACACCGTCGAGGCCGCGGTGCGGATCGGGGAGGTGTCGACCGGCCCGCTGACCTGGCACGAGCCGGACGGCGGGACGCTGCGGCCGGCCGAGGTCGGCTCGGTGGCCTGGTCGGAGGGGGTGCGGATGGCGGCGGCGCTGTATGCCGGACGTGTGATCGACGAGGGGACGGGCGCGTGAGCGGGGCGTACGAGGAACTGCTGGCGGCCGGGGCCGTGCTGCCGCTCGGTACGGAGGGCGCCGGCGAGCGGGCGGTGCCGTGGACGGCACGGTCGTACACGCACCCGGCACTGGACGACCGAGTGGTCGTGCGTCTGGTCCCGGGGGAGTTGGGCGCGGCGGAGGACGAGGCCGTCGGTCACCTCGGCCTCGCACCGGACGGGGAGCCGGTCGAGGTCGGGCTGGGGGCGCGGCAGGCGCTCGGCTTCCCGGCGTGGGTGCTGGTGCACCACCCCGAGGACGGACGGCAAGCCCTGGACGTCGTCCCCGAGTTGGAGCGGATCGCGCGCCGGGCGAGGACCAGGCCGAAGGCCGCCCTGAACGCCTACCGGGAGACGGCCCGGCAACTGGCCGCCGCCGTACCGCACTTCCTGCCCACCTTCTACGAACAGGCGGGCCGCGTCTTCCTGTCGGCGGGCAACCCCACGTACGCCGGGCAGATGTTCGGCCGGGCCCGCGACGCCGAGGCCGAGCACGGGCTCACCGTCGACGAGGAGCGCTGGGACGCCGTCTTCCTGGAGTTCGCCCTCGCCGGCGCACTCACGGCGAACGCGCTGTCGGGGTACGCCAGGGAGCTGGCCGCCCGGGTCCCGGCGGCCGAGGCCCTGGAACGCTTCACCCGCCTGTGCGTACGGCGCACCGCGGGCGGACTCGTACCGTCCGCCCGGCTCGCGGCCGACGTCCGCAGGCTGGTCCGCGCGGCCGGTGCGGACGGGGACGCGGCCGAACAGGCGTACGTGGCCGACCTGTTGGCGCTGCCCGTCACGGCGAAGGCGGCGCCGGGCTGGTGGAAGAGCCACCGCACGGCCGTCGTCGCCGTCGCCCGGCGTGAACCCGAGGTGCGGGGCAGGCTGCTGGACGTCATGCCCGACTCCGGCGACCGCGCCGTACTGCTGCTGTGGCTGGACCTCCTGGAGGAGTCCGGGGCTCTCGCGGGGCTCTGGGACGACACGCTGCCCGACGCGGAGCGCCCGCGGGACGGCACCGCCGGCTGGTTCGTCCGCTTCCTGAAGTTCCAGGCGCAGGCGCAGAGTTACCACGAGCCCACCCAACTCCCCACTCTGTACCGGATCACGGAACTGTCCGCCGACCGACTGCGCGCCGAACTCGCCGATACGGGAGGGGAGTTGCGGGCGGGGCACGATCTGGACCTCCTGGACCTGCTGCTCACCCTCGACGTGCCCGCCGGCATCCACCACCAGGTCGAACCACGCCGCTGGGCGAAGGGCGACGACCGGCGCGACCTCCTCGCCCTCGCCGCCGACGAACGGTTCCGGCACGCCTTCCACGAGGCCGCCGACACCTTCGGCGACACCGAGGACGACCTCGACACGATCCGCGTCCTCGCCCAGTCGCCCGGCGGACGGCCGATGCTGGCCGACTGGGTGCGCGAGGTGGCGCGGCGCGCGACCACCACCGGACTGCCCGGCCTCCCCGACGAGACGAGTCGGCTGGCCTGGCTCCCCGGCGAGGCCCTCAGACTCGCCCCGGACGCGATGCGGGAGGTCGCCGCCACCGACCTCGCCCCGCTCCTCGCCCGCACGCTCAGGGCCGGGCTCATCGACGAACTCGGCTGGCCCGCCTGGGAGGAGGCGGCCCGCGACCTCGTCCGCGGCCGGAACGTCGAGGACCTGTACGTCGCCGACGCCTGGCCGCACCTCATCACCGCCGGTCCCGCACAGGTCCGGGTCATCGGCACCGAGGGCACCGTGCTCACCCACGACCTGCGGCTGCCGTCCCGGGGAACCTACGGCCACCCCGGGATCCACTTCGTGGACGGTGAACTGCTCGTCCACTGGGGCACCTACGACCAGCAGCTGTACGGGTACTGGCACCACGACCCCGACCGGATCCTGACCCTGGAGGGCACCCGCGCCATCCGGGGCATCCAGATGAACTGGTACCTGGAGGGCGCCGGCGTCCCGACCCTGCCCCTGCCCGGCGGTGGCCGGACCACCGGCGCCGGCGTCCTGCGCCGAGGCGACACCACCGTGCCCGCCGAGGCCGGCCTCCTCGGGGACGGCACGTCCTACTGGGTCTGGGGAGGGGAGTGGCTGGAGTACGACCCGGCGACCGGGCGACTCGGCCGCCCGAGCGCGCCCGCCTTCCTCACGGGGGCCGACGGCTCCTGGTCGCCGGGCTCACTGGCCCCCTACCCCTACGACGAGCCCACCCCCGCCGGTGTCCCGGTGGACGGCCTGCTCGGCTGGCGTGCGGGACGCCGGCCCGACCACTCCTGGTACGGCGAGGACCTGGCCGGACGCCGGGTCACCGTGCCCGAGGAGCGGGGGATGCCGTACGCCGCGATCCGGTTCCCCGGCGCCGAGCGGCTCACGGCCGTCGTCCGGGACGGCTGGCGTATCGAACTCGTCGACCCGGACGGAACCGTGAACGCCTCCGCGAGCGTGGACGGACCCCCCGGCGTCTTCGCGGCGGGCACCCCCATCCTGCCGCCGCTGCGGTACTGGCACTGCCTGCGCCCCCGGGACCCGCGCGGCTCCGATGCCCTGCGCCGGATAACCGAGGACACGGCGCGGGCACTGCTCGAAGCGGCCGAACCAGAGGCCGCCGTAAGGGAGTTGCTGCCGGAGGTCACCGACAGCGCACTGCGCGCGGGCATCACCGGTGTGCTGCGGTACGCCGCCGAGCAGCAGAAGGTCTTCCACACGGCGGCGACCCGGCTGACCGGGGAACTCTCCGGCGCCGGCGAGAAGGAGGGCCCCGCCGGCCCGTCCGACCGGCTGCTGCGCGAGGCGCTCAACGGCCTCGACGGCTCCCGTGGGCACGGGTGGTACCAGTACACGGCCGACCGGGACAACGTCTTCCGGCGGCTGCGGGCGCTGGGGCGGGCGTTGCGCGGGGCTGACGCGTCCGTACGGCCCGCTGGCGATCTCGTACCGGCGGCGTCTGCGGCCGACGCGCCCGTATGCCTTGCCACCGACCCAGCACCGGCTGTGTCCGGGGCCGACATACCCGTATGCCTTGCCGGTGATCTCGCACCGGCCGTGTCTGCGGCCGACGCGCCCGTACGCCCCGCCGACGGCCCCGTACTTGCCTCGTCCGCGGCCGATGCCCTCGCCGCGCAGCCCGCGAGCGTGTCCCACGAGCCCACCCCCGCCGTACGCCTGCACCTCGACGGCCGTGAACTCCCCGGCGGTTACCTGGACGAGGAGCCCACGGCAGGCTTCCTCGCGGCGACGGCGTTGCGGGCCGTGTCGCCCACCACCGCGCCGGAGCACCGGGAGGCCCTGGTGACGCTGCTGCGGGAGTTCGACGCGCTCGGGCTGGCCTCGGGGGAATCGTGGCGCCGGGTCTCCCTCCACCTCGACGCGCACCGACTGCGCACCGCGGACGGCGAGCGGCGCGACGGAAGCCGGACGGGCGTCCTGCCGCTGGACGGCGGCGCCTTCCTCGCGGTCACCCGGTGCGCGTCGAGCCACGAGAGGCACGGCTGCGACCTCACGGCGCTCTTCCACGACCCGTCCGGCCGTTTCGAGGCCCCCGCCCCCTACACGCTCACCGCCACCTCCCCGGTCGGCGAGGACCGTGAGGCCGGCTGGCTCACGGCGTTCCTCACCGAGGTGGACCGGCGCGGACCGGCCCCGTGGATCCCGGCTGCGGCCGAGGAGTTCGCCCGGCTCACCGGCGTCACCCCGACCATGGCCCGGCTGATCGTGGCCGGACTGCCGCAGATGGACAGCGACGACCGGTCGTTCCTCACCCCCGAGGCACGGGCCGTACTCCGCGTGAAGGTGACGGACGCGACCCTGGCCAAGGACGAACTGCGCGCCATCGACGCCCCGGTCCTCAGGGCCGTCGCAGCCGCACTGCTGCCCCGCGACCCGGCCCGGCTGTGGACGGACGGCCCCGACACGGCGGCCGCCGCGGAGGTCTGGAACAGCGAGGTCGGCAAGCGCGCCGTCCTGCCCGAGGCGCTGCTCGGCGAGGCGCGGCGCGTCCTGAACGCCGAGCACTGGATGCTCGCTGCGCTCCTCGACCCCGCCTCCGAACCCCGCCTGAGCCGGGACCTGGAGTGGACGGTCACCGGGGACCGGGCCCGGCCGGTCGACGAGGACGCCGTCGGTTTCACCGCGGCCACCCTCATCGACACGGTCGTCGTGGCCGCCTGGCTCGCACACCGCCTGCCCGCCGGCGACCCGATCCGCGCCGCGCTGCCCGCCGCCCTCACCGCGCTACGGGACCGGCTGGCCCACCCCGGCCTGCTCCTCGACCTCGTCGAGTACGTCCGTCTGTCCGACTTCCGCAAGGCGGCCGGCCGGCCCACCGAGGTCACGACGGGCTACGAACGGTACGGCGCGGTCGTCATGGCCACGCTCGACGACCAGCCCGCCCCCGCCCTGCACGTCGCCCTCCTCGACGAGGCCGGCCAGGACCCGTACCTGCCCGCGCTGCGCTTCGCCCGGGAGGGGGCCCCGTTCCCGGCGGAGGTGGCCCTGCGTCTCGCCCGCGCCCCGCACTTCGCGGCCCAGCTCGCCGACCCGGGCGACCCGGTCGCGGGCGAGCGCGGCAAGGACGGCACCTGGTATCCGCAGGACCCCACCCGTTCCGTACCGGACCTGGTGACCGAGGCGGCGAAGGAGTACGGCCTCGGCGAGGACGCCGCCGCCCTCTACCTGATGCTCCTCGCGATGCCCGACCCCACCGACCGCGACACGGCCCGCTGGACCGGCTGGAAACCCGCCCGCCTCACAGCCGCCCGCACCGAACTCGCCGCCACCGACCTCGTGGTGGAAGCGAGCCGCAGCCGCGCGGGCCGCTCGCTGTTCCTGCCGGGCGCCTGGGAGGCACTGCCGTTCCCGCGCCTGCCGCTGGAGCGGTGGAAGCTGCCGCTGTACGGCGAACTCGCCGAGGTCCGCGTGGGCCGGCTCGTACCGACCGAACCGGCCCCCGATCTGTACCGCAGGGCCTGGCGGCGGATCAGGGAGGGCGATGTGCCGCGCCTCGGGCAACTGAAGACGAAGAGAGGCCACCGCCGATGACAGAACGCAAGATGGTTGAGGATCCCGCGCCCCGACGGCCCCTGGACGGCGAACAGATCGACCGGCGGCTGACCCGGATACGCGAACTGCTCACACGGTGGGACGCGTTGCGGCCGGGCGGCGGCGAGGCGTGGCGCGGGGCGTTCACACCGCTCGACGAGGCCGAGGTGACCGCGTTCGAGGCCCGCAACGGGCTGCGCCTGCCGGAGAACTACCGCCGCTACCTGCTGGAGTTCGGCGATCCCGGGCACGGGCTGATGCGGTACGCCGCCCAGCCCTTCGGGAAGGAGGACGACCCCGGCTACCGCAGGCCGTTCCCGCTGCACGAGTCCTGGGCCGGGAGACCGGACGAGATCACCGAGTGGGAGGAGACGGAAGGCACCGACTTCTTCGAGGCCGGACCGGGCGAGTTCTACGCCCAGTTCGACGACCCGGCACGGGCCTTCTACGACCTCCCGGAAGGCGCCGGCCCCGACGACGGCACCCTGGTCCTGGGCGCGACCCGGAGCCACCTGCTGGCCCGGCTCGTCCTCAACGGCCCCTGGGCGGGCACGGTCTGGCTGGACAGCTTCGGCTACGACGGACAGCTGAAGGAACCGGCGGACGACCGCTACGACGCCCTCGCGTTCCGGGAGTTCGCCGACGTGCAGAACTGGCGGACCCTCGTCGAACTGCCGTGGTTTCCCGCCCCGGTGGACGGGGTCGCGGACCCGGCCCCGGCGGACTTCCTCGACCTGACGGTGGACTGGCTCCGCCACGAGGTACGGCGGGCGGAGTCCGAACGGGCCTGCGACCGGCTCGACCTCGCCGCCGTCGCGGAGGCCGGGCGGCGACTGCTGTCCCCCGAGGAGTACGGCGGCCTCAGGGGACACCGGTACGGCACCTTCAGGCCCTACCTCGCGGGGCTGATACGGGAGGAACTCCTGCGCAGCGCACCCGACCCGGCCGCCCGCGAGCGGATCGTCGAGTTCACCGAGGCGTCGGGCGGGACCCGGAGCCTGCCCACGGCACTGGTCCTGGCCGGGCGCTGGCAACAACTCCTCGACGCCGAACGGAACATGCCGGAAGCACAGCGCAGCCCGGTCCACCTGGTCCTGGCCTCGGTGATGCTCGGCGCGGACCCGCCGACCGCTCCCGCCGCCTGGCCACACCCGGAACGCCTCCCCGTCGACCGGTGGGTGGTGCTGCACACCCTCACCCATGCCGCCGACGAACACCGCCGCCCGGTCCTCGACCGCCTGCCCGAACTGGGCCCGCTCCTCGACCTCACCGCGCTGCCCGCCACCGTGGAAGCGCTCGACGAGCTGCTCACCGACGACCTCACCGCCGTGGACCGCGACGCCGTCACCGTGGCGCTCGTACGGGCCCTGCACACGGCAGCCGCCGACGGCAGCGCGCCCACGGACCTCGTCGACCGCCTGTGCGCCCTGGCCGTGGCGGCCGACCGGGTCGGCGAGGTCTTCGCCCTGCTTGCCGCGGTGGCGGGGGACCGCTGGCCCGACTGGCGTGCCGCCCACCACGACGGGCGGGACGTCCTGGACGCCGTCCGCAGGGGACACGCGGGGCGAGGATGCCCATGAGCGCCATGACGCCTACGGCTGCCCAGGCGGAAGACTTGCTGAACGGCGCCAGGTGAAGCGCGTCCACCCGACGACCCCACCGCGGCTACTCCGCCAGCACCGAGGGGTGAAATCTCCTGTCAGAACGCCATGACGAACGAAAAGAAGGTGAACCCCATGCACGGAGTTCCACTGACCGAGCGGGTCCTCGAAGTGGTCCGGCGCGATCCGGCGGCCAGCGCGCTGTCGTACGCGAACGTGCCCTGGGTGACGGGCGGCGTCCCCCGGCCCCTGCCCGAGGACAGGCTCGCGGCCGCCGCGTTCCCGTCCGGCCGCCCGCTGTCGCCGAGCCTGCGCGCCTGGCTGGCGTACGACACCAGCCTGCTGGAGCGGCATGACTGGTTCACTCCCGACGGCGAGTTCGCGCCGCGACCGCTGGACGAACTCATCTCGGACGAGATGGGCCAGTTCTGGGGCACGGAGTTCGCGTGGCTGTCCGGGCGTCTGCCGGAGTGCTTCCTCCTCCCCGGCGGCTCGGACTCACGACGGATCCTCGCCGTGACCGAACCGGACGAGGAGGGCGAGTACCCGGTGTTCGCCCTCGACCTGGACGACATGCCCTACCTCGGACTCATGTACCCGGGCTTCGACGTCTACCTCGCCGACACGGCCGACCTCCTGGACCTGCCCAAACGGAAGACCTACTCGGACCTGATCGACCACAGGACCTACGGCCCCCGCATGCGCCGGCACGCCGCCCAGTGCCTGGCTGGAGAGGCGTGCGTGGAGTACCCCTTCGAGTTCGCGCGGGTGTACGCGGAACTGCACCCCGAGGCGGGGCACGAGTGACGCGGGGCCGTCGCGTCAACGCACCTCGACGGCCCCGTCCTGCGAGGTGCGGAACCTCTCCACCCGGGCCTGGACCTCCACGGTCACCGTTCCCGTGGTGAGCGGGGTGTCGAGCAGTACGTCGGTTCGCATCGCCGTCAGACTCCCAGGCCGTACAAGTCGCAGAGGTCGGGCTCCAGTTCGCGCCAGTCGGCGATCAGGGTGCGGTCGCCTGACGCTTCTCCTGCCGCCTCGATGGCCTGGAGTACGTCGATAAGCGGAACCTCGCGACAGTCGGGATGCTCGACCGGCGGGAACCGGACCGCGAAGCCCCGCCGGAGGAGTATGTCCATCACCCGGAGGTGCGTGAACGAGCAGTCGTGCTGGGCCTGAACCCGGTACAGAGCGCCGATCCAGCACCGCACCTGCAGGTCGTCCGCCGGGTAGCGGGAATCGAGGAGGCGGACGGACTGCTCCACCAGATCCTCAACCCAATGATCCGACACGTGTGTACCTCCTGAACCCCACGGCCTCCGGACCGGATCGACCACGGCCCGGTAAGGCCCACTCTCGCCCCGGACGCCCCCTCGGATGCTCTCCCGGCGGGAACTTCAGTGGCGGATTACGTGGTTCCACCGAGCCTGGTGACCGTGGGGCCGTGTCTACGATCACCGGCATGGACATGAACGCTTGGTGGGGGCTCGTCGACAGCGCTCGGGCCGCGGTCGGTGACCGCGCCGACGATCGTGATCTGCCGGATGATCCACTGCCTGAGGCGCTGGTCGATGTCCTTGCCGCGCTTGAGCCGGCCGAGATCATCGACTTCTACGTCAAGTACGTCGAGGTGGAGGACTCGGCGTATCGGCATTCTCTGTGCATGGCCGCCTACTTGATTGAAGGCAGCTGTACGAGTGACGGGTTCATGGACTTCCGTGGCGGGCTGATCCTCCTCGGGCGGGACACATTCGGTCGCGCGGTGGAAAATTCCGACACTCTCGCCGACTTGCCTACGGTCACCCGCATGAGCCGTAAGGAAGGCGGCTGGATCGGCTACGAGTGTGTGAGCTATCTGATCTCGGACGCATACCAGAGAATCCAGGGGGAGACCGACTCACTCGATGCGGCGGTCGAGACCGCGCTACGAGACATGGCGCGTCCGGACAAGCCGCTGGGCGAGGAATGGAACCGGGACCCCGAAGACACAGAACAGTTGAGGCGCCGTCTCCCACGCCTCGCAGCGCTCTTCCTCGACTGACCCCAGACATATCCCTGACTACGCTGACGGCATATGGACGCGATCTTCAGACTTCCGCCCCAATCCCCGCTGGCCACGGCCTTCTCCGAGAACTGGAGTCTGCTCCCGCTGCGCGTCCCCATGGGCTGGAACATCGTCTACAACACCCTGCTGGCCCGGCGCCTCCCAGATGGAAGAGTCGAGGTCAACGACTCCGAGGACCTGTACTGGGCACGCACCGTACGACCACCGTGGCTGACCGAGCAGGAAGCGCTGCGGAAAGGCGGCGTACAGGCCCGGGAGATCAGCATCGACGCCGGCTGGTACTTCGGCCACGGCTTCCGCATCGTCGTCCTCGACCCTGACTGGGATCACGAGGGAGCCTCCTTCGCGACGTCCGATCTCGACGAGTTCGTCGCCACGCTGGAGGGGTGGATGCGAATGATCACCGAGCGGGGGGAACTTCCCGAGGGGTGAGGCCGATCCAGGACGGGAAGTCGACGGACTCGACTTCGAAGCCCGCAGGACTCAGGTCGCCCAGATCGGAGGAGAACACGGCGGAGTCCGGAGCGTCGGCACGCAGGAGAAACCCGCGGCCCCCGCTGTCATCGCCGATGAGCAGGAAACCCGGTGCGTACTCCGCCACTTCGTAGGTGGCGTTGCGTTCGCCGATGCATCCGGCTGAGTACACGGTCACGCCGGCGTCAGTCATCAAACCGTCCGCCACCTTCCACAACGCCACCAGCGGAGCCGGAAGGGGCAGCGCAAGCTCCGCCCGCGCTCGCGCCACATCGGCCGACGAGGCCGCCGTCGACTCGGTCATTCCGCTGTCTCTCCTTATCGTCAGACATGCCCACATCCAACCAGCCCCTCGTGCCCTGCGGCGGCGGACCCCACGGCCGCTCGGGAAGCGCTACTCCCGATCGGCGTCGAAGAGCCCCGCCGTGACCTGAGGCAACTCGATGATGTCGGTCAAGGTCCACAGACCGTCGCCTGCCTGAGGACCGTCTCCGTACGGGGCCTGGGAGTGCCCCGAGGCCAGTGCCACCACCTGGCGGGCGGGATCGGGCAGGTAGGTCAGGCCCACGACCCCGAACCGGGCCCGGCCACCCGCTCGGGCCGCCGGCCGGTCCGCCAGCTGTGCCATGGTGGGCGCCCGGGAGAAGGAGCCGGCGTAGAACTCGATCACCGGGAACTCGTTCGCGCCGTGCAGCTCGTGGACGAAGGCGGCGTGGAAGCGGCCGGCGAGTCGGACGGAGACGACGTCGCCGGGGCGCAGGAAGGTGACCGTCCGGGGACTCCGCGGCCGACGCGTCAGCGGCGTCGGCGCCGACCGGAGCAACGCCTTGATCGCGGGGGACTGCCTTTCGAACGCGTCGGACAGGACGACACGACGGTTGAGCCCATCGACCGAGGCGAGGGCTCCAGTGGTGACGGCGCCGTCCTGGAACCCGTACTTGTGCAGCAGGGTGGCCAGCGCCACCCACCCGACATCCTGGGCCGGCGCGTCAGCGTCGTCGAGCAGGCAACGCCAACGAGCAAGGAGCGGCGGCACCACCGCCCGCTCGACCTCCGCATGGGACAGGCCACGGTACGACATCTGCCTGCCGGTCCACCGGGCCACGTCCTCATTCATCGCCTGGACGATCTCCCGAGCGGCGAGCTTGTCCAGGACCTGCTGATGCTTCATGCCCCGAAGCATTACAGGACAACGGTGGACTACTGGTTCCTCCTCGATCCGCCCGCCGGATAGAACTGCGCGTACCACCGCCGCAGCGCCCGAATCCCCTGCTCGTGCGGCAGCAGTACCGGGCGCGGCAGATGGACCTTGTGGTCCCAGATCCGTACCTCGTCGCGCACCTCGCCGAGTGCCTGCGTACGGAACACGAGCTTCAACAGCGGTGTCAGGAAGGGCAGTCGGGGCGGCTTGCGGAGGTAGTACAGCATCCGCAGCTCGCTGGTGCGCTCGTCGACGGGCGTGCTGAGCGCGACGGCCGTCAGGGACAGCACGGGCCCCTCCGTACGGACGACCATGACCCCCGGCCCGTACATGAACGCGTCGAAGGTGTTGTCGATGTCCCACTTCAGGACCCGCCGCCCGATCCGCCCCCGCGCCTCCGCGAACGGCCCGTCCTCCTTCCACTCCTGCGCCAGCGGCTCCGGCTGGCCGTGGATGAAGTGGAAGTGGGACTCGTCGACGATGTTCTCCCGCATCTCCTGCACATGCACCCGGGCCCGGCAGGTGTCCTCGATCGGCGCCGCGTACCCCCGGTCGGCGGTCTCCGGGATCCCCGGCACCTCCCACTCGGGCTCGCCCGGGCCGACGTACACGAACACCAGCCCGCTGTGCTCGCGCACCGGGAACCCGCCGAGCGCGACCTTCGGAACCCGCTGGGCGAACGGCGCCTCGACGCACCGCCCGTCCGCCCCGAACCGCCACCCGTGGAACGGGCACTCCACCGCACCCCGTACGACCTTCCCGCCCGCCCCCAGATGCGCCCCGTAGTGCGGACAGTGCGCGTCCAGCACCGCCGCCCGCCCGTCCTCCCCGCGGAACGCGATCAGCGCCCGCCCGAAGTAGTGCAGACTCGCCACCCGCCCCGCCCTCAACTCCCGGCTCCGCGCCACCGCGTACCACCCGTACGGCACGCTCGGCATCGGATACGCGTCCGCCCGCGGATCGCGCGGGAGGCGGGTGAGGTCATCGCGTCTGCTCCGTGATCGCATGCGGCGATGTTAGCGATCCTGGAGCGTTCAACTACCCCTGAGTACAAGGAAGTTGGCGGAAACCCGCGACTCGTGTCCGATTGCCATGAGTGACGATCCCGGCTCTCTGGGTAGGTACCGCGTGACCACAGGAAAGGGGAACGCCCGTGCCCGAGGGCCCCGAACGCGAACCGGCCACCGTCAGGATCCCCCAGGAGGCGATCGCCCCCTTCGTCGCCGCCCTCCAGGTCGGGATGGCCGCCATGGTCGAGGACTCGGGCGGCCGGGAGTGGTACTACCCGATGGGCCAATGGGACCAGGAACACGTCGAGTTCGCCCTCGCCCCGAACGCGGACGAGGTCCTGGTCCGCATGTCCTCGAACCGGTCCCACGTCATCGTGCTGCCGATGAGCGCCTGGCACGACCTGGTGGGACAGGTGGCGCTCCCGGAGTGAGCCGGGCCCCTGCTTCCGGGACCTTTCGGCGAGCGCCTTCGCCAGGGACAGGACGCCCGCGACGAACGCGAACACGCTGCCGCCCGCCTGGACGACAGTGAACCAGTGCATGACTGACCTCCGACTGTGCGGGCGGGACCGGCCGGTTCCCTTGTGGGCGAGGCCAGTTCAGCGCGGCGGAGGGGCTTGTGGCTGATCGGGACGACTCGACATTCCGGAACAACTCGGCGCGCGCCTCGACGCGTTGCGCGTGCGGCGCGAACTCTCCTTCCGGCAGCTCGGCATGCCGCAGAGCACCGCCGCCGACCTGGTCAGGGGCGAGGCGTGGGAGATGGGCAACCTCCGCCATTTCCTTGAGGGTTGCGGTGCGCCCAGGGCGAACTGGGCTCCTTGGCTGGCGGCGTTCGAACGCACCAGGACCGGGCCCCCGCCCGCCACCCGCGACGCGGTCCGCGTCCGGGACACCTCCCCGAGGCACCTCGATGTGCACGCCGCGATCCACGTGTCCTGCCCGTTTGGAGATCTCCCCGTCTACGTCCCGCGCGACCTCGACGAACGGCTGCGCGCCGCCCTCGACGCGGGCCGGTTCGTCCTGCTGGTCGGCGGCACCGGCCTCACCGCGTCCACCGTCCGCGCGTGTTCCTCGCCGGCACGCTCTGGCCCGACGAGTACACCGTTCCTACCAGTGTCACCAACACCGCCATGATGCGGACAGGTGGTCCGGGAACGGATGCGGTCGCGATCACCGGCCTGCGCACGCGTACAGCTCAGGAGCGAATTCTCCCGCATGCTTGCCGACTTACTGGCCGATCGGCACGGACTCGACGACGCGCGGAGGGCGTTGAGGGTGGCTGCCGACGCAGGGCAGGACGGAGCCCCGACAACCTGACCGACTTCCGCACCCACCACAGCTTCCCTGCGATCCCGCCCCACGGCCTCACCCCCCACCCCCGACCACCTCCGTCCGCCCATCCGGAAACCCCACCTCCACCCCACCTTCCACCTCCCGGGCCCAAGCCCCCGACCACCCCACCTCGGGATCCGCCGTAAGCACCACCAGCGTCACCAACAACCCCCCCGCCCCCACCAACACCGGCGTCCCCGACCACACCCCATACGCGTTCTGCCCCACCCCCGAAACCACCCCACCCTCCCGCACACCCCCCAACAACGACACCACCGCACTGGTCAACCCGTCCTCCCGCCGCACCACAGCCCACCCCTTCCCGCACGACCCCACAGGCGCGGCCGCATCACTGGCCACAGCCCACCCCCCTTCCCGCACCACGGCACCCCCCGCCCCCTCCACCGCATGCACCCGAACCTCCCAGGCCCGATGCACGACACTCGTCGTGGTGACCCTGCCCGAACCCCCCACCGGCGCATGCCACGAAGCCCCCACCCCCACCCGATGAATCCGCCCTCGGCGCGAACCCCCCACCGCCAGATGATTGTCGACCCCACCCGTCAGATCCCCCGGCGGAGTCTCAGGCGCGGTCACCGACGAATAGCCGAACCGCGTGTAATGAGGATTGGCCTCGGAGACAGCCGGCGCAGGCGCCAGCCGATCGCTGCCGTGGTTGACGAGCCGTACGATCCCGTCGGCGGCGGTCGACTGGAGCAGCCACCCCGGAGCCCCCAGCACCAGACACCGGTCCTTGTCGTCCCGAGGCTCCTCGGGGGCGGTCCACACGGGATGGTCCGGCGGCAGCAGCAGCCCGAGGAACGCCTTGGCGGCCCAGTAGGGCGAGGCGGGCCCGGAGTACGGCTGGGTCACCGGCAGGAACTCCCGGTACCACCCGAGCCTCAACACCCCGTCCGAGTCCGGGACTTGCCGCTCGGAGAAGTGCCGCAACGCCCCCGAGGCGAGCTGCCGGGTCCGCCCCGGCGACAAGGGGGTCGCATCCGCCAGCACCCCCGCCCACAACGGCGCGACAACACCGTACCGATACGTCAAGGACCGCCCTTGATGCACAGGAGCACCGTCACCCCCGAAGAAGTACTGGTACGTCCCCAGGAACTCCCGCAATCGCCCCCGGTGCCGGGCGACCACGGCGGGATCCGCCCGCACCCCCGCGATCCGGGCCCACAGCACGGGGTACAGATGCAACGCCCAGGCGTTGTAGTAGTCGAACTTCTGCCCGTCCCCGTCGGTGTACCACCCCTCGCCCCGATACCAGTCGTCGAGCCGAGCGAGCCCGGCGTCGATCTCCCCCCGGTCGGACAAGGCCCCCACGGACGCGAGGAACTCCTCCACGATCACCTGGAACAACCGCCAGTTGGAGTCGTTGACGACGGCTCCCACGAAGCCGCTGAACCACTCGACCACCCGCCCCCGCACGGCATCCGGCAGCAGCTCCCACAGCCACTCCCGCGTCTCGTGCAGCGCGACGGCGACGGACGCGGCCTCCACCATCGGCTGCCCCCGATCGGTGATGGGCGGCCAGTGCTCGGGATGCGAGGGATCGGTCCCGGCGGCCAGCCCGGCGGCGTAGCGCGAGATCAGCGCCTCCATCCCCACCCCCCGAGCCCCCGCGATGCGGAACGCGGCCAGCAGGAACGACCGCGCGTACCCCTCCAGCCCGTCCGACCACACCCCGGCGTACCCGGTCCGCCCCGGCAGCCGGTACTGCGCGAACCCGGGCGTCGCATACGGCACGAGCGCGTCGAGGAGCCGATCCGCCGCGTCCTCCCACACCGCACGGTCGGCGCTCACGCGGGCGGCCCCACGCTCTCGCGGACGACGATATGGGTCCCCAGCAGATGCCGCCCGCCATGCTCGCCTCCGTCGCGCACGGCGAGCCGTACGGCGGCACGCCCCAACTCCTCGGCCGGCGTACGGACGGTGGTGAGCGGCGGGCTGAAGTCCTCGGCCAGAGGTATGTCGTTGTAGCCGACGACCGACACATCGTCAGGTACGCGGAGCCCGGCCTCGGTGACGGCCCGCAGCACCCCGGCGGCGACCATGTCGTCCCCGGCGACGACGGCCGTGAACTCCCGCCTCTCCCTCAGGAGTTGCCCCATCGCGCGCCGCCCGGCCTCGCGCCCGAGCCCGCAGTCGACGACGTACGCGTCCCCCGGCGGCAACCCGTGCTCGGCGAGCGCCGCACGGTACCCCCGCACGCGCGCGTCGAGGGCGGTGTTCCCCGGCAGCCCGCCGAGGAAGGCGATCCGGCGGTGCCCGGCGGACAGGAGATGCGCGGTGATCGCGCGGGCCCCGGCCTGGTTGTCGAACTCCACGACCAGCGTGGGGAGTTCGGGATCCGGCGAGGGCCGTCCGCACAGCACGAGCCGGGCCCCCGACGCGCTGAGCGCCTGCGCGTAGTGCGCGACCCGCTCCCGGTACGCGTCGTCCTCGACGACCCCGCCGACCAGGATCACCACCCGCGCCCCCTCCTCCCGCATGAGCTGCACGAAGTCCATCTCCCGCTGCGGATCACCCCCGGTCGTACCGACCAGGCACAGCCAGCCCCGGTCGGCGGCCTCCGCCTCGACGCCCTCGGCGACATGGGCGTAGAAGGGGCTGGTGACCTGGCGCAGGACGACGGCGACCATCTTCCGGCCGCCGCCGACCAGCGCGCGGGCGTGCGCGTTGGCGACGTAGTCCAGCGCCCGGGCGGCCCGCAGGACGCGGGCGCGGGTGGCGGGCGGGACCGGGTAGTTGCCGGAGAGCACCCGTGACACCGTCGCCACCGACACCCCGGCCCGCTCGGCCACTTCGCGGATCGTGACCCGTTCCCTCGCCGTCATCGTGCCCTCGCTGTCATCGTGCTGCGTGTCCCCTTCTCGTCCCGGTCGGTCATGAGGCGGCGGCGTGCTCCTTCGCCAGCTCGTCGGCCATTCTGTCGCCGCCGCGCGCACGCCACGTCTTCACGGCCGTGTCGTACGCGGACAGGGGCGAGCGCCCGGCGATCACGGCGGTGACCGTGTCGTCCATGAGCGCCTTCAGTGTCGTCCCCTGCGTGGTGCGGGTCGTCGACTGGAGCCCGAAGGAGGCATCCCGGATCGCGACGGGCACCACCTTCCGCTGCCAGGCGTGCACCGCCCGCACGACCTCCGGCCGGCCCGGCACGAACAACACCTGCGGCCCCTCGGCGAGATACCGGAACGGCAGGTTGGTGACGTTCTCGACCTCGCCGAGCCGGTTCGCCTCGGGCGACCCGTCCGTACCCCGCGTGAAGTGCGTGCCCTCCACCCCGTAATGGATCAGCTCCCACTCCTTCGTACCGAACGGCGCGGCGAGGAAGTCCAGGACGCGCAGCAGGAGTTGGATGCGCTCCTTCTTCGCCTTCTTCAGGACGGTGTACCCGAACGACCGCCGCGCCGCGACGATTCCGCCGGGTGTGCCGCCAACCGCGTACGGCAGAGCCGGAGTCGGTGTCAGCAGGCCCTCCGCGTCCGGGTACAGGGTCTGGTAGGAGCCGAAGCCGTTCTGCATCGAGCCGACCGTGCCGTTGAGGAACAGCGTCGTCAGGTCGGACGTCGACATGGAGGCGGCGTCGGGGTGGTAGAGGCCCTTCTTGCGCAGCTCCGCCTGGAAGGCGATCGCCGCTTTGTAGCGTTCGTCGGTGTAGTTGGGCCGGAACACCCCCGCACCGTCGACGGCCCACCCGGACGGCGCGTTGTGCGCGGCGGCGTGCACCGCGTTCCCGAACACGGAGCCGGTGCCGGCGCCGAGTGCGTACCGTTTGCCGCTGGTTGCCTTGCGTGCGACGGCCGTGAAGTCGTCGGACGTCCACCCCTCGCGCATCCCCGCGTCCGTGAACACGCCCTGGTTCAGCCACAACGTCGAGCCGGGCAGCGGGCGTTCGAGCGGGACGCCGTAGATCAGGCCCCCGATCCGGCCCATGTCCCGCCAGGCGTGACCCGGTATGTTCGCCAGGTTGGGGTACTCCGCCGCCGCCTCGCCCGACAGGAACGGCGTCAGATCCTCGGCCCTGCGCTGCACGAACTGTGCCTCGCGCGGGAGTTGGAACCCGGAGAAGACGTTGATGACGTCCGGCAGCGCGTCCGGGTCGTCGGCCATGACGGTGGCCATCTTCTTCTGGTAGTCGTCCGTCGGGATGACCGTGAACTCGACCTTCACGCCGAGCGCCTTCTCGATGGCCTGCCAGTACCGGTTGTCGGCACGGCCCTTGGGCGGCGTACCGAACGTCACGGACATGACGCGGATCGTCGAACCGTCACCGGGCGTGCGCTTGACGGAGGTTGAGAGGTCGGCGGGGTAGGAGGTGTACCCCGGCTGCACTCCCGCCTCGGTCGGCGCGAGATCCGGCCTCGCGCCCGGCGCCGGCCGGTACACGGGCCAAGGGGCCAGTTTCTTCCCGGAGTTGGCGGTGTCGCCGTCGTCCTTGCCGGTGGAACAGGCGGTCAGCAGACCGGGGACACTCGCCGCTGCCATCGAACCGAGCAGCGCGCGTCGGGAGATGCGGGACATGAGCGGGACCTTTCCGAGTCGGCTCTTCATGACGTCGGCTTGTGACGGCGTCAGCTCTTGACGGCGCCGGTGAGCACGCCCTTGGTGAAGTACCTCTGCAGGAACGGGTAGACGAGCAGGATCGGTACGGTCGCGATCACCAGCACCGCCATCTGGATCGTCTGCGGCGCGCTGACCGTGCCCTCGCCCGTCGTCGTGTCCGTCAGCCCGGTCCCCGCGATCACGTACGTCCGCAGGACCTGCTGCAACGGCCAGTGGTCGCTTTCGAGATACAGCGACGCGTAGAACCACGAGTTCCAGTAGGCGACCGCGTAGAACAGCCCGACCACCGCCAACGCCGCCTTGGACAACGGCAGTACGACGGACCACAGCACCCGCAGATCGCCGGCCCCGTCCAGCCGCGCCGCCTCGTACAGCTCCTCCGGGATGCCCTGGAAGAAGCCGCGCAGGACGACCAGGTTGAACACGTTCACCAGCACCGGCAGCACCAGCGAGGCGTAACTGTCCAGCAGGCCCAGCTGTTTGACGAGGAGGTAGTTCGGGATCATGCCCGGCGGGAACAGGAACGTGAACAGGATCAGCAGCAGCACCGGACGGCCCCCGAACACGCCAGGGCGTGACAGCGCGTACGCGAGCGTCACCGTGCAGGCCAGGCTCAGCAGTGTCCCGGCGAGCGTCACCCCGGCGCTCACGCCGAGCGCGTGCGTGACGATCCCGCCGTCGAGGATGTCCCGGTACGCCTTCAGTGTCGGATCCTGCGGCCACAGCACCCAGCCCCCGTTGGCGACCACCTCCCGCTGCGAGGCCAGCGACGTCGACAGGATCACCAGGAACGGCACGCACACCAGCAGGATCACGGCCGTCAGCGCGAGCGCCTTGCCCGCCTGCGTGAGCGGCTTCGGCCGCTCCATCCACGCCGGCCTCACCGGTACACCCCCTGCTCGCCGAGCCGGTGTGCGACCTTGTTCGCCGCGTACACCAGCAGCGCGCCCACGATTCCCTTGAACAGTCCGGCCGCCGCCGCGAACCCGTAGTCGCCGCCGACGATCCCCTGGAAGTACACGAAGGTGTCGATGACCTCGGCGGCCTGCGGACCCACCGCGTCCCGCTGGAGCAGCATCTGCTCGAAGCCGACGGACAGGACGTCGCCCAGCCTGAGGATCAGCAGCAGGATCAGCACCGGACGGATCGCGGGCAGCGTCACGTGCCAGAACCGCCGCCAGGGTCCCGCCCCGTCGATCGCGGCGGCCTCGTACCGCTGCTCGTCGACCTGCGACAGCGCCGCCAGGAAGATGATCGTCCCCCAGCCGGCGTCCTTCCAGATCACCTGCGCGACCACGAGCGGCCTGAACGCGTCCGGGTTGCCGACGATGTCGACCGTGTGCAACCCGGCGTCGTCCAGATACCCGTTGAGCATCCCGGTGTCCCCGAGCACCTGTTGGAACAGGGCCACCACGATCACCCACGAGATGAAGTGCGGCAGATACGCCACCGACTGCACGAACCGGCGCACCGACGACCAGGTCAGACTGTGCAGCAGCAGCGCGAGCCCGAGCGGCACGGGGAAGAAGAACACGAGCTGGAGCAGCGCGATCCACACCGTGTTGGCCACCGCGTCCCAGAACGCCGCGTCCTCGAACATCCGCCGGAAGTTGTCGACGCCCGTCCACGGACTGCCCCACAGGCCGTCGAACGGCACGTACTCCTTGAACGCGATCACGTTCCCGACGAGCGCGCCGTAGTGGAACAGCAGGAAGTACCCGAACCCGGGAAGCATCAGCAGGAACAGCGTCCGGTGCTGAAAACGTTTTAACCCGCCCTGCCGCTTGTGCTGTTCGCGCCTGAGAGCCGTTTTCCCCGGTCGTTCACGTAACTGCACCGCCACGGAGCCTCCTCGGCTCGGGGTTGGGAGTGAGGCGAAGTTAAAACGTTTCCAGAGCGCGGTCAACGCCTGTGACAGGAACCGCAGATGAGCACGGGCCCGCGACGGCGCCATTGACGGCCCCGGACCCGTGATCTACAAGTTTACGAACCGGAACATCGCGTAACCGCCGCACCGGGAGGCCCACATGTACCGTCAGGTCCTCGACCCGCTGGCCGGATCGCTGTACTGGTCCGCGCTCCTCGCCGCGTTACCCCTGCTGACCCTGTTCGTCCTGCTCGGCGTCTTCCGCCTCCGCGCCCAGTTCGCGGCGCTCGCCGCCCTCGCCCTCGCGCTCTGTCTGGCCGTGTGGGTCTGGGACATGCCCGGTTCGCAGGCCCTGTCCGGCGCGGTCGAAGGCGCCTTCTACGGCCTCTTCCCCGTCCTGTGGATCCTCGTCAACGCCCTGTGGATCTACCGGATGACCGAGGTCACCGGCTGGTTCGCCGTCCTGCGCCGCTCCTTCCGCACCGTCTCCACCGACCAGCGCGTCCAGGGCATCCTCATCGCCTTCTGCTTCGGCGCGCTCATCGAGGCCCTCGCCGGATTCGGCGCCCCCGTCGCCATCACCGCCGTCATGCTGGTCGCCGTCGGCATCGCCCCGCTGAAGGCGGCGACCGTGGCCCTGGTCGCGAACACGGCACCGGTCGCCTTCGGCAGCATGGCCGTCCCCCTCACCACCCTCGCCGGCGTCACGGGCCTGCCCCTCGACGACCTCGGCGCGATGGCCGGCCGCCAGACACCCCTGATCGCCGTCTTCGTCCCCCTGGTCCTCGTCTTCCTCCTCGACGGCCGGCGCGGAGTCCGGGAGACCTGGCCCGTCGCGGTCGTCGCCGGACTGACCTTCGCCATCGCCCAGTTCGCCGCCGCGAACTACATCAGCGTCGAGGTGACGGACATCGTGGCGGGCGTGGTCGCGCTGGTCTCGGTCCTGGGATTCCTACGGGTGTGGCAGCCGGCGCTGGTGACGGTGGGCGGGGGCATCGATACGTACGAGGGGACAGCCGCGATCGCCGGTGTCGGCGCGGACTCCCGTCCAGGGTCTCTCGGCAGGTCCGGTTCCGCCGGTGGCCCCGGGGCTGCGGGCGACCCCGGTTCCGAAGAGGCCGCGAAGGGCAGCGCCCTGATGGCCTTCGCACCGTACCTGATCATCGTCGCCCTCTTCGCGCTCACCCAACTCGGCCCCGTCAAGGACTGGTTGGCCGTCCACGGCGTCGTCTCCTTCTCCTGGCCCGGGCTCGACGTCCAGACGCCCGCCGGCCAGCAGGCCGGAGCCGTCACCTTCAAGCTGGAGCACCTCAAGGCGGCCGGCACGATCCTGCTGGCCGCCGGGCTCCTCACCATGGCCCTGTACCGCCTCGGTCCCGGCCCGGCCGTGAAGGCGTACGGCGCGACACTGCACCAGCTGCGCTGGACCGTCGTCACCGTCACCTCCGTCCTCGCCCTGGCCTGGGTGATGAACCTCTCCGGCCAGACCGCGACCCTCGGCACCGCCCTCGCCCAGACCGGCGCCGCGTTCGCGTTCTTCTCGCCGATCGTCGGCTGGCTCGGCGTCGCGGTCACCGGCTCCGACACGTCCTCCAACTCCCTCTTCGGGGTCCTCCAGGTGACCGCCGCCCACGAGACCGGCCTCGACCCGGTGCTGCTGGCCGCCGCGAACTCCACCGGCGGTGTCCTCGGCAAGATGCTGTCCCCGCAGAACCTCGCCGTCGCCGCCGCGTCCATCGGCATGGCCGGCAGCGAGAGCGTCATCTTCCGCAAGGTCCTCGGCTGGAGCCTCGGCCTCCTCGCCGGGTTCGCGCTGATCGTCTACCTCCAGTCGACACCGGTCCTGGACTGGATGACGGTCTGAGCCGCCGCTCACCCGGACGCGGCCACCAGGCTGCCGGGCCGCCCCGCACATGGAACCGTCGGGAACACCCCCGAACGAACGGACCCCCGCCATGAAGATCCTCCTGATCGGCGCCACCGGCATGATCGGCTCCCGCATCGCCGCCGAGGCCCGCGCCCGCGGCCACGAGGTCACCCCCGCGAGCCGCTCCGGCAAGGACGGCATCGCCCTCGACGTCACCGACCCCGCGGCGGTCACCGCGGCCGCGGCCGGCCACGACGCCGTGGTCTCCGCGATCTCCCCGCCCCGGGACGGCTCGGACCCCGCCGCCCCGCTCCTGGCGGCGTACCGCTCCCTCCTGGACGGGCTGCGCGTGGCCGCCGTACGCCGTCTGATCGTCGTGGGCGGGGCCGGGAGCCTCAGGACGCCGTCCGGGCAGGACCGCGTGGACACCCCCGACTTCCACGAGCTGTACAAGCCGGAGGCATTGGCTCAGCGGGAGGTCCTGCGGCTGCTGCGCGCCGACGCCGGGGACCTCGACTGGACCTACGTCTCCCCGGCCGACGTGATCACTCCCGGCGAGCGCACCGGGACCTTTCGGCTGGGCAGGGACGACCTCCTGTACGCACCCGACGGCAGCAGCCGTATCAGCGCCGAGGACTACGCGGTCGCGCTGGTCGACGAGGCGGAGAAGGGGGAGGCGATCCGGCGCCGGATCACCGTCGCGTACTGATCACCCGACGGCGTAAGGAGTCCGTCAAAACGGTCACCCCCGGCGTGAAGAAGGCGCTAGGAACGATCGGAAACGATCACATTCGGGCCGACCCTGAGTGCACCCGCCCGCACGAAGGAGCCCCCGGCCATGTCCGTCCTGACCGCCGCCGCCCCCACCGGGGAGGAGCCGCCCGATACCGGCGAACGGCACCGCCTCACCGCCGTCACCGGCCTGGCCGCGCTCTCCCTGGACGCGATGGCGTCGGTCGCCTACGGCCCCGAGGCGATCGTCCTCGTCCTGGCCGCCGCCGGGGCGGACGGGCTCGGCTTCACCCTGCCGGTGACGCTGGCCATCGCCGCTCTGCTCGCGGTGCTCGTCGCCTCGTACCGGCAGGTCATCGCCGCGTTCCCGGACGGCGGCGGCTCCTACGCCGTCGCCAGGGCGCACCTCGGCGCGCGCACCGGCCTCGTCGCGGCGGCCTCCCTCGTCCTCGACTACGTCCTGAACGTCGCTGTCGCCGTGACCGCCGGGGTCGCGGCGCTGACCTCGGCGTTCCCCTCCCTGTACGGGGACCGGCTGTGGCTGTGCCTCGCGGTCCTCGCGCTGGTCACGGGGGTGAACCTGCGCGGCATCGTGGAGTCGGCGAAGGCGTTCATCGTGCCGACGGCCGTGTTCGTCGGCTCGGTCCTCGTCATGATCGGCGTCGGCCTGTTCCGCTCGGCGCCGGTCAGTACGGCCACGGCGGACGGCCACCCCTCGGTGCTCGCGGACAACGCGACGACGGTCGGCGCGCTGCTGTTGCTGAAAGCTTTCGCCTCCGGTTGTGCCGCGCTCACCGGCGTCGAGGCCATCGCGAACGCGGTCCCCTCCTTCCGCATCCCCCGCGCCAAGCGCGCCCAGCACGCGGAGGTCGCCCTCGGCGCGGTCCTCGGCCTGATGCTGATCGGCCTGTCCGTCCTGATCGGCCGCTTCCACCTCCAGCCCGTCCAGGGCGTGACGGTCCTGGCGCAGCTCGCGGACGCCTCCCTGGGCCACAACTGGGCTTTCTACGTCATCCAGTTCGCGACGACGATCCTGCTCGCGCTGTCCGCGAACACCTCCTTCGGCGGACTGCCCGTCCTGCTGAAACTCCTCGCCCGCGACAACTACGCACCCCACGTCTTCGCCCTCAAGGCGGACCGTCAGGTCCACCGCCACGGCGTCCTCGCCCTCGCCGTCGTCTCGGCCGCGCTGCTCGTCCTCTCCGGCGGCGACGCCAACACCCTCGTCCCGCTCTTCGCGATCGGCGTGTTCGTCGGCTTCACCGTCGCCCAGGTCGGCATGGTCCGGCACTGGCGCCTCGAACGCGGGCCGGGATGGGCCGGGAAGGCGCTGCTCAACGGCTTCGGCGCCCTCCTGACAGGGGTCGCGGCCGTCGTCGTCACGGCGGAGAAGTTCACGGAAGGGGCCTGGCTGATCGTCATCGCCCTGCCGCTGCTGGTCGCCGCCTTCGAGACCGTCCACCGCGCCTACGCCGGCATCGGCGAACGCCTCGGCCTCGGCCGCGTCCCCGAGGCCCCGCGCCGGGTACGCTCCCTCGTCATCGTCCCCGTCTCCTCCCTGTCCCGCCTCACCTCGCAGGCCCTCACCGCGGCCGGCTCCCTCGGCGACGAGGTCCGCGCGGTCACCGTCTCCCACCCCGACCCCGAGGACCGCGCCACCCTGCACGCCCTGGAGCGCGCCTGGTCCGACTGGGACCCCGGCGTCCCCCTGATCCGCCTGAGCTGCGAACACCGCTCCCTGGGGCGCCCCATCGCCGCCTACGTCCGCGACACGGCCGCCGCCGACCCGCACACCCAGGTCATGGTCCTCATCCCCGAGACCGAACCCGCCCACCTCTGGCAACGCCTCCTTCAGAACCAGCGCGGCGCCGTCCTCGCCCACGCCCTGCGCCGCGAGACCGACGCGGTGATCTGCCGCCTGCGCTTCCGCCTCACCTGACGACCTGGGCACCGGTTCCGTCAACGTCCCGTCAAGGGACCGCGGCAGGCCGGGGGAGTGGCCCTAGGGTCGGTCACGAGCCCCGGTCCCGCCTCCCCGCGACCGGGGCGTTCCCGGCGTTGTGGTACGCCCCTGCGCACCCTCAGCGCAACACCCTCAACCCCCGCAACCGGTTCAGCGCCGCGGCGATCTCGTGGCGTCGGGGTACGGCGAAGTCGTCGTCGTGGACCGTCCGCAGCGCGGCGACGGGATCCGCGCCGGCGAAGTCCGCGTCGAGGAGGTCGAGGGCCTCGGCCAGCGTCCGGTCACGGGTCAGGTGCCCGTGCCGGACGAGGAGTTCGAGCGCGAGGCCGATCCCCGTGACGTGCGAGGCGTCGGCGAGCGGCTCGACGGCCCGCAGGTCGATGTCGTGCTCGCCGAAGACCAGGTAGTCGGTGCCCCGCGACCGCACCCGGCTGCGCCCCTTCACCGTCGAGTCCACCGACGACGGGTCGACACGGCGGGCGACGACCCCGGGGAAGGAGTCCGCCTCGGCCCGCCGCCCCGTCGGCACGGCGGCGATCTCCCGCGCCCGCCCGGTCACGTCGTACGGCCGGTACGCGTCCATCATCACCACCCGGTCGGCGACCTCCAGATAGTCCCCGCTGCCGCCCATCACCAGCACCGTCGACACCCCGTGATCCCGGTGCAGCGAACGGACCGAGTCCACCAGCGGCGTCAGCGGCTCCCGCTCCTTCGCGACCAGGGCCTGCATCCGCGCGTCCCGGATCATCAGGTTCGTCGCGGCGGTGTCTTCGTCGATGAGCAGCACCCGCGCCCCGCTCTCCACGGCCTCGCACAGGGACGCGGCCTGCGACGTCGACCCGGACGCGTTCGGCGTCGAGAAGTCCGCCGTGTCCGAACCGCCCGGCAGATGACTCACGAACGCGTGCACGTCCACCCGCTCCACCGGACGGCCGTCCTCCGCCCGGATCTTCACCGTGTCCGGCACCGAGACGGCCAACTCCCGCCCGTCGCCCGGAACGTGGTCCCACACGCCCGTCTCCAGCGCCCGCAGCAGCGTCGACTTCCCGTGGAACCCGCCCCCGACGATCAACGTCACCCCTTCGGGCACCCCCATCCCGCTCACCGCCCCCGCATGCGGCAACTCGACCGTCACCCGCAGCTCCTCGGGCGACCGGAACTCCACCACCCCCTCACCCCGCGCGGGACGGTCGTCCGCTCCCGTCCGCCGGGCCGGCGACGACCCGTCCGCGACGAACCCGACCAGCCCGAGACCGGGCAGCGCCGCCCGCAGCGCCACCGAGTCCTCCACCGCCGCCACGAACTCCCGCACCCGCTCCGCGTCCAGCGCCGCCAGACACAACGCCCGCTCGGCGACGCGGGGCAGCACCTGACACAGCAGCCGCCACGCCGCCCGCCCGTCGATCCGGCGGTGCGGCCCCGGCAGCGCCACCCCGAGCCGCAACGTCACCGACCCGTCCCCGGCGTCCACCGTGCACGCGTTGCGGTCCAGCACCTCCTGACCGCCCGCGTCCAGGTGCAGGTCCCGCTCACCCGCCACCTCCCGCGCCGCCTGCCGCACGAGATACCCGGCCAGCGCCCGCCGCCGCACCGCCGAGTCCCACAACTCCTGGGGGAAACCCGCCTGTTCACCCGGCACCCGGACGGCGACCCGCGCGGGTGGCGCGTACGGATCGGCCTGCCCGCGCACGATCTCCAGCAGCACACCCCCGGGCAGCTCCCACGGCCCGGTGAGCCCCCGGTACCGGCTGTAGGACGCCCCGTCGAGCTGCTCCAACTCCCGGTCCAGGCCCTGCCGGATCCGGCCCGTGCGCTCCGGACCCTGCCGGGTACGGCCCGAACGCTCCGACGGTCCGGTGGGTCGCCCATGACGGCGCATACCGTGCTCACTTCCTCGCTGCGAAACCGCACATCCACATCCGCCCCCACTGCTGGCCCCTGTCCGGCCGGTGCCCGGGTCACGGGAGGGAGACCGTCGGATCGTACTGGGAGGAGATCTGGAAGACCCCCGGCCCCCGCGCCGTGAGCCGCGTGAACTCGCCGTCCTTCCGCAGCCGGGCCCCGTTGTCGGCCCGCAGCCAGGGGGAGTACGCGAGCCGTACCGTCACCGACCCGGCCTTCGGCAGGTACACCACGAGGTAGGCGTCCTCGTCCGGTGCCCGGACCACCTCCCCGGGCGCGGACACCAGCGGCACGGCGTCCCGCACCCGGTACAGCTTCCAGTGCGCGTCGCTCCACACCGGCTCCAGCCAGCCGGGCCCGCTACGGATCAGCTCCGCCTCCGCGGCCCCCGAGTGATCGGGCACCGCGTCCGGGACGGCGACGAAACCCACCGCCCACCGGTCCAGCCACGCCCGGTACGAGGCCGGCGTGAGCGTCCCGTCGTAGAAGATCCGGCCCCGTTCGACATCGAGCTGGGTGTTCCAGCCCCGCGCCATGTTGACGTGCGGCGACAGGACGGCGGCCTCGCGGTGGTCGTGCGCCGGGACGACCTCGACGCGGCCCTGCCCCGCGCCGAACCGGTCGAGCGCGTGCAGCAGGCCCTTGGTGTCGGCGGCCCACGCCGGGACCTGGCTCGACCCCTTGAGGAAGGACACGGGCGTCCCCGATCCCACCCAGAACAGCGACCCCGCCAGCGCCAGCGCGAGGCCCCCGCGCCGCAGCCGGGCGCCCGGAGCCGTCGAGACCAGACCCGCCAGCAGCACGGCCGGCGCGAAGAGCAGCGCGAGCCGCTCGACGTTGCTGCCGATCGGCGTCGCGAGCAGATAGGAGAGCCCGACCCCCGCCGCGTACACCGCGCCCCCGAGCCGCACGACCTTCCACCCGCGCGGCGCCCACACCGCCACCGCGAGCCCGAGCCCCAGCGGCCACCAGATCCGCCCGGCCGCCATCGGCTCCTCCCCGTCGAAGGGGAACAGCAGCGTCGTCGCCCCCACCACGAGGAACGGCGCGAGAGTCAGCGCGGCGGCCCGCCACCAGTCCCGCACCAGCCCGTACGCCGCACCCGCGACCACCAGGAACAGGCCGGCCACCGGACTGCCCGCCGTCGCCAGCACCGCGAACCCGGCGGCCAGGAACAGCCGCCGCCCGCCCACCAGCACCACACACGCGGCCAGCGCGAAGGCGACCCCGAGGGCGAACGTCACCCGCCCCGCCGCCACGTTCACCCACAGTCCGAACGCCGCCATCAGCGCGGGAGCCAGCGGCCGGCGGATCCCCGATCTCACGAACAGCTCGCCGGCCAGCCAGCTCGCCGCCAGCCCCGAGGCCACGGCGACCGTCCGCACGCCGAGGAACCCCATCAGATACGGGGAGACGAGGCTGTAGTTCGCCGTGTGCAGACCGCCGAACCAGAACAGGCCGTACGCCGAGTCCCCGTGCTCGGCCGCGAACCGCGCCCACGCCTCCTGCGCGGCCAGGTCACCGCCGCCGTTGGCCCGCAGCAGTGCCCACACGGCATACAGGGGGAGCATCGAGACCGCCGCCAGCAACGGCACCCGCCGCCGACGCGCCGCCCCGGACCAACGCCGCCACAGCGAGGGGGCGGTCCGGCCGGGGCCGGTGACTGTGTCGAGCGCAACGGTCACGGGAGGGCGCCTCCGATCGAAGAGCGGGTGTCGGCGACGAGACGCCTCCGCACCGCGATACGGCCGGTGGGACCACTCCCGTCGCCTTCCAGTCTCGGCCGCCGCACCACCGCCCCACCTCGGCCGAACGGCCAGACATCCCGCCCGGATCCCCGTCCACAATCGGCCGTTCGGCCGAGGCGCACCCCGCTCGGCCTGTGCTCTCCTGGGAAGCCACACCCCGGCACTCCGCCCTCACACCTCCGCACTCCGCCTCTCGATCGCCCGCACCACCGCCACCATGTCCTCCCCGCCGTGCCCCTGCTCCACCGCCTCCCCGAACAACGCGTGACACACATCGAGCAACGGCGACGCAACCCCCGCCTTCCGGGCGGCCTCCGCGATCAGCCGGTTGTTCTTCAGTACGTCCGCCGCGCCTGCCTGCACCCCGAACTCCCGCTCCACCAGCTTCGGCGACTTCATCCGCGACACCTGACTGGCCATCGGCCCGGCGTCGAGCACCTCCCGCAGCAACGCCGGGTCGAGCCCTTGCCGCTCGGCGAAGTGGAACGCCTCGCTCAACCCCGTGACCAGCGTGATCAGGAACAGGTTCACCGAGAATTTCATCAGCAGCGCCCCCGGCACGGCCCCGCAGACGAACGTCTCCCGGCACACCGGCGCCAGCATCGCCCGTACGGCCGCCACGGCGTCCTCGTCCCCGGCGAGCATCCCCACCAACTGCCCCTGCTCCGCCGGGACACGCGACCCGGAGACCGGCGCCTCCACATACCGCCCGCCCGCCGTACGGACGTCCTCCTGGAGCCCGGCGGAGTACTCGGCCGACGTGGTGCCCATGTGCACGAGGATCCGCCCGGCGACCCGCGCCGCGAACTCCGGCGTACCCCGGCCCAGCACGGCGTCCATCGCCGCCTCGTCGGCCAGCATCAGCACGACCGTGCCGGACCGCTCGAAGACCTCCCCGGGGCCGGCCGCGACCTCGGCGCCGGCGGCGCGCAGCGGCTCGGAGCGCTCCGGTGAACGGTTCCACACCACGAGCGGGGTGCCCGCGCGCGCGAGGTTGAGGGCCATGGGCTGCCCCATGACGCCGAGACCGACGAAGCCCACGTACGACATGCCGCACCACCACTCTCCGGGGACTATGACCGCTGTCATGGTAGCCCGCGCTATGACAGCGGTCATAGACTGGTCCGAGGGCAGGGAAAGAGGACACGGAAAGGGAGGTGCGCCAGTGACGGAACACGGACCGCGCGAGCGGATGGTCTTCAGTGCCGCCCAGCTCATCCGGCGTGACGGAGTCGCCGCGACCGGCATGCGCGAGGTCGCCGCCCACGCACAGGCGCCGCGCGGCTCCCTCCAGCACTACTTCCCCGGCGGCAAGGAACAACTGGTCAACGAGGCCGTCCACTGGGCGGGCCGGTACGCCGGAAACCGCGTCCCCCGCTTCCTCGCCGCGCTCCCCGCACCGACCCCCAGCGGCCTCTTCGCCGAGATGGTCCGCCAGTGGACCGACGAGTACACGACCTCCGGGTACGCGGGCGGCTGCCCCGTCGCGGCCGCCACGATCGACTGCGCCGAGACCGTGCCCTCCACCCGGGAAGCCGCCGCCGGCGCCTTCACCCAGTGGACCGGCGCGGTCGCCGAGGCCCTCACCGGCATGGGCGTACCGCACCACCGCGCGACCCCGCTCGCCACCCTCATGATCAGCACCGTCGAAGGCGCCCTCCTCATCGCGCGGGCCGAACGCAGCACCCGGGCCCTGGACACCGCGACCCGCGAACTCGGCCCCCTCCTCGACGCCGCGGTCGATCAGGACACCCTCACCTGACCGGCGCGCTGCTGCGCCCCTCCCGCCGCCCGCTCAGCTCGACGTCCAGCGTCTCCTGCGCGACCCGCATCCCCTCCACGTGCTCGGGCCACGTCAACCGCTCCCACATCTCCTCCTCGGCCACGTCCTCGACGTGCTGCACCACCCACCACACGTTCCCGAACGGATCCCGAACCCGCCCGCCCCGCTGCCCGAACGCACTCCCCATGACGGGCGTGACGACCCGGCCCCCGTCCGCGACAGCCCGCGCGACGACGTCATCCGCGTCCGCCACGAACACCCGCAGCAGACTCGGCATCACCGGCCAGTCCTCCCGCCGGTCGAACGCCAGCACCACGGTGTCCCCGACCCGCACCTCCCCGTGCCCCACGGTCCCGTCCTCGGTGACGACCCGGGCCAACTCCACACCCCCGAACACCCGCACGACGAAATCGAGAAACGCGCCGGTGTCCTCGGTGACGACCCAGGGGGCGACGGTGGTGTAGCCATCAGGCTGTACAGACATGGGATTCCCTCTCGCCGAAGTACGTTGACGACGACAGTAGGAGGCAACTAGGACGCCCCCTGTCCTAGACGATCCCGAACACCCGGCCGACCCGCTCCACCAACTCGTCCTCCGCCAACGCGACATCGACACGGATCGCGGGCAGCCCCAGCCGCCCGGTCTCCCGCTCCAGCCGCTCGACGAACATCGCGTCCCGCTCCGCGAGATTCCGCGCGGCCCTCTCGGGATCGCTGGTCCGCCGGACGAAGCCCTCGCCGGAGGCCGAGCGCCCCCGGATGGCCGCCTCGCGGAAATCGGGGGTCGGCAGGAGCCAGACGGCGTGGAGGGGATCGGCGAGCAGGGGACGGACGAGATGCGGGAGAAGCCGGAACCCCTCGACGACGACAGGCCGGTCCCGCGGCAGCCGGAGCAGATCCTCGACGATCAGACCGAACCCCTCACCCCGGTACCAGTGGAACGTCTCGAACATCGTCCGCGCCGACCGCTCCACCCACCGCTCGTCCATGCCCATGGCCATGAACTCGTGCAGAAACGGCGCCTGTTGGGGAGTGGTCCGACCCGCATGGTCCGCCATCGTGTCGTCGGTGACATACAGGTCCCAGCCATGGCGTACGGCGAGCCCGCGCGCGATCGTCGACTTGCCCGCGCCCGGTCCGCCCCCGATCCAGCGGACGTGACGCAACCGCTCCGCGAGACTCACGCCCTCAGTCACCCTGAGCCCACGCGGCCACCGGCAACGACAGATACACCCCGAAGTCCTCCAGCCCGGTCGCCTCGGCGATGCCCTCGTGCAACAGCTCCACCCGCTCCTGACGATTCCCCGCCCGGCTCTCGAACCACTTGGACCGCACCTCGATCACGACATCGAGCCCACCACTGTCATACGGCCCCCGACACCGAAACCTCAAGTCCACGTCCCCCGGCTGGAGTTCCCCGTCGTACGGCTCCTCGGGGCACTCCACGGCGACCGACACCAAGTGCGGCAGCACAGCCCCGAGTTCCCGCAACGTCCCCGACGGAACCTGAGGGGCGTAGACGATCTCCACAAGCGGCATCGGCCCACCCTAACCGGCGCCGTCCGCGTACAGGCAGAAGGGATGCCCGGCGGGATCGATCAGGACGCGGACGGTGTCCTGCGGCTGGAACTCGGCTTCCCGAGCGCCGAGTTCGAGCGCGTGCGCGACGGCGACCCGGAGATCGGTGACCTCGAAGTCGAGGTGCGTGCTCATCCGCGGGGCCCCCTCCCGCGCGGGCCAGACCGGAGGGACGTACCCGTCGGCACGCTGGAACCCGAGATACGCGACGCCTTCCGCAGGCGCGATCGCGGCCCCGTCGTCGTCCTCCTTCGCGATCGGCCACCCGAGCAACTCCGAGTAGAACCGGGCGAGTCGGTGGGGATCGGGGGCATCGAGGACCACGCCCCACCAGTCGTGCCGCGCCCTGCGGGGTACGTCGGGATCGGGCTCAGGCCGCCCGCGCACCGCGCCTCACACCCCCGCCCGCCCCGCGTCGTACTCCCGTCGCGCCCGTTCCACCCGTTCCCGGTGTTCGTCGGTCCAGCGCGCGAGTGCCCGGATCTGTACGGCGGCCTCGTGGCCGAGGTCGGTGAGGGAGTACTCGACGTGGGGTGGGACGACGGGTTTGGCGTCGCGGTGGACGAGGCCGTCGCGCTCCAGGCTGTGGAGGGTCTGGCCGAGCATTTTTTCGGTGACCTCGCCGACGGACTCCATGGCGGCGATCGCCCGGCGTAGTTCCGTGAAGCGGTGGGTGCCTTCGAGGAGGCGGATCAGGACGAGGACGCCCCAGCGGCTGGTGAGGTGTTCGATGGTCAGGCGCTGGGGGCACAGCGGGGTGCTGACGGGCATCTCAGTACCGTACTTCAAAGTACGTACTCACGCAGAGTGACGAGAACTCCTAGGCTTCCGGGCAGGAACACCACCCCCTGTGAACAAGGAGCCCTCATGAGCCACGTCGTCACCGGAGCCTCTGGGAACCTCGGCCGGCTGGTCGTCGAAGGACTGCTGGAGAAGGTCCCGGCCGACCGCGTCACCGCCGTCGTACGCAGCGAGGAGAAGGCCGCCCCCTTCACCGCACGCGGCGTACGCACCGCGATCGCCGACTACAACGCCCCGGACACGTTCGCGGACCTCTTCTCGCCCGGCGACCAGGTGCTGCTGATCTCCAGCAGCGAGATGACCGCCGACCGCGTCGCCCAGCACCGGACCGTCATCGACGCCGCCGGCGCCGCGGGCGTCGCCCTCCTCGCCTACACCAGCGCGACCGGCGGCCACGAGGCCCCGCTCACCGAGGCGCACCGGGGCACGGAGAAGATCCTCGCCGCCTCGGACGTACCCCACACGGTCCTGCGCAACAACTGGTACAGCGAGATCTTCACGGACCGCCTCGACGAGGTGATCGCCCACGGCACCCTGACCCGCGCCGCCGGCGACGGCCGGATCGCGTCGGCGACCCGAGCGGACTACGCGGCCGCCGCCGTCGCCGTCCTCACCGGAGAGGGCCACGCGGGCAGGACGTACGAACTGGGCGGCGACGAGGCCTGGAACTTCACGGAGTTCGCCGCCGAACTGACCCGCCGCAGCGGCAAGCGGATCGCCTACCGCCAGGTCACCCCCGACGCCTACGCGGACCTGCTGACCGCCACCGGCCTCCCCGCCCTCTACGCCAGGATCCTCGCCGACGCGGACGCGTCCTTCGCGCGCGGTGAACTGGCCCGTACGACCGGCGACTTGTCCCGTCTGACGGGCCGCCCGACGACTCCGATAGCGGCGACGATCGCGGACGCCCTCAAGTAAAGCCTTTTGAACCGCCGCCCGACCCGGGTGATGATCACCGGTCATGGAGTTCTTCTGCTACCACCGTGACCGCGCCGGCTCCCTGCCCCTGCGTGAGCGGCTCACCGAGGCCCACTGGTCCTACATGGACGGCTACGTTGAGGAACTGATCGCCCGGGGACCGACGTTCACCGTCGACGGCGAGACCCTCACCGGCAGCGTCCACATCGTCGACCTCCCCGACCCGGCGGCGGCCCGGGCGTTCGCCTTCGACGAGCCCAACTACCAGGCCGGCGCCTACCGGGACGTCCTCCTGCGCCGCTGGCGCAACCTCCTCGGACGCACGATGTGGGACTTCCCGGGCGGGCGCGAGGACGGCAACCGCTACCTCGTGCTGGGCCTCGCCCCGCACGAGGGCACGGACCTCGCCGTACCGGCGGACACCGACGAACTCATCGCGTTCGGGCCCCTGTTGTCGGACGACGGCACGGACTGGCTGGGTACGGCGGCCCTGTTGCGGGCGGAGACCCCGGAAGCGGCACGCGAGGTGCTGGCCGGGTACGAGGAAACGGAGGTGTACGCCTGGGAGTTCGGCGGGCGGCGCTGAAGCGGTCGCCTGCAACGACATCCGCTCAGGCCAGTTCCTCCGACACGACATCGGTGGCCCGGCCCCGCCGGTTCGTCGCGGTGACGGACAGCGCGTCGAAGGCGGCATGCCGGGCGGCCTCGAACGGGACGCGGCGGCCGTCGGCGAGCACGACCAGACCGGGATCGTCGGGGTCCGCGAAGGAGTCCCGCTCCTCGTCCCAGTCGATGCCGTATCCGGCCCAGACCACCAGCTCGAAGCTGTCCTCCCCGTCGGCGTCGACATACACCTGGTCCGCGCGGCGCGTTCGCAGCCCGTCCGCGTCCCAGCTCTCGCAGAACATCGCGTCGTAGCCGTGCACCGCGCCGTCGAACAGCAGAATCCGCTGCCCCGGCTCGGTCACCGCGTACACCAGCGCGGGCAACTCGTCCCCGCAGACCAGCCCCTCCCACCGCTGCCCGTAGTAGTGCAGCCGGAACCGCGTACGGCCGTCCTCGGCGCGCAGCCGCCCGGCCCAGCCGGCCTCCAGGAGCCCTGCCCAGAAGTTCTCGGACACATTGCCGGGCCGGTCGGCCGGCACGGTCAGGCCGAGCAGGTGAGGCGGCCCGGACTTCGGCAGGTCAGTCGTCATGCGCCCCATCATCGTCCACCCGGCCCGAACGCCCGCCCCACCACCACAACCCGGCCGCCACGATCCCGAGCCCCACCGTCGCCGCCCCGGAAACCGCCAGCACCCCCCGAGCCCCGAGCGCCGCGGTCAACGGCCCGCCCAGCGCCGCCCCCACCGGCGCCGCCGTGAGCAACGCCGCGCCCCGCGCCGCCAGTACGGTCGTCAGCCAGGCGGCCGGCGTCCGCTCCTGGAAGAGCGTGAACGACAGGGCGACGAACGGACCGTAGATCACCCCGCCCACGCCGAAGCAGAGCAGCGTGACGGCGGCGGGCGCCCCCAGCCCGAACGGCACGAGCATGAGCCCCCACCCCACGACGATCCCGACGGTCACCGGCCACAGCGGAAGCCTCCGCAGGGCGCCCGCGCCGAGCGCCCCCAGCACGGCGCCCACGCCGAAGAGCATCCAGTACAGCCCGAGCAGCCCGGCCCCGGACCCGAGATCGTCGGTCACGTGCAGGGGAAGGGCGACCTCGACAGGGCCGTACAGAAAGTTGAACAGCCAGGTCAGCGCCAGAACTCCGAGCAGCTCGGGCTGGCGGCGCAGCAACCGCAGCCCGTCGCGCGAGCGCCCCGCGTCCACGGGAGCGTCGGTCACCCCGCCCCCCTCACGCAACCGCCCCGCCTGGAGGGCGAGCACCGCGAACGACAGCGCGTCCGCCCCGATCAGCCAGGCGGGCCCCACCCACGCCACCAGCAGCCCGGCGAGCGCGGGCCCGAGGATGATGGACGCGGAGGCGCTGGAACTGAGCAACGCGTTGGCGGGGAGCCGCTGTTCGGGCGGGAGCAGCTGGGAGACCAGCGAGTACCTCCCGGCCCCGCCCCACGCGTGCAGCACGGACGACCCGGCGAGCAGCGCCACGTACAGCACGGGATGCAGCACCCCGGCCGCCCAGGCCACCGGCACACACCCCAGCATGGCCGCCCGTACCCAACTGTCCACCACCAGCAGCCTCTTGGGCGCCATCCGCCGCAGCCACCGCCCGAACACCAACGCCCCCACGGCCCCCGGAAGCGCGTACGCCGCCACAGCCGCCCCCACCACGAACCCGGCCCGCCCCTCGGGCGCGATCAACACCCCCAGCCACGCCACCGCGACCACACTCATCCCGTCCCCGAGATCGGAGACCGCCAGCGCGGGCAGCAGACGCCTGAACCCGCCGTGGGCGAACAGGGGTTGATAGGAGCGGGGTATGACGCGACGAGGCGAGAGGATGATCACCTGCCCACGTTAAGGGAACGCCCGGGGACCGGCCGGCGAACGGGGCCGGACCTCCGGCCGGTGGGCTCGTCAGCGCAGTACGGTGCCGCCGTCGACGTTCAGGACCTGCCCGTTGACCCACGACCCCTCGTCGGAGAGCAGGTACGCCACCATCCCGGCCACGTCCTCGGCGCGGCCGTGGCGTGTGCTGCGGGTCCGGTTCAGCATGGAGCGGAGCATCTCGGGCGGGGCGCCGTGTTCGATCTCCGGTGTCAGGATGAGTCCCGGCGCGACGGCGTTGGCGCGGATGCCCTCCTTGCCCCAGCGTGAGGCCACGTGCCGGGTGAGCGCGTTGATGCCCGCCTTCGTCGCGGCGTACGCCGGGCGCTTGGCGTCGCCGGTGAACGAGGCGATGGAGGACGTGTAGACGATCGCCCCGCCGCCCCGGGCGAGGAGTTCGGGCAGGGCGTGGCGGGAGACCAGCATGTGGCCACGGAGGTTGACGGCGATGGTGCGGTCCCAGATCGCGAGGTCGATGTCGACCACGTCGGTGTCCTTGCGCACCGCGCCCATGTCCCCGGCGTTGACATGGACGGCGTCCAGGCCGCCGTAGGTCCGCGTCGCGGCCAGGACGAGATGCCTCACCGAGGTGTCGTCGGAGATGTCGAACCCGACCGCGACCGCCTCACCGCCTTCGGCGCGGATGCCGGTGGCGGTCTCCTCGGCGCCGTCGGCATCGAGGTCGCCGACGACGACTCGGGCCCCCTCCTGGGCGAGCCGCCGCGCGGAGGCGGCGCCCAGCCCGGTGGCCGCGCCCGCGACGAGGATCACCCGGTCCTTGAGCCTGTGCACGCGGTCCGCCCCCTGTGTGTGGATATCGACATTCTCTTATGCGAGAACGTCAATCTCGCATCCAAAGTACGCCGGTGCCGAGACGGCTTCAAGCCCTGGGACGCGGGGACCGGACCATATCGGCCACGCCTCCAACTGAACCGGCCTGAAGGTGGGTTGAGGGCCGGACCAGTGATCCCTAGCCTCCTGTGACACTTGAATGGAGGCTCTTCCATGGCCCGAGCACTGAACCTGTTGTCGACGGTGGTCCTGGCGTCCGGCGCCCTGCTGGGTGCCGGCACGCCGGCCGGCGCGGCCGACCCGGCACCGGAGATCATCCCGATCGACCTCCTGCTGGCCGGCTCCTACACGGACGCGTCCCGCGAGGCGATCGAGATCTGGAACAAGGCCGTTCCGACGATCAAGTTCGTCGAGCAGGACACCCCGGCGGCGTTGCGGGTCATGGAGTACAAGACGGCCAAGGGCGTGCAGTCCCACGTCAACATCAAGGGCGCGGGCCGGGGTTGGGTGTACCTGGAGGTCGGGGACGCCCAGCTCTACAAGCCTTCGCGCATCGTCGTCCACGAACTCGGGCACATCCTGTCGCTCCCCGACCTGGGGCCGGGGAGCCCGTGCTCCAAGGTGATGTCCGGCGCCTGGGGCGGGTCGGACTGCGAGAACGTCCAGCCCGACGCGGCGGAGAGAGCGGCCGTCAGGGACTTCTTCGCGGCCAACGACGTCGGCGACCGGGTCCCCTGGTGGGCGTCGGCACCCGCCGCGCGGTAGGACCGGCTGCCGCCGGGCGGTTACGCGGCGCTGCCCTGAGCCCGGACGGCGACGTCCGCCCACTCCTGCCAGGTCTTCACCCGCTCCGCATAGACCTGCGGGACGAAGTGGAGGGGGAAGTCCCCGAAGAAGATCCGCAGGGGCGGGTTCTCGGCGTCCACGACCTTCAGCAGGGCGGGGCCGACGGCGGTCGGGTCGCCGTTCGGGACATTGGCGAGGTTGGCGACCACGGCCGCGTGCAACTCCTCGTACGCGGGCAGGTGTTCGGAGAACGAGGCGGAGGAACCGCCCCAGTCGGTGGCGAAACTGCCGGGCTCCACCAGGGTGACCTTGATGCCGAAGGCGGCCACCTCCTGCGCCAGGGAGTCGGTGAGCCCCTCCAGCGCCCACTTGGACGCGTTGTAGCCGCCGACCAGGGGGAAGGTGATGACCCCGCCGACGCTGGAGATCTGCACGATGTGCCCGCCGCCCTGCGCCCGCAGGAGCGGCAGGACCGCCTGCGTCACCCACAGGGCGCCGAAGAAGTTGGTCTCCATCTGGTCGCGGACGTCGCGCTCGGTGAGTTCCTCGACGGCGCCGAACAGGCCGTAACCGGCGTTGTTGACGACGACGTCCAGGCGGCCGAAGTGCTCGTGCGCCCGCCGCACGGCCTCGGAGACGGCGGCCTTGTCGGTGACGTCCAGGGCCAGCGGGAGGACCGCTTCGCCGTGGACGGCCACCAGGCCGGCGAGGGAATCGGTGTCGCGGGCGGTGGCCGCGACCTTGTCGCCGCGCTCCAGGGCGGCCTGGGCGAACTGGCGGCCGAAGCCGCGCGAGGAACCGGTGATGAACCAGACCTTGGTCATGGGGAAGACTTCCGTTCGAGGTGAGGTCTCTGTCGGAGACGCGCAAGTGACTGGAGGGCGGAAATGTCGTCGAACGCGGCGCAGGACGAGCGAGTGGCGTCCGGACTCGACCGGCGCACGGAGCTGAGGGAGTTCCTGCGCTCGCGCAGGGCCCGGATCCGGCCCGAGGACGCGGGTGTGCCGTCCTACGGCAGGCGGCGCGTTCCCGGCCTGCGGCGCGAGGAGCTGGCGCAGCTGGCGGGAGTGTCGTACGCGTACTACGCGCGCCTGGAGCAGGGGTACGGCGAGAGCATGTCGGCCGAGGTGCTGGACGCCGTGGCCCGCGCCCTGCGCCTGGACACGGAGGAACGCGGCCATCTGGTCCGGCTGGCCCAGCCCGAGCGGCAGAGCCCGCTGCCGGCCCCGCAGGAATTGCGGCCCAGCGTTCAGCATCTCCTCGACGCGCTCGGCGTACCCGGCTACGTCGTCAGCCGGCGGCTGGACATCCTGGGATGGAACCGGCTCGCCGCCGCAGTCTTCGGCGACTGGGGCGGGCTGCCGCCCGAGGAGCGGAACGTGGCCCGGCTGATCTTCCTCTCGCCCGAGGCGCGCGAGCGGTTCGCCGATCCGCAGCGCAGGGCCCTGGAGCTCGCCGGGGTGCTGCGGGTGAACGCCGCGAAGAGCCCCGGGGACCCGCGTCTCTCGTCGCTGATCCAGGAGTTGTCGCACAAGAGCGCGGACTTCCGGCAGCTGTGGGACCGGCACGAGGTGATCTGCGGCGGCGCCGGCGACGTGGTGGCGATGCGGCACCCGGTGGTGGGGGAGTTCGACCTCGTCCGCGAACCCATGGCGCTGCCGGGGGACACCCCCATGCGGCTGACCACCTTCCACGCCGAGCCCGGCTCCCGGTCGGAGAAGGCCCTGCGGATGCTGGCCGAACTGGAGGCGGAGCCGCAGCGCTGAGACGGGGGGCACAGGGGGCCTTTCAGGAGACCGGAGCGGGGACGCGGGACAGGGGAAGACCGGTGCCGCCCCGGGCCCGGGCGGCGATCTCGGCGGTGATGGAGACCGCCGTCTCCGCCGGGGTGCGGGCGCCGAGGTCCAGGCCGGTCGGCGACCGCAGGAGGGCGAGCCGCTCCTCGGGCACACCGGCCTCCCGCAGACGCTCCAGGCGGTGTTCGTGGATGCGCGGGGAGCCCATCGCCCCGACGTAGCCCACCGGGAGGCCGAGAGCCACGCGCAGCAGCGGGACGTCGGACTCGGCGTCGTGGGTGAGGACCCAGACCACGGTGCGCGCGTCGACCCCGGTGCTCTCCAGGTAGCGGTGGGGCCGCTCGACGACGACCTCGTCGGCGTCCGGGAAGCGCTCGGCGGTGGCGAACCCGGGGCGGGCGTCGCAGACGGTGACCCGGTAGCCGAGGAGCCGGCCCGCCCGGCTGAGAGCGGCGGCGAAGTCGACGGCGCCGAAGACGAGCATGCGGGGCGGCGCGGCGGAGCTGTGGACCAGGAGCGTCAGCTTCTGCGGGCCCGCGTCGACCTCGACCCGGGCGGTCCGGCCCGCCCGCAGCAGCGGGAGCGCCCGGCCGGCCACCGTACGGTCCTCCTGACGGCTGCCCAGCGTCCCGCCGTACGCGCTGCCGTCCCTGAGGAGCGACAGGGTACGGCCGAGCAGCCGCTGCGGGCCGTCGATCACCTGCGCCACGGCGACGGGCGTACCGGCCGTCGCCTGTTCCAGGGCGTCGGCGAGGTGCGGTTGGCCGGCGGGGTCGATCCGCTGGACCAGGACCTCCAGCTCGCCGCCGCAGGTCAGGCCCCCGGCGAGGGCGTCCGCGTCGGAGTAGCCGAACGAGGCCCGGACCGGGGGTTCGCCCGACGCCAGCACCTGCCCGCACAGCTCCTGGACGGCGCCCTCCACACACCCGCCGGAGACGCTGCCGACCGCCTCGCCGTCGAGGCCCACGGCCAGGGCGGTGCCGGGCGGCAGGGGCGCGCTGCCGCCGGCCCGCACGACGGTGGCGAGGGCGAAGGGGCGGTCCTCGCGGCACCAGCGGGACAACGTGTCCGCGATGTTGAGCATGACGGTGTCTCCTGAGGGGGAGGGAGGAGCCCGCCGCCGGGACGGGGGGACAGTCACGGCGGCGGGCCGTTCGGGGGGCTTCTCGGCCTGGAGGATTCAGAGCGACGCTTCGGCGGTGACGGACAGTTCGCGGACGCGGCGCCCGGTGGCGTGGAAGACCGCGTGGGCGACGGCGGGCCCCCCGCCGATCGCCACGATGGGGACGGCCCGCTCGACCGCCCGCACGGTCTTCACGTAGCAGCCGCAGATGTTCCCGCTCATGGACTCCCGGATCCCGGCCGGCGACTCGGGGGTTCGATGGACATGCCCACTCTCTCGGACGGTGGAAGGCGGGGGCGGTACACCGATCACTCTGCGGGACGCGCCGCGATCCAACGAGCACACGTCGTTGGGACAACTCGGCTGTGTACCACTGGCGTTGGTACGTCTGGCAGTAGTCGGCAGAGCGGCCCACCGGCGAGGGCCCCAGGCAGGAGCGGCCGGGGCGTGCGGCCGTCCCGGCGCGGGTGCGGGCGCCTCGCCTACGGCTTTCCCGCGGCCAGTTCCTCGACGCGGGCGTGCAGACGGCCGACGTGGTGTTCGTGCTCCGGCTTCATCAGGACGCTGCGCAGGACGCGCGCCCCGTCGGCGTCCGGGGCGAGGTGCGGGTGGCGGGCGTGGAACGCGGCGCGGTCGGCCCGCAGGGTGCTGAGGAACACGGGGTCGGGACCGGCCATGCCGGCGGCGAGGACGCGCGCGGAGGCGGCGTCGACGGCGGACAGGGTGGCCGGGGTGGCGGTCGGGAAGTAGGTGACGATGTCCAGTTCGGGGTCCTGGTAGAGGGTCAGCAGGTCGGAGGCGGTGATGAGGTCGGCCCAGCGCAGGGCGGCCCGGCGTCCGGCGGCGAGGACCCGGCCGAGGCCGGCGGGGGTGGGCGGCAGGAGCTGGAAGGTGAGCCACAGGGCGGCCGCGGAGGCGCCGGCGCGGGAGCATTCGAGGCTGATCTCGCCGAGGTGGAGTTCGGCGGAGGTGAAGTACGTGTAGGGCGAGTCGTGGAGGTAGAAGCGCCCGACGTCGGGGTCGCGGAAGAGGACGGCGCCGCAGCCGTACGGCTGGAGGCCGTGCTTGTGCGGGTCGACGACGACCGAGTCGGACTGTGCGACCGCCTGCCAGGGTTCGGGTGCCAGCCCTTCGGCGCCGGCCAGCAGCGTGAAGAAGCCGCCGTACGCGGCGTCGACGTGGACGCGGACGCCGTGGCGCCGGGCGATCGGGAGCGCCAGGTGGACGGGGTCGATCGCGCCGAGGCCGGTGGTTCCCGTGGTCAGGACGACCGTGCCGACCTCGCCGGTGCGCAGCAGGTCCTCCAGCGCGTCGAGGCGGATACGGCCGCGGTCGTCGGTGGGGACGGGGTGGCCTTTCACGCCGAGGACGTGGCACATCCGGCCGTGGGTGTAGTGGGCGTCGGCGCTGTAGGCGACACCCCGGCCGGGATGGAGTTCGCGGGCGACGAACAGCGCCTCCAGGTTCGCGATCGTGCCGCTGGTGGTGAGGTGGCCGAGGTGCGTCTCGTAGCCGAACATCGCGGCGAGCCGCGCGACGGCCTCGCGTTCCATCGCGGCGGTGGCGGGGCCGCCGTCCAGCGCGTGGTTGTTGGGGTTGATCAGCATGGCGGTGAGGTGGCCGACGACGGCCGCGGGGTGCGGGGGCTTGAGCATCTGGCCCGCGTAACGGGGGTGGAAGAAGGGGTAGTTGTCCTTGAGCCGGTCCGTGAACTCGCCGTAGGCGGCGGTGAGGCGGTCCTCGTCGACGAGCAGGGACGGGTGGGTGTCGTAGGGGCCGTAGGTGTCGGCCCAGTCCTGTATCGCCTGGGTGGCCCGCCCGAGCCAGTGCTGCAGATCCATGGTCGAAACTCCCGGTCGTCCGGATGCGAGACCTCAGAATAACGCTGACTGCTCAGTAATTGAGCAGTCAGTAGATGATGTGGCAGTAAACTGGGGGAGATCGTGCACAGGAGAGGAGCCCGGACGGATGGACGCGGAGAACCGGATCGGCACAGCGGCCCAGCAGGCCGCCAACAGTGCGCTCGTCCGGGATTTCGGCCTGCTGCTCAAGGCCGCCACCCGCCTGGAACTACGGATCGACACGGAACTGCGCCGCCGTTCCGGCATCAGTCACACCATGTTCGAGGTGCTGATCAGACTCTGCCGGCGGCCCGGGGAGAGCGTCTCCCAGCGCCACCTGGCCGACGACCTCACCCTCACCAGCGGCGGCGTCACCCGGCTCGTCGACCGGATGGAGGAAGCCGGCCTGGTCCGCCGTACACCCTCCCCGCAGGACCGCCGCAGCGTCCTGGTGGAACCCACCGAGGACGGGTACGAGGTGTTCCTCGACGCCGCCGCCGTACACGCCGAGGTCGTCCGGCGGTACTTCGCCGTCCCCCTCTCCGGCGGCGACTACACGCGGCTGACCGGCGCACTCGGCGAGATCAACCGGGCGCTCGCCGACGACTGAAGGGGAACGTCCCCCCGATCTGCCCGGCAGTACGGCGGCCTGGTCCTGGAGGCCGACGGCCTGGCCGGGGGCGGTTGGCGTTCCCGCGCAGCTGTCCTCGGCCGCGAGGGCCGGTGTCTCAGGCTCGCCGTCCGGCGGGGCGCTGTGCCGGGGCCGTTGCCAGGCGGGGGAGCAGGCGGTGGGCGTTGGTGGTGGTGAGTGAGCGCCAAGTGGTGCCTTCGGGCTGTTCGGCGATGTCGAAGGCGGCGGTGAAGGTCTCGGTGGCCGCGGCGGGGGTCCAGCAGTAGTCGCTGCCGAACAGGACCCGCTGAGGGTCCGCCAGCTTCATCAGCGCGGGGATCTGGCGGGGGAAGGCGGTGCCGGCCGTGTCGTAGTAGAGCGTGCGGAACCGGGCGACGGCGTCGGGGGCGTCGGAGCCCGTCGTGAACAGCTTGATGAACGCGTCGATGCGGTCGGCCAGCACGGGCAGGACGCCGCCGCAGTGCGGGACGACCACCTTCAGGTGCGGGTGCCGCTCCAGCGTGCCGGAGAACACCAGGTCGATGACCGAGCGGGCGGTGTCGAAGAAGAACTCGGCCATGGGCAGCGGCCGCCCCAGCGAGGTCTGCTGCCAGCCGGCCGGGGACGTCGGGTGCAGGAACACGACGGCGCTGCGGCGGTCCAGTTCGGCGAAGACCGGCTCCAGGCGGGGGTTGCCCAGGTAGATGCCGTGCGTGTTCGTCTGGAGGATCACCCCGTCGACGGCCAGGTCGTCGTAGGCGTACGCGATCTCGTCGAGCGTGCCGTCGACGTCCGGCAGGGGCAGCGACGCGAACAGGCCGAACCGCCCCGGGTGGTCGCGTACGGCCTCGGCCGCGTGCTCGTTGACCTCCCGGGCCAGAGCGCGGGCGGCGGTGTCGTCGCCGAAGTGCACACCGGGCGAGGACATCGACAGGAACGCGGTGTCGATGCCGCAGCGGTCCATGAGCTCGATGTGCCGCTCGGCCGACCAGCTGGGCCAGGCGGCGACACCGTCGGGGCTCTGGTGCCCGGCGGCGCTCGCCTTGCGGATGTAGGAGTCGGTGACGAAGTGGGCGTGGAAGTCGACCAGGCCGGGGTGGGACGGGGACATGACGTTTCCCTGTCTTTCTGTGGGTGGGGGAGGGGTTGCGGTCAGCGTTCGGCGGCGGTGGGGTCCCACTCGGGATGGAATTCGATGCCGAACTCCGCACCGCCGGCCCGGTAGTCCTCCGGGCGGGGAGCGACCGGCTCCACAGGGAGGCTCGCCGAGCCGGTCGGCACGCCCAGGGCGTGCACGTAGCGTTCGAACCCCCCGGTGTTGATACCGGCCATCCGTGCCGTGCGGGACTCGATCCGGAAGGTGTGCAGGGTTCCGGCGGGGATGAACAGGAAGTCGTCGCGTTCCAGCGTCGTCGCGACCTTGAGGCCGTTCAGATCGTCGGCCCACACCCGTACGGCCCCGTCCAGGACCCAGATCGTGTGGTGGGCTCCGGGGTGCAGGTGCCCCGGGATCACGTCCCCGCGGGGACCTTCGACGAGTTGCAGTCCGAACTGTCCGTCGGTCTCGTCGCCGCTCACCAGCACCGTCGCGAGCATGTCCACCATGTGCGAGTGCTCGCCCTCGCCGGACCGGAGGAGATACGGCCGGGGGCGCCCCGGCAGCCGGGTCCAGCCCTCGTGGGTGCGGTTGTCCTTGGTCATCGCCCTTCCCCTCCTGTGCTCCGCCGCCGGGGGAGACCACATCGCGGTTTTCGGTCAGCGGTGCCCGGCGTCGGCGGTGGCCGTGACACCTGGTCGTGTCCGGAATCGGCCTTCTGGCAGGGGAGTTTAGGATCGGGTTCTGGCCGTCCCCTTGACGTACTTGGACACGGTATGAAGAAAAACGGACACACCGGCGGGATCACCGCGGTGCCCTTCGTCCCCACAGCGGGGGCGCTGCCCGGCGCGGAGGTGATCGACTTCCCGCGTCTGCTCGACCGTGCGGGACGCCGAGGAGTCGACGTCACCCGGCCGGTGCGGCTCGGCTTCCACGAACTGATCACCGTCCGTGAGGGCGAGTTGCGGTGCTCGGTGGACTTCACCGCGTACACGCTGCGGCCGGGCGGCTGGCTGTGGGTGTGGCCCGAGCAGATCGTGCAGTACGAGGCCGGCCACACCGACTGCGACGGCAGGCTGGTCGTCTTCTCGGCGGGGTTTCCCGGCGCCGCCACCGACCGGCTGATCCGCGACGCCGAGTACGGCGCCGGCAGGCTGATCACCCCGCCGGACGCGGTTCAGGCCCCGCTCACCGCCACCCTCGACGCCCTGGAGGCGGAGTACGGCGGAGTGCTCGGTCTGCCCCTGGAGGCGCGTGCGGAGACGATGCGCAACCTGCTGTCCGTCATCCTGATCCGGCTGGCCCACCTCGCGAACCAGGGGCGGCCGGAACCCTCCGGGCACGGGACCTTCCAGAAATTCCGGCAGGCCGTCGAGGAAGGCTTCACCCGAACCCACAGCGTCCACGCGTTCGCAGCCCAACTGGGGTACAGCGAGCGGACGTTGACCCGGGCCACCCGGGCGGCGACCGGGTACGGCGCCAAGCGCCACATCGACGACCGGGTCCTGCTGGAGGCCAAGCGCCTCCTTGCCCACACCGGGCTGACCTCCGGCGCGGTGGGGGCGCGCGTCGGGTTCACCCACGCGACCGCTTTCCACGCCTTCTTCCGGCACCGGATGGGGATGACACCCACCGAGTTCCGCCGACTGCTGCACCAGGTGCACCTCCCGTAAGGGCCGTCCCGGCATGTCGGATCTCCCGCCCGTGAAGGTATTATTTGAGCTCAAACGATGAGGGTCCGGACCCGTACAAGAGCCCAAGGAGTACCCACCGTGCGCGCACTCGTCATCCAGCACGACCACGTGACGGAACCGGGACTGGTCGGTGCCCGCCTCGTCGAGCGTGGCTACGACCTCACCGCCGTGACGGTCGTACCCGAAGACCGCCGGCACACCCCGGACGTGACGTTCGACTTCCCCGAACCCGCCGAGTGGGACCTGATCGTGTCGCTCGGGGCGCCGTGGTCGGTGTACGACGAGACGGCGGTCGGCTCCTGGATCGGCGGCGAGCTGGATCTGCTGCGCAAGGCCCACGACCTCGGCGTCCCGGTGCTGGGCGTCTGCTTCGGCGCGCAGGCGCTGACCACCGCGCTCGGCGGCTCGGTCGAGCGATCACCGCGTCCCGAGATCGGCTGGACCTCGATCGACACGCACGACCCCGCCGTGGTGGGCCCCGGACCGTGGATGCAGTGGCACTACGACCGCTGCGTCCCGCCGCCCGGAGCCGAGGAGACAGCCCGCAACGCCGTGTGCGTCCAGGCGTTCCGGGTCGGCCGCAGCCTCGGCGTCCAGTTCCATCCGGAGATCACCCTGCGGATGCTGCGCGGCTGGCTGCGGGACGGCGGCGAGGAGCAGTGCATAGGACAGGGCGTAGACCCTGGCGAACTCCTCGCCCGAAGCCGAGAGCTGGAGCCGACCGCCCGGGCGAACGCCCGGCACCTGGTCGACGGCTTCCTCGACCGGGTCGTGGCGTCCGAGGGCTGAGGGGAGACCCCGGGCGGCCGGGCACGACCCGTACGCCCGCGTCCGCGAGGTCGATTCCGGCCGCCTGCCCTCGGCGGCGCAGGCTCGGCGGTCCTGGCCGGGCGGATGGCCCGGTTCGAGAGTCGGCCGAGGGCGGGCGAGCATCAGGGCGAGGGGCCAGGGGTTGGACAACCGCCCCGTGCGGACCGTCGGTTCGAGGCCACGCCGGGGCAGTGCGAGTCCCTTTCCCCGCCGGGTGCGGGCGACGGCCCGCTCGGCCGGGTTCTGCGAGGCGAGGGCTGGCGCGGCGACCGGGCGGGTGGTCGACGGAGCCGCCGGTGCGGTCCTCGCCGGCCGCCGGGTACGCGGCGTGTCCCGGGCCGGAGCCGAGCCCCGCAGCCGAGCCCTGCCGCCGCCCCCGACACCTCCGTGTCGCCCTCACCCGCCCCTCAGAACATCGTGTTGCCGTTCGCCGACGTCTCAGGCACCGCCTGCGTGACGTCCCAGTGCTCGACGATCTTGCCGTCGTGGACCCGGAAGAGGTCGACGACCGCGTTGCCGCGGTCATCGGGGCCGGTCTTGTCGTTGTTGTGGACCGCGACGAGGTCGCCTTCGGCGATGACGCGTTTGGGGAGGGTGACGGCGTCGGGGAATTGGGTGAAGTAGGCGTCGAAGCCGGCCTTGAAGTCCGCGAGGCCGTCGCCGAAGCCGGGGTTGTGCTGGAAGTAGGTGCGCGCCGAGATGTACCGGTCGGCCGCGGCGACGTCGTGGCCGACCAGCACCTCGGTGAAGAAGGACGTCACCAGACGCTGGTTGGCAGCGGTGTCGGCGTGCGGGTCGGGGGCCGGTGAGCTGAGCGTGGAGAACATGTCGTGGCCGCTGACCGTGGTCGCGGGGACGTCCTGTTCGGCGTCCCAGTGCTCGGCGATCCGCCCGCCCCGGAAGCGGAAGATGTCGAAGACGGCGGTGCCCCGGGTGCCGGGCGTCATGACGGCGTTGGAGTGGACGAGGACGAGGTCGCCGTCGGCGATGACCCGCTTGACGTCGTACCGGGCGTCGGGGAACCGCCGGTGCACGCTGGTGGCGAGGCTCTTGAGGGCGGCCGAGCCGTCGGGGGCCGTCGGGTTGTGCTGGATGTAGTCGGGCCGTACGAAGCGGTCGACGATCCGCGTGTCGCCCTGTTCGAAGACGCCCTTGAGGACGCGGACGGCGACGGACTTCTCGTACCCGGTCGTGCAGGGCGTCGCGGTGGCCGCGGGGGCGGCGGTGAGGACGGCGACGGCCGCGGTGGCGAGCGTCGCGACCAGGGCGCGGCGGGTGGTCATGGTGAGGGGTTCTCCTGTTCCGTGGGGGAGGAAGGGACTGGTCAGGCGGGGGAACGCCGACCGCGCGAGGCCGAGGAAAGGGACCCGTCGGGCGGCGGACGCCGACCGCGCGAGGCCGAGGAACGGACCGTTCAGGCAGGGAACGCCGACCGCGCCAGCCCGCCGAAGTCGAGGACGTGCGCGGTGCCGTTGACGCCCCGCGCGAGGTCCGAGACGAGGTAGCAGACGGCCGCCGCGACCTCCTCGGGCCGGTGCACCGGGAAGGGCTGCCCGTCGAACCCGGTCTCGGTGAGCCCGAGGTCGGCACGGGACATCGGGGTGTCGACGATGCTCGGGGCCACGCAGTTGACGCGTACGCCGTACGGGTCGAGGTCGGTGGCGAGCGCCTTGGCCAGCATGAGGACCCCGCCCTTGGAGGCGCAGTACGCGGCCATGCCGGGCGCGGCGACGAACCCGGAGTCGGAGGCGACGAACACGATGGCCCCGCCGCCCCGCTCCCGCATGGCCCCCGCCGCGTGCTTGGCCAGCAGGAACTGCCCGGTGAGGTTGACCTCGACGGTCCGGGCGAAGTCGGCGCGGGAGACGGCGGTGGCCTCCTGCCCCATCGGACCGGAGATCCCGGCGCAGCCCACCGCGATGGAGAGACCGCCGCTGTCCCGTACGGCGGCGGCGACCGCGTCCTCGTCGGTGACGTCGCCGGTGTGCCAGCGCACGGAGTCGGGGAGGTCCGCCGGCCGCGAGGCACGGTCGAGCACGGTGACCCGTACCCCCTCGGCGAGCAGCGCGGTGACGACGGCGCGGCCGATCCCGCTGGCGCCGCCGGTGACCAGGGCCGTACGGCCCGTCAGACGCAAGTCCATGCCTCACTCCTGCCGTGGGGTGATCCGGAAGTCGAAGGGCACCGCGCCGGGGTCGACGACCGTGGTGCCGCCGTCGACGGTGAGGGTGGCGCCGTTGACGTACGAGGAGCCGGGGCCGAGCAGCCACAGCACGGCGTCGGCGATCTCCTCGGCGGCGGCCGGCCGGCGCTGCGGAACGAGCGCGGTGACGGCCGCGTACGACTCCTCGACGTCCAGGCCGAGCGGGCCGCCGAACGCGCGCATCTCCTCGTCGGCCATCTCGGTGCGGGTCCAGCCGGGGCAGACGGTGTTGGCGCGCACGCCGAGCGGGCCGAACTCGGCCGCGACGGTGGTGGTCAGCATCGCCGCGCCGGCCTTGGAGGCGGCGTAGGCGGACATGCCCGTGGGCGCGCGCAGCCCGGCGATGGAACCGACCGTGACGAAGGCGCCCCGGGTGCGGGTGAGGTGGGGGACGGACGCGCGGGCGAGGAGGAACACGGAGGTGAGGTTGGTGCGCAGGGTGGCGTCCCAGTCCTCGTCGCTGAGGTCGAGGACCCCGCCGGGGCGCATGACCCCGGCGTTCGCCACGACGCCGTCGAGCCGGCCGTGGTCGCGGACGACGGCCGCGACCAGCTCGTCGACGTCCGCGCGGCTGGTGACGTCGGCGACGTACGCGGTCGACCCGCAGCGTTCGGCGACCGCCTTGAGGGCGTCCGGGCGACGGCCGCAGACGGCGACCCGGGCCCCGCCTGCCGCCGCCCGCTCGGCGACCGCCGCACCGATCCCGCTGCTCGCGCCGGCGACGAGGTAGACGGGGGCCGTCAACGCGCCACCGCCCGGCGGGACATGACGACGAAGGCGGCCAGCACGGACAGCACTGTCCAGCCGATCGCCGCCCAGGCCGCCCAGATGGTGGGGGAGGGTACGTGGTAGACGGAGCCGAAGAGCGCTCCGCCGGTGATGACCAGGCCGATCACGGCGGCCGTCCACGCCTTCGCGGGGGCGACCTGGCCGCGCAGTCCGCGGGGGGCGCCCACGCACATCGCGAGGTAGATCGAGGCCAGACAGAAGATGCCGAACGCGGACAGCCAGGCGTACCAGCTGAAGTAGTCCGGCAGACCCGGCACCGAGACGCCGTCGGGGAACGCCTGGCTGACGACCAGGACCAGCAGGTACGCGCCGCCGACCAGCGCCGTACCGCCGATCGGGGTGCCGCGCCGGGCGCTGACGCGGGCGAGGGGCTTCGGCAGCCAGCCGTCGCGCGCCATGGTCAGGACACCGCGGGTGACCGAGACGGAGACGCCGATGTAGACGGCCAGCATGTCGAGCAGGATGACGAGTTCGACGAGCCGTGCCAGCCAGGTGGCGCCGTACGCGTCGGGCGAGGCGAGGGCGATGAGCGGGGCGCCCGCGTTCTGCGCGACGGCGGCCACGTCGAAGTGGAAGCCGGCGATCTGGGCGTAGCAGCCGAGCAGGAAGAAGACGGCGGAGACGACGAGGGAGATCAGCACGGCCCGGGGGATCGAGCGCTTGGGCTCGGCGGTCTCCTCGGCCAGGTTGGCGGCGGCCTCGAAGCCGGTGAAGAGCAGGACGCCGTAGATCACGGAGAAGGCGATCCCGGACCAGCCCTGCGCCGAACTGGACGGCTCGAAGGCGGTGAGGCTGTTGTCCGAGCCGACCTTGACGATCAGGTAGACGAAGAACACGGTCAGGACGGCCATCGAGACCAGCGCGAGCGCCAGCTGCATCTTGACCGAGACCTGCACCCCGACGTGCACGATCGCGACCAGCGCGGCGAGGATCACCGCCTGCCAGACCCATACCGGTACGGCGTCGAAGCCGAACTCGGCCTTCAGGTCGTCGTGCAGGGTGCCGCCGATCAGGACCGCGATGCCGGCGCCGAGGATCAGGACGCCGAGGTAGTAGACGTACCCGGCCGCCGCGCCGAGGCGGGTGCCGAGGCCCTCGGTGACGTAGTTGTACAGGGAGCCGGCGGCGTGGATGCGGCGGGCGTAGGCGGAGACGATCCAGCCGATGCCGAGCATGCCGATCGTGCCGAGGAGCACGGCGAGCGGGGCGGCGGCGCCCGCGCCGTTGCCGGTGGCCGTGGTGATGCCGACGAGCTGGGGCAGGAGCACGGAGACGGAGAAGACCGGGCCCATGAAGCCCACGGACTGGGCGACCACGTCGGTGAGCGAGAGGGTGCCGGGGGCGGCGGGGGCTTGGGGAGCGGTGCTGGGTGGTGCGGTCTGGCGCGACATGGATCGCTCCATCCGGTGAGGAGCCGCGGACGCGCGGCGGCGACGGTCGGTCGGGACGGCCGGCGGATGGCGTGTGGGGAGCCGATTGCCTTTCGTTTGGGCCCGTACGTTATTCCTGGCGGGGGCGGGTTGCAATGGCCCGCGCGTCTCGACTCGGTAAAGGCATGAGCCCTTGTCGCGAGGCCCGGCCCGACCCTATTGTTTGGCATCAAATGAAAGCCTGATGGACCGGAGGCCCCGGTGTCGGACGTGCCAGACCCCACCCCGCCCACGCGCGCCGAACGGCTCGCGACCCTCGCCGACGACCTGTCCCGCCGGGGGATCGACCTCGTCCGCGTGCTCTGGAGCGACCTGCACGGCGTCGCCCGCGGAAAAGAGGTCGCCACCGGCGAACTCCCGCGCTTCGCCGACCACGGCCTCGCCTTCTGCCAGGCCCTCATGGTCACCGACCTCGGCGGCAACCCCCTCGACGTTCCCGAGTCCGCCGGCAGCGGCTGGCCCGACGCCGACGCCCTCATCGACCCCGGCACCCTCTCCGTCCCCGGCTACGCACCCGGCACCGCCTACCTCCTCGCCGAGGTCACCGACCCCGCCGACGGCTCCGCCCCGCTCCGCTTCGACCCCCGCTCCCTGCTGCGCGGCCAGACCGACCGCCTCGCCGCGCGCGGCCTGCACCCGGTCGTCGCCCCCGAGCTGGAGTTCTACCTCCTGCGCGAGGACCCCGCCGCCACCCACGGCTGGCGGCGCTACCTGGAACGGGACACCGCCGGATACGTCGTCGGCACCGCCTACGACCCCGACGACATGCTCCCCCTGCTCATCCGCGAATGCCGCGCCCTCGGCCTCGGCGTCCACGCCGGGATCCAGGAGTTCAGCGGCGGCCAGTACGAGATCAACCAGTGGCACGGACCCGCCCTCGACGCCGCCGACCGGGCCTTCCTCTTCAAGTACGCCGTCAAGGAGATCGCGGCCAAGCGCGGCATGCGCGCCACCTTCATGGGCAAGCCCTTCGCCGACCGCGCCGGCAGCGGCCAGCACCTCCACGTCTCCCTGACCGACGCGGCGGGGAACAACCTCTTCGCCGACCCGGCCACCGCCGACGGCCTCGCCCCGCCCGCCAAGGCGTTCCTCGCCGGCGTCCTCGAACACGCCCCCGCCCTCATGGCCGTCCTCAACCCCACCGTCAACGCCTTCAAACGCCTCGCCGCCCCCGGCTCCCTCGCCCCCGTCACCGCCAACTGGGGCTACGACAACCGGCTCGCCTACGCCCGCATCCCACCCGAACGCGGCCCCGGCACCCGCATCGAGATCCGCATCGGCGACGGAGCGGCCAACCCCTACCTCGCCGTCGCCGCACTCCTCGCCGCCGGACTCGACGGCCTCGACCGCGACCTCACACCCCCCGCACCCATCACCGGCGACCGCGGCGGCGACGGCGCCCCCCTGCCCACCACCCTCGGCGCGGCCCTCACCGCCCTGGAGACCGACAAACCCCTCACCCACGCCCTGGGCGAACGCTTCACCGAAGTGTTCACCGCCCTCAAACGCCAGGAACTGGCCCGCTTCGAACGGGCCGTCACCGACTGGGAGTTCTACGAATACTCGTGGATGCTGTGAAGAACGGAGCACCTACGACGATGACCGCCGCACCCCGCATGCAACTCGTCCTCAGCGAGAACTGGACCATGACCGGCGGCCGCGCCGACCTGCCGGCCCTCGTGCGCTGGGCCCGCGAGGCCGAGGACGCCGGGTTCGACTCCGTGATGGTCAGCGAACACATCGTGCTCGGCCCCGACGCGGGCGCGAACGGCGTCATGGGCAACCCGCGAGACTACGCCCTGCCCGGCAACCAGGACCCGTACACCCCCTGGCCGGGCTCCCTGCTCCTGCTCGGCGCGATCGCCGCCGTCACCGAACGGCTCCGGCTCGCCGCGTCCGCGGTGATCGCGCCCTTGCGCCACCCCCTTCTGCTGGCCCGCGAGCTGGGCACCCTCGACCTCCTCTCCGAAGGACGTCTGACCGTGCTGCCCAACGTGAGCTGGAGCCGCGACGAGTACGACGCCCTCGGCGTCCCCTTCGCCCGGCGCGGGCGGCTCCTCGACGAACACCTGGAGATCTGGGCGGCGTTGTGGGGGCCCTCACCGGTGACGTACCTCGGCGAGCACTACCGCTTCGAGGACGTGTACTTCGAGCCCAAGGCGTACCGGGCGGACGGGCCACGGCTGTGCTTCGGGGGCGCCGGCATGCACGACGCCATGGTGCGCCGCATCGTCCGGTACGGGCACGCCTTCAACCCGCTGGGGCGGCCCACGTCCGAGGAGATGCGGGTGCTCGGGGACGCCATGAAGGCAGCCGGGCGTGACATCGCCGAGCTGGAGATGATCGGGGGGACCCGTGCGGTGTTTCCCGACGACACCTCCTGCGCTGATCTCGGGCAGGCGCTGGAGTCCCTTCCCGAGCAACTGGAGCTGGGCTTCACGACCTTCTGCGTGAAGCCCTCGCAGTTCATCGACGATCCGGAGGGGGTCGGGGGCTTCTGCCGCGACGTCATGCGCCGGGTGGCGGCTCTGACCGGCGGCTGAGGATGGGCGGTGTCCGTGAGTTCCGGCTCCGCCGTGGGGGCGGGAGGTCTCGTTCGCGAGCGTGCGTTCGGAATCCGCCCGCCGAAGAGGCGGACGGCACGGCACGTATGATTTTGAGCCGAACGATTTTGTGGGGGCCGGACCAGGTCCGCATCGCGTCGGAGGTGCAGTGATGGTGCAGCGGTCCATCATCGAGACCGAGAAGCTGGTCAGGGCCAAGCTGGGTGACACACCCATCCGCCATGAGCAGATGGCCGTCGTCGCGAACATCCACCGGGCCGCCGCCGCGGTCCGCCAGCACGTCGAGAACTCGGTACTGCGGGGCTCGGACCTGACGTGGACCGGGTTCGTCGTGCTCTGGGTCGTATGGATCTCGGGCGAGACGGAGACCCGCCTCGTCGCCGAGGAGGCGGGCATCTCCAAGGGCACCCTGACAGGTGTGGCCCGCACACTGGAGACGCGGGGACTCGTCCGGCGCAGCGCCCACCCCTCCGACGGCCGACGGGTCCTGCTCGCCCTCACGGACAAGGGCGAGGCCCTGATGCAGGACCTCTTCCCGGAGTTCAACGCGGAGGAGGCGTTCGTCGCCTCCCCCCTCACCGTCCCGGAATGCCTGGCCACCGCGGACGCTCTGCGCCGGATCGTCGTCCAGGTCGAGACCCACGGCGAGGAACGCCGCCTGGAACTCCTCGACGGCGCGGAACCCGCGCCACGCCGCAGCGGCCGCCGCCCCAGAGACTGACCCACCGGCCGGGCCCGACTTGGGTCTCTTCCGGCTGCCCGCTCCGGTATGGCGGTGAGGGCAGACCAGAATGCCGCCCAACGGCACCCGCAGGGCATGTACCGCGCGGACTCCGGTGACGCCGCTCATGTCTTCAACAGGCCGCGTATCTCCGAGTTTGCCGGGTCGGCCGGCTTCCTCAGCTTGCGAAGTCCCCGGGGGGCAGCGAGGCGGCGGCGGAGTTGCCGACCACGCCGTACGTCCGCGGTGGCCCAAGTCACCGTGATCGGGCCACTGGTGTACGGGACGGTGCCGACGACGCCAGTGCCAGTGACCGTTCCCGGGATGAGGTTGGCGATGGGACCGGCGGCGAGGGAGACGAGGGCCGTTCGCGATGGGTGCTCCCACTTCACGCTCACTGCTTGTCTCTGGACCAGTGAGGACCTGGACGCGGCCCATCACTTTCCCCGGGGGAGGCGGACGTGGCCGCAGTACGCAAGCGCTCCGAGCCGGTCGCCCTCGGGGCGGGCGGTGCGCTGGTGCCGGGGGCGGGTGCGAAGACCCGGTTCGTCGTGCAGGCGGGCAGGTCACGCTGTTCGTGGGCGAGGCGAAGGGGGATACGCGGCTGGGGTGGCTGGAAGTGCAGGGTAAGTGGACGGGCCGTACCCCCGCGGACAATCTCGCCGGATTCCAGGATCTCGACGGGAGTTGGCACATCGAATGCGGCAGGCACACGTTTCCGCGGCGGCAAGCGGCGGACGGTGTGGGAATGCGCGTGAACGGGTCGGACATATGTTCCCGCGCCCCTGTCTTGTCGACATGGGTTCTCGCGGACAGGCTGGGGCTGGTTCGTCGGCGAGTGCTGCCGGGATTCCGCGGGTCGTGGTGTCCGTCACGTGTGAACGCGTGCGAGAGCTTTACGGATCACCGAGCCTCGTCCCGGGCTCGTGCCGAGGCCCGTGACTTCAGAGGGCACCGCGGCGAAGGAACGCCGTTGATCGTGAGTCCGGCTGTGCTGGATCACGCGCAAGTAAGGGGACTTGTCGACTTCGCCGCCGGTCTGGTGTTTGAGCCGCATGACGGTATTGAGCGGGTGACGCAGAAGGTGTTCCTGTTGTCGCCATCTAGAGTGGATTCCGCGTAACGCTCCTCGCGGGGGCGTGAGTTCGCTGGGGGATCCGCATGTCGTGCGGGTTCTCCACAGGGCTCACGGAGCCCGGAGGGGAGGTGGAGAGAATGCCCGGCTCGGACCATGGTGAAGATCGCCAGGCCCACCGGGAACCCCGCCGCATGCTCGGCTCTGTCGGTCAGTTTCTGGCGCTGGTGACAGCGCTCGTGATCGATCTGACGATCAGGCGTCTTTTCGGCGCCTGACACGGGCACGGCCCCGACGGTAGGACGCCGGGGCCGTGATGCTGCGGGTTTCTCCCGAGCGGGTTGGCCCTGTCGGTCGTCATGGCGTCGGCAGGGCCTTCCTGTGCCGCAAGCGTAATCGCACTCCCTGGAATCGCTGACGCTGCGGGCTCGCCAGGGTTTCGCATTGGTGCGCCCGAGGGCGGGAATCTGGCGCAAAAGAGGTCATCGTCTTCACGATCGGGGCCGGCGGGGCGGCGGGGAGTTGACCGGATGCTGCCTCCGTTTTACGCTTGACCTCATGCGGAGACATCCTCCGCTTTGCCTTGTCGCGGCATCGCTCCAGGTCGGAGGCTATGAACCTCAGGGAGTGAGCCCCCCCGCCGTGTTCCAGGGTGAGGGAGGGCGCCGAACCCGTCCGCCCCGCCATCGCGATCCGAACACACCTTCAGGAGAACCGCCTTGCCCGTGACGGCCGTCCCCTTCACCGACCTCGCGCGATCCCGGCGCTCCGTACGGAAGTTCCTGCCCGCTCCGGTGTCCCCCGCCGACATCCGCGGCGTATTACAGGACGCGCAAACCGCCCCGTCGAACTGCAACACCCAGCCGTGGACGGTGCACGTCGTCTCCGGTGCGGCCAGGGACGCCCTGAGCAAGGAACTGCTCCAGGCCGACGAGGAGGAGCGCTTCTCCTCCGACTTCACCTTCAGCTACGCCGACTTCGGCGAGGGCGCCTACCTGGACCGGGCGCACGACCAGGCCGCGACCCTCTACCGGGCCATGGGTATACCGCGCTCGGACCGGACGGCCAGGAGGGCTGCGGCCCGGGAGAACCTGAACTTCTTCGGCGCACCTCACGCAGCCTTTCTCTTCATGCCGGCCTTCGGCGACGGGGTGCGGGCGGCCGGGGACATCGGCATGTACGCCCAGAACTTCCTGCTCTCGCTGACGGCCCGCGGCCTCGACGGAATCCCGCAGACCATGCTCGGGTTCTACGCCGACACCGTCCGCGAGGCCCTGGGTGTCCCCGGGGACCTCAAGCTGCTGTTCGGCATCTCCTTCGGCACCGCCGACCGGACCGCACCTGCCAACAGCTTCCGCGTGGGACGGGTCCCGCTGAAGCGGAGCGTCGTCCTGCATGAAACGTCAGGGGTCCTCGACGAGTAGGGGTTGCTCTCTGCCGGAGCGGCGTCGAAGCGGCATCGCGGATGAGGGTGCGGGCGGCGTTCACGGGTGCGGCGCTCACGCGCAGGCCAACCACCCCCGACTTGACCGGAGGTCGCCTCCGCTTTAGCGTGGAGGCAATGCGGAGCTAGTCTCCGTTTCGACGTTTCGACCGGGTCGCCGTACCGAAAGGGCGCAGGAGAGCACATGAACGCCAGGGAGCAGCAGGCCCGCAAACCCCGCGCCGACGTCCAGCGCAACCGCACGGCCCTCCTGGAGGCGGCCCAGCGTCACTTCCTGCGGGACGGGATCGGTACGTCGCTGGAGGCGGTCGCCAAGGAGGCGGGCGTCGGACCGGGAACGCTGTACCGGCACTTCCCCACCCGCGAAGCCCTGCTGGCGGCCGTACTCCAGTCCCGCGCCGAGGAGTTGGCGGCCCGCCGCGAGGGCATCGCCGGCCTCGGCGACGCCGGTGTGGCGCTGTCGCGGTGGCTGCGGGCGATGGAGGACTACCTCAGCTCCTACAGCGGACTGCCGGAACCCCTCATGGCGGCGACCAGGGCGCAGGACCCGGACAATCCGCTGACCGTCCCCTGCGACGAGCTCATCGCCACGACCGACGGGTACGTACGAGCCGCGCAGGACGCCGGACACGTGCGCCCGTCGGTGACGGGCTACGACCTGTTCCTCGCGGCCTGCTCGGTCGCCTGGATCCAGGGCGCCGGTGCCACCGGGGAATCGCTCGACCGGCTGCGGGCGCTCATCGCCGACGGGTACCGCGAGCCGGACCACCGCGCCTGACGGTCGGCACCTCACGCGAGGCCGGACCGCGGTCCGGCGATCTCGCCATGCCTTCATCACCTCCCGCCGCCCCTGGGGTGGCACGACCTCCGGAAGGACAAATCATGAAAATAACTGTTATCGGAGCCGGGGCGATCGGCGGGAACCTGGCCCGCAAGCTGAGCCTGGCCGGTCACGAGGTCCAGGTGGCGGACGCCCGGGGCGCCGGGGCCGTCGCTGCCGAGGTCCTGGAGACCGGCGCCCGCGCCGTACCCCTGGACGAGTCGGTCCAGGACCGGGACGCGATCGTCCTGGCGATCCCGTTCGGGGTGGCGGGGAAGCTGGCGGACCTGTTCGCCGCCGTCCCCGAGGGGACCGTGGTCATCGACACCTCGAACTACTACCCGCATCTCAACGGACGGATCGAGGAGGTGGAGGACGGCGGCACGGTGGAGAGCGTGTACACCTCCCGGCTCCTCGGCCGTCCCGTCGTCAAGGCGTGGAACGCCGCCCTGGCCGAGACCCAGCGCACCCGGGGCGTTCCGGCGGGCACGGCGGGCCGTATCGCGATCCCGGTGGCCGGCGACTCCGAGAGCGCGAAGAAGGTGGCCATGGGCCTGGTCGACGACACCGGCTTCGACCCCTACGACGCCGGATCCCTCGCCGACTCGTGGCGCCAGCAGCCGATGGGCCCCGCCTACTGCACCGAGCTGACCCTCGACGAACTCCCCGCCGCCCTGGCCGCCGCCGACCGAGTCAAGGACGCCGCCGTCCGCGACAGCATGCTCGAACGCTTCGCCGCCCTCCCCGGCAACCCCACCCCGGACGACGTCGTCGAGATGAACCGCGCCGCCCACCGCTGACACCGTCGTCCCGAGAGCGCCGACCGTTCCTGTCGGTCAGGCGCCACTCTCTGATTCTCTTCCGCCTGTTCGGAGACGTACCCATGACAAGCCCGCAGATGCTCCTGGCCATGCAGTTCACCAGCGGCTACGGTTCCGAGCCCGGGGCGTGGCGGCTGCCCGGGGCGAACCTGTCCAGCTACACGGACATGGACCAGTTCGTGCGCTACGCCCAGGCCGCCGAGCGCGGCAAGATCCAGCTGCTGTTCATCGCGGACACCCCCGTCCTGGACGTGGACCTGGAGACCGAGCACCCGCACACCCCCATCGACCCGCTCCTGGTCCTCACCGCGATAGCCCGGGAGACGGAGCGGATCGGCCTGGTCGCCACCGCCTCCACCACCTTCAACGAGCCCTACACCCTCGCCCGCCAGTTCAAGGCCCTGGACGTGATCAGCCACGGCCGGGCGGGCTGGAACGCGGTCACCACCTCCCACCCGGCGGCCGCGGCGAACTTCGGCTCCACCATCCCGCCCCGCGCGCAGAAGTACGAGCGCGCCCACGAGGTCGTCCAGATCGTGCAGGCCCTGTGGGGCAGCTGGGAGAAGGACGCCTGGGTCCTGGACGTCGAGGGCAAGCGGTTCGCCGACATGGGCAAGATCCGTCCGGTCGACCTGCGGGGCCGCCACGTCGCCTCCCGCGGCCCCCTGCCCATCCCGCCCTCCGAGCAGGGCCAGCCGGTCATCTTCCAGGCGGGCGGCGGCGGTTACGGCATGGAACTCGCCGGCCGGTACGCCAGCGGCGTCTACGCCAACCCGATGACGATCGACGACGCCATCGCCCAGCGAGGCGCCCTGCGGGACGCGGCCAAGAGAGCCGGACGCGACCCCGACGAGGTGAAGATGCTCGCCGGTTTCATGCCGACCATCGCCCCCACCCGCGAAGCCGCCCTCCAGCGACGCCGCTTCCTGGACGAGTCCGTCGACCTGCACGCGCGCGTCCGCTACCTCGGCGCGATGATCGGTCTGCCTCTCGGCCACGAACAGCTCGACGAGCCGCTCACCGGACGCCAGTTGGCCGACGCCGCCCCCAGCCCGCACGACGCACGCTCCACGCGCGCCCTCGAAGTGGCACGGGAGGGCTGGACCCTACGAGACGTCCTGGCACACGGCGTCATCGACTACCACCCGGTCGTCGCCGGCACCGCCACCGACGTCGCCGACCACCTGCAGCAGTGGTTCGAGGCCGGGGCCTGCGACGGCTTCTCGCTCGCCATCGACGGCTACCACGACGGCGTCGACGCCTTCGTCGACCAGGTCGTCCCCCTCCTACAGGACCGCGGCCTCTTCCACCACGACTACGAGGGCCCCACCCTCCGCGACCACCTCGGAGCCCGTGCCCAGTACGGAACCGACCCCCGCGTCACGGAAACGGCCCGGCCATGACCACCACCCGCCTCCCCGGCACCGTCACCCCCCAGGCGTTCCGCGACGCCATGGCCACCGTCGCCTCCCCGGTCGCCGTGGTCACCGCGATGGACGGCCCACGGCCGCACGGCACCACGGTCAGCGCCTTCACCTCCCTGTCCCTGACACCCCCGATGGTCCTGGTGTCCCTGGACAACCGATCCCGGCTCCTGGCGACCGTCCGCCGCACCGGACGCTTCGGCCTCAACATCCTCGGCACCCGTCAGGCCGCACTCGCCGCCGCCTTCGCCCGCACCGGTGAGGACAAGTTCGACGACGTCCTCTGGTCACCCAGCCACGACCTGCCCCGCCTGCCCGGCTCGGCGGCATGGCTCACCGCCGAGGTCGACGAGTACGTCACCGCAGGCGACCACACCCTCCTGCTCGCCCATGTCCGCACCGCGGAACCCGGCGAGGAAGGCCCCGGGCCTCTCACCCACCACCAGCGTTCCTTCGGCACGCACCTGCCACTGGCCCCGCAGCCCCCGACCGGACCGTCAGCAAGGACGGAAACACCGTGAAACTCTCCCTCGTCGAACTCGCCACCGTCGCCCCCGGCGGCGACAGGACCCAGGCCCTCAAGGACGCGGTCGACGCCGCGCGACAGGCGGAGGACCTCGGCTACCACCGCATCTGGTACGCCGAGCACCACGACGCCGCCAGCGCCGCTTCCACGGCACCCGAGATCCTCATCGCCCTGGCCGCGGCCACCACCTCCCGCATCCGGGTCGGCTCCGGCGCGGTGCTGCTCAACCACTACAGCCCCTACAAGATCGCCGAGACCTTCCTCCAGCTCGAAGCCCTCGCACCGGGCCGCATCGACCTCGGCCTCGGCCGCGCCACCGCCGGCCCCGTGGTCGACCTCGCCCTGCGCCGCGACCGTGCCGTGCCGCCCGCCGACGACTTCGCCGAACAGGTCCGGGAAGTACTCGCCCACATCGACGGCCGCTTCCCCGCGGACCACCCCTTCGCACGCCTGAACCCGGCCGCCGGCCTCGCCTCACGGCCCGACGTGTGGATCCTCGGCTCCTCGGGCGCCAGCGCCCGGACGGCCGGCGAACTCGGCCTCGGCTACGCCTTCGCGGGTTTCATCAACCCCGACGCGGCCGGTCGCGCGCTGCTGCGCCACAGCGCGTACTCCGGGGGCAAGGGCCCGGGCGGCATCCTCTCCGTCAGCGCCGTCGTCGCCGGCACCGACGCCGAGGCACGGCGGCTGAACTGGTCCAGGACCGCCCTGATGGCACGCCTGGCCCGGCAGGGGACCGCGGCCCGGGTGCCCACGGTCGAGGAAGCCGAGCGGGAACTCAGCCAGGACCAGAAGGACACGCCCACCGTCATCACCGACGGCCGCTGGCCCCGCGAACTCGCCGGCAGCCCGCAGACCGTACGCGACCAGCTGGAGCAGATGTCCAAGGCCACCGGCGTCGACGAGATCATGGTCCAGGACCTCGTCGCGGACCCCGCGGACCGGGCCCACTCCCGCGCCCTGCTGGCCCAGGCCCTCGGCATCGCCCCTCGATAGCGCGTCAGCCGCCCAGCCCCGCGTCCCGGGCGAGCAGGGCCGCCTGGACCCGGTTGGTGACCTCCAGGGCCGTGAGGATGCGGCTGACGTGGGCCTTGACGGTGCTCTCGCGCATCGTGAGGCGGGCCGCGATGTCCGCGTTGGTGTCACCCCGGGCGACGAGGACGAGGACGTCGCGCTCCCGGGGAGTGAGCCGGTCCAGCCGCGCCTGGGCCGTGACGGCCTGCGACGGCCCGGCGGCGTGGTAGCGGTCGATGAGCCGGCGGGCCGCGGCGGGATGCAGCATGGCCGAACCGTCCGCGACGAGGTGGACGGCCCGCAGGATCTCCGCCGGATCGGTGTCCTTGAGGAGGAACCCGTCGGCCCCGGCGGAGAGCGCGTTGTAGACGTACTCGTCGAGGTCGAACGTGGTCAGGATGATCACACGCGGCGGGTCCGGCAGAGCCCGGAGTTTCGCCGTCGCCGCGATGCCGTCCAGGTGTGGCATGCGTACGTCGACGAGGGCGACGTCGACGCGGTGGGCGCGGGCCCGCTCGACGGCCTGGAGACCGTCGGTTGCCTGGGCGACGACCTCGATGCCCGGGTCCGTGCCGAGGAGATCGGCGAGACCGAGGCGGACCAGGGCGTCGTCGTCGACGATCAGGGTGCGGATCATGCGCGGATGCCGTTCTGTGCGGTGCCGGTGGGGCGGGGGAGACGGGCGGCCGCCCCCGAAGGGCCCACGCTCTCCTGATCTCCCTCATCACCGTAGAGGGAGAAAAGAGATGCGGCCCCGGACGATCCGCCATGGGCGCCCCCGACTTTCGTAGGGGGCCGGCATCGCACAACGGCCGATCCGGCGGACGCGGCCGATTCCTAGCGTCGAGATCATGAATGACCGGACCCCTCATCCCGACCGCGTGCCCCGCCCCCGCAGAGGCGAAGGCCGGATCTTCCTCGCCGAGGCCATCCGCGACCTGCGGACCACGGGCGCGGTGGCACCCAGCGGCCGGTCCCTCGCCCGGGCCCTGACCGAACCCGTACGCACCCAGGGGGACCGGCCGCTGTCGGTCCTGGAAGTGGGCGCCGGAACCGGCCCCTTCACCCGCGCCCTCATCGGCCGGCTCCCGCGCGGCAGCCACTTCGACATCGTGGAGGCCAACCCCCGCTTCGCCACCGGCCTGCGCACCCTGGTCGCGGCCCACCCGGAACTGCCGGCCCGCTCGGTACGGGCCACGGTGCACGAGACGTACCTGGAGGACTTCAAGACCGACGAGCGCTACGACGTGATCGTCTCGGGGCTCCCCCTGACGAACTTCGCCCCCGACCAGGTCGACCAGATCATGTCCCGCCTCGTCGAACTCCTGCACCCCGGCGGGACGTTGACATACTTCGCCTACCTGGGCACCCGCACGGCACGCGCGCTCACCTCCTCCCGCGCCGAGGCACGCCGGCACGCGGCGGTCGACGAGGTGATGGCCGGCTACCAGCGCCGGTACGCCGTCGGCCGCTGGACCGTCTGGGCCAACCTGCCCCCGGCGTACGCCTGGCACCTGCGGTCGCACGACGCGGCCGACGGGACCGGGCCCTCGCTGTGAACACCCTGCCGCTCGTGATCGCCGTGGCCGGCGACTTCCTCGCCCAGCGCACCGGACGGTCCTGGCCCCCCCCACAGCGTCGCCGCAGCCGTCCCGTGGGCCGGCGCCGGGTCAGCGCGCCGGTGGTCGCGGCACGCCTGATCTCGGTGCGGAATCGGTGCCGGTGGGCAGGCCGGCGCGGTGGGCGAGGAGGGCGGCCTGGACGCGGGTGCGGACTTCGAGCTTGGTGAGGACGCTCTGTACGTGGGTCTTGACCGTGCTCTCCTCGATGCGCAGCTTCCGGGCTATCTGCGTGTTGCTCATGGCCTCGCCGAGGAGGGCGAGGACGTCGAGCTCCCTCGGCGTCAGGGTGTCGGGCAGGGGCGTGGGGGCGTCGTCCGTGACGCGGGAGATCAGCCGGAGGGTGGGGCCGGGGGAGACGAACCCCTCGCCCCGGGCGACCGCGCGGATGCCCTCCAGGAGCGTGGTCGCCGGGTCGTGCTTGAGGACGAAACCGGCGGCGCCCGCGCGCAGGATGCCGAAGAGGTACTCGTCGAGGTCGAAGGTCGTCAGCGCGAGGACGGCCGGCGGATCGGGCAGGCCGGTGATCCGGCGGGTCGCCTCCACGCCGTTCATGGTCGGCATCTGGATGTCCATGACGACGACGTCCGGCCGCAGCCGCGCGGCGAGTTCGACGGCCTGGTGTCCGTCGGCGGCCTCGCCGATCACCTCCAGGCCGGGTTCGACGTCGATCATGATGCGCATGCTGGTGCGGACCATGTCCTGGTCGTCGGCCAGGAGTATGGAGACGGTCACGTGGTCCTCTCGGGCAGGGGAAGGGTCGCCTCGACGGTCCAGCCGCCGCCGGGCCGGGCCCCCGCGCTCGCCCGCCCGCCGCACAGCGCCGCCCGCTCGCGCATCCCGATGATCCCATGGCCCGGCGGCGCCCCCGGCGCGGTGTCACGCCCCTCGTCGTCGACCCGCAGATGCACACCGTCGCGCCGGTAGTCGACCCGTACGGTCGCCCGCGGCGGCCGCGCATGCCGGCTCACGTTCGCCAGGGCCTCCTGGAGGATGCGGTACCCGGCGAGGTCCAGCGCGCCGGGCAGCGGTACGGGGGTCCCGGCGACGACGACCTCGACCTCGGCCCCGGCCAGCCGCGCGAACCCGGCGAGCTCCCGCACGTCCGCCAGCGAGGGCGGCGTCCCGGTGAGCGCCGGGCCGGAGTCGCTGCGCAACGTGCCCAGCATGCTGCGCAGTTCACCGAGCGCGCTGTCGATCTCCGCGCCGATCTCGTCCAGCGCCCTGCCCTCCGCCGTCGCCGGCGCTCTGCGGACATGACCGGCCGCCGTGATCCGCATCGACACCGCGCTCAGCCTGTTGGCGACGACGTCGTGCAACTCCCGCGCGAGCCGCAGCCGTTCACCGTGCGCCGCCGCCCGCGCGTCCAGCTCCCGCAGCCGCTGCGCCTGCGCCGCCTGAGCGGTGGCGAGCTGGATACGGCCGCGTACGGCGTCGGCGGCGGTGCACAGGACCAGCGGGACGAACATCGACGTCATCGCGTTGTAGAGCAGCATCGTCGTCGGCACGTCGTCGCGGCTGACCATCCGCAGGCTCTGGAGGCCCTCCAAGGTGATGCAGGTGCCGAGTACGCAGATGGCGGCCAGCCGCATCCTGTCGGTGCCCTCGGCGATCTGGCCGAACACCACGACCCACAGGGCGGCTTGGGCCATCGTCGGCAGCAGGACCGAGTCCGGGAAGGCGACGACGGTCACCCAGGAGACGAGGTACCCCAGGCCCGCGACCACGAGCGCCGCCGTCGGCCGGACGCGGCGCCAGGCGAGGGAGACGCCGAGGGTGGCACCGGCCACGGCGATGACGGCCAGCCAGGACGTCGTGAACCCGAACCAGTGGGCGTCGCCGAGATCCAGCCCCGCCGCCACGGCGATCAGGGCGGCGACGGTCGCGCGGTGCGGGCGGGGCACGAGTGTCGGCGGGGGCATGCTGGTCAAGGCAACTCCGTTACGGTGCCGGGGCGTTCTGGCTGCTGGCGTGCCGCTGTTCGCGTTCTTCCCGGCGAGCTGCGGCCTCCTCGGCACGCCTGCGGTCACCGCGTCGGAAGGGCGCCTCGACAGCCGCCCTCCACACCAGTTCGAACGGACCCTGCCGGAAACGCCGTAGCCACAGGGACGCGGCGAGCATCAGTATCCCGCTGATCACCGCCCAGGCGAGGAGAGTTCCGACACTGTCCAACGGACCCAGCCGCAGGCCCCAGGAGTTGAAGGCGACCATCGCGAGGACGTTCTGCAGCATGTAGCACGACAGCGCGGTACGGCCCACCGCGGCGAGCTGCCGGCTCAGGAAGCCACGCCCGCCGCCGCGTCGCAGGAGGACCAGGACGAGTCCCAGATAGCCGAAGGCCACGATCGGCGCGACGGTGTAGCGGGACAGGGAGCCGAGCACCTCCGAGCCGGGCAGGTCCAGGCTCGGCCACACCGTCAGGGGGACACCCGCACCGAGGCCGGCCGCCGCCAGCCGGACGCTCAGCCGCTTCGCCCGTTCGTCCGCCCTGAACAGGCCCGCGCGCCACAGCAGGACGCCCGTGATGAACAAGAAGGCCGACAGCGGGGGAGCGGTGATGAACGCCTCCGAGCGGAGGTCCCAGAAGTTGCTGAGCCGGTTGACGATCTCGTCGGCGTAGGAGAGCGGCTCGGGCACCGGGATGGTGCCGTCGTCCGGCGGGTCCGTGAATTCGCCGCTGCGGATGGGGATGCCCCGCGCGTCCCGGATCTGCATGAACAGGTGGAAGCCTCCAGCCGCCGTCGCGGCCAGGACCAGCCAGCGGGTACGCAGCCGCAGCAGCGGCGCGACCACCATCGCCACCAGCGCGTAGCCCATGAGGATGTCGAACTCGAAGACGAGCGCGAAGTGCAGGAAGCCGTCCGCGAGAAGCAGGAGCGAACGCCACTCGTAACGCCAGGGCCATCGGTGTCCGTGACGGAGAGCCGACTCGAACTGTATCGCCATGCCGACGCCGAACAGGATCGACAACAAGGAAAGGAACTTTCCGTTGGACACCATGTCCGAAACGCGGGAGAGACGCATTTGCCAGGGCTCTGATATGAGCCCGGTCAGCGCCTCTCCTTTTATGTCGTACAGGCCCCAGGAAGCCGGGACGAAGAGCCAGATATTCGTGAGCAACGTACCGATGATCGCCAGTCCGCGCAGCACGTCCAAGGACGCGACACGGCCGACTGGGGTGCCTTTCCGCATGTCATGAGGCTAGGCGGGGCGAGGTGGCGGCCGCCTCAACCGAAAGGGGGGAATGGGCCTCATCACTTTGGGGGAGGAGGCGGATCGGGGCCGCAATGCCACATAGGACACGCTGATAGAAGGCCATCTGAAAATAATTTCGAAGAAACCTCATGACGCGTTGAGCGGAGAACCGAATGCCCGCGTACTTCTCCCCGAACGCAGGCGCCGCGTTTCGAGAATCCACCTCCCCTCGAACAGATTGAGGCATGACTATGTCCAGGGCTCTTCCCAAGTACCGCAAGCGCCGTATCGCCCTGATCGGTGGCTCGGCCGCCGTCGTGCTGTCCGGCGCGGTGATCGCCGGTTCCGCGCTGGCCGGGCAGTCCGGCTCGGACGAATCCGAGGCCACGACGAAAAGGGCCACCGCCACCGTGAACTGCCCGGACGTCGCGGCCCAGGGCAACGGCGGAGGCAACGCTGCCGGTGCAGGAAGGAAGGAGAACGGCACCGCGCAGAACAACGGGGGTATGCAGCAGGGCCAGGGCGCGGCGGGCCGGCAGAACAACAACGGCCACGCGGGGAACGGTGGTGGAGCCGCTCAGCAGGGCAACAACGCCGGGGGCGCCGCGCAGAACAACGAGGGCATGCAGCAAGGCAACGGCGCGGCGGGCCAGCAGAACAACAACGGTCACGCGGGGAACGGTGGTGGGGCTGCGCAGCAGGGCAATGGCGGGAACAACGCCGGAGGTGCCGCGCAGAACAACGGGGGCATGCGGCAGGGCAACGGCGCGGCGGGCCAGCAGAACAACAACGGTCACGCGGGGAACGGCGCTGCGCAGCAGGGCAACGGTGGTGGAGCCGCTCAGCAGGGCAACAACGCCGGGGGCGCCGCGCAAGGTGCCGGAGCCGGTGCGGCACAGCAGGGCAACGGCGGTGCGCAGGGCAACAACTGCGGCAACAACGCCGGTGGCGCGGCCGGTGACAACAACGGCGGTGACAACAACGGCGGTAACCAGAACGGCGGCAACAACAACGGCGGTAACAACAACGGCGGTAACAACAACGGCGGTAACAACAACGGCGGTAACAACAACGCCGGCAACAACAACGCCGGCAACAACAACGCCGCTGCCGTGAAGACCGTGAACTGCCCCGACATCGCGTCCCGCCTCCGCGCCGTCCCCGCTGCCGCCCAGACCGCCGTCAACCGCGAACTCGCCCTGCTGACCACGCAGATCCAGGAGGCGAACAACCGTCTCGCCGCATCGACGGGCCAGGGCGGCGCCAACCTCGTACAGAACGCGATTCTCAACCCGCTGAAGGACAAGCGCGTCGCCACGATCAACCGCATCGTCGCCGCAGTCGGTGGCTCGGCCGGTCAGCGGCAGGTCAATGCCCTTGCCACCTGCACCTTGAACAAGTAGGGGCCGCCGGACGACATCAGTACCGTGGCCGCTCGGGTCCGTCCCAGCCCGAGCGGCCACGGTGCTGTCCGATCCCCCCGATCACGAACGGAGCTGGACGAGACGTGGCCACCCCCTCGACCGCACCCGCATCCCCCTGGCACTGGATCGTGCCCGACGGCCTGTGGGACACGGCCCGCACGCTCGTCCCGGAACCCAGGACGCGCCCCCAGGGCGGCGGTACGGCGAACACCTCCGACGAGGCACTGTTCGCCGCGATCGTCTACGTCCTGGTCAGCGGCTGCGCCTGGCGTTCACTGCCGCCCTGCTTCGGTGTCTCGAAGTCGACGGTTCACCGGCGTTTCCTGATCTGGTCCGACGCCCACGTGTGGACCCGGCTGCACGAAGACCTCCTGCGCAGACGCGCCGGCCCGGACCTGACCGCCGTATCCCGGCACCTCCTCGACGCGGCCCGGCTGCGGACGGAGACGGGTGCGAACACGCGGACGCGGGACGCGTGGAGTGCGGAGGGACGGATAGCGAGGTGCGGGCCCTGCCGGAGGCGGGCCGACTGCCCCTGGTCGGTCAGGTCCGCTTCCTGAAGACGAGCACCTCGGTGGAGGCGACGCCCAGGGGGGCCAGGAAGCCGGCCTCCAGGTCGCAGCCGAGGGTCTCGAAGAGGTCCACGCAGGTGCGGCGGGGCATGGCGGCCGGGAAGGAGCCGTGTCCGTCGCCGCCCTTCGTCGCCCAGGTGCGCACCGCGACCGGGTCCAGGCAGGTCTCCGTCATGACGTCGAAGACGATCCGCCCACCGGGCCGCGTGACGCGGGCCATCTCGAAGAAGTAGCGGGAGGCGTGGAGGAAGGTCACGGTGTTGAAGACCTTGTGGGCCTGGACGAGGTCGACGCTGGCGTCGGGTGTCGGGGCGAGGCTGCATCCGGTGGTCGGCAGGGCGACCACGCCGAACGCCTCCACGAGGTAGCCGGCCCAGGGCGCGGCCGTCTCGTAGATCTCGTACCGGTCGGGCGAACATTCCCGCAGCGTCTTCTCCAGGTACCGCCCGGACCCGGGACCTATCTCCAGCACGGTCCGCGGGCCGTCGGCGAAGACGCCCAGCGCACGGAGCCGGTCGACGGTGGACCGGGTGGCGCCAGGAGTCCCGTTCATGACCTCGTCGATGTAGTCACCGACCGACAGACCGGCCGCCCGCGCGGCGCTCATCGTCGCCTCGAACGGGATGAACTCGTCGACCCCGCCCTGGATTCTGGTGCTGCGCACGATGTCGAATCCAGCACGCCCCAGAAGCCGCTTGACCCCGGACTTCACCACAGACATTCCGCCCCCTGCTGTCCTCGTCGGACATACGTCTCAGCTCGACACCCTCACCATTCCAGAAGCCTGGCTTCTTTTATGACGAAATCCCCGACCTGTCGGTAAACAGCCGGACAGGCGCGGTCCTCAGTCGTGCGGAGCCTGCCCGCTGACCCGGTGGTCGGCGTGGCTGAGCGCCTCCAGGACCAGACGGCGCAGGTGACCGTCGCTGAGCCGGTAGTGGATGTGGCGGCCCTCGCGCCGGGTGTCGACGAGTCCGGCGAGGCGCAGCTTGCCGAGGTGCTGGCTGACCGCCGTACGGGAGGCGTCGCACCGCTCGGTGAGGGTGCCGACGTCCGACTCGCCCTGCGCCAGCAGCCACAGCAGGTGCAGCCGGGTGGCGTCCGACAGCATCGCGAACACCCCGGTCGCCTCGGCGAGCCGGGCGCTGTCGGGGGCGCGTAGATGCGTACCGGCCGCAGGTGAGACCGCGTGGCTTTCAGGCATGGTGCCAGGGTAGAGGCCGGACGGCGGAGCGAGGCGACCATCATGTGCATAGGTGCGCACATGTTGGCTACACTGGCGGCAGCCCGCCTCCCCGGCAGCCCAGGAGCCGCACCATGCTCTCCGTCCTGCGCGACCGCACCTACCGCCACCTCTTCGCCGCCCAGGTCATCGCCCTCATCGGCACCGGCCTCGCGACGGTCGCGCTCGGCCTGCTGGCGTACGACCTGGCGGGCGCCGACGCCGGCCAGGTCCTCGGCACCGCCCTCGCCATCAAGATGACGGCGTACGTCGCGATCGCCCCGGCCGTCGGCGCGGTCGCCGACCGGCTGCCGCGCCGCACGCTGATGGTGAGCGCCGACCTGATCCGCGCCGGGGTCGCGCTGCTGCTGCCGTTCGTCGACCAGGTCTGGCAGGTGTACGTCCTGGTCTTCCTCCTCCAGTCCGCGTCGGCCGCGTTCACCCCGGCCTTCCAGGCCGTCGTCCCGGACGCGCTGCCCGAGGAACGCGACTACACGCGCGCGCTGTCGCTGTCCCGGCTCGCCTACGACCTGGAGAGCCTGTTCTCCCCGGCGCTCGCGGCAGCCCTGCTGACCGTCATGCCGTACACCTGGCTGTTCTCCGGGACCGTCGTCGGCTTCCTCGCCTCCGCCGCGCTCGTCGTCTCCACGCCCCTGCCGAAACCCGCCGCACGGACCGGCGGCGCCTGTGCGAAGGCGACGGCCGGCTCACGGCTCTTCTTCACACTCCCCGCCCTGCGCGCCCTGCTCGCCCTGAACCTCGCGGTCGCCGCCGCGAGCGCCATGGTCACCGTCAACTCGGTCGTCTACGTACGGGACTTCCTCGGCCTGTCCGCCGGAGCCGTACCCCTCGCCCTCGGCGCGTACGGGGCCGGGTCCATGGCCGTCGCCCTGGCCCTGCCCCGCCTCCTGGACCGGGGCGCCGCCGACCGCACGGTCATGCTGCGCGGCGCGCTGCTGCTGGGCGCCGTCTTCGCGGGCCTCGCCGCACTCACCACCGCCTCGGAGGGCACCTGGCGGCTGCCCGCGCTCCTCGCGCTGTGGGCCGCGTTCGGCGCCGCCTGCTCGATGGTGCTGACCCCGACCGGACGGCTGATCCGCGACGCCGCCCCGCCCCGGGAACGTACGGCCGCCTTCGCCGCGCAGTTCTCCCTCTCCCACGGCGCCTGGCTCCTGACGTACCCGCTCGCCGGATGGCTCGGCGCGGCGGCCGGACTCCGGGCGGCCGCGCTCACGCTGGGCGCGGTCGCGGCGGGCGCGGCGCTGCTGGCCGTACGACTGTGGCGGGACCCCGGCACCGTCCACACCCACACCGGGCTGTGCCCCGACCACCCCCACCTCGCCGGGGCGGCCCGGGTCGGGGTGGCCTGGCGGCACAGTCACGGGCTCGCCGGGGACGTGCTCCACCGTCACCTGTCCGGGGTCAGCGGATCGTGATTCTCGCGGTCGAGCGTCATCTCTCGCCCACCGGCCCGCTCGGTCGGCCGACCAGGACGTCGCTGTGGGCGGAGCGGGCCTTGGGCAGCGGGGCGGCGGTCTCCTGGGAAGTCCCTGGGTACAGTGCCGCGTGGCAGCGCCGGGCCTCGTCCGCCGCCTGTGCGCGCGGCACCACGCGGTGTTCGGCGCCGGAGGCCCCGTCCAGCGCGGTGACCAGGCACACTCCGTCCAGGCGGCGCGCGGACCGCAGGTGGACCGCCGAACCCCGGGCCCCGGCCGGAACCGTCAGACACGCCCCGCTCGCGGTGTCGAACTCCGTGACCGCCAGCCCCTCGACACGCAGCCGCCCCGCCGCCGTCCCGCGCTCGCGCGGGGAGCTGAAGCACCACACGTCGCTGTCCTGGCGGACGACGACCGCAGCCGCGCCGGGCCCCGTACCCACCTCGGTCCCCTTCCCGGCGGACCCGCTCCACGGAAAGGGCCGGCACAGCAGCCGCACCCCCTCCCGCTCCGCCCAGTCGACGGCCGACTCGTGGACGACCTTGGCGCCGTGCCGCGACATCCGGCGCAGGCCCTCGTAGCCGATGCGGTCCAGCACGCGGGCCGCCGGGACCAGGTACGGGTCGGCGGTACACACGCCGGGGACGTCGGAGAACAGCTCGCAGGTCCCGGAGCCGAGCGCGCCGGCCACGGCCACCGCCGAGAGGTCCGAGCTGTTGCGGCCCAGCATGACCGTACGGCCGGCCGCGTCGACGGCCTGCCCGCCGGGCACCACCGCCACCGGGCAGTCGGCGAGAGCCTCGGTCAGGGCTCCGGCACTCGCCGCGACCAGGCACGCACGGTCGGACGGGCCGTCCGCGACCAGCCCGGTACCGGCCGCCGGGAGCGGGCACGCCCGCACCCCCTCGGTGTCCAGGGCGGCGGCGAGCAGCGCGACGCTGACGGTCTCCCCGCTGGTCAGGAGCATCGCGGCGGCCTGTGCGGGCGGATCGTCGACCAGGGTGTCCAGGGTCTCCTGGAGGCGGCTCGTGGTGCCCGACATCGCGCTCACGACGAGGACGATCGGCCGCCGCTCCCGCGCGAGACGGCGTACGGCGTACTCGGCGACGCGGTGGAAGCCGTCGAGGTCGGCGAAGGCGGAACCGCCGAACTTCAGCACCAGCGGCAGTCCTTCGAGCGGGCGGTCGTGTCGTGCCCGGCGGGCCGTCACCCCAGCCAGCCGTTCTTGGTGGCGAGTTCCACGATCTGGAGCGCGTTGAGCGCGGCTCCCACCCAGAGGTTGTCGGCGACCACCCAGAGCGCGGCCGCCCGCTCGTCCTCCGGCTCGACGCGTATCCGGCCGACATGGACCAGGGCGCGGTTCTCCGCCGTGGCCCGGACACCGCGCGGCATGGGGTACGAGGGGCTCTGCGACCGGGGGTAGACGCGCAGCCCCTCCGTCGCGGTCAGTGCCTCCTCCAGGGACGCGGCCGTCACCGGCTCCCGCAGCCGCACGTGCACCGCCTCGGAGTGGCAGTCGAAGACCGGCACCCGTACGGCGGTGGCGCTCACCCGCAGACCGGGCAGGCCGAGGATCTTGCGCGGCTCGCGGACGAGCTTGCGCTCCTCGTGGGTGAGCCCGGTGTCGTCCTGGAGGCCGATCTCGGGGACGAGGTTGAACGCCAGGGGCTGCCCGAAACGGCCTCCGGGGGCACCCTGGGCGCTCGGGTCCTCCAGAATCGCCCCGGACTCCCGGGCCAGCTCCCGCAACCCGTGCACACCTCCTCCCGAGGCCGCCTGGTAGGTGGCCACCACGACCTCCTCCAGGCCCGCCAGCGCGTGCAGCGGGCTCAGGACGCGGACGAGCTGGATGGTGGAGCAGTTGGGGTTGGCGACCAGGTTCGACCCCGGCCTGGTGTCGAGGACGCCGGGGTTGACCTGCGGGACGACGAGGGGGACGTCGGGACGCATCCGGAAGGCGGAGCTGTTGTCCACCACCAGGACCCCGGCGCCCGCGAGCCGCTCCGCCTCACGGGCGCTGATCTCGGCACCCGCGGAGAAGACCGCGACGTCCAGTCCCGCGGGGTCCAGCTCGTCCAGGGTCACCAGTCCGGCCACGGGCAGCGACAGGTCCAGCTCGGCGCGCAGGTCCCGGCCCCGGCTGCGCGCCGACCCGACGGGCACGACCTCCTCCACCGGCACGATCCCCCCGTCGAGCAGGGCCAGGCACTCCCGGCCCACCGCTCCGGTGGCACCCACTACCGCGATGCGCAGCATGCGTCTCCTCCTGTCGGCCCCCGCGGGGGCTCAGTGCGTCGTCGTGTCGGCCGGCCGGCCGCGGAAGGCCCGCCGGTAGGCGTTGGGGGTGGTGTTGAGGGAGCGCAGGAACTGGTAGCGCAGGGCCGCCGCGTTGGCGAAGCCCGTGCGGGCCGCGATCACCTCCATGGTGTCGTCGGTGTTCTCCAGCAACCGCTGGGCGCTGAGCACCCGTTGGGACAGCAGCCAGCGGTAGGGAGTGGTCCCCGTCTCCGTGCGGAAGCGCCGGGCGAAGGTGCGCGGTGACATGCAGGCGCGCAGGGACAGCTGCTCGACGCTGATCTCCCGGTCCAGGTTCTCCTCGGCCCAGACCAGGACCTCGCGCACGCCGTCCTCCCCGGCCGGGGCGACCGGCCGCTCGATGTACTGGGCCTGGCCGCCCTCCCGGTGCGGGGGGACCACCATGCGCCGGGCGATGGCGTTGGCGACGTCACTGCCCTGGAGCTTGCGCACCAGGTGGAGGCAGGCGTCGATGCCGGCGGACGTGCCCGCCGAGGTGAGGATCGGGTCCTCGTCGACATAGAGCACGGCCGGTTCGACCACGGCCCGCGGATAGCGCGCGGCGAGCGCGTCGGCGTACCGCCAGTGCGTGGTGCAGCGGCGTCCGTCGAGCAGGCCGGCGGCGCCCAGGACGAAGGCGCCGACGCAGACGCTGACCACCCGGGCTCCCCGGTCGACCGCCTGGCGCAGGGCCTCCAGGAGGGCGGGCGGGAAGTCCCTGGTGTGGAAGTCGTCCCCGACCGGGATGGCGATGAGATCGGCGTCCGCCAGCCGGTCGAGGCCGTGGGGCGTACTGATCGTGAATCCGGGCACCGCCCGCACCGAGGGGGACTCCGCGGCGACCAGCGCGAAGTCGTAGGCGGGCAGCCCCTCCTCCTGACGGTCGATCCCGAAGACCTCGCAGATGACCCCCAGTTCGAATGGATGGACATTCTCCAGCAGCACTGCGGCTACGTTCTTCAGCATGGCACCCAATGTGGCAGTAATGCGTGGTGTTCTGACAGTCCCCGCACTGTTCCCCGGCCGGATCGACGCTCATACTCTCGGTACGGACCTGAATCGGTGAGGAATCATTCGGTGTCGCTCAGGGGCGGTGACGCGTCATCGGGGACGGGAGTTTCGAGGGAGACGATCCCGCAGCGGATGCCCAGTACCACGGCCTGTGTCCGATCGGAAACACCGGCCTTGGTGAAGACCGCGGACAAGTGGTTCTTCACGGTCTTCTCGGAAATCCCGAGTGCTTTGGCGACGCTTCGATTCGAATTCCCCTGCGAGACGAGCACGAGAATCTGGCGTTCGCGGGCCGTCAGGAGGTCGAGCGCGGCGCGGGCGGCGAGATCCTCCTCGGAGAGGGCCGGTCCCGCGGCCGCGCGCAGATCCTGGATGAGCTGTTCCTGAACCTGGAGCGCGTCCTGTGCCTCGCCGAGCGCCTTGTGCACGTTGGCGACGACCTCGGCCAGGGCCGCTACGGGTTCGTTCGGCACTCCGCACAAGCCGCAGCACCGCCGGGCACGCAACTCCGCTACGGGCACTCGCGCAACATGTGACATTCGATGATCTCCCTCCACCGGGATGAACGGACCTGGACGAGTTCTCAGCAGGGCGCGGACGGGGCAGGGGAGCCGGAGCGGATCGCCACCGTCTTGCAGCGGGTGTACTCGCGCAGCGCCTCGGTCCCCTTCTCCACCCCGATCCCCGAGCGCCGGTAGCCGCCGAACGGCAGCTCGACACCCCCGGCGGCGCCGTAGTCGTTCACGAACACCTGCCCGACCCTGAGCCGTTGCGCGAGCCAGTGGGCTGTGGTCACGTCGGACGTCCAGACCCCGGCGGCGAGTCCGTACGTGGTGTGCTCCGCGAGGGCGAGGGCCTCGTCCAGGGTGTCGAAGGGCGTGACACACAGGACCGGTCCGAAGATCTCCTCGTTGAAGACGCGGTGGTGCGGGGCGACCCCGTCGAGGAGGGTGGGCTCCACGTAGAAGCCCTCGGCGTACGCCTCGCCCTCGGGCACCTTGCCGCCGACGACGACCCTGGCGTCCCGGGCGCCCTGCGCCAGGTGGCCGAGGACGCGGGCGCGCTGCTTCGCGGAGATCAGCGGCCCCATGTCGGGGTCCTCGGCCCCCGGGCCGATCCGCAGCGCGGCGAACCGCTCGGCGAGGGCGGCCACCAGGTCGGCGTGGACGGAGCGGTGGACGAGCAGCCGGCTGCCGGCGGAGCAGTTCTGGCCGGCGTGCTCGGTGATGGCCTCCACGAGCTGCGGCACCGCGCGTTCCGCGTCGAAGTCGGGGAGGACCAGCTGGGGTGACTTGCCGCCGAGTTCCAGGGTGACCGGCACGATGGTGCGGGCGGCGGCGGCCATGACCAGCTCGCCGACCTCCCGGGACCCGGTGAACGCGATCCGGTCGATGCCGGGGTGGGCGGCGAGCGCCGCCCCGGCCCCCTCCCCGTAGCCGGGCACGACGTTCAGGACGCCGGCGGGGAGCCCGGCGCGCTCCGCGAGCGCGGCCAGCCGCAGCGGGGTCAGGGGGGCGTCCTCGGCGGGTTTCAGGACGCAGCAGTTGCCCGCGGCGATGGCGGGGGCCAGGGTCCTGGCGGCGATCTGGAGGGGGTAGTTCCAGGGGATGATGTGGCCGCACACGCCGTAGGGCTCGCGCAGGGTGAAGGCCAGCCGGTCCGGGCGCTGCTGGATCGTCTCGCCGCCGAGCGATTCGACGGCGTTGGCGTAGAACTCGAAGTAGCGGGCGGCGACGTCGGCGTCCGTACGTGCCTGGCCGAGCGGTTTCCCGGTGTCCAGGGTCTCCAGCCGGGCCAGTTCCTCACGTTCCTCGCGCAGGACCTCGGCGATGCGGCGGCAGAGCCGGGAGCGCTCCACGGGATCGGTGAAGCGCCAGACCGTCTCGTAGGTGTGGCGGGCCGCCTCCACCGCCGCGTGGACCTCGGGGGGACCGCAGCGGGCGATCCGTGCGACGGGGCGGGCGTTCGACGGATCGAGGACGTCGATCCACTGCCCGGTGGCCACGTTCTTCCCCGCGATGACGGCCGTGTGCTCCGGTAACCCTGCTGCGCTCACGGGTACAACCAGCTCCTTGGTGTGGGGGGTGGGGGCGCTGTCGCACCGTCAGGCGGTCATGGAGGCGACGATGACCCGTTCGAGGTCGCGTGCGGTGACGTCGCGCGGGCAGCACACCAGCAGCCGCTGCTGCTTGAGCGCGCCCTCGACGAGGTGCGGCAGGTCCTTGGTGCCGTAGCCGAAGTCCTTCAGCCCGGCGGGTCCTGAGGTGTCGGCGACGATGCCCAGAAGTGTGGAGGGCAGGACATCCGCGCCGTTGGCCGTGGTGACGCCGTTCAGGTTCGCGCCGAGCAGTTCGGCGGCGCGCAGGTGGCGTTCGGGGGAGGTGGGGTAGGTGAACTCGAAGGCGGCGGCGGCCGTGGAGACCACGGCGGCGCCGTGCGGGACCATCGCGTGGTCGACCTGGTACCCCTGCGGCCGGTACTCCTCGACGAGGCCGGCGATGGGGTAGGCGCAGGCATGCGGGATGTGGGTCCCGGCGTTGCCGAACCCCATGCCCGCGAAGCTGGCGGCCCGGCTCATCCCCGTACGGGCTTCGAGGTCGTCGGGGTTGAGGACCGCGCGCCTGAGGTAGCGGCCCACCAGGTCCAGCGCCTGTTCGGCCCAGATGTCGCTGATCGGGTTGGCGCCGATGTACAGCGGCCGGTCGCCGGGTGTGGGGTACGGCGGGCGCCGGTCGTAGGCGCGTGCGGTGTAGGACTCGCAGGCGTGGGTGAGGACGTCGTAGCCGGACGAGGCGGTCACCGCGGGGGGCAGGGTGAGGGTGTTCGCCGGGTCGACCAGCGCCAGGGAGGGGAGCAGCCGCAGGTCGCTGATGCCGGTCTTCACCCGCAGGTCCGTGACGCCGAGGGCGACCATGGCGGTGCACTCGCTGCCGCTGCCCGCCGTGGTGGGCACCGCGACCAGCGGTTTGAGGGGGCCCGGGATCGCGGCTCCGGCGCCGATCGGTGCGTTGAGGTAGTCGCGCACGGGGCGGCCGGGGTGGCTGAGCAGCAGGTTCAGCATCTTGGCGGTGTCGATGGAGCTGCCGCCGCCGAGGCCGACGTAGCCGTCGACCTGGAGTCCGGCCAGTTCGCGGGCCGCCTCGGCGCAGCTCTCGTCGGTGGGTTCGACCCGGGCGCGGTCGAACAGGGTGACCGAGATTCCCTCCTGTTCGATGGTCTTGGCGACCCGGGCGGGCAGACCGAGGGCGGCCAGCACGGGGTCGGTGACCAGCAGTACCGACGCGACGCCCGCCCTGCGCAGCTCGTGGCCGATCTCGCGGGTGGCACCGACACCGAACTTGAGCGGTGGAGCTTGCCAGCTGATTATTCGTTCCTGCTCCGGCGCATTTCTGCTCCAGTCGAGCGACTCCACAGTCCGACCCCGCCTTCATTCGCTGAACGTGGAAATCCGGCCGAGGCACAGAACGGTGCAGGATGCCTGTTTGGATGACTCGGCGGACTAGGCCAAAATGGTCCACGGATCACGCATAATCTGTCCGGGTGACGGCCATCCTAGACAGTCGGTTTTGAGCACGCCATAGGACTCCAGTCCTATGGCCGAATTAACTTGGTGACACATCAAGGAATAGTGGGTCCAGCGGCGGAATTAATCGTTCCGTGAATCGCTCCGCTCCTCCCCAGGGTGTTTGAGGGGCTTCGGACCCGGAAACCCTGACGGACCCGCCGGATCCGCACAAGCCCGCTCCCGGCCATTTCACCACCCACCGGAACCACCGCATCCGGTCATGGACACCCCGCCCCGATCGGGCGCTCTCCCCGGCCGTGGCAGTAATTCGTGGTTCATCGTCAGTGCTGACACTGTTGCCGGCGCGGCCGGTTCCGCACAGTGAGGGGCATGGCACAGAACAACGGGACGAAGGCGTCCGACGGGCCCGGGAAGCAGCACGCCGGGGTGCGGCAGGTCTGGCGCGAGTCACCGGCGGCGGTGAAGTCCCTGCTGATCGGGACCATGATCAACCGGCTCGGCGGCTTCGTACAGGTCTTCATGGTGCTGTACCTGACCCACCGCGGATTCTCCGACACCCAGGCGGGCGCCGCCCTCGGCGTGTACGGGGCGGGCGCCGTGCTCGGGACACTGGTCGGCGGCTGGATGTCCGACCGGCTCGGGCCGCGCCTGACCATCGTCTCCACCCTGCTGGGCTCGGCCGTCCTCCTGCCGTGCGTCCTCTACCTCGACAACTACTGGGCGATCCTGGTCGTCATCACCTTCAGCGGAGCCGCGAGCCTGGCCTACCAGCCCGCCTCCACCAGCATGATCAGCCTGCTCACCCCGCCCGAACGGCACATCATGATCTTCGCGATGGGCCGCCTCGCGATCAACCTCGGCACCACGGCCGCGCCGCTGCTAGGCGCCGCCCTGGTGAAGGTCTCCTGGGACTTCCTGTTCTGGGGCGAGGCACTGGCCGTCGTGGTCTTCTCCGCCGTCACCGCCACCACCCTGCCGCGCCGGGGACCCGAGCCGGACACGGCGACGGCCGGCGGGAAGGACGGGGACGAGGACGGCGCCGAGCCGAAGGACGCGCCGAGGGCCTCGTACCTGGCGGTGCTCGCGGACCGCAGGTACCTGATGTTCCTGCTGGCGATGTTCGTCAGCTCCGTCATCTACATCCAGCACATCTCCGCCCTCCCCCTCGCCGTGAAACACCTGGGCATGGACATCGAGGTGTACGCGGCGATGATCGCGCTCAACGGCCTCCTCGTCATCGCCTGCGAACTCCTCGTCGCCAAGGTCGTCCAGCGCTGGCAGATCAGGACCGCCGTGATCATCGGGGTGCTGCTCACCGGCGTCGGCATGGCCATGTACGCCCTGCCGTGGGGCCTCGCGGCCCTGGTGATCGCCACCCTCGTCTGGTCGCTCGGCGAGATCATCGGCTACCCGTCCCTGTTCTTCGCCTACCCCGCACAGGCGGGACCTCCCGGACTGCGGGGCCGCTACCTGGGTGCCTCCAACGCCCTGTACGGCCTCGGCAGCGCCGTCGGACCGTTCATCGGAGTGATGGTCTGGAACCGCTACCACCAGGGGCTGTGGGTCCTGTGCGGAGTCGTGGGACTGGTGGCGGCGGGCGCCGCGTGGGCCGGTGTGCGGCCACCGGCCGCGACAGCCGGTGACAAGAGCGGCGGGGAACCTGTGGCCGACGCGGAGATCCGCACCGGCACATGACAGCGGCACCGCACCGGGGCACCACCGACGATCGCGACACCAGCGGGAACCATCGCAGAAGGAGAAACAACCAGATGCCACGCCGTGTAGTCCTCGTCGACCCCTACTCCGAAGCGGCCGAGTACGCGAACGCGTTCCGGGCACGCGGAGTCGAATCGGTGGCCGTGCTCAGCACGCCCGCACCACTGAAGTCCTATCTGCACGGCTGGAAACCGGAGACCTTCGCCGCGACCCACTTCTACGACGGCGACTTCGCGAAACTCGCCGAGACCGTACGCTCCTACGACCCGATCGCCGTCATCCCCGGCAACGAGCACGCGGTGATGCTCGTCGACCGGCTCGTCGAGGAACTGGCGCCGGGAACGGGCAACGACCCCGCGCTCTCCGCCGCCCGCCGCGACAAGTGGCCGATGCTCCAGGCCGTCGCCCGGGCCGGCCTCCCGCACCTGCGCACCCACGCCGCCACCACCGAGGAGGAGGCCGCCGAGTGGCTGCGGGACAGCGGCCTGGAAGGGGCGGCCCTGGTCCTCAAACCCCGGTGCAGCGGCGGCACGGACGGCGTGCACAAGGTGGAGGCCGGAGAGGACTGGCGGCCTGCGTTCCGGGAACTGCTCGGCTCGGTCAACATGTTCGACCTCACCAACGACAGCATCCTGATCCAGGAGTTCGCCTCAGGCACCGAGTACGTCGTGGACACCTACTCCGTCGACGGGGAACTGGGCGTCGTCGCCGTCGTCCAGTACAGCAAGTCCGTCCGCGGGGACCGCATCGGCGTCTACGACGCGGAGGACTACCTCCACCCCGACGACCCGCTGGTCGCGGTCCTGGAGGGCTACACACGCCAGGTCGCCGCGGCCGTCGGCGTCCGCACCGGATGCACCCACACCGAGATCATGCAGACCGACCGCGGACCACGGCTCATCGAGATCGCCGCGCGCCTCGACGGCGGCTGCGGACAGCAGGCCGCACGGCTGGCCACCGGCGACTCCCAGATCGACCGCGCCGTACGCCACCACCTCGACGGCACCTTCACCCCCGGGTACTCCATCGCGCAGCCCACCCGGGTGGTCTGGCTCTCCGCGCCCAACGGCGGGATCATGCGTAACGCGGAGGTCCTCGACGCGGCCCGCGACACGGCCTCCTTCCAGAAGATGGCCTGCCGCTACCCCAACGGCTCCCGGGTGCCCAAGACCGAGGACCTCTTCACCACACTCGGCTGGGTGCTGCTCTCCACCTCCGACCCCGACCTCCTGGACCAGGACACCAAGCGGGTCCGGGAGATCGAGGCCAAGGTGGTGGTGGATCCGCTGGACCCGTAGAGAAGGCGGGCGGGCGGCTACTTGCCGTCGGCGAGTCCGGCGAGGGCCTGGCCGAAGACCTCCCGCGCGCGGTCCAGGACCCGGCCCCGCCAGTCGGCGTCGGCGGGGCAGAACGCCTCGCGGATCAGCCCCTTCAGCTCGGAGCGCACGGCGTCGGCCGGCGCCCGGTGCCGGTGCAGCCAGGCGTCCGCGCACAGGCCCACCAGCACCTCGGGACCCGGCTGGGTGCCGAACTCCAGGGTGATCGCGGTCAGTCTGGTCGCCGTCCCCACCCCGGCGGCGACCGCCGTCGCCGTGTTGCCGACGATCGGGGTGGAGGACGAGGTGCCCTCCTCCGACGCCGTGAGCGCGTCCCCGTACCAGCGGTGTGCCCGCGCGCGGGCGTCGGCGTCGAGGCCACCGCGGAAGATGGGCTCGCCGACGCCGCGCTCGCCGAGGCCGGTGTGCAGGTCGATGTAGCCGACGTGGGCGGCGCCCGCGATCTGCTCGGCCACGACCGTCTCGAACACCCGGCGCGACCAGGTGGGTGCCGTACCGCCGTAGAAGAGACCGTCAGGGTGGCGGTACTGGCCGCGGGTGACGGCCTCCTGGAGACGCTCCGCTCCCAGCCCGCCGCGCAGCGCGAGGAGCCGGGCGACCAGCTCGCCGGGGACGAACGCGCCGTCGTCGGCGGGGACGAGCGCCGCGTGCACCGCCTCGTACGCCTCGCTGTGCGGGGGAGCCGCGTGGTCGACGAAGTTCCGGTTGACGTCGATGTTGTCCTCGTTGACGCGCCGCAGATAGGCGAAGCCGTACGGATTGAGGCCGTGGACGAGCAGCACCCCGGTGACGGGGCCCGCGGCGGAGCGCGCGACGCCCTCGCCGAGCAGCACGCGGGTCTGGCAGGCGGAGCCGCAGAAACCCTCGATGCCGTGCGTCCCGGAGACCGCCACGAGGAGCTTCTCCGGTGCCGAGGGACCCAGGTAGGCGGTGTCCACGGCGAGTTCCCCGCCGTCCGGTCCGCGGTGGCCCGGCAGGACGAAGGACCTCAGGCGCGCGCCGGCCTCCCTCGCCGCCGTCAGGAAGTCCGCGCGCGCATGCGCGTAGTCGGGGGGAAAGCCGTGCAGGGACTCGTCGGACATGCTGCCTCACGTTCCAGGGTCGCGGTGGTCGGGGACGGCCGACGGGCCCGGCCCCCGGACAGGGACACCGGACCCGGTGGAGGGGGGCGCCTCAGCGCGGCACGGACGGCAGCGGCACCCCGAGAGCCGTGAGGATCGCGTGCGCACCCGCCCGGGTGGGCACGTCGAGCAGGCACAGCACCCGGTCGCCCGGCCGGGTGTGCTCGGCGAAGTACCGGTTGGCCGCCGGTACGTGGCTCAGCGGGCGCTCCCGGTACAGATCGAGCGGCCGGCCCAGACCGGGCACGACACCGCGTACCGCGTCGAACCGCGCGCCGGGCGCGAGCGCGCCCGCCACCTCGGCCGCCAGCTCCGCCCGGCCGGTGTCCTTCCCCGCGAGGTCCGGGTACATGGTGATGTCCGGATGGCCGCTGAAGGCGGACATCGCGCAGTGCACCACAGGGTTGTACGTCTTGAGCGCGATCACCTGGGGGAAGGGACGGCCCTCCGCGAGGAGCCGGGCGAAGTGCAGGGCCCAGCTCTCCTTGAAGACGACGCCGCCCCGGTACGCGTCCCCCACGAACTGGATCATGATGTGGAGGCAGGGCCGGCCCGAGGGCAGCTCGGCCCACCGCGAGGTGAGCAGCGAGACGACACGGTCGCGGTCCCGGTCCACTCCGGCGATCACGTAGTCGGCCTGGGTCAGCATGTCCCGGCGGAGCGTGAAGAGCTGCCGGGTACGCAGTCCCGGCATGGCCAGGACCAGGCCGTCCACGATCCACTTCTCGGTCTCGGTCGTCAGCTCCGGGCCGGGCGGCAGGGCGGTCACCTCGACCCCCCGCCGCCCGGCCGGACCTCCGGCCCGGTCGTCGGCCACCGCCGGCCCGCTCAGGCGTCGGCCGCGGTGGGCAGCGGGATCTGCGCGTCGCTCTTGCCGACGACGGTGAGCTGGTGCAGCTCGACGAAGTACAGCTTCCACAGCCAGTAGATGTGGTCGAGGTGCTCGATCACCTTCTGCTCGTCGGCCTCCGAGGTGATCAGGGTGGACAGCACCCGCCACACGAAGTCGTCGTGGTCGTCGTCGAGGTCCGTGTTGACGTGCGCGCGGGCCCCCTTGACGTTCTCCTCGCCGAGGACGGTGCCGAGGTTGTCCAGCCAGTCGGGCTGGGTTCGGGTGGTGACGTACTCGACGAAGTACACGCTGGTGATCAGCGCGAGAGGGCTGTCCTCGAACTCCATGCCGTACTGGAGGTAGCCGGTGAGCAGCTTGGTGGAGAGGAGGGGCTCGGTGGAGTAGATCTGGTCCTTGGTGACGCCGACCTTGGCGAGGTCGGCGGCGAAGAGCCGGTCGTGCAGCATCTCGTCGTCGGTGTAGTGGGCCCACGCCTTGGCCTGCACGGGGTCGACCTTGGTGAAGTACTTGATGGCCAGCGCGTCCACCGTCCGCTTGCGGCGCAGCCGCAGGATCGTCTCGATGTTGTGGCGCTTGTAGTAGTCGAGGTTCAGGTCGGAGGAATTCTTCTGGTGCTGCGCGTAGGGCACCGTCTCGTAGAAGTCCTTGATGAAGGTGTCCAGGACCGCGTCGACCCTCTTGCGCAGTTCGGGGTTGGTCGTCATGGCGTGCTTCCCTCCTCGGGTTCAGGGGCCTTGGGTTCAGTGGCAGCCGCAGCTCGCGCTGGAGACGCGCTGCATCCGGCCTCGGCGCACCGCTTTGCGGGCGCCGAGCACGGCCGTTCCGTCCGATGCGACCAGCGAACTGCGGGGGCACAGGAAGGCCAGGGCGAAGCGTGTGGTCGGGGTGACCCCCAGTCCGAGGTTGACGACGCCGCCGGTCGCGCCGTACACCTCGTTGGGGCCGCAGTTCGCCGGGATGACCTCCGTGCCGGTGTTGATCCCGAAGCCCAGCTCCCAGATGACGCGGTAGCGCGGGTCGTCGGTGAGGAGCTTGTCCAGTTCCGCCGCCGCGGGGGCGGCCGCCGCCGTCTGCGGGGTGACCGCCTCGATGCGTCCCGCGACGACGCTCAGCGTCACCGCGTTCGCGACCAGCGGCGACAGCGCCTCGAACAGCCGCTGCTGGTCGGGGCCGTCGGCCGGGTCCTCGTGGCGGTGGACGATGGGCCAGCCGCGCAGCGTGAGGTCGCCGTTGAGGCCGACGAGCCGGGCGTCCGCCTCGAACGTGGTGATGTCGGCGGCGGTGACGCTGAGCTTTCCCGGCGGGAAGATCTGCTGGTCGCCCGGTTCCAGGACACCGGCCTGCTGGTTCCACACGACGTCGCCCGCCGTGTGGTCGAACTCGGCCTCGGTGCCGGAGACGTCGTCGACGATCGTCAGCCGCTCGCTGTCACCGACCAGGTCGAAGAACTCCTCGGCCGTACGGGTCTGCCGGGCGACGTCGGTACGGGCCGCGCCGCGCAGGAAGTAGGCGACGTGCTCGTCGGTCAGCGGGGTGGAGCCGGCGGGCAGGACGGCGAGCTTGCGCGCGCCCAGCTCCTGCACGGACGGCGAGTCGAGGAACCGGCCGGGGCAGACGGCGAGGACGTGAGCGTCCTCGGGGGTGTGTCCGGCGATCAGCTCGCCGATGCGGGTCCTGGGCGGGAGTGTCAGGCGCAGCACGCGGGAGCAACCGTCGCCGGGCAGCAGGGAGAGCGCCGCACCGTACCGCTCACTCGTGATCAGACAGAAGGTGTCGGCCGGATCGCCGAACTGTTCGAAGTCGCTCGTCGAGAATTCCAGCGGTGCCACGGGGGACTCCCTGGTGAATACCTGTCGGTTGTTCGCTCGGTCATCTGGAGAACCCCACGGCGGGGCATGATGCATGCCCCGCCGCAGGTCGGTACTCAGCCCAGGAGCGTGCCCAGGTAGTTGCGGTTCTTCTGCACCTTGATCTTCTTCATGGCGAGTCACCTCCTGTCCGCGTTGGTTTCTGTGCTCACCCCGCGTGCGTCGGGGGCCGTACGCCGCTAGGAAGCGGCGGCGACCCGCTCGACGGTGGGGTGGTCGGGGTGGCCGATCACGGCGACGCCGCTCGTGGTCAGCACACGGGTGTCCGGCACGATGATGTCCAGGTGGTACTGGGTGTACGGGGTGAGGCCGAGCCCGTAGTGCAGGCAGCCCTCCGTACCCCCGTACACCTCGTTCATGGCGTGGTTGCCGGGCAGGATGTCGTGCGTGGTGTTGAGGGCGTGGCCGATCTCCCACACGATGCGGTAGCGGGAGTCCACGGCGAACATCTGCTCCAGCATCGCCACCGCGGGGGCCGCTCCCGGATCCAGCGCCTCCAGCCGCGTGATCCTGCCGTCCTCGACGACCGCCTTGATCGCGTTGTCGCGCATCGCCCAGAGCTGGGAGTGGATGCGGGCCTGGTCGGCGCGGGAGAACGACGGGGTGCCGTTGTGCAGGATCGGGTAGCCGCGGAGCGTGATCTCGCCCTCCAGCGGCAGCTTCAGCGCCTCGTCGAACTCCCTGATCTCGACCGGCAGCACGCTGATCTCGCCGGAGGGGACGATCTGCTGGTCCCCCCAGTCCAGCGGGCCGGCCTGCTGGTTCCAGACGAGGCCGTCGCGCAGGTGGTCGAGGGTGGCGCGGGTGCCGTGCTTCGGGTCGGAGTAGACGAGGTGCTCGGAGTCCTCGGCCAGCTCGAAGAACGTGTCGCAGAACGCGGCCTGGTCGGCGGCGGAGGTGCGCTCCATCACCTTCAGGAAGTGCCGGATCTCCGCGAGCGTGGTGGGCGTCGAGTTGCACGCCATCCCCATGATCTTCCGCTGGCCGACGAGGTCGGGGTCCGGCGACTCGAAGAACCTGTGGGGCGAGACGACCAGTATGTGGGCGGGTTCCGGAATCCGCTTCTCCAGGATGTCCGTGAAGTCGTCTCCACGGTCCAGTGTAATGGTGAGGAATTCGCGATAGGAGGCCGTTTTCACGACGTCGATCAGATCGACCAGCTCGGAATTCGTGACCAGACAGAAGCTGCTTCCGGTGGCTTCGCCGAACTGGCTGAAACGGCCGGGATCAATGGTTATGAGTTCGGACACGATCACTCCCGTCATAGCCTCCGCGAATTTCCTCGCCGTGGGCACAACTCTGGCTCAGCGGGGAGTGGCAGCGCTATAGGACGATGGTCCCTGGGCCGTTACTCCCAGGGGTTCGGGCATTTCGCCCGCGGGAACGTCAGCCTGGCCGGGCAACCGAGTCGACGCCGGGGCGGGCGTACCGCTCCGGGTCGCGGACGGAGGCGTGGCGGGGGCGGGTCGGTAGTCTCGGGGGCGAGGTGCCGTCATCGGAGTCGTGCGTCAGGGCGCTGTGCCGGGGCTGGCGCGGGGTTCAGCTGTCCGGGGCCTTGATGTCCTCGATGTTCTCGATGTCCTCGGGCGGGGAGAGCGGGCTGGTCAGGAGCCGGGTGGTGCCGGATTGCCGGTGAATCCGCTCGGTCGCCCCGCCCTTGGCGGTGATCTTCCCGCGTTCGTCCTGCGGGTACGCCACAGCGCGGTGATCCGGTTCTCCGCCAGGGCCTTGGTGTGGTCCGGTGGTGCTGGCCGACGCTCGATGCCGATCGTGGGATCGCCTTCGATCCAGCCCTGGCGCTGCCATCGGCCGATCGCCTTGCGGGCGATGGACAGCTCCCGGTTGACGGTGTCGGCGTCCATCTCGTCTGCCCGCGCCGCCGCCGGCTCACCGACGAGCATCCCCCCACGTCGTGAGCGAGATCCGGTAGATCCGCGCGGAGGACTCCGCGATGCCGGCGCCGGTGAGGTACCGCTCGACCGCCACGGTGTACGACGCGGGAGGGGCTGACATATGGGCACGACGCGGGCACACGGCAACCGCAACGCGCCCCCGCCTCCGAGTTCGGCCACCGGTTCGGTTGTCCCGCCCGACCAGCCCGACCAGCCCGACCCGCCCTTCCGGCACTGGCACAGTAAATCCGGCATTCACCGCGACGGGATCCGGCCGCAGGCGTGATGGTGGGGAGTTTGACCGCCGTCGCGGCCATCGACGCGGCCGAGGCTGCTGTCAAAGGCTGGAAAGAGCCCGGCGCCGCGATCCGGATTCGTCACTGCGAGTTTGGGAGCCCGCTATCCGCCGAACGCGCTGTTGATGGCTGCCGTGCCGGCCTCGTGCAACCACTGACTGGCCACCGACTCCGGGGCCCTGCCCAGCGCGCTCATGACCAAGTCGTACGCGCGACGTAGTGTTGTCGGGTTCGGCTGCTGAGCCGATGCCTGGTCGCGTAGCGCTGCGGCTTCGCCACTGAGCTCGGCCTCGGCAGCCTCATCGAGATCGAGCTCACCAATCTTCGCCAGCACATCTTTTGCGAATTGGAGCAGCGCGTTCGGTTCCATCCCCCATGTGTTGTTCATGGTGTTCTCACGTCCGAATTGAATGTTGTGGGCTCCGGACTGGACCGTCGTGTTGTAGGTGTCGCCTGCTGATGCGGACCTGGGGTGGAGGAAATCCGACACGGTCATCCCGCTTTCTGCGCAGTCGAGTCCGAGACGGGTCAGGGAAATCTTGTGCGAGGTGTAGATTTCCCGATGCCCGGGATCCGTCCAGTTCATCTTGTGGATCACTTCCACAAGGTTTCGTTCGGCCAGGTACTCCATCGCCTCCTGTAAGTCCTCGAACTCCAGCGGAATTCCTTCGAACGAGGCATCGAGAGATCCCATGAAAGCATTACAGACCGGAGTTCGGTCACCGTGGTGGTACTGCTGATGCACCCAGTGCAGGAGAGCGTTACGTGTGTAGACGGCACGAGCAGTCGGATTCTGCGCGGCGCGGGCCACGCGCAGCGCCTCACGCTCTTCCGCTTCCTGTTGTCTCTGTACGGCCCGCCTCGCCTGCTCGGCCCGAGAGGCGGTGGCAGCTGCCATCAACATGCGGCCGATTCCGTTGAGCCCTCGGCGTAGTCCGGTCGGTTGCTCGTTGGAATTATCGCGGTCCACCGGGACTCTCCCTCTTCGGCTGCCACGCTTCGGTGTCACACCACGCGAGGTGCCGGCGTGGCTGCCCGGGGGCCGGGAACGGTCGCCGATGCGAGGCCGAGGCGGCTGTACATGTCGAGGTTCACCTCACCGTAGGGCCGGACGCGCGACCAGAACAGAGGGGTCGGACCTCGCCGGTCGAAGGGGGCGAGCGGGTCGGCCCCCTCCTGCTCGTCGCGCCGGTTCGAGGCGATCTCCCCGCCCTTGCCGTAGGCGATCGCGCTTCCGTCGTCATCCTGGTCGGCGCCGGCCGCCGGAGCCACTACTCGCTCGATGCTCTCCGTACGACAGCGGGCCAGCAGTTCCAGACGCACCTGCCGCGCGACGAACTCCACTGCCTCGCCCGACAGCTCGAACCGGCCCCGGGGAAACCGTCCGTTCTGCGTGGAGAACTTCCACAGGACGATGAAGCCCAGCCGCGTCGCACCGCGCTTGCCCGCCACAAGCGCCTGCTCGTCCTTCACCAGTGTCCAGTGCTCAACCAGCTCATCAAGGTCCGTCTGCGCCCGTGTCACGGTCGCCAACCGTCCCGGCCCGGCTTCAACTGCCGCAGCAGTGCGACTATCTGTTCACCCGTATGAGGTACGCGACAGCCCGACGGCCACCCGGTGCGACGCTGCCCGCTCCTAGGTGAGGTGATCGACCGGCGGGGCGCGCAGGCCGCGTTGACCAGCGTGTCCAGGCCGCCGAGCCCGCAGGCCGCCTCGGCGACGACTGTGCCTACGGAGTCCTCGGCGGAGATGTCCGGCATGGCTGTGGCTGCTGTGACGGGGGCGCAGGGGAGAGTGGAGGGGCTCAGCGGGCCGTCTCGTCGGAGGCCGACGAACTGGGCAGGCACATCTGGTTGAACGCCCGGATGGTCCCCTCCATGTCGACGTCCGGTTCCAGCAGCCACTGCAACTGGAGCCCGTCCGACAGGGCGATCAGCATGCGCGCCATGTGGCGGGCGGAGACGTCCGTACGGGCCCCGTCCTGCTCCTGGGCCGTGCGCAGGCCGTGCTCGATCTGCCGGGTCAGGTCCGTGTAGCGGCGGGTGAAGAACGCGTGCGCCGGGTGCTCGGGGTCGGACGCCGCCGCGGACAGGGTGACGAAGAGGTCGACCAGTCCGCGCTGGCGCGTGTTGTGGGCCGCGGTGAGGGCGACGGCCTCGCCCGGTGTCGTCACCGCGGAGGTCGCCTCGACGTCCACCGCGTCCCGCTCGGCCAGGACGGCCACCAGGAGTTCCTCGCGGGAGTCGAAGTAGTGCAGGACACCCGCCTGGGACATGCCCACCCGGTCGGCGATCTCCTTGAGCGACGAACCGCGCTCACCGTGCTCGCTGTAGACCTCCAGCGCCGCGCGCAGGATCTGCTGACGGCGTTCCAGCCCCTTGCGGTAGGGGCCACGGGGCTTGCGCGGTGTCGTCACGCTCCGACCGTACTTCACACCGCGTGCCGTCCGGACGCCGGGGCGTGGCCGATGATCATGACGGTGAGGCGGGGTCCGTACGGCCCTCTCAGGCGGGCGCCTTCCCCGCCCCGGCGTCCGGCGCCGTACGAGACCGGGGGACCAGGACGAACACCCCGGCTGGACCGGCGACATCCAGGTCTTCTCACCCACCGCCGCCTACCTCTACGACAGTTCGGGCTTCCTCACCTCCTGGCTCGCGGACCTCGCCGCCGAACAGGGCGAGAGCGGCGTCGTCCCCTTCGTCGTCCCCAAGGCCGTCCCCGGCGCCGACACCCCCACCGCCGCCTGGGGCGACGCCGCGACCGTCGTGCCGTGGGTGCTGTATGAGCGCTACGGCGACACCGGAGTCCTCGCCGCCCAGTACGACTCCATGCGCGCCTGGGTCGACCACGAGACGTCCCTCGCCGGCGCGAACCGGCTGTGGGACAGCGGCTTCCAGTTCGGCGACTGGCTCGACCCCACCGCCCCCGCCGGACGCCCGGACGCCGCCGCCACCCCGGGCGAACTGGTCGCCACCGCCTGCTTCGCCCGCTCCGCGGACATCCTGGCCCGCACCGCCGGGATCCTCGGCGAGACCGAGGACGCCGAGCGCTACCGCACGCTCGCCGCCGAGGTCCGCGCCGCGTTCCAGGCGGAGTACGTCACCGGCGCGGGCCGCATGATGTCCGACGCGCCGACCGCGTACGCCCTCGCCCTGCGCTTCGGCCTCCTGGCCGACGCCGCCCAGCGCGCGCACGCCGGCGACCGGCTCGCCCAGCTCGTGCGGGCGGGCGGCCACAAGATCGCCACCGGCTTCGTCGGCACCCCGCTGATCTGCGACGCCCTCGCCGACGCCGGGCACCTCGACACGGCGTACCGGCTGCTGCTCCAGCGGGAGTGCCCGTCCTGGCTCTACCCCGTCACCATGGGCGCCACCACGATCTGGGAACGCTGGGACAGCCTCCTGCCCGACGGCACCGTCAACCCCAGCGGCATGACCTCCTTCAACCACTACGCGCTCGGTGCCGTCGCCGACTGGCTGCACCGCACGGTCGCCGGCCTCGCCCCCGCGGCCCCCGGCTACCGCCGCCTGCGGATCGCGCCGCGGCCCGGCGGCGGCCTCACCCACGCCGGGGCGAAGCTGCTCACCCCGTACGGCGCCGCGGAGGTGTCCTGGTCCCTGGCCGGCGACCGGCTCACCGTCGAGGCCCTGGTCCCCCCGAACACCACCGCCGACGTCCTCCTGCCGGGCAGCGGCACCACCGTCGAGGCCGGCTCCGGCCGTCACACCTGGACCCTCCCCTTCACCACCGCCGCCCCCGAACTCCCGCCGCTGTCCCTGGACATGACGGTCGACGACCTCCTCACCCACGAGGACGCCGCCGCCGTCTTCAAGGACCTGCTCATCTCCTACGTCCCCGAGGCCGCCGCTTTCATCGACAGCGGCTCCGGCGGCGCGACCGGCACGACCCTGCGCACCGTCGCTGCGATGCTCCCGAACGGCGACACCTTCCTCGACGCGCTCATCCGAAAATTGATCTCTCCAGAGGCGTGTCGGGGCGGCCCGTGAGCGGAGTGCCGACGGGCCGGGGCCGGTAGGGCTCATGAACGATCTCGCAGATGCCAGAGGAAACGGCCTCACCAGGCAGCAACCACCCCAATTTTCAGCACGGAACGGGCGTCACCGCAGGTGATCCGATGGGCTCATGAGAACCATCTGACCCTCTGTCAACACACTCCGCATCTCGGGGAAACCTCCGTCATATGCATAGCCTTGATGCGGTTGACGCCCGGACGGGGGTGTCGCGGAACACGGTGCACGCGCGCCTGAAGAGGCTCCGCGACGGTGGGTCGCTGGGCACACCCAGCGACCCTCTCTCCCCAGCAGCAATCGGCCTACCCCTACTCGCCTTCGTGACTCTGTCCGTGTCGCAGCAGCAGATCGACTCGGTCTGTGCGGCGATCGGCGCCATTCCAGAGGTCATCGAAGCGCACACCACGACGGGAGATGCAGATCTCATGCTCCGAGTAGTCGCGCGCGACACCGCTGATTTGCACCGGATCACGCAGAGCGTGCAGTTGGCGCCCGGTGTGCAACGCAGCAGCACCTCGATCGCGACGACCGAGGTCATCCCCCGCCGCATGTCTCTTCTCCTACATCGACTGGCGACGGACGATTCGTGACGAGCTTCGGAGGTGCTTTGGGGGACGTCAGCCTCGAGCTTGAGCGGCGCCGCCGGGCGCGCGGCCTTCCGTCGTGTCCACGAAGCAGCGGCCGAAGTCGTCGACGAGATTGACCTGGCACCTCCCGCACCGCGTCGGCCCGCGACGGCGCTGGCGTCACCCGGCGCGCTGGCACCGGATGCGCCCGGACCTGCCTCCCGCTGACATTCCGTGCTTTGCCGGAGGGGCGACGGGCTGAGTGCGTTGTGGCCAGCCGGGTCGTGTCCCATGAGGGACACCGTTGGCGAATTCGACGGTGCGCTATGCAGGGCGAAGGCGCGCGAAGCCAGAGGTCCTGGTCTTGGCCGGCGGGGTCTGGGTCAGCCAGACGTCCGTGCTGATGAGGTTGAGGGCCGTGGCGGTGAGTATGTGCTGGAGACGGGTCTTGTCCAGGCCGGTGTAGCGGCTTCTGCGCAGGCCGCAGCGGCGGAGTCCTTGGCCGATGGTCCCTTCGACGCCGGCGCGGGTGGCGTAACGCCGCTGCCACTGGTCGGTTTTCTGGAGCTGCCGCCGGGCGCGGATCGCTTCGTGTTCCTCGCGCGGGACCAGGGCGAGTTTGCGTGGCTCGGTCTTCGCGCGAGTGCATTTCGACCGCACTGGGCAGGCGGCACAGTCATGGCGTTCGAAAAACACGTTGGACTGCCAGTGGCCGGTCCGCTGCTGTTGGTGCGGCTTCCAGCGGACGCTGCGCTGTCCCTGGGGGCAGATGGCGACAGCCTGCCGGCCAGGACGCGGATCCACCGTGTTCGCCCTGGACGCCGCCGCCGGGAAAAGGAAGTGGGCCTACGCCATCGGCACCACATCAGGTCGTCTCCAGCCGTGGCCGACGGGGTCGTCCACATCGGCAGCGACGAGACAAACGTCTACGCTCTGGACTCCGCCACCGGAAACAGGAAATGGGCGTACGCCACCAGCGCCAAGGTCGGATCATCACCAGTCGTCGTCGACAACGTGGTGTACATCGGCAGCGAGGACAACAGCCTCTACGCCCTCAACACCACCACCGAGGACCACCCCGCCTAGTGTTCCTCGTGGCGAGGACGTCCGGGTTCGACGAGAGGCGGCAAGCGCCGCTCATCGGGTTCACAGCCACGCGTCGACGGCGGCCGCGAGGTCGTCCTGGCTCTGGAAGACGTGCCCGTTCATGCCGACCGCCTGCGCCGCGCGGACGTTCTCCTCGCGGTCGTCGACGAAGAGGAAGTCGGCGGGTGCGGACCGCAGGGCGACGACGGAGTACTGGAAGGCGGCCGGGTCGGGCTTGGCGGCACCGATTCTTCCGGAGAAGGCGAGGTGGTCGAGATCATGGAGCCAGGGCTGTGCAGCGAGGAAGGCGTCCGCGTGGTCGGCGGGGATGTTGGACAGCAGGGCGACCCGGACGCGGTCCCGCAGGTTCCGCACGTAGGTGACCATGCGGTCGTCGACGCGGGACCAGCTGTCGATGTCGGTGAGCCGCAGCTCCTCGATCATGTCGGCGTCGGCGGGGCAGGACAGCGCGTGCAGGACGTCGGTCCAGTACGCGGACGCGGTCTGCCGGCCAGCGTCGTAGGGCGGGCGGTGGGTCCAGTAAGCCGTGGTGAAGGCGTCGCCGGAGGTGTGGCAGCGGGCGGCCATTTTCTCCAGAGCGCCCGGTCGTTGATGGCGGGCGATGACCCCGAAGAGGTCGAAAAGCACGATGCGGTGGCGGTCGGTGATCATGTGGATCGCTTTCCTTGCGGTTGCGGGGCGTTCGGTTCAGCGCCGGTCGGGCAGAGCGCGGGCGAGTGAGTCCAGTGCGGCCAGGCGGTCGGGGCCCGCCGGGGCGAGCACGACGCTGGTCGCGCCGGCGGCGTGGCGGGCGTCGATCGCCGCGCGGGCCTGGGCGGGGGTGCCGGCGATGCTCAGCTGACGGACCCAGTCGGCGGGCATCGTCTGGGCGAAGTGCCGGGCGTCGGGGCTGGCGGCGCGGTGTGCGCGCAGTTCCTCGGCGAAGGGCAGGGGGTCGATGTGTGCGGCCCACTGCGGCTCACCGACCGACTCCAGGACCGCGCGGACACGGGCCAGGGCGGCTTCCTCGTCGTCGTCCACGGCGGCGGCGTCGTAGGCGACGATCTGCGGTGAGTTCGCGGCGGCGGAGCCCAGGTTGCGCAGGGAGGCGCTGATGTAGCCGGGTGCGGCGGGCTCGGCCAGAAGGAGGCCGTCGGCGACCTCGCCCGCGACGGCCTGCGACTTGGGGCCGCGGACGCCGAGAATCACCGGGGGGACGATGTCGGGGACCTCGGTCAGGACGACGCCCTCGCAGCGTACGTACCGGCCGTTCTCGGGACCCGGCTTGCCGGCGATGAGCAGGCGGAGTGCTCTCGCGTACTCCTTGATGAGCGTCAGGGGGCTGGTGGGCCAGGACCCGACCTGACGCATCCAGGCGGGCATGCCGTGGCCGATGCCTGCGACGATCCGGCCGGGGTGGAGCTGGGCGAGGGTGGCCAGCTCCATCGCGGCGAAGGCCACGTTGCGGGCGCCGGCGGGCATGATGCCGATCCCGACAGTGAGGTTCGTGGTGGCGGCCAGGACGGTGGCCGCCTGGGCGACACCACCGCGCCAGCCGAGGTCCTCCACAACCCAGACCTGGTCGAACCCCAGCTCCTCGGCACGCCGCACATAGGGCAGCACCTTGCCGACGGGGAGGTCGAGCGGCAGCATGACACCGACGCTGCCGCGGGCGGGCACTGCGGGGGACTCGGACATCGGGGACTCCTTCGGTCGGCTGAGGTCTTCCCTCCCCGGTCCGTGACGAGCGGGAAGATAGGGGCTTGTGCGGCACGGTTGTCAGGGACCGTGCCGCACAAGCGGTCAGTGGGTGTTGGCTGCCGTCTCGCGCTCGCGGGTGCGGTCGTCCGGCCTCTCGCTCCGGCGGACGACGACGGGGTCGGTGCGCAGGACGCCGGCGCCCACGGCGGTGGTCACGCACAGCAGGGTCAACAGGACGAATGCGTGGTTGAGGGCGACGAGTTGGGTCAGCCAGCCGATCACGGCGGGGCCGGCGAGCATGCCGACGTAGCCGAGCCCGGCGACACGGGAGACGTTGGCCCCGGCTGCGGAGGGGTCGACATGCCCGGCCGCGCTGAACAACTGCGGGATGCAGCCGGACAGACCCAGGCCGAAGAGCGCCCAGCCGATGAACACGGCCGTCATCCAGGGGCAGAGGATCACGAGGGTGATGCCGACGGCGGCCGTGGCCGCGCCGTACCGCAGGATCGCCGAAGGACCGAACCGGGCGGCGAAGCGGTCGGCGAGCAGTCGGCCGCCGGTCATGGCCGCGGCGAAGGTGCCGTACGCGAAGGCCGCCGTACTGGCGGGCGCACCCAGGGCGTCCTTGAGGTGCAGGGCGCTCCAGTCGTTGGCCGCGCCCTCGCACAGCATGACCATCAGCGCAAGGACCGCCAGCAGCCAGACCCTGCCCGTGCTGCCGCGGCGTGCGACGGCCGGTGACGCGCCGGTCTCCTTCGCGGAGCCGGGGCGCCCGACGGCGGGAGCGGCCGGCAGCAGGGCACGTTTCGCGGCCAGGGCGACCATGACTCCCACGGCACCCATGACGGCCATGGTCACGGCCGGGTTCAGGCCGATGCCAGCCGCCCCCGCTCCGGCGAGCGCGGCGAGGACACCGCCGACGGAGAACGTGGCGTGGAAGCCGGACATGACGGGTCGGCCGTACGCCTTCTCCACGTGCACGGCATGGGCGTTCATGCTCACGTCCAGGCAGCCGTTGCAGAATCCGAAGACCAGCAGCGCGGCGGCGAGCGTCCACAGGTCCTGGGCGAGGCCGGGCAGGAACAGAGTCGTGCCGCACAGTGCACCGCCGGTGGGTACCACGGTGCGGGTGCCGAGGCGGTCGGTCAGCGGACCCGCCACCTGCATGCCCACGAAGGCTCCGACCCCGAGCACCACCAGTAGGCCGCCGAGCGTGGCGTGACTGATGCCGACGCGTTCCTCGATCGCGGGGATGTGCACCACCCAGGTGCCCATCAAGGTGCCGCACAGGACGAAGTAGACGTAGGTCGCCACGCGGGCGGCTCGTAGGGAACGTTCCATACCGAACAGCGTAGCGAACATTTCTAGCGTTCGGAAATCACGGTAACGAACAGTGTTGTTGTTCATTTCACGGTGGTGTTCAATCGCGGTATGAACAACGCAGACCGGCACCGGCTGATCGCGAAGGTGGTCAGGGATTCCGGGGGTGCCACGGTCCAGGAACTCGCGGAGCTGACCGGCGCCTCGGAGATGACCATCCGGCGCGACCTCGACACCCTCGCCGCCCAGGGTGTCCTCGAACGCGTCCGGGGTGGGGCCCGTACCCTGCTGCTCCGGGGCGCGGAGCCCCCCTTCGGGTTGCGCGCCCACGAGGCGGTCGACGCCAAACGCCGGATCGCCGCCGAGATCTCCGCGCTCATCGCCGACGGTGAGAGCGTCCTGCTGGACAGCGGCACCACCTGTCTGGAGGTGGCCCGTCTTCTGCGCGAGCGGCCCGTCACCGTGATGCCGCTGTCCCTCCAGGCCGTCCATGTGCTCGCGGAGGCACCCGGCCCGGCCACCCTGGTCGTGCCCGGCGGCCAGCCACGCGCCGCGGAAGGAGCCCTCACCGGCCCCCTCACCCTCGCGTCCCTGGCCGCCTTGCGCTTCGACACCGCGGTCGTCGGTTGCTGCGGCCTGACCGCGGCCGACGGGCTGACCGCCTATGACCTCGACGACGCCGCGGTGAAGAAGGCGGCCATCGCCTCCTCCCGCCGCGTCATCGCCGCCGCCGATGGCAGCAAGCTCGGCCACACCGCCTACGCCCACGTCGGCCCCGCCGCCCTGGTGCACACCCTCGTCACCGACGCGTCCGCGGCCGCGGACGAGGTCACCGCACTTGAAGCGGGCGGAACCGTCGTCCGGACCGTGTGATCTCGGCGCGGGCGTCAGCCCGTTGACGCACGGATGAACGAGGCGGCCCTCTCACCGATCATGATGGCGGGAGCATGGGTGTTCCCGGTGACGAGCGTCGGCATGATCGACGTGTCCGCCACCCGGACGTTCTCCAGCCCGCGCACCCGGAGCTCGTGGTCGACGACCTTGCCCATCATGCAGGTGCCCGACGGGTGGTAGTAAGGAGAACGACTGCGTGCGGATGAAGTCGTCGATGTCCTGGTCGCGGTCCGACACCGGGGCGAGCCCGGCGTCGGCGGCCCCGTGCAGGTCCGAAGGTGCGAGTGGCGCAGCCGTACCGAGCCGCGGCTCGCGGGTCGTGCGACATACGGGCCGAACGACATGCCGGGCTCAAGGGGCGCGGCGAGGCCCTCGTCGCGGACGATGCCCAGCGCGGCGTGCACCTGGATGTCCGGAACGGGGACGCCGTCGCCGGAGCTGAAGAAGCCGCCGGTCTCGTTCCACGCCATCGGGCCGGTGCCCTGTCGGCGCAGGAGCCGCTCCTCCTCGGAGGTGTCCGGTCCCAGGAGCGGTTCGGTGTCGCTGAAGAAGCTGATGAAGCACCCGGTGTGATCCTGCATGTTCCTGCCCACGTCCGGCAGGTCGTGCAACGGGGTGATCCCACCCGCGGTCAGCTCCTCGGCCGGCCCCACGCCGGACTGGAGCAGCAGATGGGGCGAGTTGTACGCGCCGAGGGACAACGCGATCTCCCGGCCGACATGGATCGTCCCCACGGTCCCGAGGCGGTCGACCTCGAGGCCGCTGGCCCGCGAGCTGGTGGTGGCCCACGCCCTCCTGGTCGACTCCGTTGAAGTCCGCGTTGAACTTGTGGCCCGTGTCCTGAGCCGCCTCGACCCATGCCGTCAGCAGAGGGTGGACGGAGTTGGGGTTGCTGACCGTGAGGGGGCCGCCAACACCGTGGAAGTCGTCCGCCCCGCGCTCATTGTCCTCGGACTTCTCGAAGAACGGCAGTACGTCGTCGTACCCCCAGCCCGGGTTGCCGAGCCGCTCCCAGGTGTCGTAGTCGTAGCGGTGGCCGCGGACGTACAGCATCGTGTTCATCGAGCTGGTGCCGCCGATCGCCCGGCCGCGGGGCAGGTAGGCACGGCGTCCGCCGAGCTGCGGCTCGGGTTCCGTCTCGAAGTCCCGGTCGAACGCCGTCTTGAGCTGCTGCGAGAATGGGGCGGGCATCTCGAAGAGCCGGCCCGTGGCCGGCAGCCCGGCCTCGATCAGCGCGACCGTGACGTCGGGATCCTCGGACAGCCGGGCCGCTACAGCGCAGTCCGCCGAGCCGGCCCCGACGGCGACGTAGTCAAACGATTCCCTGTCCATTGAGCCTCCGCGGAAGTCCGGTCGCCCTGATCGGCGCGTGTCGCCCCTGGAGAGGCTAGGGACGCCGGGCATCCTCGACCCATGAACGAAGTGCGCACTTGGGGCGCCATTCGTTACCCATTCCGTGCATGTGCTGCATCCGGGCCGCTGCTTAGGATCTCTTCGAAACACCATGGCAAAGAGGGGACCCCGACTCATGTCCGACCCGGTCCGTCAGGATTACACGCCTCCGGGGCTTCGGCCCGACGCCCTCGTCTCAGCCGGTACCGCCGAGGAGATCAGCGCCGACGTCCTGATCATCGGATCCGGCATGGGCGGGTCCTCGCTGGCCTGGGCACTGAAGGACTCCGGTCTCGACGTACTCGTCGTGGAACGGGGCCGTTTCCTCCCTTGTGAACCCGAGAACTCGCAGCCGGCCGAGATGTACATCAAGGGCCGGTACAAGAACGCCGGTTATTGGTACGACGGCAGCAACGGCAAGCCGTTCGCACCGGGCGTCTATTACTGGGTGGGCGGCAACACCCGTTTCTACGGCGCGATGCTGCCCCGATTCCGGCGCAGCGACTTCACCGAGGTCGAACACCACGAGGGTGTCTCGCAGGCATGGCCTTTCTCGTACGACGACCTGGAGCCCTTCTACACCGCCATGGAGGAGTTGCTCCAGGTGCACGGGCAGACCGGTGAGGACCCGACCGAGCCGCCCCGCTCCAAGCCGTACCCCTATCCGGCGCTCCAGCACGAACCGGAGATCGAGCGTTTCTCCCGGTCGCTGCGCAGGCAGGGCCTGCACCCGTTCCACACCCCGAACGCCCTGAACATCAGCACGCAGGCCGACCGCGCCGCCGTGACGACCGCCGACGGCTGTCCGGACGAGACCGGGATGAAGTCCGACGCCGAGAACCGGCTCCTGCTGCCCGCGCTGAGCGACGGCGTCAAGATCCTCACGGGTGCGGAGATCACCCGTCTGATCACCTCGCCCGACGGCCGCAAGGTGGTCGCCGCCGAGGCACGGCACGAGGGCCGTACCCTCCGGATCAACGCCAAGTCCTTCGCCCTCGCCGGAGGTGCCGTCAACTCGGCCGCCCTGCTGCTGCGTTCGGGCGGCGACGCGCACCCCCAGGGGCTCGCCAACTCCTCGGGGCTGCTGGGCCGCAACTACATGGTCCACAACAGCACGTTCTTCGTCGGGGTGAACCCGCTGCGGACCAACCCCACGAAGTGGCAGAAGACGGTCGGCCTGAACGACTTCTACGAGGCCGGACCGGGGACGCGCTTCCCGCTCGGGAACCTCCAGATGCTGGGCAAGCTCCAGGCGCCCATGCTGAAGCCGGCGCGTCCGTGGGCGCCGACCTGGGCCCTGAAGCTGATGGCGGCCCGGAGCCTCGACATCTACCTGACGACCGAGGACCTTCCGTCCCGGGACAACCGGGTCCGGGTGGACGGCGACCGCATTCTCATCGACTGGACGCCGACCAACCTCGCCCCGCACCACGAACTCGTGCGCCGGGTGACCCGTGCGGTCCGCAGGGCCGGCTATCCGCTGATCTTCACCCAGCGCATGGGCATCGAGACCAACTCCCACATGTGCGGAACGGCTGTCGCGGGTCACGACCCGGCACGCAGCGTGCTCGATCCGCTCTGCCGCAGCCATGACGTCGAGAACCTCTGGCTGGCCGACTCGTCGTTCTTCCCGTCCTCGGCGGCGCTGAACCCAGCCCTGACGATCGGCGCGAACGCCCTGCGGATCGCCCCCTCCCTTGCGAGGGCGACGAAGGCGTCGTAGCGGTCAGGTCCGCCGCAGCGTCGGTTTGCGCAGCAAGTCGTGCCCGCGCACGGCCAGTTGCAGCCGCTGCTGGTTGCTGACCTGGGTGAGGTCGAGGCCGAGGATCTCGGCGAGCTTGTCGAGGCGGTGGTAGAGCGTGCGGCGCTGGATGAACAGCTCCTCTGCCGCCCGCGCCTTGTTGCCACCGCAGTCGAGGAACGCGCGCAGGGTGGGCAGCAGAGGGTTCTTCACCAGGGCGTCGTGCTCCAGGAGCAAACCGAGTTCGTCCTCGACGTAACGTCTGAGCTCGGGACCTTCGGAGAGGGCGACGAGGAGGCGCAGAGCCCCCAGGTCGTCGAAATGACGTACTTCCGCGGTCGAGGCGGCCGCCGCGACGGAGGCCGCGCTGCGGCTCTGGCGCAGCGCCAGCGGAAGGGCCGCCGGCTCCACGATCCGGCTGATGCCGGCCCGTACCCCGTGATCGGCCAACAGGGTCTGGACATGGCCGGCGTCCGTGCGGGTGGGCAGGCCCACGACCGCCACGTCGAAGTCCCCGGTGTCGCCCACGACGGCCGGCCACCCGGCCTCCTGCAGCAGGCGGGCGAGGAGGTGGTCCTTGTCGGGCTCCTCGTTCCCCGCCCATGCCGTGACGACGATGAGTTCCCGTCCGCGCAGGTCCTGACCGAGCGCCAGGCTGAGGACCACGAACCGCTCTCCCGTGATGTCACCGAGCAGCAGCCGGTTGAGCAGTGCCGTCTGGCGCTGGGAGGCGCGGGCGCCGCTCTCCCGCTCGCTCAGGAGTGAGATTGCCACGGCCGCGGCGGCACGCTCCAGCGTGCGCAGTTCGGGCGGGCTCGGCTGCCGTCCGCCGTGCAGAAGGTGGAGCCACCCCCAGGACTCACCCCGAAGCACCACGGGCTGGCGGGCGCACGGCGCGACCTCGCGAAACGATGCCGCCGAGGCGGTCGGAACCTCGGGGCCCTGTGCCAGGAGCGAGGGGTGGCGTTCGTGGATCGCCCGGGAGTGCGCACTCCACTCGTCCACGACCCGGTCGGCGGCCGGCGTCGCGCCGCCGTACGCCAGCATCTGGTGGGCGACGTCCTCCAGAACCACGGGGTGCCCGGTGCGCCGGGCCAGCTCCCGGACGACGCCGACGTAGTCCTCGTCCGCCAGGAGCAGATCCATGAACGCCTGACTGGTGGCCTCCTCGGCGATCAACTGCTTGACGCGCATCCCGACCAGGACCTCGTGGACCTGGGCCGACGTTTCGACGAAGGGGATCTCGTCGGCGAGTCCCACCAGGGGCAGGCCGACCGCCTCGGCCTCCTCGATCACGGCCTTCGGCATGGAGTCGAACATGCGCCCGGCCAGTTCGATGACGAGGACGGCCGCGTGGGCGTCAGCGAGCCGTCGGATGAAGGCACGCTGCTCAAGAGCGGTCGCGCCCATGCCGAGGCCGGCGGTCAGCAGCATCTCCTGACCCGTGAGAAAGCGGTGGATGTCCGGGATCTCGCCAGTGTGCACCCAGCGCACGGAACGGTCGAGATTCCTCTCCCCGGCGTACACCCGCACGACGGTGCGCGTGAACACCTCCAACTCCAGGACGGCGCGAACCGTCAGGACTTCAGCCATGAGCCACGACCTCGGTGTGTGCAGGACCGGCGCCCAATATTGCACACGTTGCGCCTGTCGCCCTACCCCCCGTTTCCCCAGACTTCAGGGCAAGCCCGCAGGCACGACCCCGTGCAAGGAGTGCAGAGTGTCAGCCCAACACCAGACCATCAAGGCTCCTGTCGCCGTGAAGACGGCACGGACCAGCCGTCCGGAAATCGTCGAGACCGTCGCGGACGTGATCGCCGACGTACGGGCGAACGGCGACGCCGCCGTGCGCCGCTGGTCGCAGAAGTTCGACGACTGGGGGCCGGAGTCCTACCGGCTCGGTCCCGACCAGATCGCCTCCGTCGTCTCCTCCGTCCCCGAGACGGTCCTTGACGACCTGCGGTTCGTCCAGAAGCAGGTCCGAGGGTTCGCCCGGGCGCAGCGTGACTCCCTCACCGACTTCGAGGTGGAGACGCTGCCCGGAGTGTTTCTGGGACAGCGCAACGTCCCCATCGGCGCGGCCGGCGCCTATGTGCCCGGCGGCCGTTACCCCCTCACCGCGTCGGCCCACATGACCGTCCTGACGGCCAAGGTCGCCGGTGTCGAACGGGTCGCCGCGACAACCCCGCCGGACCGGGGCGCCCCGCCGCCCGTCAGCATCGCCGCGATGCACCTGGCCGGGGCCGACGAGATCTACGTCATGGGCGGTGTCCAGGCCGTGGCCGCCCTCGCGCTGGGCACCGAGACGATCGACGCGGTCGACATGCTCGCCGGCCCCGGCAACGCCTACGTGGCGGAGGCCAAGCGCCAGCTCTTCGGCGAGGTCGGCATCGACCTCTTCGCCGGACCGACGGAGGTGCTGATCGTCGCCGACGAGACTGCGGACCCGTTCGTGGTGGCCACGGACCTGCTCTCCCAGGCCGAGCACGGACCCGACTCACCAGCCGTCCTCATCACCACCTCCGAGCCGGTGGGCAGACAGACCATCGCCTGGGTGGACAAGCTCCTGCCCGGCCTGCCCACCGGCGGGGTCGCCGGTCCTGCCTGGCGCGACCACGGCGAGGTGATCGTCGTCCCCACCCTGGACGCCGCCTACGCACTCGCCGACGAGTACGCGAGCGAGCACGTCCAGATCCTCACCGCCCACCCCCGCGAGGCGCTGCACCGGATGCGCAACTACGGCGCCCTGTTCCTCGGGGACAAGACCTGCGTCGCGTACGGCGACAAGGTGATCGGCACCAACCACGTGCTGCCCACCCTGGGGGCGGCCCGCTACACCGGCGGTCTCTGGGTCGGCAAGTACCTCAAGACCGTGACCTACCAGGAGATCAGGGACGCCGGGTCCAGTGCCCGGCTCGGCGAGATCTGCGGCAGGGCCTCACGCATCGAGAACTTCGAGGGACACGCGCGCTCCGGTGACGTCCGCGCCGCGCGGTACGGATCGGCCCGGCTGGACTGGACCGACCACACCTTTGAGCAGAGCTGATCCGCGATGCCGGATCGCGACTTATGCCGGATCGCTGAAGCGGCCCGGCAGCCGTTCGACAAGGAGCACGTCCCCCTCGACTCACGGAGATCGCCATGTCAGCTACGGACAATGAGGCGCACTCGGCGCCCACATCCACCCCCGTAGGCCGCTCAGGCGGGGCCCAGAGCCCTGTCTCCTCGGCCGCGGACGCGGAAATGCTCGCCGTACTCGGCTATGAGCAGAAGTTCGACCGCAAGGTCAGCCTGTGGGGGAACTTCGCCCTGGGCTTCGTGTACCTGTCGCCCCTCGTGGGTGTCGTGGCCCTCTTCGCGGTTGGTCTGGCGACCGCCGGCGGACCGTCCGTCTTCTGGATCGGCATCGTCGGCGCCGGGCAGTTCCTCGTCGCGCTGGTCTTCGGCGAGGTCGTCTCGCAGTTCCCGCTCGCGGGCGGCCTCTACCAGTGGGTCAGACGATTGTGGAACGGCCGCTATGCCTGGTTCAACGCCTGGACATACATCTGCTGCATCACCATCGGCATCACCAGCACCGCACTGTTCAGCTCGGACTTCGCGGCCAGCCTCTTCGCCGGAACCGCCGCCGAACCCTCCGCCAGCTCCACCCCCACCCAGCGCCTGTGGATCGCCGTCGCCGTGACCGTCGTCTGCCTGATCTGCAACTGCTTCGGCACCAGGACACTGGCTCTGATCTCGAAGATCGGACTCGCCGCGGAACTGATCGGCATCGTCCTCGTGGGCTTCTACCTGCTGATCTTCGAACGGCACAACTCCGTCTCGATCTTCTTCGAGACCAGCAGCTCCACCCACGACGACTACGTCATGGCCTTCATCGCCGCGTCGCTCGTCGGGCTCTTCCTCTTCTACGGCTTCGAGGCGTGCGGCGAGATCGCGGAAGAGGTTCCCAACCCCTCCCGCAGCATCCCGCGGGCCATGCAGCTGACCGTCGCCGTCGGCGGGGTGGCCGCGCTGTTCGCTTTCGTCGGGTACGCCCTCGCGGCGCCGGACCTCGGCTCGATCCTCTCCGGCAAGGACACCAACCCGATCCCCTCGATCCTCCAGAGCTCGGTCGGCACCGTCGGCACCAAGGCGGTACTCACTGTGATCATGACGTCCTTCATCGCGGGTGTGATGAGCCAGCAGGCCGCCGCCAGCCGGATCGTCTTCTCCTTCGCCCGCGACGACATGTTCCCGGGTTCCCGCGTCTTCTCGCAGATCACCCGCAAGCACCGCGTCCCCTTGAACGCGCTGCTGGCCGTGAACGTCCTGCCGCTGCTGCTCTTCGTGTTCGTCTACTACTCGCCCGACTCCCTCACCAAGATTGCTGCGTTCCAGATGCTGGCCGGATACGCGGCCTTCATGATGGTCGTACTGGCCGCGCTGCGGATGCGCATGAAGGGCTGGCGCCCCGCCGGAGCCTGGACGCTGGGTCGCTGGGGCTTCCCGGTGACCGTGGCGGCCCTGACCTACGGCGTGCTCGGGATGGTCCTTCTCGCCTGGCCCGCCGGCGACTCCGGAACCCCCTTCGTGGACCGGTGGATCGCACTCATCGGGTTCCTCGTCGTCTCGGCCGTCGGTCTGGTCTACCTGTTGACCGCGAAGCCGGAGCGCAAGTCCACCGCGCCGGAGGGTGACGCCATAGAGGTGGCCGAGCGCCTGCGCAGCCGCGCCGAAACCCTTGCCCGTACGACCTCAGGGAGCACCGCATGACCCGCGTTCTGTATCTGTACGGAGGCTGGCCGGGGCACAAGCCATACCAGGTGGCCGAGGAATGGGCCCTCCCGATCTTCAAGAACCTCGGGTTCGACGTCGACAAGACCAACGACATCTTCTCCCTCGACGCCGACCTCACCGGCTACGACCTCATCGCGCTCAACTGGAACAACGCCCTGCTGTCCGAGGGACTGACCGCCGCCCAGGAGTCGAACCTGCTGGGGGCGGTGGAGAACGGCACCGGGATCGCCGCCTGGCACGGCGCGGCCGCCGCGTTCCGCACCAGCCTCAAATACCACTGGCTGCTCGGCGGCAGCTTCCTCGAACACCCCGCCGGCGAAGGCGTGAAGTACCCCTACGAGGTCACCGTCACGGACACCGGCCACCCGATCACCACCGGGGTGAAGGACTTCAGGGTCGCCTCGGAGCAGTACTACATGTCGGTCGACCCCAACAACCACGTCCTGGCCGAGTCCACCTTCACCGGCGAACACCTGCCCTGGCTGGAGGGAAAGACCATCCCACAGGCGTGGACCCGCACCTGGGGGCAGGGCCGCGTCTTCTACAGCGCGGTCGGCCATGACCTCGACGACCTCCAGAACCCGGACGTCACCCGCCTGTGCACCCAGGGCTTCGCCTGGGCCGCCCGTCAGAACGCCTGATCGCACCTTCCGACCCAGCTGATTGGGAGCACACCATGCCCGTCCTCACCGGAGGCCAGATCGTCGCGCGGACCCTGCGCAACTACGGGGTCGACGTCGTCGCCGGCATTCCCGGCCACGGCATCTGGTCACTGACCGACGCCTTCCTCGACGACGAATCCAGGATCCCCTTCATCCAGACCTTCCACGAGCAGAGCGCCGTCCACCTCGCCGACGGCTACTACCGCGTCACCGGCCGCCCACAGGCCGCGGTGACCTCCATCGGCGCCGGCGCGAGCAACACCGTCATCGGCATGGGCACCGCGTTCACGGACTCCACCAGTGTCCTCGTCGTCACGGGTGGCCCGCCGACCCACATGCGCGGACACGGACTGCTGCAGGAACTCGACCGCTACACGGCGAACGACTTCCCCAAGGTGGCCGAAGCCGTCAGCAAACGGCACTGGGTCGTCACCCGGGTCGAGGAACTCCCCTTCGTCCTGCACCGCTGTTTCAACTCCATGCTGACCGGGCGGCCGGGCCCGGTACACCTCGAAGTCCCCATGGACGTACAGGCCGAGGCGGCGGACGTACAGCTCCACGACCTGGAGCGGCGCATCCCGGTCGGCCGCCAGCACCCCGACCCGGAGGCCGTGGAGCGCGCGGTCGACGTGCTGCGCGCGGCCCACCGGCCGGTCATCGTGGTCGGCGGCGGTGCGATCACCTCCGAGGCGTCCGACCAGGTCCTCACGCTCGCCGAGAAGTGGCAGATCCCGGTCGTCACCACGTGGAACGGCAAGAGCGCCTTCCCCGAGGACCACGAGCTGTTCGCGGGCAGCGTCGGCCAGACCGGCACGATGACCGGCAACGCGATCGCGAGCTCCGCCGACGTCGTGATCTCGGTCGGCTGCCGCTTCACCGACTGGTCGGCCTCCAGCTACGCCAAGGGCATCAGCTTCTCCATCCCGCCCGCGAAGCTCATCCACATCGACATCGACCCGCACGAGATCGGCAAGAACTACCCCGCCGAGGTGGGCATCGTCGCCGACGCGCAGCGCGCCGTGGCCGCCATCGTCGACTCCCTGCCCTCCCAGGGTATCGACCGCTCCGAGTACCTCGCCGAACTCGCCCGGCTCAAGCAGGACTGGGAGGACAAGCTCGCCGGCCGCCGCGACAGCGACCGCTTCCCCTTCACCTCCCAGCGCCCGCTCGGCGCCCTGCGCAACGTGCTCCCGCGCGACGCGATCATTGTCGCCGGATCGGGCAACACCCAGGGAGCCGTTAAGCAGACCTTCCCGGTCTACTTGCCGCGCACCCACCTGACCTCCGGCGGCTTCTCCTCCATGGGCTGGGCCGTCCCGGCGGCCGTCGGCGCCAAGCTCGCCCGACCGGACAGCCCGGTCGTGTGTGTCCTCGGTGACGGAGACTTCCTCATGACATCCCAGGAGATCGCCCTGAGCGTCACCGCCGGCGCACCGGTGATCTTCGTGGTCCAGAACAACGCGGGCTACATGTCGATCCGCGGCGGCCAGCGCAAGCAGACCTCGCGCCACATCGGCACCGAGTTCTCCCACCCCGACGGCTCGCCGTACAGCCCCGACTTCGCGGCCATGGGCCGAGCCTTCGGGATCGAGTCGTGGAAGGTCAACGACGCCGCGTCCCTGGAGCCGACGCTGCGCAAGGCGGTCCAGTCCGGGGCCCCCGCCGTGATCGAGGTCCCCACGGACCGCGACGCCGCGGGCCCCTGGGTCCCCGGCTGGTGGGACTTCCCGATCCCGGCGTACATCACCGACGAACGCCAGGACGAGTACCACCGCACCCGCGCCACCGAACAGCACCTCTGAGACGGCCCCGCGCGGTGCGACGTTCTTCGACGACGACGGCCCGCGCACCGCTCTCACGCGGCTGCGGGCCGAGGTGAAGCGGCTGCCGCACGTGCTCGGCACGAGCGACCCGGCGGGGACGCTCGCCACGGGCGGGGACGCCGCCGTGCGCGGCGGCCTTGTCTCGGCCGACGGGCGGATCGCGGTCGTCCGGGTGCAGTACCCCGACCAGAGCCGGCTGTCGGCCGAAGACCTCGACGCCCTCGTCGAGCTCGTCGACCGGCTGCGCGCCGAGCTGCCGCTGCGCATCGAGATGGGCGGGAACTTCTTCTACGCCTTCTCCGACCCCGACGGCGGCGTGAGCGAACTGATCGGCCTCCTCGCCGCGGCCGCGATCCTGTTCCCGGCGTTCGGTTCGCTCGTCGCCGCCGCGCTGCCGATCGGCATGGCGGTCTTCGGGCTGACCCGACCGTCGGGGTCGCCACGATGACGGTGCTGGCGGAGGTGACAGAGGTCCCCGCCTTCGCACCGGTCCTGGGCAGCATGGTCGGGCTCGGAGTCGGCATCGACCACGCGCTGTTCGTGCTCGCCAGGCACCGGGAGTACCTCGCGTGCGGGCTCGATCCAGAGGCGGCGGCCGGACGAGCGGTGGCAGCGGCGGGGCGGCCGGTCGTCTTCGCCGGGGGCACCGTCGTCGTGTCGACCCTCGGCCTGGGGGTCGCGAACGTGCCGTTCATTACAGTGGGCGGGTTCGCCGTCTCGATCGTCGTCCTGACGACGGTGCTCGCGTCGGTGACGCTGCTGCCGGCCTTCCTCGGTGCGGCGGGCCCGCGGCTGGGCCGGGCCGCGGCTGGATCGGCCGGGTACTTCGGGCCGGGCGGTCGGGCCGCCTCGGCCGACGCCGGGACACGGTGGCGGGCGCTGTCCCAGCCGCCGGTTGGCGGCGCTGGATCGGGCACGTCAGCCGGCACCCGGTGCCGTACGCGGTCGGCGCGGCGGGGCTGCTGCTGATGGCGACGCTGCCTGTGCTCGGCGTGCGCGTCGGCCTGCCCGACGACGGCTCGATGCCGCAGAGCCGTACCGAGCGCCGCGCCTACGGCCTCGTCGCCGAGGGATTCGGCCCGGGCACCAACGGTCCTCTTGTCATCGCCGCGGACCCCGCCGGTGATTCGGGAGTCCTGAACCGTCTCGTCGGGGCGGTCGCAGCGGATCCCGGCATCGCATCCGTCGCGCCGACGCACGTCGATCGGGCCACCGGCGTCGCGACCCTCGTGGTGTTCCCGACCACCAGCCCTCAGGACAAGGTCACGGCCGACACCAGCGCCCGGCTGCGCACCGAGGTACTGCCCGGCAATCGGGCACGGCCCGGCCACGGCGCCAGTCGGCGGGGCCGCCGCGAGCCTGTCCGATGTGGGCCAACGCTCCAGCCAACGCCTGCCGGTGTTCGTCGCCGCCGTGCTGGCGATGTCGTTCCTGCTGCTGATGCTGGTCTTCCGCTCGGTCGTCGTACCGCTCACGGCGGTACTGCTGAATCTGCTGAGCATCGGCGCCGCCTACGGCATCATGGTCGCGGTCTTCCCGTGGGGCCGGCGCGGCGGTGTTCACCACGGCATCAGTGCTGTGCAGCCTCGTGCCCTCGGTCGGCTGGCTGATCGCCGGCCGGATGCTGGAGGGCGTCGGGGCGTCGGCGCTGAGCCCCGCCTCGCTGGCCCTGCTCGCCGCCGCATATCCCGTGCCGCAGGAACGCATCAAGGCGATCGGCCTGTGGGCCGGATTCAGCGGCATCGGCCTGGCCGCAGGGCCCGTGGTCGGCGGCGTGCTGACCGATTCCTTCGGCTGGCCCGCGATCTTCCTGGTCAATCTGCCCATCGGCGTGGTTCTGCTGCTGGTCGGCCTGCGCCACCTCGGCGAGTCCCGCAATCCGAACACCCCTGCGATCGACGTCCCGGGCACGGTGCTGTCCTGTCTGGCGGTGGGGGCCCTGACCTACGGGCTGATCGAGGGCGGCGCACGGGGCTGGACCGCACCGGTCATCCTGGCGAGCTTCGCCGCGGCGGCGATCCTCCTCGCCGCCTTCGTCGTCGAAGCGCGTCGCTCCGCACCGATGCTGCCACTGCGGCTGTTCACCGTGTCCAACACCGCCATGATTGTGGTGGGGTTCGCGCTCATGGGCTCGTCGTTCTTCTTCTCGCAGTTCTTCGTGTACGTCCAGGGCAGCTCGATCCTGATCGCCGGCCTGCAGACCCTTCCGGTCTCTCTCACCATGGTGGTCGTCAGCCCGTTCGCGGGCCGGCTCGCCGCCCCGTACGGCTTCCGCGTCATCGTCACCATCGGCCTGGCCTTGGCGGGAGCAGGGCTGCTGGCGCTGGGCACGGTGCACGCCGACACCGGTTACGGGAACGTGTGGTGGCGGCTGGGAGCCATCGGCGCCGGCTTCGCCCTGACCATGTCGCCCCTGACCGGCGCCGCCATCCAGGCGGTCAGCCCGCAGGAAGGCGGTCTCGTCTCCGGCATCAGCAGTACTACCCGGCAGATCGGCGCGGTACTGGGCATGGCGGGGCTCGGCGCCGTCGTCCGCGCCCGGCAATCCGGTGGCGCCTCCCTGGAGACCGGCCTCGGCAACGCCTTCGTCGCAGCCGGTGCCGTCACCATGGCCACCGTGGTCTTCACCGGCCTGTGGCTGGCCAGGACCAAGTCCGCGAAAGCCCCGGCGGATCCGCAACCTTCCCTCGATCCGGATGCGCACACCGCGCCGAACCAGGTGTCCGCGGCAGGGGAGCGGGCTACGGGGTCCTGACGCAGGAGAACAGATCCAGATCCGCCGCCTGTTGCGGATCCCGCTCCCGGACCGCCAGCTCACGCCCGGTCAGGCCAGCGCTCACGCCCAGGTGTTCGGCGTTCAGGTACGCCAGGCGGCCGGCGCGCGGATCGCGCACCCGCACGCGGGCGAGGCGGACGCGCAGTCGGCACTCGGCGTCGGGGTTTGCCCTGACCGGGCTGGTTGGGTACGAAACCGTTCCGGGGCAACCATGACCGTCTCGTCGCCGGACAGGATCTCGGTCCTAGTCTCCCGCGCGATCTCCAGCCGGGACAGCACCACCTCACGGTCAGCGAGATGCCCCGTCAACTCCTCGATTTGATCCCGCAGTTCGTCGATCTCCTGCCGAACGGCAGCCTCCCGGCGATTGAGCTCCTCCGGCCACGACACCATCGACGCCTCCAAGACCACGTCTCAGGACACGACGATCAGCCGTCCGAGGGCCAACGGCAACGGCGCACGGCATCACCAGCTGCAGAGGAGCCGCACCCCAAGTGAAGTGTCACCGTCTTCACTCCTTGCAGCATGTGCGGGACCACCCAGGGTCGGGCCGCTGCTGAGCCTCCGCGAAACGCCCACCAAGATCTTTGCCGAGCAGGACAAACTGATGGGCCGCTTCATGCATCAGCCTGCCCATGGTTCAGCTTGACGTACGTGAACGGATCTCCCGAGCCGCCGCACACCGGATCCTGCGAGGGCGACAGTCCCCGTCGCCCGCCCGCAGTGTGAGCGTGTGGGTGTTTCCGGAAGTCGGCGCGCCTGCCCCTGCCCACGAGCACGAGACCAATTCCACGTCCGACTCCAGCCCCGACCGGCGGCTGGAGTCGACGCAGAGGATTTCCACCTGTCCCGGTGCGGTTCGGTTCGGCGAGATGCCGACACCTCGCGACCGTGCATCACTCCCGTACGGGGCGACAGGCTGGGGACGCCTGTTTGGGTGTCAGCTCCAGGCGTTGAAGCTGATGTCGGACGGCTTGGCCTTGTTCAGGGTGTTGCGGAAGCGGTCGCCTTTGTCCTGGAGCGGGAAGTTGGCCTTGCCCCAGTCCGAGTTCTCCAGTGCATTCCAGGCCGCTCGCTTCGTGCTCCAGAGGCTGTCGTAGGGAACGAGGGCCGGACGGTCCCAGTTGTCGGGGCCCCATGCCTCCGCCTGCTCCTGGTACTTTGCGAAGCGGAAGGCGTGTGTGCTGCCGCCGTCCTTGTGATAGACGACCTTGAAGCGCTTGCCCACCCGCTCCACGTCGTTGAAGCGCTTGGTGGTGTAGTCCCCGTGGGCGGAGACGGACACGTAACTGGGCCACTGGTCGTTGCCGTGGTACCAGACCACGGCGGCTTCCCAGTCGTGCCGGTGCCCGAAGGCATCGGCGCCAGCAACAACCTGGTCCTTCTCGAAGTACAGGGTGTAGACGATGCCGCACCAGCCGGTGCCCTTGTCGCACTTGGCCCGCGAGTAGGTGTTGGCGTTGCCGAGGTGGCCGGTCTTGCATCCACCTGTGATCGACCCGGAGTTCTTGAGACCGCCGTTGAGGTTGCCGTTCGCGTCGACGGCGGGCGCCGGGTAGCAGCCGTCCGAGTCGTAGTCGAAGAGCGGCTGGAACATCTCCTGCTTGGGAGCGCCGTCGCCCATGTACGGCAGAGGCTTGATCCCGTCGGCGTGGGCGGCACCGGCCAGTCCGAGTGTCAGCGCGGTGACACTGCCCGTAATGAGGGCGGTCTTGAGGAGGCGGGATGTTTTCCTGGTCGTGGCTATCTGTGACATACGTTTTCTCTCCAGTTGCTCGGTCTGTCGGTAGGCGGGCGTTTTCTGCGCAATGGACGGCTTCGGCTTCCCTCGGGTTGTTCGGCAGGGGTGGACCGGCCGGTCTGCCCTTTGGCCGTCGAGTGTGAGGTCAGCCGCACTCGCGGAAGTGGTGCTCGGTGGTACGGACTCCGACGGCGAGGTACCTGCACCGCGGGTTGTTCTCCCGAAGGTGGTCGTCGGAGGACGGCCTTTACGAGACGCCCGCGTTGAGGGGCGCGCCGGTGCAGGCTCCGTCGGTGAAGGCAGGCACGGACAAAGGCTCGTCGCCCAGGTCGTAGAAGCCCGTTTCGGTAGTCTTCGAAGCGGAGTTGAGTTTCGCGCATATCGTGACGCCGTCCCACTGGAGTTGCACACTACCGGTGGTCGAAGGCACGTTGACGTTGATGATCTGTACCTGAGGTTTCCTTGCCTGTTGACGAGGTTTCCCGTCCAGCGTGCCTTCCGGACTGGCGTGAAAGTAGAGGCATTTGACCTCAACACCGCAGAGGAGCCCTCGTGGCCGTGGGTTGGCGGGTGAAGCCGGCCGGTGGCTGTTTGTCTCAACTGCGTTGGAATGCCGCACGGCCGCTGCCATAGGCACCCCTGGTGCGGGTGAATTCTGTGTGCCAACTGAAAGAATTACCAAATGCGACGGACCCATAATTCTGAAGCGACCAAGGTGCATCCGTGAACGATGACGGAAACCGACAACACCAAGTGCCGTGTTTGCAGGACGACTCGAGTGGACCCATGTGCCGGACGGCGAAGCGTGCAGTCGGGGCTCGCCGGGCTGCTGTCCGAAGGTCAGGCCGACTGCTCGCATGATCCCTGTCCCTGGCGGTTTCTGCGACCAGCGGGGGCGAGGTGCTGTGGATAGGGTCGTGTCGTGAGGGATGCCCTTAGCTCATGGGCTGGTTCAGCGCGCCATCGATGAAGGTGGCTCTCTGCCGAGCAGCGGGTACGGATGGCTCCAGGCGGCCTATCCAGTACAGGATCGCCTCGGACTGCCCCCGTACTTCGAACTTGTGGTAGATGCGGCTCAGGTAGTTTCGCACCGACTTCTCGGTGAGCACCATGTGCTGCGCGACCTCGCGGACTTTCATGCCGGAGGCGAGCAGATCCATGACCTGGCCTTCCCGCTGTGAAAGCGTCGAACGTCGGTCCGGGCGGATCTCCGTCACCGTTCGCGACCGCTTCCTGCCGGATGTCCCCCGCACCGGGCCGGTAACCGACCTCACCCATGCGGCGGCGACGACGGGGTCCAGGAATCCGGTGCCGCGAAAGGTGCACCACAGTGCCTCGTTGAGCAGGAAGGCGTACCGGTTCTCCAGCAGATAGCCCGTAGCCCCCTGCTCGAGAGCCAGCGACACATCGTCCCAGTCCAACGAGTGCGCCAGCACCGCGGTCGGCGGCAGCACGCCCTCGAGCTTCACGCAGAAACGCATCAATTCGCGTGCCATTCCCTGTCCGTAGAACAGCAGGACATCGTCATCCACTCGGACATCGGATGGTTCGGTGACCAGCCGGACGCGGTCCGCCGACAGATCGTTCGGAACGAGGCCGCTGTCGGTGACGAGCGCAAGTGACAAAGGAAGTCTGTAAGAAGATGACCCAGAGACCTCGCGGGGCGGCATTGCAACTCCAGTCGTGGGGGCATGACGGAGTCTTGGGGGCGACTCACTCCGCCTACAGCCAGAAAGGTTACGGCCCCGTGCCCCTGCGACCGCGGGTCCGGAGAACTAAAAACCACCTCGTCGACTCCTACCGGAGTACTATCCGCATGCCTGTCGCCCACATCGCTTCGAAGCAGATGCGCAACCATCGGGAATGTCGTCAGGGAGAAACGCCCGGGGTACGCCGCCGCCCGTGAACCTCGCGGGGTTCACGGGCGGCGCTTTGTGCCGTAGGTGGCTATTGTGGCGTCACGGCCAGCTTCGTCAGCCCTTCGGGCTGGGTCCCGTCGCCGTACTCGATGATGCCGACGTACCGCTCGCCTCCCGCGGCGTCCGGCCACTTCACCGTCAGCCGGCTCTGGGCGGCCGGCGTGACGGACTGGGTGGTGGGGGTGAGGGTGGGCCGGACGGCCGGGATCGTCTGGCCCACCTTCCACAGGCGCAGCGTGTACTGCTGACTGTCGGTGCCCTTCGGCGTGGCGTACTGCACCACGTAGACGTCGTAGTCGCCGGGCGGCAGGTCGATGTAATCCTGCGAGCCGATCTGCGGCTCGGGTGACACTTCAACTCCGTTCCTGTCGAAGGCGAAGACGTCCACGATGCTTCCGGGCACATGGTCCGCCGGGTCGACCGCGACCCGGGTGAAGGGGGCGTCTTCGGGAACGTGGACGGGGATCTTCGCGTCAGCGGCACTGGCTCCCGGGGCCGAGGGGAAGTCCTGGTCCTCACCGGTGACGGTGCCGGTGATCTTCTCGGCCTTGTACAGCTCCGCCCGCGCGGTCAGCTCTCCCTTCCAGTCCGTCCGTACAGTGAGCGGAAGGGACCGCTCACCCCTGAGGGCGATCTCGCCCGGTGCGGCGACGCGGGCCGCGCGCAGCGCGATCGGGCTGGTGACCCGGTGTTGGCTGTGGGTGTCGCTCCAGGTGAGGGAGCCGCTGGAGAAGGCGCCGTAGGGCGCGTCGGTGCGAGTGAAGGTGACTCGGTACGTCGCCGAGGCTCCCGGGCGCAGGGTAAGGCTCTGCGGGGTGACCCTGGCCTGGTAGCCAGGTGGTGTCCGGAGCGTCGCCCGGTAGGTGGTGGTGTCCTTGCCGACGTTGGTGACCGTGCGGGTCACCGTCTGCCGGGCGGCCAGGTCACCGACGGCGATGGACGGATAGTTGAGATCGCTGGGGTCGAGGGAACGGGCCTTCGCGCAGGCGTCGACGCCGTCCACCGTGGTCGGCCGCTGCATCCCGCAGAGGTACGCCGTCCAGTCGGCGGACGTGGAGTCGTAGACCAGACCCGGGTCGGCGGCGAGGGTGGCTCGGGGAGAGCCGCCTCCGTAGTCGAGCGGGGTGGCGGAATCGGCGTCCTGCCGGCCGATGGGTTCGCCCTCGTTGTCGGTGGTTGTCGCCGTGGTCATCAGCGCCGACTTGACCTCCATGGGCGACCAGTGGGGGTGCAGCTGTTTCAGCAGGGCGGCGAGGCCGGATATGTGCGGGGTCGCCATCGATGTCCCGTCGAAGAATCCGAAGCGGGCAGGGGAGTCATCGTCAGGTACGACGCCCGCCAGGATGCGTTGGCCCGGAGCGGCGATGTCGGGCTTGAGCAGGTCGCCTCCGCTGTAGAGCTCGGGGCCCCCGGAGGAGAACGAGGTGACCTGCGGAGCGCGTACCTGGACGGTGCCGGAGACGAACCTGCCCGTGGCACCGGCCTTGGCCGCGTACTCCCTGACCGCCTTCCCCTCCTCCTGGCTCAGCTGGACCGAGGGCACAACGTAGTCGTTCGGGAAGATGTCCTGGGCACTGGTGGGTGTGTTCGCCACGGCCATGCCTACGCCTCCCGCGTCCGCGATCTCCCGGCCCTTGTCCCAGATGGCCACCCCGCCCCGGTCGCAGATGACGATCCGCCCCTTCACCTTGGCGGGGTCGAGCGTGCCCGGCGCGCACAGTGTGGCCTGCGCCGCGTCGGCGTCCGGCTTACGCACGTCGTCAGCGGTGACCAACGGGGCTGTGGGGACCGGGGCCTGCAGCCTGACGTTGGTGAAACGGCGGCCGTCGCCCAGGATCAGCGTGGCGTCGTAACCGGAGTCATGCGTCTCGGCCGCGACGGTGGTGATCCATGGCGCGGTGTTCCCCACCGTCTCGGGTCCCCCGTTGCCGGCGGCCGCGGAGACGAACACGCCCGCCTTGGCGGCGTTGAACATGGCCTCCATGGATTCGGAGGTGGTGAGCCGTCCGCCGATGGAGTAGCTGATGACGTCCACGCCGTCCGCCACGGCCTTGTCGACCGCCGCGGTGAGGTCCGTGTCCCAGCAGCCGTCGTGCCAGCACGCCTTGTACGCGGCCACCCGGGCGGCCGGGGCGATACCGCTGAGCTTGCCACGCATCCCCAGCTCCGGTAGTTCCACGGGGGTGCCGTAGTTGCCGGCGGCCGTGGTGGCGGTGTGGGTGCCGTGGCTGTCCAGGTCCCGGGGGGACGGAATGTCGTCGGCGGTAGGGTCAGGGACGCCCTCGCGGAACCACTGGGCGCCGATGAGCTTGTTGTTGCAGGTTACCTTGTGGGCGGGATCATCGCCCGCGTCGCAGGTGCCGTGCCACTTCTTGGCGATGGCGTCGGCGTCGGGGCGGGGTTCGGAGAGGGAGGCGAGCATCGGGTTCGTCGGGTCGATGCCGCTGTCCAAGACGCCGATGATGGTGCCTTCGCCAGCGTGTTCGGGACCGCCGAGCTTGGACCAGAGTCCGTTCTCACCGTCCAGACCCAGAAAGCGCGGGATATCGGGAGGGGGGACCGAGCCGTCGGCCGTGCTCGTGTTCCCCTTCGCACCAGCCGTGCGGCCTTCGGCGTCGGGCGCGGATCGCTGATGACGGGGCTGGTCGCCGCGGGCTGCCGCCGGGGTACGGGTGTCCCACGTCGCCGCTGCTGAGCTGGACGAATCGGGTGCCGGGGGCAGGGGGACGGCCTTGTCGGGGGTCAGTGAGACCACCCCGGGGGTGGCGGACAGCTGCGCCGCCTGGCGGGAGGTCAGTTTCGCGGCGAAGCCGTTGAAGGCGTAGTTGTACTCGTAGAGCTTCCTGACGCCGGGGAAGTCGTCGAGCACGTTGTCACGGCGGTTGTCCAGATGCCGCACATAGGCTTTCACTGCGTTCGTGCCCGTCCTGAGGCGGTTCCTGGGAGGCGGGGCGGTGCGCGCCAGACCCTTCAGACCGCCCTGGTAGGTGGAGACGGGCGGTTCGGCGAGCTTGACGACGTACATGCGGGCCTCGGCGTCGCCGGGCGTGCCGTTCTGGTCGGCGTGGGCGGGCAGAACTGTGCAGGCGATTGCCAGGGATACGGCCAAGGGTGCCATCAGGCGTTGGACAGTCGACCTGCCGTGCCTGTCGCTGCGTTTCAACTCGGTTCCGTTTTCGTTGACTTGGGATTCGGACCGCTGCCCAGCAGGCACGCTCGGGCCGGAGCGGCGACCACTGGCCGGTGTTGGTCCAGGGGGCGTGTCAACCATGGCTTTCGCAAACGAACCCGCACTAGGGGCATTTGCCCTCAACGTCAACTCCTCTTGCTCGCAAGGGGCGCTGAGCGCGATCCCCTCACATCCAGGTGCATCTCGTGTACGGCCCTGGGCAAGGCCCCCGAGTCGACTGAACGGGTCCGTTGACCGACGACATCGGCCCAACCCGAACCGGCATCGAGGCATTTCCGCCGGGACACGCCTCATGGCCTCCTGTTCGTGCCCGGGGGAGATACCGGAGCGGAGAGTGCCAGTTCGACGCCGTGTACGCCTCGGCGAAGTGCCTGCCGATGTCCTGCAGGCAGGACGGAAGCCTGCTGTCGATCCAGTAGTGGACCGGTTCTCCGTCCCGCAGACGGCTGCGAAAGCCGGTGAGCACGGTCGCCGCGTGGACCGCGCCCTCCGGTCGTACCCCGCCTGTCAGCAAGGTGGCGCGCCGTTGTCGCACCTGTCGGGAACGAGTCTGGCTGGCAATTCCTGAAGGCGTCCGCGGCCGCACACTTCGTGCCCGGATCTGGCGAGGCCAGGCCGACGCTCGACTCGGCGCCAGGAGTGTCACGGCACACGAGGCGATCTTCGAGGCGCTGGCTGGCCGCGACGCCTCACACAGCCAGGCGGCCGCACTGATGCACAGCAGCAGCACGGAACAGTGGTTGCGGGAACACATCGAGGCCGGCCTTCCCTCGGGTACCCCCGCGAACTCCGGCCGAGGGCGGACAGGACGTGCCTGGAGCTCGGGACGGTCGGAGCCGCATGACGGGGTTTCTCATGCCAGGTGCCGGATTACTGCCTCGGCGACGGCCCTGGCGCTGCTGGGGTTCTGGCCGGTGATGAGGCGGCCGTCCTCGACCACGTAGACGTCGAAGGGCTTGTCCGCGGTGGTGTAGGAAGCGCCGAGTTCCTTGAGCCGGTCCTCCAGGCTGTAGGGGACGGCGTCCGCCCGCTGGGCGAGTTCTTCCTCCCGCCAGGAGAAGCCGGTGACCTTTCTGCCCTTCAGCAGGGGCTCGCCGCTGCTCAGTGTGACGTCGAGCAGACCGCACGGCCCGTGGCAGACGGCCGAGACGATCCGGCCGGTCTCGTAGAACCGTGCGATGAGCGTCTCCAGGGCTTGGCTCTGGTGGAAGTCGAACATCACGCCGTGACCGCCGGTGAGGTAGATGGCGTCGTAGTCGTCGACGTCGACCTGGGTCACGGCCACGGTGTCTTTGAGCCTGTCCATGAACTGGCGATCGGTGTACCGCTTGTCGGTGCCGAGGTCGCCGAGGACGGTGTGGGCGAGGCTCTCCGGGTCCAGGGGCACGGGCCCGCCCTGGATGCTGGCGATGGTGACGTCGAAACCGGCCTGTTCAGCGACGTCGTGGAAATGAGTGAGTTCACCCAGCCAGAGACCAGTGCGGTATCCGACCTTCTCGTACTCGCTGATGCTGGTGACAATCACGAGGACGCGGTTCGTGCGCGGCATGGAATTCCCTTCGGGGACGGAATGCGTGGATGGATCGTGCCGTCAGGCGGAAGGCGCACCGGTCAGGACTTCCACCCGGCCGGTGTCGAGAGAGTAATAGGCGCTGACGACAGCCAGATCGCCCTTCTTCACGAGCGGCGCGAGGTCGGCGTTGGACCGCAGGTCCGCGGAAGTCTGCTTGGTGTGGATGCGGATCATGGCGTCGACCGGGTCAGCGTGCTTGGCCTTCGCCGTCTCCTCGTACGCGGGCCGCAACGCCTCGACGATGGCCTGCAGGTTGCCGGGCAGCGGCTTGTTCTCCTTGAGCGCCTTGTAAGCGGCCTTGATGGCGCCACAACGCTGGTGCCCCAGTACGACGATCAGGGGCGTCCCCGACGTCATGGGGCCGTACTCGACGGAGCCGATGACCACCGGTCCCACCACCTGGCCGCCGGTTCGCATCACAAACAGGTCTCCGAGCCCGGTGTCGAACAGCAGTTCCGGCGGCACACGGGAGTCGATGCAGGACAGGATCACGCCGTAGGGATCCTGCTCCTCGGCGACAAACTGACGCTGGCTGGGGTCCCGGTCGGGGTGCAGCAGCTTTCCGTCCACCCAGCGCCTGTTGCCGTCCATCAGGCGGGCGAAGGCTGCCCACGGCGTGTCAGGCCGATCGGCCGAAGACGAACCCTGGGTGGTCGGGGACGGCGACGATGCCTTCGCCGCATCCGCGTTCTCCGTCTTTGTGCTGTCCGTCTTCGACGAGCAGCTCGAAAGCGCGGCCACGGTGGCCACCAGTCCTCCGGTAAGTATGGATCTGCGCATCGGCTGTCCAACCCTGCTCATTGTCTTTTCCTTCCGTTCCGCATGGCTCGTGTCGGGGGTGACGTATGCATCTGACGAGAATTACGACCGAGGCCCGTCCAGGCATCTCTGGCATCGGCATGTATCGAGCCGCGGGAGCGAGATCCCAGGACCCGGCCCCAATGTAGGAGTGATTTCCCGGCCACCCCCGGTACCCTGGAAGGGAATTGGGAGGCAGCGGTTGCTACCGGAGTACCAACGGTCCCCATCCGGAAGACCCCGACACGGGATGCCACCCGCTGGACTTCGGGACAAAGGTGCGCAGGCTCTCCTTGGCGATCCAAGCCGTCAGCAGCGTCTACCCGCAGGGCGTATCGTCGCGAAGCTGACGGTTCCGAACGCGGCCTCGTCGCCCGGGTGGTGAGATACCGAAGCGGGCAAGCCCCTTGTCTCCATCGGCTACCGGCTCGGCGTCGAGGGCTTGCTCCACCTCGACGCCGCTCCCGACAACCGCGGCGTCCTCGACTGGATCGCCGGGCTGCGCTGGGTCCGCCGGTCTCTTCCGCGCTGCGACATCCCAGTCGAGTGCGGTCGTGTACCGCCCAGCGTCGCAGAGACGGCCTCGCCGTTTGAACCCTCATGACCGAGCGCATGGGTCTCCCCGCCACTGCCACAGCACTCCGCGACCTCACCGGTGACGAACTGCTCGCCTTGCAGAACGCCGTCTCCCCTCCCGGAGCTGGCCTGGTGCTAGCCCCTTCGCCGAGAGGGAGTTGATGCCGGTCCCCGTTCCCGACGCTTTCGCCGACGGTATGGCCGCGCGGGTGCCACTGCTGCTCGGATTTACACAGAAGGAGTTCAACGTCGTGGCGCCGGCCGAATCCGTGCGTGCCACGCTGGCGGACAACGGCCTCGTCCCCGAAGTCGTTGCCGCATACGCCGTGCTCCGCGCACAGACGCCCACACCCGCCACGAACTGCCCGCCCGGCTCTACCACTTCACCTGGGGCAGCGCCGCGCACTGCATCGACATGCCCTTCGCCTTCGACCTCCTCGACGCCGAGCACGGCAGTCTCCATGTCGGTGCCGTGCCGCAGTGCGCCCAGGAACGTTGCCCTGTCAGGAACGTGTGCGCGCGGTCCGCCGTCCGCGGCGGGAGGGCTCGGTTCCGACCAGGGCCAGGGCGGCTTCCTGGCCGGAAACGGGAGTGCCGGAGCCGCCATCCGCGTCTGAGTCGGCCCTGAGGTCACGGCGGGCCAGCCACCTGTCGATTCCCACGTTGAGCAACAGGCAGACAGCCCCCCAGCCGATAATCGTCGCCAAGTGGCCGCCGATACCGGCGCCGTCGAAGTAGACCGCGGCGCGGGCCACGTCGACCGCGGCGGGCAGGGGCAGGACGTCGTTCAGGTCGCGGAAGACTTCGGGGACCATGTACAGGGAGATGGCTCCACCGGAGGCCGGGACCCCGATCATCAGGGCGATCACCAGCACGGGAATGATTCCGGCGATGCCGAGGGTGCGGGTGAACACCGCGGTGAACATCGAGATGCTGAAGATCGTCAGTGCTCCGAAGCCGACCATCGCCCAGCCGTGACCGTTGATCGCGCCGATCAGGACGTCGAACAGCACCCACAACCACACGGCCATGCCCACCGCCCAGCCCGCCAGCATCGGCAGGAGCTGACGCAGCCGGTTGATCTCCGGCGCACCGCCGCGCAGCGCCGCCATGATCACGAAACCGGACATGATCCACGACATGGCCGCGTACATGCTGTTGCTGCCGTTGGAGTCGGAGGCGTTCAGCGGCTTGATGTCGGTCATTTCCAGCGGCATCTTCTGGCTCTGGGTGATCTGCTGGAACATCCCCCGCAGTGCGTTGTGCTGGCCGGCTCCCGCCGCCGAGGAGGTGTAGAGCTTCGCCTCGCCGCCCTTGGAGGTGGGCAGTACGTACGCGCCGACGATTCCGCGCTCGCGGATCTGATCGGTCGCCTTGTCGACGGAGGTGCTGGTGGTCAGGGAGACCAGGTCGCCCAGGCCCTGCTGGAGGCCCTTGGTCGCCTGCTCGGTCTGTGCCTGGGAAGCGCCGACGACCACGACGGGCATGTCGCGGATCTCCGGTTGGTGCAGGGAGGCGCTCATCATGCCGACGACGGCGGTGAGGATGGCCAGCGGGAAAGCGGCCACCGCGAAGTACCGGACCCGCTTGGAGCGCACTGGGCCGCCGGCCATCGCGGGCCGCGGGTCGTCGGGGTTGTCGGACTCCGGAACGCTCGCGAGGGCGGCCCCCTTGCGGCGCTCCATCAGGAGGGCGAGCGCGAGAGTGGCGACCATCCAGATGGCGAGTGTCAGCAGGTGCTTGCCCACCCCTCGGCCGTCGAAGTAGATGACTGACCGGAGTGCCTCCCCCGCGGCCGGCAGCGGCAGCACGTTGTGCAGGAAGCCGAAGAAGTCGGGCATCGCGTGGATCGGCGTGGCGAGGTTCGAGGAGGGTACGCCGAAGACGACCCACAGCAGCATGCCGGGCAGCACCGCCAGCCCGCCCAGGGTTCTGGCGAACAGCAGCTGACCGATGCCCACGGCTCCTGTTGCCAGCAGGCCGATCCCGACGAACGGCAGGTAGTGACCGTCGACAGCCCCCACGATCGGCCCCAGGATCAGCCATGTCACGGTGCTGGTCACCACCGCCCAGCCGGCCAGCAGTGGCAGGAACCTGCGCAGGACGAGCAGGTGGGGTGCCGCCGTGAGCATCCCGCTCAGCGGGACGTACCCGACCATGATCATGCCGATCGCGGCGAGCAGCACGGCGATGCCCGCGCTGTCCCCGGAGGGGAGCGGTGCGATGTCCTGGGTCTTGGTCGTCCAGTCGTGGCCCGCCGCCACCGGGGCCAGGATCTGCTTGACCATTCCGGCCTGCGAGGCGCCGGCTCCCTGGGCGGTGTAGACGGTCGCCTCCCTGGCGCCGTCCGCAGGAATCAGCAGTACACCGGCGACGTCACGGTCCTTGAGCAGGTCGAGCGCCTTGTCGCGGTCGGCGACCAGCCGGGGATCGGCGGCGCCGTCCTGGACCGACTTCAGCTCGTCGACGACAGACTCGGCCACGGCCCCCGAACCGACCACGGCGACCGGCATGTCCCGGGTCTTCGGTGAGTGCATGGTGCCCATGTAGGTCGCGTACATCATCGTGACCATGACGAAAGGAATGAGGAAGAGAAAGACGCGCTTGACGATCTCTCGCTTCCGGTCCGCCTCGGGCGAAGCCGGCTCGTGCCCGCTCACGTTGGCGACGGGGGTCGGTGTTTCCATGACGTGCTCCTGATGTGCGGACTCAGAGTGTGGAACGTGAGCTCTTGTCCGTTTTGTGGTTGAGGTGGGGACATGACCGCTGGTTATGGGTGGGGTCCCGATCGGCAGGGCGAGGGCTTCGCAGAGGTTGCGGGCGCGTGTCCGGGTGCGCGTGTCGGGCCGGGGGCCGCGTAGCCTCGGCCGTGGTCGAGTGCCTTGGGCAGGGCGCTCCCGGGCATGCGCGGCCCGTACCGCCTCAAGGCGTCGTCGGCCCGGGCTGCGCGGAGCGGACCCGGTCGGCGTCTTTGTGATCCTGCTTGCAGTCGGTGGAGATTCGGGCGGAATCAGCTCGCAGCGATGTCGGCGAGCAGGGCCGTGACGCGCGCCTGAGCTCGCTCGGAGACGTCGGCGCCAGGGGCGACGTGAACGCGGTCGGCCTCGATGGCGGCGATCGCCGAGACCGCGACATCGCGCGGAGAGAGCTTCTCGCCGAAGCGTGCGGGGGCGTTCTGTATCGAAAGGGGAGCGCCGGCCTGCAGGTTGATGGCGCCGAGCGCTGCGGAGTTCCGGCCGAGGGGCGTGTCGACGAGCCCCGGGCAGAGCACGGTCGCGCCCAGCGTGGGCGCCACGCGCTTCAGCTCCTGATCGAGCGTCTCGGTCAGCCCCACGACTGCGTGCATGGTAGTGGTGTACGGCGTGAGGTCGGGGAGGGGGGCGAGACCTCCGGAGGATGCGGTGTTGAGGAAGTGACCGCTCCCCTGCTCGATGAGCAGGGGAGCGAAGGCATTGACTCCGTGGACGACTCCGAGCACTTTGACGCCGATCATCAACTCCCAGATACGCGCCCCTTGTTCCCACATGGGAGCGGGATGGGAGACGACGCCGGCGTTGTTGCACACCAGGTCCACTCGCCCGTACGCGGCGATGGTCCGGTCGGCGAGTGTGCGCACTGAGGTCTCATCGCTTACGTCCGCCACCACGGCGGTGACCTCGGCGCCGGCGGCCATCAGTGACGCCTTCGCCTTGTCGAGGCACTCCTCGCGGATGTCGGAGATGACCAGCCGCACTCCGCGGTCTGCGAGGGCTTCGGCGAGGCCGTAGCCGATGCCGCTTGCGCCTCCGGTGATGACGGCGACCTGATCGTTCGCGATGCGCATGCGTACTCCTGCTTTTGTCTGCTGCTACCAGAATTGAAGGACATGAGAACCTGATTGCGGCAGGTGGGTAACTGATGAGCAGTTCGAATTCGTGGATCAAAAGGAGCTGCAAATCGTCCCGTCGCGGTCGCAGTCCCATGGTGCGTCGGCTCGCGTACTTTTGCCTGACGCTGAACGCAGGTGGCGGCCACCGCAGCGAGTCCTGTGGCGAGCCACCTGAAGAAGGACGATTTATCGCTTCGAATGGAATTCACGGAAATATCCCTTCTCTGGTTTCCACCCCATTCTAGGAGTGGTTTCCCAGGCGTCCCCTGTACTCCGGAAGTGAGTTGGGAGGCGGTGGTTACTACTGAAGTACTACCGGACCTCATCCGGAGGATTCGGGTGTCTGATGGGCGGGCGGCAAGCCGCGCGAAAGGCATGGCGATGCCGTGCGCCGTACGTCAGGAGGTGGTCTTCGTCGACTCCGATGGCTTGGCCGGTGTGCGCATCGGGACGGTGCGGCCCTGTTGGCCGGGCAGGAAGGCGGCGAGTGCACAGCACAGTGCAGCGGCGCCGGCGCCGATGGCCAGGACGGTCCTGAAGCCGTTCTCCGAGGGGAGGGCGTGGCCCGCGAAGTCGGTGGTCATCTGTGCCAGGACCACACCGACGACGGCGCTGGAGAAAGAGGTGCCGAGGGAGCGCATCAGGGTGTTGAGGCTGTTGGCGGCGGCGGTCTCGGACACCGGTACCGCGCCCATGATGAGCGCGGGCATGGCGCCATATGCCAGCCCCATGCCTGCGCCGACGATGCAGCCGACCACGACCAGCTGCCAGATCGCGGACATCAGCACGATGCCGATCCCGTATCCGACGGCCACGACCAGCGCGCCGATCATCAGGGTGACCTTGGGGCCGCGTGCCTTGGTGACGCGCGCCGAGAGCGGGGCCGTGGCCATCATCACCAGACCCATCGGCGCCATGGTCAGACCGACGGTCAGCAGGTCCTTGCCCATGCCGTAGCCGGTCTGCTCGGGCAACTGCAGCAGCTGCGGCATGACCAGGGACAGCGCGAACATCGAGAAGCCGATGGCGACGGACGCGAGGTTGGTGAACAGAACCTGGCGGCGGGCGGTGGTCCGCAGGTCGACCAGCGGCGCGCTGACGCGCAGTTCGAAACGCCCCCACAGGAGCAGTACGACCGCTGCGGCGGCGAACAGGGCCAGGGTGCTCGCGCTGCTCCAGCCCCAGTCGGCTCCCTTGGACACGGCCAGCAGCAGACAGATCAGCCCGGCTGAGAGCCCGGCCGCGCCCACCAGGTCGAAACGGCCGCCTGTGCGCACCTCGGATTCGGGGACGATCGTCACGACAAGTGCGATGGACAGGACGCCGAGTACCGCAGAGGTCCAGAAGAGCACGTGCCAGTCGAAGTGGTCGGCGATCAGGGCGGCCGCGGGCAGCCCCAGCGCGCCGCCGATACCGAGGGACGCGCTCATGAGGGCGGTCGCGCCGGGCAGCCGCTCGGCGGGCAGTTCGTCGCGCATGATGCTGATGCCGAGTGAGACGGCGCCGGCGGACAAGCCCTGAAGGACCCTGCCGATGATCATCGGGGCCAGCGAGTTGCTGAGGCCGCATACCACCGAGCCGGCCACGAGGAGAGCGAGGCTGACCAGCAGCATGCGCCGCTTGCCGTGCATGTCACCGAGTCGTCCCACGACGGGGGTGGCGACGGCGCCGGCGAGCAGTGTAGAGGTGACGGCCCAGGCCGTATCCGCTGGGGAGGCGCTGAGGAGTTCCGGAAGCTCGGGAATCAGTGGGATGACAAGGGACTGCATGAGCGAGACCACGATCCCGCCGATGGCCAGGACCGCCACGATGACGTTCGCTTGCGGAGTGGCGGACGCCTCCTTGGCGGCCCGCCGGGATGATGCTGCGGACATGAATGGGCCTCTCAGGTAGGTGGGCGGGGAACAGGGGGCGCAGTAGCGCGGCGCATGGGTGAGGCGGCGCTCCCCGGGGAAGTGGGGAGCGCCGCCCGATCCGGGCGGTAGCCCGGCTGCGGGGAGGAGGGAGTGCGGGCTACTCCTTCAGACGGATGGCAGCAGCCGGACAGATCGCCGCCGCCTCCCGCACGCCCTCGTGCAGATCGGCGGTGGGGTTCTCGGTGAGCAGGATGGCGATCCCGTCCTCGTCACGCTGGTCGAAGACCTCGGGTGCGGCCACGACGCACTGTCCCGCGGCGACGCACTTGGGCTCGTCGAATTCGATGTGCATGTTTTCTCTCTTCTGGTGTGGGGGTGTCTGCTGTAGCGGGGGGTCTGGGGTCGAGGGAGGCAGATCAGTCGTGGTTCCAGCTGAGTGACAGGCGTTCCGGACCTCGGGTGAGCACTCCGGACTTCCAGACGACGTCCGCCTCGGACTCGTGGAACCGCAGGCCCGGGAACCGGGTCAGCAGGGTGCGCAGGGCAACCTGCAGTTCCACCCGGGCGAGCGGAGAACCCAGACAGTGGTGTGTGCCGTGCCCGAAGGCGAGGTGGGGGGCCTCATGGCGCTCCAGGTCGAGCCGGTGGGGGTAGGTGAACACGGATTCGTCCCGGTTGGCCGAGTGCAGGGCGACCGTCACCGCCTCGCCGGCCCGTACCGTCACCCCACCGACCTCGACGTCCTCCAGGGCGTAGCGCGCGAAGGCGGTGCCGATGGACAGCGGGACGAAGCGCAGGAGTTCCTCCACCGCCTGCGGGATCCGGTCCAGATCGGCGCGCAGGATCGCGAGCTGTTCGGGGTGGGTGAGCAGCACATACACGAAGTCGGTGATCTGCGTGGCAGTGGTCTCGAAGCCGCCGACGAGGATGCCGGAGAGCATGGTCTGCAGCTCTCCCTCGGAGAGCCGGTCGTCCTCGTCCCGTGCGGCGACGAGGTCGCCGATCAAGTCGTCGCGGGGATTCTCGCGGTGTTCGGCGATCAGGCCGGCCATGTACGCGGTCAGGCTTTCCCGGTGCCCGGCCGCCTCTTCCGCCGTGTACTTGGTGGTGGCGATGAACGCCTCGGCCCAGACGTGGAACTCCTCCCGGTCCTCGAAGGGCACTCCGAGCAGGGCGCTGATCACGCTGATCGGTAACGGCAGCGCGAAGTCGGTGACCAGATCGGCGGGAGCACCTTTGGTGAGCATCCTGTCAGCCAGAGCGGCGGCGATCCGCTCGATCCGGGGCCGCCAGTCCTCGACCCGCTTGACGGTGAACGCCTTGGCCGCGAGCCGGCGGAGGCGGGCGTGCTCCGGCGGATCCATGATCATGAGAGCGTCCGGCGGGGTGGGGAAAGACCGCATACGTGGCTCGTCGCGGTGGACGCTCTCGTTCCGGCTGAAGCGGGGGTCACTGAGGACCAACCGCGCGTCCTCGTAGCGGGTGGCCAGCCAGGCGGGCTCGCCGTAGGGGAGCTGGACCCGGCTCAGTGGCTGCTCCTTCCTGAGCGTGGAGTACAGAGGGCTGAGATCGAGTTTCTCGGCCATGAACGGGTACGTGGCGGGCCGGGAGACCGGCATGGTCGACTCCTTGGCGGGGCAAAGGAACTCACTAACCGAGAGGATGCTATCGGTAAGGCGATCGGTGTGTTCAACTCAATGGATAGTTCGGTATCGGTTGCTAAAGTGGAACGGTGACTGGTGAAATTCCGCGTCGACTGCGCGCCGACGCCGCCCGCAACTCCGAGAAGATCCTTCGGGCCGCGCGCGCGATCTACGCCGAGAGTGGCCCCGATGCCTCACTCGAGGAGATCGCCCGTCGCGCCGGTGTCGGCATCGCGACGTTGTACCGACGGTTCCCGAACAAGGAGCAACTCGTCCGGGCGGCGCTGGAGCAGAAGATCACCGAGGAGATGGCGCCCGCGATCAGCCGAGCGCTCGATGACAGCGATCCCTTGCGGGGGCTCGCGACCCTGTGGGAGGCATCGGTCTCCTTCGCGGCACGCGAACGAGCCATGCTGGGCGCGATGAGCCATGCCGGCTCCTTGGCTTCGGAGCTCTCCGCACCGTTCTACGAGGCGCTGATCCTCGTGGCGCGACGGGCACAGATCGCCGGACGTGTCCGCGCTGACCTCGTTCCCGACGACCTCCACCGGATCACGGTGATGCTGCTCAGTGTTCTGCACACGACGCAGCCCGACAGTGACGGGTGGAAGCGCTACATCACCCTGATGCTCGACGGCCTTGCTCCTGCGCAGCCCACGGCGCTTCTGTCGCCGGAGCCGCTCAGGCAGACGCGGACACGGGGTTCCCGGCCCGCCTGACGAAGAGCCGTGGCCCACGGCTGCCTCACTCCCGCAGGTTCGCGCCACCGCGGACCGACCACCTCCGGCCGTTGACCCACTCTCCGTGGTCGCAGAGCAGCAGGGCCACCGTCGCGGCGATGTCGGCGGGCCTGCCGAATCGGGTGCTTCGGATGTCGTGTCCCGGCTGCGGCGCGGGGTGCCTTGGCGTTGCAGGGACTCGGTCACGACTCGGCCCGGTGCCACCGCGTTGCAGCGGACCCCCTCCCGGCCCCAGCGCGAGGCGATGTGCCGGGCCAGGGCGTTGACCCCGGCCTTCGAGGAGGAATACGCGGGCAAAACAGGCAGACCGGACGATGTCCCTCCGGAGGAGCAGTTGACGATGGCGCCACCGCCCGCGGCGAGCAGATGCGGGATGGCCGTCCGGCAGGCCAGGGTGTGTCCGAGCAGGTTTACCTCGAAGGTACGGCGCCAGATCTCCACATCCATGCCGAGCAGGTCGGTGTCCCGGTCGGGCACCGCGTCCGGAACATTGGCACCCACGTTGAAAAGGCCGTCCAGCCCGCCGAGTTCGGCCACGGCGCGATCGATCAGCGCCCGCACGGAGCGCTCGTCTGCCAGGTCGACGTACACGGAGACGGCGGTTCCGCCGCCCTCGGCGATGCGCCTGCCCGTTGCCTCCGTGCCGGAAAGGTTCAAGTCGCCGATGACCACCGACGCGCCCTCCTCCGCGAGCCGTTCGGCCGTGGCGGCGCCGATCCCGGTGGCTCCGCCGGCGATGACGATCCGTCTGTCTTGCAGGCATCTCATGTCCTTCTCCTGGGTCTGCCGCTGGAGGGGGTCGTGGGACCGGCGGCCGGGGGTGGCGCGAACCGCCAGTCCCACGGTGCGCCGCCCGACCTGTCCCCGGTGTGGCGGCGCCAGGGGCCCCCTCCGCTGCGGAGGCGGCCCGTCTGTGGGTTCCCTCGCCTACCAGGTGACCGGCAGTTCGTGGACGCCGAAGGCGGCCATGGTGCCCCGGAACGGGATCTCTTCCAGGGGTGCGGCCAGGCGGAGGCCGGGCAGCCTGCGCAGCAGCCGGGGCAGCGCCTCCGTCAGTTCCACCCGGGCGAGGTTCTGGCCGAGGCACTGGTGGATGCCGTAGCCGAAGGCGATGTGGCCGCGGGTGCTGCGGGTGATGTCGAGGGAGCCGGCGTCGTCCATGAAGGAGGGGTCGTGGTTGGCGGCGGGCAGGTTGACGGCGATGATGTCGCCGGCTTTGACCTCCTGGCCGCCGATGACGAGGTCCTCGTGGGCGGCGCGCCAGATCATGTCCTGGGCGATGGAGAGGTAACGCAGCAGTTCCTCGATGGCGTTCGCGACCACCTTGGGGTCGTCGCTGTCCCGGACCAGGGCCGCCTGCTCCGGGTGCTCCAGCAGGGTCAGTGTGCCCAGGCCGATCATGTTGGCGGTGGTCTCGTGGCCGGCGATGAGCAGGACGAGGCCGTTCATGGCCACTTCCTCCGGCTTGAGCTCACCCGTCTCGACGCGCTCGGCGATCAGCCGGCTGATCAGGTCGTCGCCGGGCTCGCGCTGCTTGCGCTGCACGAGCTCCATCAGGAAACCGAACAGCTCGGCGCTCGCATGGCTCTTCTCCTGCGGGGTGACGTCCGGCTGGTTGATCGTGATGCTGTGCTTCTGGAAGAACTCGTGATCCTCGTACGGCACCCCGAGCAGCAGGGAGATGACCAGGGACGGCATCGGAAGCGCGAAGGACGCGACGAGATCGGCCGAGTCGCCCTTGGCGGTCATCTCGTCGATGAACCGGTCGACCATCGCCCGCACCTGGGGGCGCATCGCCTCCATGCGCTTGACCGTGAAGTCCTTGGTCAGCATCAGGCGGATCCGGGCGTGCTCGGGGTCGTCCATGCGCGGGAACGCTGGTACCTGCTGCTGTTCCCCGCCCGGGTGCATCCGGGGGTATCGGATGGTGTCGGCGCTGATGCGCTGGTCGGACAGGACGAGTTTGACGTCCTCGTGGCGGGTGACGACCCAGGCGGTCTCACCGTTCCACAGCCGCACCTTCTGCAGCCCGTCCCCCAGGCGCCACTGCTCGTACTCGGCGGGCAGATCGAGCGGACAGCGTGCGGAGCGGGCGGCGGGGTAGGCCGGCAGATCGAGGTTGCCGGTCGGGTCGGTGGCCGTGTTCATGGGTCCTCCAGTGGGGGTTGTGGGGGTTGGCGGGTAGAGGGGAGCTGCGGATGTGGGGCTATGCGACGACGGCGCCGATGACGGCTTCCGTCCAGGCGGTGCCGGCCGCGACGAGCGAACGCCAGGCGCGTACGGCCTTGGGCGGCAGCCCCGCGGCGAGTACGCCGGTCAGCCGTTCGCCCCGGCGGTAGACGATGAGCAGCCGCCGCGCGTCCTCGGCCTGCAGGACGAGTGCCTCGTCGTGACCGCGCAGGTAGCCGTACGCGTGGATCTTGACGTCGTACTGGTCGGACCAGAAGTACGGCACCGGCGCGAACGGACGTCGCTGGTCGGGGGTGAGGTGGTTGCGGGCGACGGCCATGGCCTGCTCGGCGGCGTTCGTACGGTGCTCGATGCGCATCGGCGTGCCGAAGAGCGGGTTGTGCCAGCGGGCCACGTCGCCGACTCCGTACACGCCGGGCGCCGCGGCGCAGTACTCGTCGCACAGCAGCCCGTCCTGGAGGACCAGGCCGCTGCTGTCCAGCCATTCGGTGTTGGGCAGGGAGCCGATGGCCACGAGGACGTCGTCGGCGGGCAGGACGCTGCCGTCGGACAGCAGGACACCGGTGACCCGGCCGGCGGAGCTCTGGATCTCGTGGACCGAGGTGTTGGTGCGCACGTCCACGCCCTGGGCCAGCTGTAGCCGGGTCAGGAACCGTCCGGCTTCGTCGCCGACGGCCTGGCCCATGGGGACCGTGCCCGCCTCCACGAGCGTCACCGTGACGCCCAGCGCGCGGGCCGTGGCTGCCACCTCCGCCCCGATGAAGCCGCCTCCGACGATCACCAGTCGGCGGTCCGGCCACAGGCGTTCCTTGAGCGCCAGCGCGTCCCCGACGGTCCGCAGCACATGCACACCGGACACGCCGTCGCAGCCCGGCAGGCGGCGCGGGCGGACACCGGTGGCGACGACCAGCGCGTCGTACGGCACCCGGCTTCCGTCCGCCAGGTGCACCTGGCGGGAATCGCGGTCCAGCCCTACGGCGGTCGCTCCCAGGCGCAGATCGAGGCCGAGGGCGTAGATGTCCGCCGCCGGGCGCAGGGCCAGACGGTCCGGCTGCCAGTCGCCCTTGAGCAGTTGTTTCGACAGGGGTGGGCGGTCGTAGGGGGCGTGGGGTTCGTCGCCGACGAGGGTGATCGCACCGTCGTAGCGCGCCCGGCGCAGTGCCTCCGCCGTGGCCAGTCCGCCCGCCGAGGCGCCGACCACCACGATCCGGTTCACGAGGCCGCCCCGCGGCCTGGGGCGTCGATGTCGGCTGTCAGTTGCATCAGATGTCTCCTTTGCTGAGCCGTTGCGAAGAACCGCTCGACTCTCCGTACCGATAGCAACTCTCACTTGATGGGGGTCGCGGAACAACCTACCTGAGAAGTAAGTGGTGTTGGATCCGTCATCCGTGGGTCGTATCCGTAAGAACGAACTAGAAAAAGCCGCGTGAAGTGCGGTTTCTGCTCATTGACGCCTGCTTCAAAAAAACGATAGCGTCAAATCGTTTAGCGGCTTCAGGCCCTGGACGTCATGGCGTGCGCCCCCCTGCGCCACATGGCGTTCCGCCCCGCCCCTCTCGTGGGCGGAGGCCAGTTCACTTGCGGAAAGAGGCGAAGCATGACTGAGGCGTATCGGAACCTGATCGGCGGCACGCTGCGACCACCGGAGTCGGGGCGATGGCTCGACGCGGAGAACCCGGCGACCGGTGAGGTCTGGGCCCGGATCCCCGCCGGCGGCCAGGCGGACGTGGACGCCGCGGTCGCCGCCGCGAAGGAGGCATTCCCCGGCTGGTCGGCGCTGCCGGCGGCGGTCCGCGGCTTCCACCTGCAGCAGGTGGCGAAGGTCTTCGCCGAACACGGCGAGGAACTGGCCCGGCTGGAGACCCGCGACAACGGCCGCCTTCTCAGGGAGAACATTCAACGCGCCGGAATCGGCATGGCGTTCGTGTGGAACCAGGCCGCGGGCCGGACGCTGGAGGCGGTCACCGGCGACAGCGTCGTGCTCGACCCGACCAGCTTCGGCTTCACCCGGCGCGAGCCCTACGGAGTCGTTGCGGCGATCGTTCCGTGGAACGCGCCGCTGGCGATGCTGTGCAACAAGGCCGCCATGGCGCTCGCGGCGGGCAACACCGTGGTCGTCAAACCCCCGGAGCAGGCAAGCGTGTCATCGCTGCGCTTCGCCGCTCTCGTCGCCGGAGTGCTGCCGCCCGGGGTCCTGAACATCGTCTCCGGAACCGGCGAGGAGGTGGGCGACCCCCTCGTCCGGCACCGGGACGTCCGCAAAGTCACCATGACCGGGTCGACGCAGACCGGCCGGGCCATCCAGCGGGCGGCGGCTGACACCCTCACCCCGAGCATCTTCGAACTCGGGGGGAAGTCCCCCAACATCGTCTTCGCCGACGCCGACCTCGACGCGGCGGCGCAGGGCGTGACGGTCGAGTCCATCTTCACCGGCAACGCGGGCCAGGTGTGCGTGGCCGGCTCCCGGATCCTCGTCCAGCGGCCGGTCCTCGACGAGATGCTGAAGCGCATCGGCGCGATCGTCGAGGACATCGTCCTGGGCAACCCGGCCGACGACGCCACCACCATGGGCCCCCTCATCTCCCGGGAGCAGTACGACCGTGTCGTCGGCTACCTCAAGTCCGGTGCGCAGGAAGCCGAGTTGGTCTTCGGCGGTCGGCACGGCCCGGAGCTGGTCCCCGAACTGCCGGGGGGCTACTGGGTCGAACCCACCCTCTTCACCAGCACGGACAACTCGCTGAGCATCTGTCAGGAGGAGATCTTCGGCCCCGTCGCCGTGATCATCCCCTTTGACACCGACGACGAGGCCCTGGCTCTGGCCAACGACAGCCGTTACGGCCTGGCTTCCGGGGTGTGGACCCGTGACCTGGCCCGTGCCCACCGCTTCGTCCGCGACCTCGACGCGGGCAACGTGTGGGTCAACGCCTACCGCCAGACGCGGTACGAGCTGCCGTTCAGCGGCGTGAAGGACAGCGGCTACGGCCACGACGCCGTCCTGGAGTTCACCCGGGAGAAGGCCGCCGTCATCAAGGCATGACACCCCGGCACACATCCCTACCACGCCTGCCGACGAGCCCGTCGGCATGCCTGCCCCACCACAACGCCCCCACCACAAGAAGGAGAAATCGCATGGGTGACATGGACGGCAAGGTCGCAGTGATCACCGGAGCCGGCGCGGGCATGGCCAAAGCCTGCGCGGAGCTGTTCGTCCAGCACGGTGCCAAGGTCGTCGCCGCCGACATCAGCGGAAAGGAGAAGGACACCGCGGCCGAACTCGGCGAGGCGGTCGTACCCGTCCACTGCGACGTTTCACAGGAGGACCAAGTCGTCTCGATGTTCGAGACAGCGGTACGCGAATTCGGCCGCGTGGACGCCGTACTGAACGTGGCCGGCATCGCCGACGGAGCGCCGCTCGCCGACTCCACCCTGGAGATGTACGACCGGATCATGGCCGTGGACCTCAAGGGCGTGTTCCTCGGTACCAAGCACGGAATCCGCACCATGCGCGCCACCGGCGGCGGCGCGATCGTCAACTGGGCCTCACTGGCGGCCCTGGCCACCTCCGGCGCCTATGCCAGTGTCTACTCGGCCGCCAAGGCGGGCGTCATAGCACTGACCCGGGCAGCGGCGACCGAGTACGCCACCGACGGGATCCGCGCCAACTCGCTCTGCCCCGGCATCATCCTCACCGACATGGGCCAGAACGCGGTCCAGGCGGCCCCGGAGAAGCTCCAGAAGCCGGCGATGCAACGCGGCGGCACCCCCCAGGAGGTTGCCGAACTGGCTCTCTTCCTCGCCTCGGAACGCTCCTCCTACCTCACAGGGCTGGCCATTCCGATCGACGGCGGCTGGGGATCGCTGCTCCGCTGAGTGCACCCGTCACCAGGCAGTGCGCGCGGTGACGCAGGGGAGCCGGAACACAAATCGTGGGAGTTTCCCGGGAATCGGAGCGTTCGGCACGTGCGGCGGACGCTCCGGCCCTGGGCCAGTGCCGCGGATTCCCGGAGAACTCCCAGGACCTCTCCGGAACCTCGCATGCGCGGCGGACAGGCTGGGCGAGCTCGACGACACGCGGCCCCGCGCCGCGTGCGTCACCGAAACACAGCGGAGTACCTCTGACATGACTGCCATCACCGTCGGACCCGGGCAGGGAAGGTCGGCACAGGCCGCGCCCGCCCGCCCCGAAAGCCCCTTGGAGAACGCCCTGGAGGGGGCGGCGGCCGTCCTGTGCGCCCTCATCGCCATGGTGGCCGTTTCCGCACTGGCCCTGTGGCTGCTGGACGCGGAATCCCTGGGATCGCTGTGGTCCCTGGCGCTCACGGTGACGGCCATGGCTGTCGGGGGCTCGGTGAGCCCGGCGGCGGCGTCCTCCGGGGCGGAGGGCTCCGGAGGGCTGTCGGGCCTGCTGGGCGGCGGAGGGCTGAGCCCGACCATGAGCGGCACGGTCGACGCCGTGCCGCTCATGGTGACCCTGCTCGGCGCCATGGTGCTGTGGCTGGCGTTCTCGTGGCGGATACGGTGCCGGCCGTTCACCGCGGATGAGCTGGCCGGGCGGACCGCCGGAGCCGCGGCGACGGCCCTGCTGGGCTTCCTGACCGTGGCCGAACTCGCGGAAGGCTCCTTCCGTGTGCCAGCGTCCGCGATGAGCGGAATGCGCGGAGAGGACTCCACGTCAGGAGGTCTCGGCATCGGCAACAGCCCGCTGGGCGAGCTGTTCGGCGGCGGGCTCGGCCAGCGTCTGGGCGGTGGTTCCACCATCTCCCAGGGCATGGTGATGCGCTATCAGGTCCAGGCCGGTTCGGCCGTACTGGGCGGGCTTTTGTGGGTGACCGTGGTGATCGCCCTCGGCTGCCTGATCACCCGGCGGGCTCACCTGCCGCTGCCATGGCAGACCGGCCGACTGCGTGCCGCGTGGGCGCCGAGCGTCTCGGCGGTTGCGCGCATGCTCCTGCTGATGACCGTCGTTCCGCTGATCGCCCTCGTGTTCGTCGGCATCGTCGTCGGCGGGAAGGGCGCGACCGCCGCCGGCGCCGCCCTCCTGCTGGCCCCCGACACGGTGGTCGTCTTCGTGACCCTGGGCCTGGGCGTCTCCTGGACGGCCTCGACACACCAGGCGCAGAGCGAGGACGGCAACCCGCTCGCCTCACTGCTGCGCAGGCTGGGCGGCGCACAGGCGCAGGCGCGTCCCGACCGCGTCGAGCACCTCAGGGACCTGTCGGCAGGCGGCTGGCCGCTGCGGCTCCTGGCCCTGCTGGTGACCGGTCTCGCCCTGCTGGCCTGCGGTTACGCGGCGGCACGGGCCACAGCACGGACACCGGCCCACGCTCCGAGCGGCCACCGGACACGCCATGGGCAGCACCTTGCACCGGCAGCACGCCTCGGGGTCGTCCTGGGCGTGGCCCTGGGCCTGACGACCTGGCTCACGCAGGCATCCGGCCAGATCTCGGCGACCATGTTCCGAACGCCTCACCCGGCTAGTGGAGGACATGCTGCTTCTCGCCCGGCTCGACGAACAGTCCCTGAGAACCGCCGGCGGCGCCCCGGGACAGGGAGCCGGTTCACCTGACCCGTTCCCGCTGGGCCTGGACTGCGCCCCGATGGATCTGCGCACCCTGGCGGCCGACGCCCTCCACGACGTCCGGGCGCTCGACGCCGCCCGGCCCGTGACCCTCACCGGGCCGGACGGCGACGGCCCGCCGGCCTCCGCCCTCGCTCTCGCCGACGAGTCCCGCCTCCGCCAGGTCGTCACCAACCTGATCGGCAACGCCGTCAGGCACACACCACCCGGTACGCCGATCCGCATCGGCGTGGGCACCGACGGCGGCCACGCGGTCCTGGAGGCCGCCGACGAAGGCTCCGGCCTCACGGAGGAACAGGCCCACCGAATCCTCGAACGCTTCTACCGCGCTGATACCTCACGGACCCGCGCCACCGGGGGAGCGGGACTCGGCCTGGCCATCGTGCAGTCGCTGGTCACCGCGCACGCGGGACATGTGGACGTGCGGTCGGCACCGGGCCGGGGCGCCACCTTCCGCGTCCTGCTGCCCCCACCCCCAGACCCTCGCACCGAACCGCGCACCTCCGTGCGGCCCCAGGTGGACGCCTCGGCCGTCGGCGCGGCTCTCCGCTGAGTACCCCCACTGATCCCCCCCCCACATTCAAGGAGATCCCGTGAAACGACGCACGCTACTGGCTCTCGCCCTCACCTCGTCCCTCGCCTTCCCGGTGACAGTGACGGCGATGGCGGCGACACCCACCCCAGCCGACGAGGAACGCTCCTCGCGCGTCACCGGCGTCGAGGTGACGCGCAAGGAGTCGCTGGGCACGTTCGGCGGTGTGCCGTACGAGCGGTTGGTCGGGACCGTCTCAGGAACCGTGTCGGCCGGGGAACCCGTGGCGGGACTCGACTCGGCCGCCGGGACCGACGGGGTCCACACCTACACCTCGGGCTTCGAGCTGATCCGCCCGGTCGGACGGGACCAGCGCAGCGAGGTCGTGGTGGAGGTGGAGAACCGGGGCATTCCCCTGCTGCTCCACGGCTACAACTCGATACAGGACCCGCCGCCCGTAGGAGCCCCGCAGGACGTCACGTACCCGTCGGGCATGGGCGACGGCTTCCTGTTCGCCGAAGGACGCTCCTACGCGCGGGTCCAGTGGCAGACCGGCATCTCACCGGGAGTGCCGGAATCGGCCCAGGGCGTCGGCCAGGTCATCGTCCGTGACTTCGGGCGGCTGCTGCGCAGCGGACGGCTCGAAGGCGAGGACTCGCCACTCTGCGCGTACGAGCACCGGTTGCTCGTGGGGTTGAGCCAGGCCAGCTGGTTCGTCACCAGCTTCGTCGCCGAGGGCTTCAACGACGCCGACGGACGCGTCTTCCAGGGCGCCTACGCCCAGGACGGCACCGGCAACCAGCTCGCGATCAACGGCGTCGCCGCGGCGGACGGCGAGTCACAGGTGCCCTACATGAGGCCGGACGGTGTGCCGCTCACTCCTGGGCAGGTGTTGCGCCGACCGGCGACGGATCCCGTCTTCGTGGACGTGGCGGCCTACACGGACTACTACCGGCTCCGGGCCAGTGTCTCCCGGCAGGCCGACCCGGCCGACGGCTACCACCGCTACGACTGGCCGGCCGCCCACAACCCGGCAATCAGCGCCGACGCGGCGGACACCGCGTTCCAGCGCTTCGGCTGCAATGACGGAAAGCCGATCCCGCTCAGTCCCCTGCACAGCGAACCCTACGGCCGTGCCCTGCTCGTGGCGTTGGAACGCCGTCTCGGCATCGGCGGTCCGCGCGAGAAGATGCCGCCCGAGCAGGTGTTCACAGCGGGTGCGCGTCCCGCCGATCCGGCACTCCTCAACGGCCTGCCCGACCGGGAGGTGACGGTGCCGCGAACGGACGCGGACGGTTTCCCGATCGGCGGAGTGCGCTTTCCCGCGGCCGATCTGCCGCTCGGCTCACCGGTTCCGCCCGCGGTGGCTCCGGTGTCCACGGCGAGCATCACCGCGGTGTGCGGCAACTACGGGGGGTGGCAGCCGTACACGGCGGACGAACTGCGCCGGCGTTACGGTTCGCTCGACGACTACCTCAGCGCCTACGACGCCCGGGTCACCCGCCTGATCGCGAGCGGGCTCCTCCTTGAGAGGGACCGCGGGCCCCTGCTCGACCGGGCTTCGGAGGAATGGCCGAAGGCACCGACCGGGTCGTGACCCACGGGGTCCGCCCCGCCCGCCGGACATCTCTCCGCGTGCAGGGATCCGAGCCGTGTGAAGCCGGGGCTCGGCGGGTGTGGGCGGATCCTCGCTTCGGCGAGGCGTCGGTGAAGCCCGGTCAGACGGCCGACCAGCCGTTGTCCACCGGGAGGATGACACCGTTGATGTTGCTCGCGGCGGCGGAGGCCAGGAAGACGATGGCCGCGGCCTGTTCGTCCGTGGTCGCCCGGCGTCCGACGTTGACCATGTACTTGCCGAGCACGCCCACTCCGTGCGACTCGATGTCCAGCCCGGCCGTGATACTCGTCGTCGTGCCGCCGGGAGCGATCGCGTTGGTCCGCACGCCCTGGTCGCGGTACGTCACCGCGAGGGACTTGGTGAGCCCGGCGATCCCGTGCTTGGAGGCGGTGTACGCGGCACCGGCCGCGCTGCCCCGCAGGGACGCCTCGGAGGCGGTGAACACGATCGCCCCGTCACCCGTGGCCAGCAGGTGAGGCAGCGCAGCGCGGGTCAGCAGGAAGGGCGCGGTGAGGTTGACCCGCAGGACGCGCTCCCACTCCTCGTCGCCGATGTCGGCCACGGCGGACATCCGGTCCATGATTCCGGCGTTGTTCACCAGGACGTCGATGCCTCCGCAGGCGTCCACGGCCGTGGTGACGACCCGGTCGACGACCTCCTGGTCGCTCAGGTCGCCGATCGCGGTGACAGCGGTGCCGCCCGCCACCGCTATGGCCTCCGCCGTCGCTTCGGTGCCTTCGGCGTTGATGTCCGCGAGGACGACGCGGGCGCCCTGCGCGGCGAAGAGCAGGGCGGCGGTTCGGCCGATGCCCGAGCCGGCTCCCGTGACGATCACGGACTTGCCGGACAGACCTGTGGTGCTGTTCATGTGTGGATGCTCCCTGGTGGTGTCGGAGACCGGTGAGTCCGGGGAAAGGGCTCACGTGCCTGCGTCGACACTAGGAAGAGCCAGGCCGCGCCCCGAGCCTCCACAGGACCCAAAACGGGCGGGGCGATGAGTACCGGGGTACTGCCACGCCTCGTCCGAAAGGTGGCCGGACAGCCTGCCGCGCCGGTTGCGGCGTGGCTCTGACCACGGGCCGGCTGTCGACGTCGCGGTGCTTCGGGTGCTTCGGGAGGAGGACGACCAGTACCGGAGGAGGATGCGGCAGCGGCGTATTCGCTTCCCCGGTGCCGTGGGCGGCTGGATTTTCCCGCCTAGCTTGATGGACGGGTCACGCAGACCCACCCAGTTCTCGTCATCCATCTCGTTGTTTTCCCAGGTGGGAGTAACTCCTGTGGCCACGTTCCTCTACAGACTCGGCCGGTTCGCGTTCAGACGTCGCCGCCTCGTGGTAATGCTGTGGATCGCCATCCTGGCTGTTGTCGGCATCGGCTCCGCGAGCGTGTCCGGCACGACGTCGGACCAGTTCACCATTCCCGGCACCCAGTCCCAGAAGGCGCTGGACCTGCTCGACAAGGAGTTCCCCCAGGCATCCGCTTCCGGTGCCACCGCCCGAGTCGTCTTCGAGGCACCCGACGGGCAGAAGCTGACGTCCGGGGCCAACAAGACCGAGGTCGAGTCGCTGATCGCCGGCCTCAAGAAGGCTCCCCAGGTGGCGAGCGTCAGTGACCCCTACGCCAGTCGTCTGGTCAGCCAGGACGGCACCATCACCTACGCCCAGGTGACGTACAAGGTTGCCCAGGCCGACATCACCACCGAGGCACGGGACGCCTTGCACGCCGTCGCCGACAAGGGCGAGAAGGCGGGCCTGGCGGTCAGCCTGGGCGGCAACGCCGTCAACGAGAAGGAGGGCGCCAACGCCGGCGAACTGATCGGTCTGGCGGTGGCCGCCGTGGCGCTGGTGATCACTTTCGGGTCCCTGCTCGCCGCCGGCCTGCCGCTTCTGACCGCGCTCCTGGGAGTCATCATCGCGATCCTGTCGATCACCATCGCGACCGCGATATGGGACATGAGCGGCTCGGCGTCGACGCTCGCGCTGATGCTGGGCCTGGCGGTCGCCATCGACTACGCCCTGTTCATCGTCTCCCGCTACCGCAGCGAGATCAGGGCGGGCCACGAACCCGAGGACGCCTGCGGGCGAGCCCTGGGTACGGCCGGATCAGCGGTCGTGTTCGCCGGCCTGACCGTGGTCATCGCACTGGCCGGCCTCAGCGTCGTCGGCATCCGGCTGCTGACGGACCTGGGTCTGGCGGCGTCGTTCGCGGTCGTCGTGGCCGTCGTCGTCGCCCTGACCCTGCTGCCCGCGGTGCTGGGCTTCGCCGGGATGCGCATCATGAAGGGCGATCTCCAGACCAAGCGCATGCGGGCGCTGGAGCGCGGCGAGGGCGAGCCGATGGGCGTGCGCTGGGTGCAGCACGTCATCCGCCACCCGTGGCGGGCGCTCGTGGTCTCGGTCGCCGCCCTCGGTGTGCTGGCCATCCCGGCGCTGTCGATGCGCCTGGGTATGCCGGACGACAGCACGGCTCCCGCAGGGAGCACCCAGCGGGTCGCCTACGACACGTTGAGCAAGGGATTCGGCCCGGGCTACAACGGCCCGCTCACGGTCGTCGTCGACGCCCGGGACAGCAAGGACCCGAAGGCCGCCGCCGAGGAGACGGTCACCGTGCTGGGCAAGCTGCCCGATGTCGCCTCCGTGAGCCCGGCCGTCTTCAACACCTCCGGTGACGTGGCCCTGATCCGGGCCGTCCCCAAGGGTTCCCCGAGCAGCCAGGACACGGTGGACCTGGTCGGGGAGATCCGTGACACCACCGCCCCGGCCGTGCAGCGAGCCACGGACGCCGAGGTCGTGATCACCGGTACGACAGCCCTGAACATCGACGTCTCCGACAAGCTCGGCGACGCCCTCGTGCCCTACCTCCTGGTGGTCGTCGGCCTGGCGCTGATCCTGCTGCTGCTCGTCTTCCGCTCGATCCTGGTGCCCGTCAAGGCGACGCTGGGCTTCCTGCTCAGTGTGGTGGCGACCCTGGGCGTCCTGGTCGCGGTCTTCCAGTGGGGCTGGCTCAAGGACGTCTTCGGCGTCGACACCACCGCGCCCATCGTGAGCGTGATGCCGATCTTCATGATCGGTGTGGTCTTCGGCCTTGCCATGGACTACCAGGTCTTCCTCGTCACCCGGATGCGGGAGGAGTACGTCCACGGTGCCGAGCCCACAGAGGCGGTGGTCGCGGGCTTCCGGCACGGCGCCCGTGTGGTGACGGCCGCGGCGATCATCATGATCTCCGTCTTCGCCGGATTCCTGCTCGCCGACGCCGCACTGATCAAGTCGATCGGTCTGGGGCTCGCCTCGGCCGTCCTCTTCGACGCCTTCGTGGTCCGTATGACGATCGTGCCCGCGGTCATGACCCTGCTGGGCCGCCGGGCCTGGGCACTGCCTGGGTGGCTGGACCGCAGCCTGCCCAACGTCGATGTCGAGGGCGAGAAGCTGCGGCACGTCCTGGACGGGCCGACCGACACGACAGGGCCGGACGGGGAAAACAGGCCCACAAGCGCGAAGGACAGGCTGCTCGCGCCCGCCCGCCGGGGCCAGGACTGACCACCGCGCCGCTTACATTAGCCCGGCGCAGGTGATCCCACGGCAGTGGGATCACCCCTTCAATCGCCGTCCGTCGGTCCTCACTCCCCCCAAGGCCGACGGACGGTCCGCCGGTAGTTCGGAGACACACGCCGTGACCTCAGCATCGAAGAACTCCCCGGCCGAACCCGGCACCCTGCTGGGCAGCTCGGAGGACCGCACGGTGGTCCGGGTCCTGACTCTGCTGGCCTCCCTGGGCCGGGCGGACCAGGCGCACCCCCATGTCAAGAGGTGGGGGATGCCGATCCTGTGCGCCGCGCTCGGCCTCCAGCCGCTGGTGGAATACCCCGGCCCGGGACCCGCGCTCCCGGTCTCACTGGGTCTGCTGGCCGGAATCACCGTCCCGCTGCTGTGGCGCCAGAGCCGTCCTGTTCTGGTGTTCACGGTCGTCACGGGGTTCTCCGTGGCGGAGGCCGCCTGTGGTGTCCTGACCAACGCGCACTTCCTCGCCCAGCTGATCATGCTGTACAACCTGGCCCGCTTCGCCTCGCCCCTCGCTCTGGCCGGGGCCGTGTCGGTCGTCGTACCCCAGACGGTGATCACCACCCTCGCCTTCTCCTCCGACGTACAGCTCAAGCGCATCACCACCGCCCTGGCACTGGCCGTCATGCTGTCGCTGTGCATGCTCGCGATGGCGGGACTGGGCCTGGGCGGCCGGGTGGCCCGCCTGTACATCACCGCTCTGCAGGACCAGGCGGTACGGCTGGAGGTGGAGCGCGACCAGCGGGCCCAGCTCGCAGAAGCAGCGGAGCGGGCCCGCATCTCCCGGGAGATGCACGACATCCTCGGCCACACCCTGGCCGTCATGGTCGGTCTTGCCGACGGCGCGACCGGACTGACCGAGGCCAACCCCAAGCGGGGCGCCGAGACACTGCAGATCATCGCCGACAGCGGACGCGGCGCCCTGACGGACCTGCGTCGGCTCCTCGGCACCCTCCGCGAGAACGGCACTGCGTCCTGCGACTCCCCGCTGGCACCCCAGCCAGGTCTGAGTGACCTCAACACCCTCCTGGAAAGGGTCCGGGCCGCCGGCCCCACCGTGACCCTGCACACCGAGGGGGAACTCGCCGGTCTCCCCGCAGGACTCCAACTCACCGTCTATCGCATCGTCCAGGAAGCCCTGACCAACACCCTCAAGCACGCCGCCCTCACGACGACGGTCGACGTGACCGTCGTGGCAACCTCCCACGCGGTACGCGTCGCTGTCGAAGACAGCGGCCCACCGCGCACGCCGCGCGAACACCTTGGCAACGACGGGAGACAAGGGCTCCTCGGTATGCGCGAGCGCGCCTTGCTCTACCAGGGGACCGTGACCACCGGCCCGAACTCCCGGGGCGGCTGGCACGTCCGAGCGGAACTGCACCTCCTCCCACCCACCAACACGCCCACGGAGAATCACCCGGCATGACCACTGTCCTCATCGTCGACGACCAGGCCCTGCAACGCCTCGGCTTCAGCATGCTCATGGAACAGCACCCCGACCTCACGGTCATCGGCGAGGCCACACACGGCGCCGAAGCGGTACGTATGACGGCCGAACTCCACCCGGACGTCGTCCTGATGGACGTACGCATGCCAGGCATGGACGGTATCGAGGCCACCCGACGCATCGTCACCTCCGGTGGCCGCTCCCGCGTGCTGGTCATGACCACCTTCGACCTGGACGAATACGCCTACGACGCGCTGCGCGCCGGAGCCAGCGGATTCCTCCTCAAAGACGCTCTGCCCGCAGAACTCCTCGCCGGAATCCGCGCGGTCGCGGCCGGGGACGCCGTCATCTCACCGGGCCTGACCCGCAAACTCATCGACGCCTTCACCACGCGCTTGCCCGGGCACACTCCTGAGCAGGCGCGACAGCTGGAAGCCCTCACCGAACGTGAGATCGAGGTTCTCACCGCGGTTGCCACCGGATGCAGCAATGCCGAGGTCGCCGAACACCTGCACCTGGCCGAGACCACCGTGAAGTCCCACGTCAGCCGCATCCTCGCCAAGATCGGTGCCCGGGACCGGGTCCAGGCGGTCATCTTCGCCTACGACGTAGGGCTCGTACGGCCGACATGAGCAACCGGCGCGGTGTGGTTCACGAAGCCGAAGAAGGGCCGAGGTCGCCGGACCCGGCCCTGCGCGAGCGGAGACAATCAGAATGAGTACGCACATAGGGGAGCCCCGAAGACTCTCTCCCGGAGCAGTGCGGAGCCGGCGGCGGAGACCGGTACACCGAGCGCGTCCGGTGAGCAGGCGCACGGATGCGTCCGTGAACAGGCAGACATGGCCCGATCAGCGCCGGACGAATCACCGACACGACCCGCTCCATGGCATCGCCCGGCGCGTGGCTGTGGGCAGCGCGCTGGTGCTCCTCGTCAGCGGTGTCCTCTCCGTGGCGGTGTGGTTCTGCATCACCTTCCAGACGGTCGTGACGCCGGTTCTGCTCGCGCTGCTCGGCACGGCCCTGCTCGGCCCGCTCTACCGCAGGCTGATCGCGATGAAAGTGAACAAGTCGCTCGCCGCAGGGCTGACCTGTGCCGCCGTCGTCGTGGTCATGGGCGGGGTGGCGTACATCGTGGTGACCGCCCTCATCGACACCGGTGACCAGATCATCTCCTCGCTGCGCGACGCGGCCGCTTCGATCGAGGAGCGGTTCGGCCTGGCGGGGACGTCCCTGGACGATCTCGCCGTGAACGCGAAGGACCTGCTGTCGAAGTTCGGGGGCACCGCCGTCAACGGCCTCTTGAACGGTGTGAGCGTGGTCGTCGAAATGGCCGCTACGGGCACCCTCGCGATCCTGCTCATGTTCTTCTTCCTGCGCGACTCCGACAGGGCCGTCGCCGCACTGCACTCGCTCGCCCCACGCGATTCCGGTGAGAGCCTCGAGGTGATGGCCCGCCGTGCCTTCCAGGCGATCGAGGGATTCATGCGCGGCACCACGATCGTCGCCTTCATCGATGCCGTCTGCATCACCGTCGGTCTGCTTGTCCTGGACGTACCGGGCGCGGTCGGGCTCGGGGCACTGGTGTTCATCGGTGCGTACATCCCGTACCTGGGCGCGCTCCTGTCCGGCGCGGTCGCGGTCCTGGTCGCCTTCGCCGACGGCGGTCTCGGCACCGCGCTGTGGGTCCTGGGCGTCGTCTTCGTAGTGCAGCTCCTCGAGGGCAACGTGCTGCAACCGATGATCCAGAGCCGCACTCTGCAGATGCACCCCGCAGTGATCCTGGTGACCTTGACGGCCGGGGCGTCGGTCGCCGGAGTTCTCGGCATGCTCCTCGCCGTGCCCATGACCGCGGCGGTGTTCGGAGTGCTCTCGGAGCTGCGGAGCCGATACGAGGAGACACCGCGTGCTCCCAAGGCGCCCCAGACCGAGGTCGTCGATGACTCCCGTCCAGGTGAGGACGAGCCGCCGCCCCGCGCGGGTCGTCGGTCTCGGCGGCTGATGGGCGTCGCGGCCACGGGAATGCCGTCGCGCCTGCCGCACAGAATCAAGGGCACGGTGTCCGGAGCTTGACCCGCGTACATGAGTGGGGTACCAGCCAGAATCAGTCGGCTGGTACCCCACTCGTCGATTCCGGTCGGGCGGTACGCGATCAGTCGGGGTACACGGCCTGACGCATGTGCTGGGCCATCAGGCCGTAGACGCCTCTGGCCGTTTCGGCGTCGTTCTGGTCGTAGCCGTGGTCGGCACCCGGCACGTCGATGTGGTCGTAGAGCGCCCTGACGCCGCGCAGCCGCTCGGCGTAGCGAGTGCCCTCGGCATGGAGGAGGTCGTGTTCCGGCGTGATGACGAAGGCGGGGGCGATGCCCGTCAGGTCGGCAGTGTCGGAGGGATGGGCGGGGGAGACCAGGGGATCGCTGCGCACCGCAGGGTCCGGCACGTAGGAGGTGTCGAAGATGTCCGCCATCCATGGGCGCAGCAGCGGCTTGGCGATGACCGAGCGCTTGTCCCTGGCACTGGTGACGAGGTCCAGAGGGGGATAGTGCAGGATCTGGAGAGCGATGGAGGGACCTCCCTTTTCCAGTGCCTGACGGGCCACCGCCGCCGCGAGGGCCCCTCCGGCGCTCTGACCGCCCACCGTGAGGAGGCTGCCGTCCCAGCCGTGTTCGGCGCCGTGTTCGGCCACCCACTCGACGACCTCGTATGCCTGGTGAGGCGGCGCGGGAAACGGGTGCTGCGGCGCGACGACGTAGTCCACGTTCACCACCACCGCCCCCGCTTCGGCCGCGAGGAAACGGCACAGCGGGTCGTCCAACTCGACAGGCGGCAGGACGAAGCCGCCACCGTGGAAGTTCACGTGGACCGGCGGCAAAGGCGCGCCGTCGGGACAGTTGGGGAAGTACACCACAGCGCGGGCCGGGGCGATGGAAGTAGGGATGGTCAGCTCGTGTGTGTTCCGGGGATACTCCGGATAACGCTTGTGCAGGGAGGACGCGACGTGTCGGTCCGCCAGCAGCGCGTTCAGACGCTGCATCACTTTGGCGGCGGGGGAGGCCAGCGCTGGCCGGGCCAGGAGGGACATGACAGCTCCGTTCGGTGGGGTGGCGCGCCGGGCTCGCCGCTTCGAGGGACGGTCACCTGCGCAACGCCCTGCTCTGCCGGACCCGCCCGTAGTGCCCTGTGGCGTGTGTCCAGGCTAGTGATCTCGTACGGGACGAGTAGGGCACCGAAGAAGCGAAAACGGCGGGCCCGACTGGTACTTGAGTAGGAGTGGCCCTGTCCGAAAGGGCAGATGGGAGCTACGGCGCTCAGAGTGTGTCCCTTCGGAGGAAGGCGACCCCTACCGTGGTAGTAGCTGCCGTCCTGGTTTTGGGTTCTCCGGTGCTGCGCGTTGTCGAGGCAACGCCTTTAGCGTGAAATACGGGCCGCGCGATGGCCCCTCCATACTTTTTTCACGACGAGAACGGTCGCGTGCGTGAGCCGCTTCCTGTCAGCCACCGTCCGCCGGTCCCTCCCACTCAGGGGTGGCTGACGGTCCGTATGCACCCCGGGAGACGCATCCAGTGACCACCACCTCCCCGAGGGGCCGCTCGGTGGAACCCAGTAGTCTTCTGGGCGGCCCGGAGCACCGCACGGTAGTGCGGCTGCTGGCCTGGCTGATATCGATACAGCGGGCCGGCCAGGAGCACCCCCGGGTCAGGCAGTGGGCGGCGCCACTGGTGTGCGCGGCTCTCGGTGTCCCGGGCCTTGTGGACAGTGCCGCCGGGGCCGATCCGGGTTTCCCGGTCGCGCTCATGGTGATGATCGGGTTCACTGTCCCGCTGTTCGCGCGGGAGCGTCATCCCTTCCTGGTCTTCACCGTCATCACGGCCTTCTCCGTGGCGGAGGCCGTGTCCGGGGTTCTCACCTACGCTCATTTTCTCGCGCAACTGATCATGCTGTACAACCTCGCCCGGATCGCACCGCCGGTCCAGTTGGCCGTCGCCGTCGCGATCACCGTCCCCCAGACCATCGTGACGATCATGACGTTCGCGCCGGACAGGCAGATCGAACGGATCGACAGCCCGCTGGCGGTCACCACCGACCTGGTGCTCTGCATCCTCGCAGTAGCAGGTCTGGGGCTGGCCGGCCGCGTGGCGCGCTCGTACATCGCCGCCCTGGAGGACCAGGCGGTGCGTCTGGAGGTGGAGCGCGACCAGCGGGCCCGCCTGGCAGAGGCCAGGGAACGGGCCCGCATCTCCCGGGAGATGCACGACATCCTCGGCCACACCCTTGCTGTCGTGGTCGGTCTGGCCGACGGTGCGGCGGGGCTGGCCGAGACCAAGCCGAAGCAGACCGCGGACACGCTGCGGATCATCGCTGACAGCGGGCGCAGCGCCCTGGCCGACCTGCGTCGGCTCCTCACCAAAATTCGCGAGGAAGGACCTCATGAGACGCCCTTTCGGCCCCAGCCGGGTATCAGTGATCTCGATGCTCTGCTGAAACGGGCCCGTGCGGCAGGTCCCGACGTCGGCCTCCATATGGCCGGTGACCTCACCGGCCTGCCCGCAGGACTGCAACTCGCCCTGTACCGCATCGTCCAGGAAGCGTTGACCAACACCCTCAAGCACGCCGCCTCCGACACCACGGTCGGTGTCTCCTTGATCGCGGAGAAGGATGCCGTACATGTCACCGTCGAGGACACTGGTCCGCCCGCGACGGAACGGGATCATTCCGGGGAAGGCGGCGGGCAGGGGCTTCTCGGCATGCGTGAACGCGCCGCGCTCTACCAAGGGACGGTCACCGCCGGTCCCAACTCCGAAGGCGGCTGGAGCGTTCGAGTCATTCTGCTTCCGACCGCACTCACGAACACGGCCTCAGACGCACACCCAGCATGACCTCCGCCGACTTGGCGGCACGAACGCTTATTGCTGGCTACAGCGGGTAGTCGTCTGCCTTCCGGAGGGAGTGTGGCCACGGCCCTCAAGGCCGTGGCCACGTCTGCCGGGTCCCCGGCCTTATCACCAACGCCCGGCGCGCGCTGGCCGGCACATTCGCCACCATCATGCCTGTCCTTGTGCGTTCTGGCGTGATCCATCCGGAGCCGCGGGTGCTACGGCGAGCCTTGTGAGTAATTGTCAATTCCTGTGGATCGGTGGTGCGCTTCAGCCCTCCTCGGGCTTCTGCCCCTTGGCTTCGAGGAGGCGGCGGAGACGTCGGATCTCGGCGACCAGACGGGGAATGTCCTGGCGGGCGTTGGCGATGAAGTTGGCGTTCTCGTCCCAGCGTTCGTCCGCGACGTCGACATATCGTGGCTGCTGGACGAGGGTGGCGGCCACGATCTGGCGGTGGTCGAAGTCTGGCCGGCGTTCGCCGGCTCCGGTGTCGGGGACAGTACTGATGGCGACGAGGCTCATGGCGAAGTCGTCGTCCAGCTGGCGCACATGCCAGGGGCCGGGAGTCGCAGCAGCGGCAAGCTCCTCGATCTCGGCGAGTTCCTCGTTGGTGAGCGGATCGGGGGTGTCCATCAGGCTGCCCGCTCCTCGCGCTCAACCAGCTGACCACGTTTGAAACGGGCTCCGGCGCGGACAAGGGCAACGAGGTGGGGCGCGTTCACGGCTCGCCGGCGGGCCTGAGCGGACTCGATGAGCCTGAAGACCATGGCCGGTCCGGCCGCGCGGGAGCCGGCGCCCCTGGTGACCTTGGTCCGCAGACGCACGGTGGCGAAGGCCGACTCGATCGGGTTGGTGGTCCGCAGATGGATCCAGTGCTCGGCTGGAAAGCCGAAGAACGCCAGGAGCTCGTCCTCGTCGTCCGTGATCCGCTTGACGACCTTGGGGTACTTGGCCTCGTAGGCCCGTTCGAAGTCGCGGACGGCCCGGGCTGGGTGCTCCTTGTCCTCGGCGTCGCAGATCTCCTGGATCGCACGCTTGGCCGCAGGCTGGGCCGACTCCGGCAGCGCGTCCGGAACGCTGGCGGTTCTGTGAACCCAGCATCTTTGACGGCGCGTGTCGGGGAAGACCTCGCTCAGCGCGTTCCAGAAGCCGGGAGCGTCGTCGCCGACGGCCAGGACCGGGGCCCGCATGCCCCGGCGGGCGCAGTCCCGCAACAGGCCCGCCCATGCCTCGGACGACTCGCGGTAACCATCGGTCATCGCGATCAGCTCCTTCGTGTCGTCCGCGCGTACCCCGATCAGCACCAGGACCGCGGCCTTCGCCTCCTCCAGGCGGATGCGCAGGTGGACGCCGTCCGCCCAGACGTACACGTAGTCCGTGGCGGACAGCTCCCGGTCCATGAACGCGGTGTGGCCGGCCTGCCATGGGGCGGTCAGCCGCGTCACGGTGGCGGGCGAGAGGCCGGCCGGGGAGCCGAGGAACTGCTCCAGCGCGGGCACGAAGTCGCCGGAGGACAGGCCGTGCAGGTGGAGCAGCGGCAGTACCTCTCACCGGCCAACTCGGCTATGTAGCTGTTTACTTCGGCTTCCAGCGCGGCGGCCGGCATCCGCCGGGCGCCCTCGCGGACGACCTCGTCGATCAGGGAGCCGTTTGCCGTGGAACCGTCAGCATTGACTACCGTGAGCACGGGCGTGCCTTCCCGACCGACGCGCCAACGTCGGCCTACTCGACGACCATCACAGGATCATGCGGGAAGGTACGCCCTCCGCGTTGCCTCCCCGACGCCGATCCACAGGTCTTGAGCATTGCTCACTGCGGACGTGCCCGAGGCTGGGGCACGTTCAGCAACGGACATCGGTGGCAGGGCCATTCGGCAGTGGCGAAGAGACTCGGTCGGCATGCCGGGACCTCGTTGACCGGATGCTGATCCAACCTGACCGGACGATCAGGAAGGCGGGCCGGCGCTGTGCGAGGCTGCACCGCATGCACATCCTGGTGGTCGAAGTCGAGGCGGACCTTGCCCACACCCGGCACACCGGTTTGACCGCCGTCAAGGGAAATTCACGTTTGTCGAGAAAGATGGACCTGCCGGACGACAGCGCACACGGCTGCCTGCCCGTCTCGGCGGAGTCGGATTGGCGAGGAAGCAACGATGACCAGTGCCACTCACATCGGCACGGACAGCGTTTGGACGCGGCTGTCACGTTCGAAGGAACTCAGATGGGTAGTAGCCCTGCTTCTCGTCTTAGCTGGGATGCTTGCTGGTTCCACAACGCCGGCGAGTGCCGACCCGGATGATGACATCCAGGGCAGCAAGTTCGTGAGCTGGAACCTGCAAGGGGGCTCAGCCGGAATCGACAGCAAGTGGGTGACCGGCGTGCTGCCCCGGGTGACGGGTGGCCGCGACGGCGTCGCCTACGACTTCGTCGCGTTGCAGGAAGCAGGCCCTGAGCGCGGAACGCATCGCACAGTGGTCCAGACGAGGGGGACCTTGCAGGTGATCCGAACCTTGTGGGACATCGGTGACGGTCACTTTCCCTCCATCTACTGGATGGAGACCGACGTCAACGGCCACCGCGTCAACGCGGCGATCGTGACCAGCCGTGAGCCCGACGAGGTGATCATCGTCGACGGAGCCCAGGGCAATCCCGCCAGTCGGCCCGTGTTCGGGCTCGTGTACGGCTCCACCGTCATCTACTCGGTCCACGCGCTGTCGCGAGGTGGCGGACCCGACGCGCCCGAATTGCTGGACAACATGGACGCCGCAGCCGGTCCGCGGAGAAACTGGATCGCGTTGGGCGACTTCAACCGCGAGCCCCTCAACCTGGCGGACGCACTGTGGAACCGTAGCAACGGCAGTCCCGTCGGTTACACGGTGAGCAGCGGTCAAGCAACGCATGTGGGAGGCGCCCAGCTGGACTACGGGGTCACCGATCGGGGTCTCGCCGGCTACTTGACCGCGACGCGGCTGGACAACTGGGGCGGCTCCGACCACCACCCCGTGCGGTTCACCACGCTTCCACCCATACCTGAATCTCCGACCATACCTGAATCTCCGGCTCAGGAATCGATCCGTGTGATGCCCCTCGGTGACTCGACCACCGCCGGCGTAGGGAGTTTCGACGGCACCGCATATCGCGACGAAACCGGCGATGCGCTGAACAACCCGGGCGGTTTCAGGTACATCAACTTCGTCGGCTCGCAAAAACGGGGCACGATGCCCGACCCTGACCACGAAGGCCATCCGGGCTGGCGCATCGATGAGATCGCGTCGATCGCCGACTGCAAGGTGCCGCAGTACCAACCGAACGTGATCACCTTGCTTGCCGGTGTCAACGACATCAACCAGAACTACGACCTGTCCTCCGCCCCACAGCGCATGAAGAACCTGATCAACCAGGTGCTGGAGGACTCGCCGAAGGCGGTGGTCGTGGTCGCGAAGGTGATGCCGACCGGTAAGGCCGGCCTGCAACCTCGCATCGACGCGTTCAACGCCGCACTGCCCGCCGTCGTGTCCGATCTGCGGGCGAACGGCAAACACGTGGTGCTGGTGGATACCAGTGACATCAACGTCGCCGAAGGACTCCAGGACGACGCCCACCCTGACGACGGCGGGTACGCGAAACTGGGACGCGACTTCTATCGGGGCATCGTGGAAGCGGCGGGCAAAGGCTGGCTCCAGGCGCCTGACCCGCAGAAGCCGGCCACCCCGTGCGATGTGTCGGACAACCCGTCCGACGGCACCGCTCTCGGCGACGGATGGCGCGCGCTGGGCGTCATCGCGCCGGGTATGCAACAGCCCGCGAACTACGGCCGCACCGAGATCGCCGAGATGAACGGCGACAAGCGGGCCGACTACGTACAGATCCGCACGGACGGCTCGATCAGGGTCGCGATCAACACCGAGGACCAGCCCGGACAACCCACCTGGATCAACTGGGGCGGCGGCACCGGAGAGTTCTTCCCCGCTGGAGGAACCCTGCCGGAGGCAGCCTCGTCTTCCAACATCCGGCTCGCCGACATCGACGGCGACGGCCGCGACGACTTCCTCTACCTGCTGGGCTCCTTTAGCGACTCCACCTTGGTAGACGTCTGGCTCAACAACTCCGAGGGAGATGGACGGCCGAGTTGGGGAGAGAAGAGCACCCTCGTCATCCCCATGGAGGACGCCAAGTTCGACCACATCCGCTTCGCCGACGTCAACGGCGACGGCCGCGACGACGTGCTGCGGGTGGGCGACACCGGCGAGGTGCACGCGTACTTCAACACTCCCGCGTCGGGCAGTTCCACACCGACGTGGAAGGAGAAGCTGAGCTGGGCACCAGGAGTCAACGGCGCCACCCTGGCCAATCTGCAGTTCGCTGACGTCGACAACGACAACAAAGCGGACTACCTCATGGTCGGCGCGGACGGCTCTGTCCACGCCTATCTCAACAAGGGCGGCAAGGACGCGGGCGGTTTCGAGAGGCACCTCAACTTCGCCAACGCCTCCCACTATTCCCGCGAGTACATCCAGTTCAGGGACATCAGCGGCGACGGAAAGGCCGACTACCTCGTCGTCTACCGAGGAGGCGCGGTGCGTGCCTGGCTCAACAGAGGCGGAAATCTCTGATCGGTAGAACGAGCGCCTGCCGTCGGGTCGATGGCCTTCTATCGGGTGCATGTACCGAGATCAATGGGACACGCCCGGGATCTGCGCCAGAATCCGGAGAAACCCCTGCGGCCGCGCGCTCCACCGTGTCCGCCGACCAGCGGTGGGTGGCCGGGCTGGAGCAGTACGGGCAGGTTCTGGACGCGCTGGAGACGTCCCGGGCCGCGTACAAGGTCGGCAACAGTGCGACGGCGTACGGGGGAGCCGACCCGCAAGGGGGCGGTACCGTTGGAGACGGTGTTCGGCGTACAGGAAGTACCGGTGGAAACTGTTGTTGCGGTGCAGCTGTCACTGATCGGCTGGTACGGGATGGCGTAGTGCCGGGAGACGAGCCAAGGCGCGTACTCGAAGTTCTGGTTGCCAAGTTGCCGTAGGTGCGGCACGAGGGGCCGCCCCGTCACCTGGCGTATCGGGCACAAGCACGCACAAGCTCACCGCTCCGTCGCCCCACTTCCGCTCGCGCAGAGAACACGGGACTCGCACGCCTGGCGGACTGTGTGGGGCCGGTGCGCCTCTGCGTCCTCCGGAACGCCACATCATGCACTGACATGCGAGGTCACGGCGGCGCGTCACCCGGCGGGCCGTGCCTCCGTGGCGTCGAAGTGGGCCGACCCCGTCGGGTGCCTGGGTGACGAGGTCGGCCGTGCCCTTCTCAGGTGTGGCGCGGGCGGGGCAGCAGGGCGAACGCGGTCTCCGCTATCGAGGTCAGGCGGGCGGGACTGTGGCCGTACGCGCCGACGATGTCGCTCCCGCGGATGACGGTCAGCAGAAGGTACGCGAGGTCGTCGGGATCCGCGTCGGGGTCGATGTCGCCGTTGCGCTGCGCCGCTCGCAGGCACTCGGCCACCGCCGTCGCGACAGCGGAGAAGCCCTCCTTGGCCAGGCGTTTCACCTCGGGGTCGGAGGCGCCGATCTCCAGGGCCATCTTGGCGGCGAAGCAGGCCGCTGCCGTCCGGTCGGAGGCGGGGGGTACGTCGGGGGCGAGCGGCACTCCGTGGACGGCGCGGAGCAGGTATGCGTGCAGTCGTTCCAGGGCGCCCTCGTCCGGTCCGGCGAGCATCTTCGGCGGACCCTGCTTCAGTCGGGCGGAGTAGCCGGCCATCGCCTCCAGCAGCACGCCGTGCTTGCCGTCGAACGCGGTGTAGAGGCTGCCGCGGCCCAGGCCGGTGGCGGCGCTGATGTCGTCGACGCTCGTGCCGTTGTAGCCCGAGGCGCGGAACTGCCGCTCGGCGGCATGGAGGACGTGGTCGCGGTCGAAGCTTCGTGGTCTCGCCATATACAGAAGGTAAAGCCGACTCACCGTTCTTGACAACTCAGTACAGAACTGCCTAGGTTTTGGACTGTTCAGTAAACAACCAGTCCGGGCTCACCGGACAGGCTTTGCCTCCGGCTTGCAGGACCACAGCGCTCGCCGAAGGCATGGCCACAACCGAAGGAATCACCATGCAGACAGCTTCCCCCGTGGCCCTCGTGACGGGCGCCTCCTCCGGAATCGGGCGGGCAGCGGCGCTCGCCCTCGTGGGCTCCGGCTTCACCGTCGTCGGCACGAGCCGCAACGCGGCGAACGCCGAGCCGCTCGCCGGGGTGACGTTCCTCGACCTCGACGTGGCCAGGGACGACTCGGTCCGCTCCCTGGTCGGGGAGGTGATCGATCGGTTCGGCCGGATCGACGTCCTGGTCAACAACGCAGGCGTGGGTGCGGTCGGCGCAGGCGAGGAGAGCTCGATCGACCAGGCCAAGGAGGTCTTCGACGTCAACGTCTTCGGCCTGATGCGGATGACGAACGCAGTGCTGCCCCACATGCGTGTCCAGCGCAGTGGCCGGGTGGTCAACGTCGCCTCGATGCAAGGTCGGCTCCCAGGGCCCTTCATGGCCGTCTACGCCGCCACCAAGCATGCGGTCGAGGGCTACTCCGAGTCCGTCGACCACGAGCTTCGCGAGTACGGAGTGCGGATGCTGCTGGTCGAGCCGGCCTACACGAGCACGAATTTCGAGGCGCGCAGCCTGGCACCCGACTCGCCCCTGCCGGTCTACGCCCTACAGCGGGAGATCGCCCGAGACGTGCTGGCCACAGCCCTGCGCACCGCCGACGACCCGGGCGTTGTCGCGAAGGTGATCGTCGAGGCCGCCACCGATTCCAAGCCCAAGCTCCGGTACCCCGCCGGCCCGATGGCCAGACGCGTCAGCCTCCTGCGCCGGATAGTGCCCCCGCGTGTCTTCGACCAACAGATCCGCAAGCTCAACCGACTGGCCGGCTGACCCCGCAGTACACCCGGAGCCCGAGGAGACGCACATGTCCAGAACCAGAGACACCGAAGCGGGCACGAAGTTCGAACACGTCACCTTCGACCTGCCGCACGGCACCTTTCACGCACTCCAGGGCGGTGATCCCGATGGTCGACCGACGCTCGTCCTGCACGGCTTCCCGGACCATCCGCCCACCGCGCAGCCCTTCCTCACCGAGCTCGGCCGCCGCGGACGTCACGTCCTCGCACCCTGGCTTCGCGGTTACGCGCCGTCCCCGACCACGGGGCCGTTCGACTTCGCATCCCTCACCAGTGACGTGCTCGCGCTGATCGACCGCTGGTCTCCCGGGCGAGCCGTGGAGTTGGTCGGCCACGACTGGGGCGCCCTGCTCACCTACGATGCCGTCGCCACCGCGCCGGAGCGCATCGAACGCGCGGTCACGCTCGCGGTACCCCACCCCCTGACGATGCTGAGCCGACCGCGCCTCGCTCAGCTACGCCGGATCTGGTACATGGGGCTCTTTCAACTGCCGGGAAGCGGCTGGATAGCCACCGCCCGCGATCTCGCCTTCATCGACCGCCTCTGGCGTCAGTGGTCGCCCAACTTCTCGCTCGATCCAGCTCTCCAGGCGGAGCTGCACGAGCACCTGCGGGCGAGCATGCCCGCGCCCATCAAGTACTACCGGGAGATGCTGCGACCCGGCATGCTCAGGTCGTCGCGCCGTCTGTCTCAGCCGATCACGGTGCCCCTGTTGCAGCTTTTCGGTGCCGACGACGGCTGCTTCCTCCCTCCGCAGGTCGACGACCGGCATCGGTTCGCCGCCCCGCACGCGCTGGAGGTCGTCCCCGACGTCGGCCACTTCCTGCACATCGAGGCCCCCGAGGCGATCGCGGAACGGATCGCGGCATGGGCCGAGTAGCGGATCGTCCGACCCTCGCGGTGAGCCCATCAGGACGGGCGGCGCGGGACCGGCCGGCAGGCCGAGGCGGAGCGGGGAGATCGAACATACGATGGCTGAAAGGCGACGCCGGCACCTGGCCGGCGCCGACCGGTGATCCGATCACTCGGGGTGGGAGTTCGTATGGCACAGGCCGCGGACGCTGCGCGGACCGTCATCATGACCGTGGACGACGATCCCGGAGTGTCCCGGGCCGTCGCCCGCGATCTGCGACGGCGCTACGGCGGGTCGTACCGGATCGTGCGCGCGGAGTCCGGCGAGTCGGCGCTGGAGGCGCTGCGGGAGCTGAAGCTGCGCGGTGATCTCGTCGCGGTGCTCCTGGCCGACTACCGGATGCCCCAGATGAACGGCATCGAGTTCCTCGAACAGGCCCTGGACGTCTATCCGGGCGCGCGCCGGGTGCTGCTGACGGCGTACGCGGACACGAACGCGGCGATCGACGCGATCAACGTCGTCGACCTGGACCATTACCTGCTGAAGCCGTGGGACCCGCCGGAGGAGAAGCTCTACCCCGTCCTGGACGATCTGCTGGAGGCGTGGCGGTGCAGTGACTTCCGGCCGGTGCCCGCCATCAAGGTGGTCGGTCACCGGTGGTCGGCCCGCTCCTCGGACGTACGGGAGTTCCTGGCCCGCAACCAGGTGCCCTACCGCTGGTACTCCTCGGACGAGCCCGAGGGGCAGCGGCTGCTGGCGGCGGCGGGCGAGGACGGGCAGCGGCTGCCGGTGGTGATCACCCCGGACGGCGATCCCCTGGTCGAGCCGGAGGCGCCCGACCTCGCCGCCCGCGTGGGCCTCGCGACGACGCCGACGGCCGACTTCTACGACCTGGTGGTGATCGGCGGCGGTCCGGCGGGGCTCGGGTCGGCGGTGTACGGGGCGTCGGAGGGGCTGCGTACGGTGCTCGTGGAGCGGTCGGCGACCGGTGGGCAGGCGGGGCAGAGTTCGCGGATCGAGAACTACCTCGGCTTCCCGGACGGGGTGTCCGGCGGTCAGCTCACCGAGCGGGCGCGTCGTCAGGCCATGAAGTTCGGTGCCGAGATCCTCACCGCCCGTGAGGTGACCGGTCTGGAAAGCAGCGGGGCGGCCCGGCTCGTACGGTTCGCGGACGGGTCGCAGATCGCGGCGCACAGCGTGATCCTGGCGACCGGTGTGTCGTACCGGCAGCTGGAGGCGCCGGGTGCCGACGAACTGTCGGGCCGCGGGGTGTTCTACGGGTCCGCGCTCACAGAGGCCGCCTCTTGCCAGGGGCACGACGTGTACATCGTGGGCGGCGCGAACTCGGCCGGGCAGGCGGCGATGTACCTGTCCAGGGGTGCCAAGTCGGTGACCCTGCTGGTACGCGGAGCGGACCTCACCGCGTCGATGTCGCACTACCTGATCCAGCAGATCGCCGAGTCGCCGAACATCTCGGTCCGGGCCCACACGGTCGTCGAGGCCGCGCACGGCGACAACCAACTGGAACAGCTGACGCTGCGCGACACGACGAGCGGGCAGACCGAACTCGTCGACGCCCAGTGGCTGTTCGTGTTCATCGGCGCGGCCCCGCTGACCGACTGGCTGGAGGGCACGGTGCTGCGCGACGAGCGCGGGTTCATCCTCGCCGGGCCCGATCTGACCGCCGACGGGCGGCCCCCGGCGGACTGGGAGCTGGACCGGCCGCCCTACCACCTGGAGACCAACATCCCCGGCGTGTTCGTCGCCGGGGACGCGCGCGCGGAGTCCGCCAAGCGGGTCGCGTCCGCCGTAGGAGAGGGAGCCATGGCCGTGATGCTCGTCCACCGGTATCTGGAGCAGTCGTGAGCGGGCGGCCGATGCCGTGCAGCGCGGGGGAGATCAGCTCGCTGTTCCTCTTCGAGAAGCTGAACTCCGAGCAGCTCGGCAGGCTGTGCGGCGAGGGGCGGGTCGAACTGTTCGACCCCGGGCCGGTGTTCACCGAAGGTGACCCGGCGGCCTCCTTGTACGTGATGATCGAGGGCACCGTCGTCATGTCGCGCCGGGTGGGCAGCGACGACATCGAGGTGAGCCGCACGTCCCAGCCAGGGGTGTACGCGGGGGCCATGATGGCGTACCTCGGGGACGGGAAACAGCAGCGGTACATCAACTCGCTGCGGGTGTCGGAGCCGACGCGGTTCTTCGTCCTGCCCGCCGAGTCGTTCGCGGACTTCATGCACGAGTGGTTTCCGATGGCGGTCCATCTCCTGGAGGGGATCGCCCTCGGTTCGCAGACCTTTCAGCGGGCCGTCGGGCAGCGCGAACGGCTGCTGGCGCTGGGCTCGTTGTCCGCGGGTCTCACCCATGAGCTCAACAACCCGGCTGCAGCGGCCGTACGGGCCACCGCGTCGCTCAGGGACCGGGTCGCTCACATGCGCAACAAGCTCGGCATCATCGCCTCGGGCGACTATCACCACGACGTCCTGAAGGCCCTGGTCGACCTCCAGGAGCGTACGGCCGAGCGGGTTCGCAAGGCGCCGGCACTGAGCCCGCTCGAAGCGTCCGACCGGGAGGACGAACTCGCCGACTGGCTGGACGACCACGGTGTCCAGAACGGCTGGCAGATCGCGCCGACTTTCGTACAGGGCGGTCTCGACGTCGACTGGCTGGAGCAGATCGCCGCGGCCGTCGACGAGCAGGAAATCCTGCGAAGCGCCATCGGGTGGCTCAACTACACGGTCGAGACCGAGCTGTTGATGTCCGAGATCGAGGACTCCACCACCCGGATCTCGCACCTCGTCGACGCCGCCAAGCAGTACTCGCAGCTGGACCGCGCTCCCTACCAGGTCGCCGATGTGCACGAACTCCTCGACAGCACGCTGCTGATGCTGTCGGGCAAGATCGGTCCGCAGGTCGAGGTCGTGAAGGAGTACGACCGTTCGGTGCCGAGGATTCCGGCCTACCCGGCCGAGCTGAACCAGGTGTGGACCAACCTGATCGACAACGCGGTCTTCGCCATCAACAGCGCGGGCGGCGAAGGGACGTTGACCGTACGCACCGCTCTGGTGCACGACCGGCTGCTGGTGGAGTTCCGCGACACGGGCCCGGGCGTGCCGGCCGAGATCCGCGGCCGGATCTTCGACCCGTTCTTCACCACCAAGCCGGTGGGCGAGGGCACGGGGCTGGGGCTCGACATCTCCTGGCGGATCGTCGTCAACAAGCACCACGGTGACCTGAAGGTCGAGTCCGTACCCGGCGACACCCGCTTCCAGGTGCTGCTACCCCTCACCGCCACCGACCCCGACACCGTCCCCGACGCGGCCCAGGAGCCCTCGTGACCAAGGACACCGGAATCGACCCCAGCGTTCCGCCCAGCGGTGCCGGATGCGTCGAGTGCGATGCCGACGGCGGCTGGTGGTTCCATCTGCGGCGCTGCGCCCAGTGCGGCCACATCGGCTGCTGCGACGACTCACCCGCCAAACACGCCACCGCCCACTTCCGGGACACCGGCCATCCGGTGATCCGCAGTTACGAGCCGGGCGAGGCATGGTTCTGGAACTTCGAGACGTCCGAGCTCTACGATTCCGGTCCGGCCCTGGCTCCCCCGGCCGCGCACCCTGCCGACCAGCCCACGCCGGGACCGGCGGGACGCGTGCCGGCGAACTGGGCGGACACGCTGCGCTGAGCCCGGCGGGCCAGGGCTGTCAGCATTCATCTGTGCCGCAGAACCTGTTCGGCACTCCACTTCATCCGCCGATCGCATCGAGCGGTTCGGGCTGCTGCCCGGCGGCATGTACGTGAACGCCGCCTTCGTACTTGACAACTCAGTACAGAACCGCCTAGGTTTTGGACTGTTCAGTAAACAACCCTCCTGGGCTCACCGGACAGGGTGCGTGCACGCCTGGCGACGGCGAGTTTCGTCGCCGGAGTGGATCTGGCCGGACTCTCCACGACAGCCCAAGACGGTCACCGATCACATCGTGGGCCTTCTGAGCAGTTGCCCCCCCTCCCGTCACCCAGAACTCGAAGGACTGACCGAACCATGACCGACAAGGAAACGCAGGAGACCACGGCTGTGACGACTCCCGCGTACGAGAGCGACGCACTGGCCGAAGGGACCGTCGACGCGGTGGTGATCGGCGGGGGCGCCGCGGGGCTGAACGGTGCACTGATCCTCGCCCGCTCCCGCCGGTCGGTCGTCGTGATCGACAGCGGCTCCCCGCGCAACGCGCCCGCCGAGGCCGTGCACGGCCTCATCGCCCTGGACGGCACCCCGCCGTCCGAGATCCTCCGACGGGGCCGGGAGCAGGTGCGCCAGTACGGCGGACGCGTCGTCCACGGCAAGGTGGTCTCGGCCGAGCCTGCCGCCCCGTCGGTGGACGGGGACCTGCGGTTCACCGTCACCCTGGCCGACGGCCGCCACATCACCGCCCGCCGCATCCTGGTGGCCACCGGCCTGAAGGATGTGCTGCCGGAGGTTCCCGGGCTCGCCGAGCACTGGGGGGACAGCGTGGTGCACTGCCCGTACTGCCACGGCTGGGAGGTGCGCGACGAGCCCATCGGCATCCTCGCCACCGGCCCCGCCTCCATCGGCCCCGCGTTGTTGTTCCGTCAACTGACCGAGGACCTGATCTACTTCACCCGCGGCACCGACCTGGACGAGGACAGCCGCGCCCGCTTCGCCGCCCGCGGCATCCGCGTCATCGACACCCCGGTCACCGAGGTCGTCGACGACGCGGACGGCGCCCTCGCCGGGGTACGCCTGGCCGACGGCCAGGTCGTGGCCCGCCGCGTCCTCGGGGTCGCCCCGCAGATGCAGGCCCGCACCAAGGGCCTGGAAGGTCTGGGCCTGCCGGTGCAGGACCTGCCGACGGGCCGCACTTTCGCCTCCGGCACGGACGGCGCCACCGAGGTGCCGGGCGTGTGGGTGGCCGGCAACGCCACCGACCCGGTCGCCCAGGTCGGGGCCTCCGCAGCGGCCGGCGCACTGGCCGGCATCGAGATCAACAAGATGCTGGCCGTCGCGGACACCGACGCGGCCCTCCAGGAGATCGCCGGGGCAAGCCCCGAAGCGGCCACACGATGATCTCGAAGCCCTGAGATCTCGGTCCGCCACCCGCCTCGGCGATTCCACATCCTCGGCTTCACGAACGGCCGACCCACCCCAACCAGATGGAGGACACAACCATGACGGATCGCCATCCCATTCTGATCACCGGCGCCGGCGGCCAAATCGGTGGCGTGAGCAGGGTGATGATCGACATGCTGCTCGAACAGGGCCACCCGGTGCGCGCGTTCGTGCGACGGGACGACGAGCGCGCGCAGTCGCTGCGCGAGTCAGGGGCCGAGGTCTTCGTCGGCGACCTGCTCAACCTCGCTGACGTGGCCGCCGCGCTGAAGGGTGTCCGGCGCATCTACTTCAGCATGACCCCGCAGCCGTACTACGCCGATGCCCTCACCGTGATGGCCGCGGCGGCGCGAGCGCAGGGCGACATCGAGGCATTCGTGCACCTGTCCAACTACGAGCAGTCGTACATGACGCTCGAGAAGATGACCGCACCGGAGGAAGAGCGGCGTTCCTGGCTCGGGGGAGTGGTCACGGACTGGTCGCCGCAGCAGCGGGCGCACTGGGTCTGCGAGCGGGTGCTGGACTGGTCCGGCCTCCCGACCGTCAACGTGCGTGCGACCCTGTTCGCCGAGAACCCCCACCTGACCTGGATGCAAGCGGGCCCGCTGAGCAACGGTGAACTGCGCCTGCCCTTCGGCAACCAGCGGCTCGCGCCCATCGCCGTTCACGACCTGGCAGAGGTGTGCGTGAAGATACTGGTCGACCCCGCACCGCACATCGCGAAGTCCTACGAGCTCACCGGTCCGGAGCTGAAGGACATGTACGGGTTCGCTGAGGACTACGCAGCCGTGCTGGGACGCGAGGTCGTCTACATCCCTGAGGAAGTGGAAGCCTGGAACGAGGCATTCCTTGACGAGACCCTCTTGCAGGAGTCCCTGGGTGACCCGGCCGTGGCCCGGCACGTGGCGGCGCATCTGAGGATCCAGACCAGGCTGATCGCCAGTGGGCGGTACGACGTCCTCTCCGACAAACTGGAAGCCCTGCTCGGGCGCCCTCCGCGGACCATGCGGTGGGCGCTGCGGAACAATGCTCACCTGCGCGAACTGGCGGTTGCCCCGAACCACTGAGTGCTCCGGAGCAGACCATGACGCCACACGGAGTCGCGAACCAGGCGACGAGTAACCCCTGAGTGACTTTCGGAGCCGGATCTTCCTCGTCGGACTCGTCGTGGCCCTCGTCCTTGCGGGGGTCGGGCCAGCGGCCGAACGGGCCGACCTGGCCAGGGCGTTCGGCTCCGAGTGCCCGGGGCCCTTCGTACGGTGCGGCGGCAGCGGGATCACGCGTGACCCACCGCGCCGGTGGTGCCGCTTCCAGGCCCGGCGAGGTCCGCCCGGGTCGGCCAGCCGCGGGGCGCCGGTCTCCTCGGCTGGGGCGAGCGCGCGGTAGGACGGCACGCTTTTGTCCTTCAGCGCGCGGGCGAAGCTGAGCATGTCGTCGTCGACGGCCTTCGGCCGTCCGCCGTGGTTGCCCTTGGCCGCGGCGGTCAGGACGGCGAAGAACATTGCGCCCATGCCGCCCGGGTCGCAGATGCCCCGGCCGGGTCTTGCTCCGAGTCGAGATCTCCTCGGAGGGGTTTCGCTCGCAGACCGGTCCCAGCGCGGTGAGCCGGCTCTGCAACTCCTGCACGGCTGCCCGGGGACGCGGTCCTCGTGCACCGGCACCTCATGTTTTCCCGTTGGCAAGGCGTTCCCCGACAGGGGTGGCCGGTGGGGTGGCCGCGACGGACGAGGTCGGCGGTGGCGTACGGCGCGTCGGCGCTCTCGTGGAGGAACAAGCGCAAGGGCCGCCCCGGGCGCGCTCGGTTCCGCGTCGGCCGGGCTTCGGCCACGAGGTGGGGCGGGTCCGGCGTGCCCGAGCGTCCCGGGGGCGTCATACGGGGGCTTCGGCTCGGCGTGACAAAATGGGGGCCGTTCGTCCGTCCTCCGATGCTGCGAGGTTCTCCGTGAGCAAGCATGTGGCCCGCGAGCCGCTGCGCCGTAATGCGCGGTCCAACCGGGCGCGCATCCTGGCCACGGCACGTGAGGAGCTGGGGCGGAACCCCGATGTCACGCTGGAGGAGCTGGCGCGGGCCGCCGGGGTCGTCCGGCGCACCCTCTTCGGGCACTTCCCGGGGCGGGCGGCGCTGGTGGAGGCGCTCGCCGAGGAAGCCGCCGAGACGTTGCGGAACACGGTGGAGGCCGGACCGGAGCCGGGGGAGTCGGCCGAGCAGGCGTTGGCTCGGTGCGTCCTGCGGATGTGGCCCGTGGGCGACCGCTATCGCCTGCTCCTGGCGCTCACCCGGCGGGACCTCGGCTCCGAGCGTCTCACCGAGGTGCTCGCGCCGGCCCGGGAGGCCGTCACCGGGATCCTGGAGCGCGGGCAGCGGGACGGCGTCTTCCACTCCCATCTGCCGCCGGCCGTGCAGAGCACCGGCCTGATGGCGTTGATCGTGGCTCTGGTGGAGTCCGTCAACACCGGCGCGCTGGAGGACGACGGGCACCGGATCGCCACGGCCACCCTCATCGCGGCCGGTGTACCGGAGGATCGGGCGAGCGCGGTGGTCGAGGAGGTCGCGTCGGCGATGACTGCGGCTCTTCCGGCTCACGACGCCTGATTTCTCTCCGGCCGACCCGTCGACGAGGCGTCCCGGGGCGTTGTCGTGGCGGAAGGTGGCCGATCTGCCGGAGCAGTGGGTGGTGAGGCTCTGCTCCGTGGTGGTGACCGAGCGCAGCCGGCGGCCGTCGGAGTTGTTCCGCGGCGCGATCGGTTCGGCGAAGACCTGGCCGAGCAACGTCTCACCGGCCTCGGGCAGGGCGACACGGCCCGCGACCTTGAAGTCCTCGATGCCGAGGGTGGTCAGGACGCGAGCGCGGATCCGGCCGGAACCGTAGCCCCGGGCCAGTTGCAGGCCCAGGGCGCCGGACAGGTCCGCGTACGACAGGAAGACGGTCGCCTCCGCCGAGCGGGCCCGGGCCTCGCTGTCGTCGTCCGGCTTCGTCAACCTGTCCATCCGCAGGGCGAGTTCGCTCACCGGCAGCCGGCGGGCGGAGCCGTCGGCGGGTTCATGAGAGTACGGAAACTCGCACTCCTGGTCACAGTCGCGCCCGAGGCGGGGGCGGACAGGGGTGAGTGCGAGTGGCGCACGGGCACGGGGTTTCAGACGGGACTCGGGGGCGACCCGGACTTCCGTACCTGATCGACCTTCGTGGCGGCGGTGTCCGGGGCGACTCCGGCGGCGATGAGGGTGGCGGTGGCGGCGCCGGTGCCGTCGTCGGACCACAGGCCGCAGTCGGCGCAGTCGAGCAGGGCCAACAGTTGGGCCTCGATGGCTCGGCCGAGCGGGTCGGGCGGGAGGACGGTCTGGAAGGCGCCCTCTCGGCGGCCGTGGGCGAAAACCCTCGTGGCCATGGAACGGGCGGGGGCCAGCAGTTCGTCGACGCGTGCGCGTGCGAGGTCATGGCCGCGGGCCAGCCGGATGAGGGCGCGGTAGCGGTCACCGACCGGCCACACCGTGAGAACGAATCGCGCCAGGTCCGCGACGGCGTCACGGGTCGGGGCCGGGGCACCCGCGACGGCGCGCTGGATCGCCTCCGCGGCCTCGGCGGCCAGGCCCTCGACGAGCGCGGCCCGACAGGCGAAATGGACGTACACGGTGCGCCGGGCCACACCGGCGGCACCGGCGATGTCCTCCAGGCTGCTGTCGGGGTCGCGGGTCAGTTCCCGCCGGGCCGCGTCGAGGATCCGGGCTCGGGTGGCCCGCGCGTCCCGACGCTGCGCCGAGGCCGAGGTGGAAGTCGGAGCAGAAGGGGGCGGCGTCTCGTAGGGCCGGACCGGAGACCGTCTCGGCCTCGTCGTCGGTGTTCGTGCTGGTCGGCTGGTCACGTCGGTACCTCGCAGGCGGGTGGAAGAAGGGAGCCATCGCGATAGTTGCACACCAGTGAGCAATAAACTAGTGTGCACATCGATGGGCAATTAAGTGTTTCCCGCTCGTCCTCCCCGTTCCCCTCAGGAGCTACTGATGCCTTTCCTTGCGAACACCCCCGTGGAGAAGATGCCCGGGCCTTACGCGCGGCGCTGGTGGGCGCTGCTCGTGCTGTGCCTGAGCCTGCTGATCACGGTGATGGCGAACACGTCGCTGATCGTCGCCGCCCCCGACATGACCACCGACCTGGGCCTGAGCAGCAGTGATCTTCAGTGGGTCGTCGACAGCTACACCGTTCCGTACGCGGCGCTGATGCTGGTGCTGGGCGCGATCGGCGACAAGTACAGCCGGCGCGGTGCGCTGGTGCTGGGGCTGCTGATCTTCGCCGCCGGTTCGGTGATGGGGAGCATGGTCGACGAGACCTCGCTGGTCATCGTGGCCCGCGCGATCATGGGTATCGGCGCCGCGGTCGTGATGCCGGCCACGCTGTCCCTGGTGGTCGCGAGCTTCCCCCGGAGCGAGCGGGCCAAGGCCATCACCGCCTGGGCCGCGACCTCCGGGCTGGCGGTGGCCTTCGGCCCGCTCGTCTCCGGCTGGCTCCTTGAGGACCACGCCTGGGGCTCGACCTTCCTGATCAACGTGCCGTTCGCCCTCCTCGCCGTGGTCGGCGCGCTCGCCCTGGTACCGCCGTCCAAGGCGGAGGGCATGGCCCGGATCGACTACGTCGGTGGTCTGCTGTCGATCGTCACCGTCGGCTCCCTGATCTACGCCGCCATCGAGGGCCCGCACGCCGGCTGGGGCGCCGGCCCCGTCACCGCCGCCGTGGTCGCCGTTGCCGGTCTGGCCGCCTTCGTCGCCTGGGAGCTGCGGCACCCGCACCCGATGCTGGACGTCCGGAAGTTCGGGCTGCGGCCCTTCACCGGCTCGATGCTCGCGGTGATGTTCTTCTTCTTCGGCATGTTCGCCGTGATCTACTACGCGACGCAGTTCCTCCAGTTCGTCCTCGGCTACGACGCCCTGGAAACGGGCGTACGGCTGCTGCCGCTGGGCGGCGCGGTGTTCCTCGGGTCCGCGCTGACCGGGATCCTCACCCCGAAGCTGGGGGTGAAGGTGATGGTCGTGACCGGCCTGGTCATCGGCACGGCGGGCATGTTCCTGCTCACCCAGATCGACAAGGGGTCGACGTACGGGGACTTCCTGGCGCCGCTGATGATGCTGGGCCTCGCGCTCGGCCTGGCCATCTCCCCGGCGACCGACACGATCATGGGCTCCTTCCCCGAGTCCGAGCTGGGCGTCGGCGGCGGTGTCAACGACACCGCGCTGGAGCTGGGCGGGGCGCTGGGCATCGCGGTACTCGGCTCCCTGCTGGGCACGGCCTACCGGGACGAGCTGACCGACCTGGTGGGCAACCGGCTTCCGGCGGAGGCGATGGAGACCGCCAAGGACTCGGTCGGCGCCGGCCTGGCCGTCGCACAGCGGGTCGGGCCCGAGCAGGCCCAGTCCGCGGTGGACGCCGTCCACCAGGCATTCGCCCACGGAGTCGCCCAGACCAGCCTCATCGGCGGGATCATCATGGCCGCCGGAACGGCGATCGTCCTCGCGGTCCTGCCGGGCCGGCGCGGATTCGCGAAGCACAACGCCGAGCCGGAGGCCGGGACGACGGCGAGGGAGGCGGCGACTGTGCGGGAGCACACCGGGTCCACCCGCTAGATCACCGGCGGGGCGCCGGGCAGGACGCGGGAGTGGTCCACGGCCACGCGGAACCTCTGCCGGAACACCTCACCGTCCTCGGCCTCCGGGCCGCCCCGGGGCTCTCCTGCGGGGCGGCCCGGAGGCCAAGGGCCGTGAGGTGACAGCGGCGGTCGCCGCCGTCCGCGCTCCCTAGGCGGAGGCGGCGGCCACGAAGTACGGAATGGCGATGAGGAAGCGGTCGGCCTCGGCGCGTCGGTGCTGTTCGGCGAGCCACTCGTCGGCCTGGTCACGGCCGACGGCACCGCTCGCACAGGCCGACTCGACGAGCCTGGTGGGCAACGACAGCATCGCAGGATCGGTGGACACGCTGGTGTGCACCTCGACGGTGACGTCGTCGAAACCGCCGTCCAGGAGCAGGTTGCGGTACTGGCGGCCGGCGCGGGGCGTGCTCAGGAGGTCGGCTCGGGCGTGCACGATCGTGCGGGTGAGCGCCGCGTCGTCGGAGTCGATCATGATGGCGTCCCAGTCCTGTCCGACCAGGACGATCCTGCCGCCCGGGCAGAGGACGCGCCGCGCTTCCGCCACCGCGCGCCATGGCTCCTGAAGCGCGTGGAAGACCTTGTCGGCACGGTAGCCGCGCACACTTCCGTCGGCGAACGGCAGATCCTCCGCCCCCGCCTCCCGGAACTCGGCCGCCGGCCACCGTTTCCGGGCCTCGGCCAGCATCCACGGATCAGGATCCACGCCCACCGCGTGGACGCCACGCTCGGCCAGCTCGGCGACGGCCCGCCCGGCACCGCAGCCGATGTCCACGACGGACGAGCCCGGGGCAAGAGACAGCAGTTCGTAGGAGCGGGCCCGCAGCGGGCCGGCGCCCGGTATCTGCTCCGCCGCGTCGAGGACGGCCAGCATGGCCTCGGTGTTGCGGTGCTTCTCCACAGCTTCCTGGTTCTCGGACATGGACGCCAAGCTACGACTTGAGGTCGACATGAAGTCAACCGCAGACAACGGCGCAAGCGCGATGAGTATCGGCGCTCTCGCGGCACGGTTCGGTCTCGCCACGCACGTCCTGCGGCACTGGGAGTCGATGGGCCTGCTGCACCCCTCACGGGACGTGGGCGGACGCCGCCGCTACGGCGCGGACGACCTCACCCGCGTGGCGACGATCCTCGTGTTCAAGGAGGCCGGCTTATGCCTGGACACCATCAGGAGCCTGTCCGCCACCGTCGAGCGCGCTGCCCGGCACGAGATCCTGCGTGCCGAGGCCGAAGAGATCCGGTCGAGGATCGCCGCCGCCCGGGCCTCGTTGGAGCTCATCGAGGGTGTCCTGAACTGCGAGCACGAGGACGTCACCCAGTGCCCGGACTGCCGGCGGCACATCGCCGAGCAGGCCGGCTCCCAAGTGCCGGCGCACAGGCGAGCACGAGGCGGAAAGCCGCCTGCCCGGCGGGGCGATTGATCACGCCCCGGCCCGGGCCCGCAGGGGAACGCACAGAACTCCGTCGTCGTCGGCCACGATCACGGCACCGCGTCGGACGGTGGTGCCGGCGGGCGTGTTCCCCGGGCCGGGGTTGGCCTGCACCGTGCCCTGCGCCGAGACGTCTGGCGAACAGGCAGGGCAACGTGTTCGACGGACGGCCTGTGCGCCCGCACACAAGCGGACTGCGAACCGTCAGGAACTCTCCCTGTACGCGGCCCCGGCGCTCTCGGATGGTCAGGCCGCCGAGTTCAGCAGGTCGGCCAGTACGTCGGGCCGTTCCAGGGCGATGAAGTGGCCGGCCTTCGCCACTTGTGTGAAGTCGGCGGCGGGCAGGAGCCGCCGGTTGGCCTCGCGGTCCGAGGGGCGGGACCAGTCCTTCTCGCCGTAGACGAGGTGGATCGGGGCCTTGACCTCGGAGTAGCGCGAGCGGGCCGCGATGAGGCTGGGCAGGGCCTGGTACACACCCCGGGCGACTTTCGGGTAGCCGGGACGGCGGCCCACCTGGAGGAGTTCGTCGAGGTAGTCCTCCCGCAGCGCGTTCTTGTCGCCGAGGCCGCCCTGCAAGATCGCGCGGAGGGCGGGCTTGGGCTGCAACCCCGCGATCACCGGGCCCACCCCGGGGGCGAGGGCACCGCTGACCACGAATCGGGCGAGGAGGCTGGAGCGGGCGACCCCGCCGCGGAAGTCGTAGGTGTTCACCGCGACGGCGCGCCGTACCCGCTCCGGGAGATCGGCCGCGGTGGTCAGGGCGAGCACAGCACCCATGGACTCCCCGACCAGGGTGACGTCGTGGAGGTCGAGTTCGGTCAGGAGCCGCTTCACGCCCGCACGCATGGCCGGTTCGTCGTACGAGGCGCCGGGCACGATCTCGGAGTAGCCCATCCCCGGCAGGTCGAGGGCGTGGACGGTGTAGTGGTCCGAGACCAGCGGGATGAGGCGGCGGTAGTGCTCGGCCTGCGTGCGTACGGTGTGCAGCAGGACCAGGGGCGCACCGCTGCCCGCCTTGAGGTAGCGCAGCGTTCCCTCGCGGCTGTGGCCCGTACGGGGGGTGATGGTGTGGCTGGTGGTCCCCGGGATGCGGATCGTGGGACGTGGGTCTTGGGTGGGCATGTCGCGGTCTCCTGGTGAGTGAACTACTGATGAGTGAAGTGCGGCCACGCGTCCGGTGCGACTCGTGAGCCGTTGGGCCGTCCAGTCGGACGGGGTCACCTGCGCGGTCTCTAGCCCGTCGTCCCTATGCCGTGGCGGACCCCGACGATCGGCAGCCGCAGCGCGGCGGGGGCGTGCTCGGGCACGACGGGACGCCGGGGGCTGACGGGGCGCAGGCGGTGATAGGCCGAGCCCAGGTCCGGCCGCTGATCGGCTTCGCCCTTGTTGGGCCACAGAGCCATCGCCCGTTCGGCCTGGGCGGTGATGGTCAGTGACGGGTTGGCCCCGACGTTGGCCGAGATCGCCGAGCCGTCGACCACGTGCAGGCCGGGGTGGCCGTAGAGGCGGTGGTAGGGGTCGATGACCCCGGTGTCGGGCGAGTCGCCGATGGTGCAGCCCCCGATGAAGTGCGCGGTCGCCGGGGTGTTGGTGATGTCGCTGGCCGTGGCGGTGGCTGTGCCGCCGATCTTCTCGGCCACACGGCGGGCGACCTCGTTGCCCACGGGGATCCAGGTCGGGTTGGGCGGGTGGCCCTGGGAGGTGACCAGCTTGTGGCGCCCGAACCGGGTGTTCTTGCCGGAGACGGTGAGCGAGTTGTCCAGTGACTGCATCACCAGCAGCATGATCGTCTTCTCCGACCAGTGGCGTACCCACAGTGAGCCCAGGTGCCGCGGGTCGCGCGCGAGTTCCTGGACCCAGGTGACCCACCGTGGATGCGGCTTGTCGCCGTCGGTCAGGGCGGTCATCAGCAGGCCGAAGGCGTTGCTGCCCTTGGCGTAGCGGAACGGCTGGATGTGGGTGTGCTCGTCGGGGTGGATCGAGGAGGTGATCGCCACCCCTTGGCTGTAGTCGACGTCATTGCGCCTGGCCGTGGCGCCGAGGATCGCTTCGGAATTGGTCCGGGTCAGCAGGCCCAGCCGACGGGAGATCCGCGGTAGTACGCCTGTGTCGCGCATACGGTGCAGGAGCTTCTGGGTGTTGTAGGTGCCTGCGGAGAACACCACTTGTCCGGCGGTGAAGGTGCGCAGGTTCGCGCGGCGCCGGGGCGAGCGGCCGCTGCGTACGGTGTCCACCGCGTATCCTCCGCCGGCCAGCGGACGCACCGCGCGCACAGTGGTCAGCGGGTGGACCTCGGCACCATGGTGTTCCGCGAGGTACAGGTAGTTCTTGTCCAGGGTGTTCTTGGCGTTGTGCGCGCAGCCGGTCCAGCACGACCCGCAGCCGATGCAGGTGTTGCGGCTCGGACCGCTGCCGCCGAAGAACGGGTCCGCGACCTCGGTACCCGGTGCGGTGCCGGGACCGCCGAAGAGCACCCCTACCGGGACGGGGCGGAAGGTCTCCTCGACCCCCATGTCCTCGGCGACTTCTTTCAGGACCTTGTCGGCCTCGGTGACCAGCGGGTTGGTGGTCACGCCGAGCATGCGCTCGGCCTGGTCGTAGTACGGCGCCAGCTCACTCTGCCAGTCGGTGATGTGCGCCCACTGAGGGTCCCGGTAGAACGGGGCCGGCGCCTTGTAGAGGGTGTTGCCGTAGATCAGGGAGCCCCCACCCACGCCGGAGGCAGCCACGAGAAACACGTCCTTGAGCCAGTACATGCGCTGGAGCCCGTAGAGGCCCAGCCGGGGCGCCCACACGGAACTGCGGGCGTCCCAGGAGGTCTTGGGGATGTCGGCGGCTTCGAAGCGCCTTCCGGCCTCCAGCACCCCGACCCGGTAGCCCTTCTCGGTCAGCCGCAGCGCGGACACCGAGCCGCCGAAGCCGGAGCCGATGACCAGAACGTCGTAGTCGTATGCCATGTCGTTTCCTTCGTTTGCGCGACCCCTCGGGCTCTGGCGCGAGTGCGGCAGCGGCGGGGGCAGCCGCTTGTCTGTCTCCCTTTGTCCGCGCTGCGCCCGATGTGGCGTGTCGGCTCAAACCGTAAGTCGCGCCGATCGGCCCGAACAATGTGCAACTGCCCATTGCTGGCCGTTACTTATGTGCAATGGCCTATCTCTTGTCCCGCACTGTCACCGGCGCATAGCCTGCGGTCATGCAGACGACCGCCCCGGACGTGGCGATTCTGATCAGGCGGGTCGCCGAGCGATGTCTCACCGAGGTCGACGACATGCTCGCCGCCATGGACGCGGCGGTCTTCGAGGTCGTACCGGTCCTGGCCGAGGACCCCACTCTTGCCGCCGAGAGCCGGGCCAGCAGCCGGGCCAACGTGCTGCGCATACTGACGGTCCTGCAACGACGCCCCGGCGAACCGGTCCCTCGCGGCGCACCGCTGGAGACCCTCGACCTGGCCCGGACGCTGGTCCGCCGCGGCATCGAACTCGAAGTTCTCGTGCAGGCATACCGCTGCGCCCATGACGCGGCCTGGCGGTGGTGGATGGACGTCGTCGCTGCGACCGTGCAAGCACGCGACGACCTGGTCGCGGTGTTGCGGGAGTCCTCCGCCCTGTTGTCCGACTACATCAACAGCGCCCTCGTTGCCGCCATGACCCGCATGGAAGATGAACGGCAGGATCTGCTCTCAGGAGAGCTGGCCCGGCGGGCCGAAACCGTTCGCCTCGTGCTCGACGGCGCTCCCATCGGCGCCGACCGGGCCGGCCGGCGGCTCGACTACGACCTCGCCGCCCGGCACACCGCCATGGTGCTGTGGGCGGATCCGCCCGGCGAGGTTCACGGCATCCTTGAGCAGGCCGCCGGACTCCTGGCCGCGGCGGTCCACGCCCGCCGCCCTCTGACCCTCCCCGCGGGCACCTCCACCCTGTGGGCCTGGATCGCCACCCGCGACGCTCCGGACCGGGACGCGCTGCGCGAGGCCATGACCCAGGCCGCGCCGGGCGTCCGCGCCGTACTCGGCCCGTCCCGGGACGGGCTCGCCGGATTCCGGCGCAGTCACTCCGCGGCGCTCGCGGCCCAACGGCTCCTGGCCGACAACCCCGACGGAGACCGCCTCACCCTCTACCACGACGTGGAGGTCGTGGCTCTCGTCGGCCACAACATGCAACAGGCGCGCGAGTTCGTCACCTCGGCACTCGGACCACTGTGCGGAACCGACCCGGCGCTGGCGACCTTGCGCGCCACACTGCGCGTCTACCTCGACGAGGGCGGCAACGCGCCGCGAGCGGCCGAGCGGCTGCACACTCACCGCAACACCGTGCTCCAGCGCGTCGCCCGCGCCGAATCCCTGCTCGGCCACCGCCTCGCCGAGCGCCGGCTCGCCGTGTCTCTGGCCCTCGAACTCCTGCACCGCCTTGGCAACGGGGCACGGATGCCCCGCTAGGGCGCGCACGGAGTCGTGATCAATGGTGGAGGCCGGTGAGATGGCTGCCCGGGGCCTTGGCTGCCGCCTCCACCGGATCGCCCGCCAAACGCGTCGTGCCGGGCCGCTGAGACCAGTCCGAGGAGCTTCCTGGCCGACTCGGGGTCAGTGGCTGTGCCCGTGGACGCGGCCTTCGTCGATCTGGGCGAGCTGCTCGTCGGCTTCCCGGCCGTGGAGGAGGGGTTCGCGGCGGTCCCAGGTGGTGCCGTCGCGCTGGTCCCTGCGGCGGCGCGCGATCGCCGAGAGTGCTTCGAGGACGACCCTGTTGCCGAGCAGGGCGGTGACGTCGGCGTGGTCGAAGGGCGGTGAGACCTCTACGAGGTCGAGGCTGACCACGGGGAGTTCGTAGCACAGGCGGCGTACGGCGTCGAGGAGCTGGCGGGGGGTCAGGCCGCCGGGCTCGGGGGTGCCGGTGCCGGGTGCGGAGCCCGGGTCGACGACGTCGACGTCGACGGAGAGGAAGACGCCTTCGCAGTCGTCGAGGGCGATGCCGGCGGCCTCGGTGAGGCAGTCGTCGAGTCCCCGTTCGACGACCTCGGTCATCTCGAAGGAACGCAGCTTGTGCTGGGCCATCCAGGTCAGGACCGGCTCGTCGGGCCAGTAGCCGCGGAGTCCGATCTGGAGGAACCGGTCGCCGCGCAGAGCGCCGGACTCGATCAGCCGCCGCATCGGCGTGCCGTGGGCGACGAGGGACCCGAACTGGATGTCGGCGGTGTCCGCGTGGGCGTCGAAGTGGATCATCGACACCTTGCCGAAGCCGAAGTGCCTGGCGACGCCGGTGTGATCGGGCCAGGCGATGCTGTGATCGCCGCCCAGCACGATGGGGACGGCTCCCGAGGAGGCGATCCTGAACACGGCCTCCTCGACTCCCTTGACCGACCGGGCCATGTCGCCGCTGTAGACGGCGAGCGCGTCGACCCGGAGAGCGAGGCTGGGGCGCGAACCGTCCTGGGGGAGATAACACGCCTGGCGGACGGCCGAGGGGCCGAAGCGGGAGCCGGAACGGTACGAGGTTCCGCCGTCCACGGGAGCGCCGAGGATGACGACGTCCGCATCGGCGTACGTGGCCGGGTCGTCCAGGTCGAAGGCGGGGTGGGCACGGGTACGCCTCTCGGGTGAGTGGGGGCGTGAATATCTCTTGCTGAACATCAAATTGTGCAAATATTTCTCGCCCAATGGCTATGATTGCGAAAACTCAAAGCATCCGGAGGGGGAGGGACCCGTTGGATACGTCACGCCAGTCCGCAGCCAAGGCGCCGAAGGGGAACGAGCCCCCGGCGGGGGGACTCGACGCCGTCGACCATCAGCTCGTGAAGCTGCTCGTCGCGGACGGCCGAGCGGGTTACGCCGAGCTCGGCGCCGGTGTCGAGCTGTCGGGGGACGCGGTACGGGAACGGCTGAAGCGCCTGATCTCCGACGATGTGATCAAGGTGATCGGCAGTGTCTCGCCGGCCACGGCGGGACTGGACAGTTTCGCGCTGGTCGGCATCAGCGTGCGGGGGCCCGTCCTGCCGGTGGCACTGGCGCTGGCGGAACTGCCGGAGGCCGACCTCGTGGTGCAGACGACCGGCATGTTCGACATCATCGTCGAACTCGTATGCCGCGACGACCGCGAACTGCTGCGGGTCCTCGACGAGTCGGTGCGCTCGATTCCCGGCGTGCTCACCTGCCTGGCCATGCAGTACCTCTCGGTGGAGAAGTACGCGCCGGAAGGCTCCCAGCAGCTCCTGGTCGGCGGCGGCCTCTCCGGCGGCTCGGGAGCCTGGGAGGATCTCGACGACGCCGACCGCGCGCTGGTCGCCGTGCTCCAGCAGGACGGTCGCGCGTCCTTCAAGGAGCTGGCGGAACAGTCCGGGGTGCCGTACGCCAGCGCACGCCGCCGGGCGCTGCGCCTCCTCGAACGGGGCGTGGTGAGGATCGTGACGATCACCAATCAGCTGGTGTACGGCCGGCGTGTCCAGGCAGGGGTGGGCCTGCGGGTCCAGGGGCCGGTCCCCGACGTGGTGCGGACCCTGCGGGACATCGACGAGGTGGAAGTGGCGGCTGCCACCACCGGGCCGTACGACCTGTTGCTGGAGGTCAGCTGCGCGAGCCGGGCGGACCTGTACCACCTGACCGGGACGGTGCTCCGCCGGATCCCGGGAGTCATGTCGACGGAGACGTTCAGCTACATCGACATACACAAGCTGCCGTACACCTGGACTGCTCTGTGACGGATCCCGGGGACGAGTCCGGTGCTCAGAACCCGCCCTGTGGGTCCTGGGGTGTCGAGAGGCGCGCGACCTTCCCTCGCACCCGGGACCACAGCACGAGACCGAGGAGCGCGACGAAGGCCATGGCCAGCAGCACCGCGTAGTTCTCGTACCACGGCAGGTGCGGCGACCTCGGCCAGACGATGTTGACCAGTTCGAAGACGACCCAGACCGCCGCCACGACGGTGACCGGATATCCCCACCGCCCCAGGGTCACGGGGCCGGAGACCCAGCGTCCGCGTACCCGGTGCACCAGGAGGGCGACCACGGGCATGGCGAAGGCGATAAAGAAACCGCCGGTCGAGAAGCTGACCAGGGTGTTGTAGAACCTGGCGGACACCCCGGCGCACAGGACGGCCACGGAGACCGCGCCGGCCGTCAGGACCGCGGTCAGGGGGTACTGACCGCGGCGGGTCAGTGCGGCCAGCCGTCCGGAGGCGGGCAGGACCTCGTCGCGGGCGAAGGACCAGATGATCCGCGAGGCACTTGTCTGGGCGGCCAGCGCACTCGCGATGAACCCGATCACGATGAGCACGAACAGGGGCTTGGTGACGCCGCTTCCCATGGCGGCCTGAGCGGTCTCCGCGGTGGGGTCCTGCACCGTCCCCGCGACGACGGCCCGCATGTCCGGAACGGCCAGGACGAGGGCCAGCCCGGAGAAGAGCACGACGGCACCGATGGCCACGAGGGACGCCACGATCGCCTTGGGGACGTTCCGCCTGGCGTCGACGACCTCTTCGGCGATGGCCCCGGCGCTCTCGAATCCCACGAAGGCCCAGCCGACGAAACCGACGGCCGCGAACAACCCGGTCCAGACCCAGTTCCCCCCGTCTGCCGCCGCCGTCCCCGCCGTGTCGAAGACGACGCTCCAGGGCTGGTTGCGGTGGCCGATCAGCAGGATCGCGCCGAGCACGACGCTGCCGACGACCTCGGCGGTCAGGCTGAGCACCGCGAAAGCCTTGACGGCCTTCGGTCCGGCCGCGTTCAGGCCGGTGACCACAGCGGTGACCGCGATCGCGACGAGGACCTTCGTGGTGCTCCCGAAGGGGTCGGTGCCCAGGATGACCGGCAGGAAGGAGGCGACGTAGTAGGAGCCTCCGGCGACGGCGACCATGAGCGACCACATGTAGGCCCAGCCCGCGAACCAGCCGTAGTGCTCGCCCGCGAGGAGCCGCGACCACTGGTAGACGCTGCCTTCCAGCGGCCACCGGGAGGCGAGCTGGGCGAAGACGCCGGCCACGAAGAGCTGGCCCACCAGCACGATCGGGAAGGCCCACCAGCCGGCCGGGCCGGCCGACATCAGGACCAGTGCGAACACCCCGTAGATCGCGACGATCGGCGAGATGAAGACGAACGCGATCGTGAAGGCGCTGCGCAGGGTGAACTCCTTCTTGAGTTCTCCGGCGGTGTGCTCCGGCACCCGCATCTGCTCGGTCGTCATGACGCCTCCCGCCGAGGCGAGGTCTCGCCCGTCCCGCAGCCCAGTTGCTCCAGCGCCTCCTGGAGGAGGTCGAGGCTCTCGTCGAGCAGGTCGTCCCCGATGACCAGCGGCGGCAGGAAGCGGATCACGTTGCCGTAGGTGCCGGTCACGAGGAGCAGCACCCCCTTCTGGAGGCACGCCGCCGAGAGGGCGGACGCCGCTCGCGGGTCCGGCTCCTTCGTCTCGCGGTCCTTGACGAGTTCGACGGCGATCATCGCGCCGCGCCCGCGTACGTCGCCGATGACGTCGAACTTGTCGGCCAGGGCGAGCAGTCGGGCCTTCAGCGTCGTCTCGATGGCCTTGGCCCTGGTGTTCAGGTCCAGTTCCTTCATCGTCTCGATCGCTCCGAGTGCGCCCGCGCAGGCGACGGGGTTGCCGCCGTAGGTGCCGCCGAGCCCGCCCGCGTGGGCGGCGTCCATGATCTCGGCGCGGCCGGTGACGGCGGCGAGCGGCAGTCCGCCCGCGATGCCCTTCGCGGTGGTGATCAGGTCGGGGACGATGCCCTCGTCCTCGCAGGCGAACCACTGGCCGGTGCGGCAGAACCCGGACTGGATCTCGTCGGCGACGAAGACGATCCCGTGGTCGGTCGCGAATCGGCGGATCGCCGGCAGGAAGCCCTTCGCCGGTTCGATGACACCCCCTTCGCCGAGGACGGGTTCGATGATGATCGCGGCGACGTTGTCGGCGCCGACCTGCTTGGAGATCTGGTCGATGGCCTGCGCGGCGGCCTCGGGGCCCGCGTTCTGGGGGCCGGTGGGCCAGCGGTAGCCGTACGCGACGGGCACCCGGTAGACCTCGGGCGCGAAGGGCCCGAAACCGTGCTTGTAGGGCATGTTCTTGGCCGTCAGGGCCATCGTCAGGTTGGTCCGGCCGTGGTAGCCGTGGTCGAAGACGACGACCGCCTGCCGCTTCGTGTACGCCCGCGCGATCTTGACGGCGTTCTCGACCGCCTCCGCGCCCGAGTTGAACAGCGCGCTCTTCTTCGCGTGCTCCCCCGGCGTCAGCTCCGCGAGCGCCTCCGCGACCTCGACGTACCCCTCGTACGGCGTGACGCTGAACGCGGTGTGGGTGAAAGAGGACGCCTGTGCGGTGAGACGCCGCACCACGGCCTGCGCCGCGTTGCCCACGACCGTGACACCGAGTCCGGAGCCGAGGTCGATCAGGCGGTTGCCGTCGACGTCCTCGACGATCCCGCCGCCCGCGCGCGCCGCGAACACGGGCAGGGCTGTCGCCACGCCGTCCGCCACGGTGTTCTTCTTGCGCGCCATCAGTTTTCGCGACCTCGGACCGGGGAGCGCGGTGACGAGCCGGCGCTCCTGAGGAACAGCCGAAGCTCCGGACAATACGGTCATGTAGGGACTCCTGGAGAAGTGTGTCGCTGGTGGTGGGAACGGTCAGGCGCCGCGTGTGCTCCCCGGCATGCGGGCGGGGTCGCTCCGCGGTGCCCAGGCGGACAGCAGCTCGTAGCCGACGTGGGCAGCCGCGACGCCGGTGATCTCGGCGTGGTCGTAGGCGGGGGAGACCTCCACGATGTCCGCGCCCACCACGTTCAGGCCGCGGGTGGCCCGCAGCATCATGAGCAGCTCGCGCGAGGTCAGGCCGCCGGACTCCGGGGTGCCGGTGCCGGGTGCGAACGCCGGGTCGAGGACGTCGATGTCCACCGAGACGTACACCGGACGGTCGCCGAGGCGGGCGTGGACGCGCTCGACGGTGCCCCGTACGCCGATGTCCTCGATCTCTTCGCAGCGCACGGGGACGAACCCGAGTGCGCGGTCGTGGTCCATGTCGCCGGGGCCGTAGAGGCCGCCGCGGATCCCGACGTGCATGCACCCCTCGGGGTCGAGCAGTCCTTCTTCGGCGGCCCGGCGGAAGGGGGTGCCGTGCAGGTAGGGGCTGTTGAAGTAGGTGTCCCAGGTGTCGAGGTGCGCGTCGAAGTGGAGGACGGACACGGGGCCGTGCCGTGCGTGCAGGGCGCGCAGGACGGGAAGCGCGATGGTGTGGTCGCCGCCGAGGACGAGGATCTTGCCGGCGCGTTCCAGGACACCGCGGGCGCCGTGCTCGACGGCGGTGACGGCGGCGGGAATGTCGTAGGGGTGGGCGGTGATGTCTCCGAGGTCGGCGACCTGCTGGCCCAGGAAGGGCCAGGCGTCGGCCTCCGGGTTGTAGGGGCGCAGGAGGCGGGAGGCGAGACGGATGTGCTGGGGGCCGAAGCGGGCGCCGGGCCGGTAACTGACACCCGCGTCGAAGGGGACGCCCACGACGGCGACGTCCAGGTCTCCTGTCTCGTACGGGCGGGGGAGGGAGGCGAACGTGGTGGGTCCGGCGAAGCGGGGGACCTGGGTGAAGTCGACCTGGCCGACGACGTCGTCGAGACGGGCCCGGGGCTGGGGCGGGAGCGGGGTTCCCATGGTGGTGCCTTTCCTGAACGGCCGGTGCTACAGGCCGATGACCGTGGTCTTGAGCTCGGTGTAGTGCTCGACGGCGGCCGAGCCGAGTTCGCGGCCGAACCCGGACGCCTTCACGCCGCCGAACGGCAGGGTGGGGTGGAAGACGCCGTAGGTGTTGACCCAGACGGTGCCTGCGCGAAGGCGCCGCGAGACGCGGTGGACGCGGGAGGCGTCGGTGCTCCACACCGCCGAGGCGAGACCGTAGGGAGAGCTGTTGGCGAGGCGGACGGCGTCGTCCTCGTCGTCGAAGGGCAGGACGGTCAGGACCGGTCCGAAGACCTCTTCCCGCTCGATGCTCTGGCCGGGACGTACGCGGGTGACGACGGTCGGGGGGACGAAGTAGCCGTCCCGGCCGGGCGCCGGTGCGGTGGTCCGCACGTCGGCTCCGTCGGCGGCGGCTCGCTCGACCAGCGCGGTGACGCGGTCGCGCTGGTCGCGGGAGATGAGCGGACCCAGCGTGGTGGCGGGGTCCAGCCCGTGTCCGATGACCAGGTCGCGGGTGCGGTCGAGCAGTTCGGTGACGAACTCGTCGTGCAGGCGCCGGTCGACGAGCAGGCGGCTGCCGGCGACGCACACCTGTCCGGTGTTCGTCCAGATCCCCGCCATCACGCCGTCGACGGCGGCGGGGATGTCCGCGTCGGCGAAGACCAACTGAGGGCTCTTGCCGCCGAGTTCGAGACTGACCCTGGTCAGAGTCCCGGCGGCTGCGCGCATCACGGCCTGTCCGGTGCGCGTGGAGCCGGTGAACGCGATCTTGTCGATGCCGGGGGAGGCCGCGAGCGCGGCGCCGGTGGCGCCCGCACCCGGCACGACGTTGACCACGCCGTCCGGGATGCCGGCCGCCGCGCACAGTTCGGTGAGATACGCCGTGGACAGGACGGTCTGCTCCGACGGCTTGGCGACGAAGGTGTTGCCGAAGGCCAGCGCCGGGGCCAGCTTGTACATCAGGATGGGGAGCGGGTAGTTCCACGGCGTGATCGCCGCGCACACCCCGATCGGCTCGCGGGTGGCGGTGGCGAGGAAGCAGCGCGGTGCGGGAATGACGGAGCCTTCGGCCTTGGTGGCCCAGCCGGCGTAGTAGCGCAGCACGGCCACGGCTTCGGCGATGTCCAGACGGGCCTCGGCCAGGGGTTTGCCGGTGTCGAGTGCCTCCACCTGCGCGATGGTCCCGGCGTCGGCCTCCAGCAGGTCGGCCAGGTGACGCAGTCTCTCCTCGCGTGCTTCCGGGTCGAGTTCGCTCCAGCGGCCGTCGTCGAAGGCCGTACGGGCGGCTGCCACCGCGTCGGCGACGTCCTCGGCGGAGGACGCCGCGTACGTGGTGAGGGTCTGGCCGGTGCCGGGGTCGACCACGTCGATGACGGTGTCGGAGCGGGGGGTGCGCCAGGTGCCGCCGATGTAGGGGGAGAGCGGGGGTTCGTCGAGCCAGTCGAGTGTGCCGGGGAGCAGCAGGCCGCGGACCTCGGGGGCCAGTTGTACGGTCATGGGGAGCTCGTCTCTGTGCGGCCGGTGCGCGCGGGAGGGGTCACCACTGGGTGGCGATGTACTTGGGTTCGAGGAACTCGTGCAGGCCGTGGCGTCCGCCTTCACGGCCGATGCCGCTCTGCTTGATCCCGCCGAACGGTGCCGCCGGGTCGGAGAAGACCCCCGTGTTCAGGCCGACCATGCCGGCCTCCAACCGCTCGGCCATGCGCAGACCGCGCCGCAGGTCCCGGGTGTAGAGGTAGGAGCCCAGACCCATGTCGGTGCTGTTGGCCATCGCGATGGCCTCGTCGTCGGAGCCGAAGGTGACCACCGGCGCGACGGGGCCGAACAGTTCGTGGTCCAGGACCGGCGCGGTGGGCGGGACGTCGTCGATCAGGGTCGGCGCGAAGTAGTAGCCGGGGCCGTCGAGGGGGCCGCCGCCGAGGACGACCCGGCCGCCGGAGGCGACCGCCTCGGCGACGGCCTCGGTCAGCGTGTCGCGGGCCGACGCGGACGCCATCGGGCCGACCTGTACCGACGGCACGGTGCCGGGGCCGACTTCGAGCGCGGCGAGGCCCTTGGCGAGGCGGGAGACGAACTCGTCGTGCACGGAGGCGTGGACGTAGAACCGGTTGGCGGCGGTGCACGCCTCGGCGTTGTGCCGCATCTTCGCCACGAGCGCGCCGGAGACGGCCGCGTCCAGGTCCGCGTCGGCGCAGACGACGAAGGGGGCGTTGCCGCCGAGTTCCATGGACGTCTTCAGCACGCGCCGCGCCGCCTGGCCGAGCAGGGCGCTGCCCACGTGGGTCGAGCCGGTGAAGGACAAGGCGCGTACGGGGCCGCGTGCGACGAGTTCGGCGGTGACGGCGATGTCGCGCGTGGTGGGGACGATGTTGACGACTCCGGCCGGAACTCCTGCCTCGGTGAGCAGGCGGGCCAGGAACAGCGCGGTCAGCGGGGTCTGGTGGGAGGGTTTGACGACGACCGTGCACCCTGCCGCCAGCGCCGGTGCGACCTTCCGCGTGATCATGGCGGCGGGAAGGTTCCACGGCGTCAGGAGCAGGCTGACCCCGACGGGCTGGGAGATCTCGATGATCCGTTTGTCGCCGGAGGGGGAGACACCGAGGTGGCCGGGGATGCGGACGGCCTCCTCGCTGTACCAGCGGAAGAACTCGGCCGCGTAGGAGACTTCCGCCTCGGCGTCGGCGCGGGCCTTGCCGTTCTCGGCTGTGATCAGGGCCGCGAGTTCGTCCCTCGCGGCGATGGTGAGGTCGAAGGCGCGGCGCAGGATCTCGGCCCGCTCCCGGGGAGGACGCCGACCCCATGCGGGCAGGGCGGTGGCGGCTGCCGCGGCGGCGTCCTTGCCGTCGTCCACCGTGGCGTCCGCCACCGTGGCGATCACCTGCTCCGTCGCGGGATCGGTGACGGGGAACGTGCCGCCGTCCCCGGCCGGACGCCAGGTTCCGTCGATGAACAGGCTGGTGGGGATCACTGGGGCACCTCGGTGGTGTGCGGGGCGCGGAACTCGTCGTTGTCGGCGCCGAGCCGGGGAACGGGACCGGGCCGCGCGCCCCGGCCGTCGAACAGCAGCGGCAGGCGCGGCAGGCTGAGCACGGTGCCGTCGGCACGCCGGGCCCGCTCGTCGTCGATCGGCGCGAACAGGCCGCGGTGGGCGAGCTGGCCGCAGGACCGGACATCGGCGATCGTCTGCACGAGTCCGGCCGGCTGCCCTGCGGCGCGCAGCGCGGCGACCGCCTCGTGACGGTCCTTGTCCTCGGCCCACTCCTCCAGCAGCGGGACGATCCGCCGCGCCATGTGCTCGGCGCGCTTGAGGGTGGTGTCCAGCTCAGGGTCGCTCTCCAGCTCCGGACGGCCGAGCGCGGCGCAGCAGCGGCGCCACATCTCCTCGGTGGGGATCACGATGGACACCCAGCCGCCGTCCCCGGCACGGAACGCGCCGACCGGGCTGAAGCGGTCGATACCCCGGGTGGGGATCTCGCCGGTGTACTCGTGCAGGGTCAGCGGGCGTTCGAGGAAGGCCGCGCCGATGTCGTACATGGCGGCGTCGACGTGGGAGCCCTCGCCGGTGGCGGCCCTCCCCACGAGCGCGGTGAGGATGCCGATGGTGGCGTAGACCCCGGCCATCAGGTCCATGGTCCCCATGGGCGCCAGGCCGGGAGGACCGTCCTGTTCGCCGATCAGGCTGGACAGGCCGCTCATGCCCTGGATGACGGAGTCGAACGCGGGCCACTTCGCGTAGGGGCCGCCGCTCGTCCCGAAGCCGGAGATCTCGCAGATCACCAGGCGGGGGAAACGCCGGCGCAGGTCCTCGGGGGCGAGTCCCTGTCGTTCCAGCGAGCCGGGACGCAGGTTGCTGACCAGGACGTCGGCCGTCGCGAGGAGGTCCTCGAAGGCCCGGCGGCCGTCGTCGGCGGACAGATCCAGTTCGACGGACTTCTTGCCGCGGTTGTAGGAGGCGAAGCCGCCGCTGATGTAGTCGTCGTCGGGGCCGGCCTTGGGGTCGTACCAGCGGCGCGGGTCACCGGTGACGGGACGTTCCACCTTGACGACCTCGGCGCCCGCGTCGGCGAGCAGCTGCGTGCAGTAGGGAGCGGCGATGTACTGCTCCAGCGAGACGACACGGATGCCGTCGAGGAGTTCCAGGCCGTCAGCCATGGTCTTCTCCGATCGTTCCGGCAACGAGTGCCACGGGACGGAAGTCGAGGACGTCGGCCGGGTCGCTGCCCGGCCTGAGGACCTGTGCGCGGATGCGGAAGGCCGCCAGCGCGCCACCGTCGACCGGCAGCAGTTCCTCACAGGTGATGCGGAAGGAGAGCAGGTCGTCCTCGAAGGACGGGGCGAGGTGGTCGCACGAGCGCCAGCCGACGACGGCGGCCAGACCGGGGACGAGCCGGGACAGCGACGCCTGCGCCAGCGCGACCACGTGCCCGCCGTAGACCAGGCGACGTCCCCGCTGCCCGCGTGCGGGATCGCGGTGGGCGGCGGCCTGGTTCTGGGTGAGGCGCACCAGATCCAGGGCGCCGCTGACGCTGTCGCGCAACGGGTCCTCGGACTCCCGGCCGGGCGTGGGCAGCGGGGCGGTGGACAGCCGGGGGAGGTCCCAGTCCGGCGGTACGGCCGCCAGCAGGTCCCCCAGAGCGCGGCTGGAGTCGGCGCGGCCGATGTCACCGGCCTCCACCAGACCGTCCTGGTTCCGTACGGGGAGCAGCGCCAGCCGCTCCAGCGAGGCCACCCGCTCGCCGTGCTCGTCACACGTCTCGATCGACAGCAGCACCTTCGCCCGGCGGCCCGCGCCGTTGTCGCGGGTGAAGGCGCGGGCGACCGGCGTGACCGTCGAGGTCAGCGTCGTACCCACCGGGATCTGCCGGTGCAGGGTCACGTCACGGTAGAAGAGGTTCGCGATCACGATCCTGGTGGCGACCGTGGACTGGCCGATGGCGACCTGGAGCGCGAGAGCGGAATTCACCACCCGGGCCGCCCCGCCGGTGACGGCGCGCGACAGGGGCAGGCTCAGCGCCAGCCGCGCGGGATCACCGCTGATCGCCTGGTACTGGGCGGCCAGCCCCTCGTCGAGCGTGATCGCGGGAGCGGGAGGCAGCGGCCGGCCGATCGTGAAGTCGTCGCCGTACGGCCCGTCGGGGGAGGGGATCTGGTTCATGAGCCGGCCTCCGCGAGGATGCGCTGGGCGCGGTCGACGACCGGCCGGTCGACCATCGCCCCGTCCACGGTGATCGCGCCGCTGTCCGGCGTCCGCCGTACGGCCTCGGCCACCCGGTGCGCCCAGGCGGTCATGTCCGCGGTGGGCCCGAACGCGGCGGCGACGGCGGCGAGTTGAGCCGGATGGATGCACAGCTTCCCCGTGAAACCCATTACGGCCGCTCGTGCGCAGTCGGCGCGCAGCAGCTCGGCGTCGTCGACCGCCGCAGTGGGGCCGGCGAACGAGGGGAGGGCCGCTCCGGCGGCGGCGTTCACGATGCGGGCCTGCGCCCACGACGTGTCCCGGGCGTGCAGGCCCCCGCTGCGGGCCAGCTCGGCGCGGTAGTCCAGTTCACCGAACATCAGCGCACGTACCGCCGGGTGGGCCGCGACGGACCAGGCGTGCTCGACGCCCTCGGCGGTCTCGACCAGCGCGACCAGCGGGAGCGCGCACCGGCCGGCGAGGTGGTCCACGGCCTGCGGCGTCGCCTTGGGGAGCACCAGCGTGTCGATGTGCTCCGCCACCTCCTCGACCGCCGCCAGGTCGGCGTCCAGGTGAGGGGAGTCGGCGGCGTTGACGCGCAGCCACAGTCCGCGCGGCGCGGCGGCGAGTTCCTCCGCGCACTTGGCGAACAGGTCCCGGGCGGTCGCCTTGCCCGGCTCCGCGACCCCGTCTTCGAGGTCGACCATCAGCGCGGACGCCGTCGACCGGCGAGCCTTGGCGAGGAACCGTTCGGAGGACGCGGGAACGGCCAGCACGGTACGGGTGAAGGGAGTCGTCATGCCGGGGTGTACCTCACGGGGAGAGAGGCCAGTCCGTTGACGAAGTTGGAGTGCAACGGCTCGGGCTCGCCGCTGACCTCGATGTCGGGAAGCCGCGCGAACAGTTCCTCGAAGAAGACGGTGATCTCCTTGCGGGCCAGCACCGCCCCCAGGCAGAAGTGCGGGCCGCCGCCTCCGAAGCCGAGATGCTGCTCCTCCGGCCGGAAGAAGTCGAGGTCTTCCGCCCGTGCGAAGACGCGCTCGTCACGGTTGGCGGACGCGTACCACAGGACGACCTTGTCGCCCTGCGCGATCGGCTGGCCGGCGATCTCGGTGTCACGGGTGGCGGTACGACGGAAGTAGCGCACCGGGGTCACCCAGCGGACGAGTTCCTCGACCGCGCGCGGCGCGAGCCGCTGGAAGTCGCCCTGCCACCGGCGGCGCTGATCGGGGTGGCGGGACAGCGCGTACATCCCCTGGCCGATGCTGGTCGCGGTGGTCTCGATGCCGGCGGTCGCCAGCAGCGCGAAGAAGACGGCGATCTCGTGATCGCTCATGTGCTCGCCGTCGACCTGCGCGCTCAGCAGCCTGCGCAGGAACGACGCGGAGTCCGAGACCTGCTCACGGGCCCGTGCGACCAGGCCCTCGGCGTACGCGATGATCTCCAGCATCGCGTCGTACGCCTCGGCGGTGCCGTACGCGGACAAGGCGGTCGCGGTGAGCTCGACGAGCCGGGCACGGTCCGCCACGGGGACGCCGAGCAGTTCGCAGATGACCTGCGCGGGGAAGTCACCGACCATGTCCCGCATGAAGTCGCACCCGCCTCGGGCGGCGACGCGGTCGATACAGCGCCGGGCGTGCTCGCGGATGGTGCCGCCGAGTGCTTCCACGGTGCGCGGGGTGAGGACGCGGTTGACGATGGCCCGGTGGTGGGCGTGGGCGTCGCCGCTCATGTTGAGCATCCCGCCGAAGATGTGGACCATCTCCGGGGTCATGTCGACGATCTCGGTGCCGTGCTCGGAGGTGAAGGTGTCCTGGTCGCGGCTGACCCGGACCACGTCCTCGTAGCGCACGACCGACCAGAATCCGCGCCCTCCCTCGGGGAACCAGGCGGACGGGGGTTCGTCGTGCCAGTGCACGGCCTTCTCGCGGCGCATCTCGGCGAACGCGGTCTGCGGGTCCTTGCGCAGCCAGAACTCCGGCAGGGCCGGGTTGCGGGTCAGCGTGGTGTCGTTCATGGGCACGGCCTGTTCCGGGTCAGAGGTCGAGGGTCAGTTTTTTGGACAGGCAGCGGCCGACGCAGATCATCATCGTCTCGTTGCTGTCGCGTTCTTCGGGGGTGAGGACCTGGTCGCGGTGGTCGGGGAGACCGGCCAGGACCCCGGTCTCGCAGGAGCCGCAGTAGCCCTCCTCGCAGGAGAAGGGGACCTGGGGGACGACCTCCCGGACCACGTCGATCAGGCGGCGGTCGGGCGGCACGGTCAAGGTCCGCCCCGAGCGCGCCAGTTCGACCTCGAACGCCGGACCGCGCGCCGTCCCGGCGCCGTCGTCGGCACGCGGTCCGGCACCGAACCGCTCCAGGCGAAGCGTTCCCGGCGGCAGCAACTGGTCGCTGAGGGTCTCGGCGGCCCGCAGCATCGGCTCGGGTCCGCACGCGTACACGGCTCCGCCCTCCGGCAGCGCGGCGAAGGCGGCGGCGAAGTCCGGGTGCCCCGACTCGTCCTGCGGCACCAGCAGCACCTCGCCACAGGAGAGCGCGGCCAGTTCGACGAGATCGTCGACGTACGCCATGGAGGCGCGGGTCCGTCCCCCGTAGACCAGCCTCCAGGGGGTACCGGCCGCGGCGGTCTCCCGGATCATCGCCAGGATGGGTGTGACGCCGATGCCGCCCGCGAGGAAGAGGTGGTTCTCGGCCTCGGCCAGCCGGAAGTGGTTGCGAGGACCGCGGATCGTGACGGTCGTCCCGTCGGTCAGCCGGTCGTGGACCTCCGCCGACCCGCCGCGTCCCGCGGGTTCGCGCAGCACGGCGATCCTGTACTCCAAGGGCCGTTCCGGGCGTCCGCACAGGGAGTACTGCCGGACGGTGCCGGACGGGAGGACGAGGTCGATGTGAGCGCCCGGCTCCCAGCTGTCGAGGGGGCCGTCGGAGGCGAGGGTCAGCTCCACGACACCCGCCGCCACCTCGCGGCGCCGGACGACGGTGACCTCACGCTCGCCGGCGCGCGCCGGGATTGTGTTTGTTCGGACTGGCTGGGTGCTCATGACCCGTGCCTCACTCTCTTTCGGGTACCTCTCGGCGGCGTGCGCGCTTCGGGTGGCCGTGCGCTTTCGGGTGCCGGTGTCAGAAGACGCGCAGAGCGTCCAGGACATCCGCCGCCAGCTTTTCGTCGCCCCGGACGTCCACATCCGTCTCCCGCCAGGGCTGCCGGTGCGTTCCCCACAGATGAAAGGAATCGGCGGACGTGGTGATGAGGGCTCCCGCGTGCGGGGACGCGTTCGGCTCGACCGTGATCCGCTGCCCGTGCGGCAGTCCGGCGAGCAGCCAGGTCAGGCTGGCGGCCATCACCGTCTCGTCCGCCGTGACCTTCAGCGCCTCGACGGTCCCCCGGGGTGCGGCGAGATCGTGGCGGAGGTGGCAGTAGTGGTCGAACGCGAGGGAGTCCGCGATCAGGTGGGCCGGACAGGACCCCGCGTCGTCGAAGTCCACGGGGGCGGACGCGGCGGGTTCCTCCCGCATCCCGACGAGGGCCTCCAACGCCGGAGCGAGGAGACGGCGGTAGGTGTCGAGCGTTTGATCAGGCCGTTCGCCTCTGAAGGCGGCCACGGCCAGGTCGTTGGTGCGCTCTATACCTCCCGCGAAGGGGCCGGGCAGGGACTCCGGAACGACGATCTCCCGCAGCGTGCACACGAGGTGGATCAGCACATCGTGGTTGCTCCAGCCCGGACACCCGCTCGGCCGTGACCAGTCACTGTCGTCGAGCGTCGCCTCAAGACCGACAACGCATCGGGACAACCTCTCCAGCGCGGTGACGCCACGTGATGTCATGGTTCCTCTCCTGACGTGGCTGCTGCGGACTCGCTCGCGCGCAAAGCCGGTCAGGCGTTCGCGGCCTGGCCCAGCTCGAACGCGAACTCGGCCCCCGCGTCGACGACGACGTCCGTGCCGTTGATCCAGCCGGCTTCGGGCCCGGCGAGGAAGGCGACGACCGCGGCGATCTCCTCCGGGCGTCCGTTGCGGCCACCCGCCAGCGCGGTCAGAGGATCGAGTTCCGCGTGCCCCATCGAGTCGTAGAACTCGGGCAGAAGCGGGGTCTCCACCGGACCCGGACTCACCGTGTTGAGCCGTACGTGCCCGCGATATCGCTGCGCCGCGTAAGAGGTCCATACGATGAGGGCCTCTTTGCTGCGGGTGTAGGCGTCCTTGCCGTTGGCCAGCACGTCCGCGCCGGCCGCTACCCCCGCCGCGAAGTCGGGCGCCCGCACGAGCCGTTCGACTTCTTCGAGGTGATCGCGCCAGTACCACCCCGCGGTGGAGGCGACACTGACCACGGCACCTCCCGCGTTCATCCTGGGCACGAGCCGGTCCGTCAGATGCCGGAGCCCGAAGAAGTTGACCCCCAGTACGAGCGGGACCGGTGACGAGCCCGACACACCCGCGACGTTGCAGAGCACGTCCACGGGCCGGCCGAGTGCTTCGACGGCGGCGTCGATCGAGGAGCAGTCGTTGAGGTCGGTCCCGATGTACCGGGCCGACGCGTCACCGCGCCTGCGGTCGAGTACGACGACCTCGTCGCCCTGCTCGATGAACCGCCGGACCACGGCGTCGCCTATCCCGGACGCGCCACCCGTGACCACGACCGTGCGGGACCTCGTCATCTCCCGGCTCCCTTCGAACGCCTGTGAGCCGTCGCCGCACAGGCACTGCCGCGGCAACGTCGAACGCACTCACGATGACACGCCACCCCTTTCAAGACAATGGAAAGTTTCAAAAATATGAATCTAGAGCCGTCTTGTTTGCATGATCTATCGAGTTCACGCCGCTTCCGTGCATGATGAACTTGCGAACGAACGTCACGCGTGCCAGCCTTGTGAACAGAGCCCGACAGGCTCCTGGACGAGGTGCGCCGTACCCAGCGATGACAAGACGGCGCGAGGAGAGAAAGACATGGCCTGGATCGCCCTCGTGGTCTCCGGAGTGCTGGAAGCCGTATGGGCCACCGCCCTGGGCAAGTCGGAGGGCTTCAGCCGGCCGGTGCCGACCACCGTCTTCGCGGTCGGCATCGTGCTCAGCATGATCGGCCTGGCCTACGCGCTGAACACCGTGCCGGTGGGTACCGGGTACGCGATCTGGGTCGGGATCGGCGCCGTGCTGACCGCGACCTACGCCATGGCCTTCGACGGAGAGGCCGTCAACCTGACGAAGATCCTCCTGCTGACCGGGATCATCGGCTGCGTGGCCGGGCTGAAGCTGGCGCACTGACAGGAGCCGGAGTGTCGATCCTCGCAGGATGAAAGGTGCAGATGTGAACGCGCTCGCAGCTTTGGCGTCGCAGGAGCGGCAGGAACCCCTTCTCCTCCCCACCCCGGAGGTCGTCGTCCAGCTGCTCGCCCTCCTCGTCGTTCTCGGTCTCCTCGCCAGAAGCCTCCTGCCGAGGATCAACAGGGCCCTGACGGAACGTCGTGCGGCCGTCGAGGACGGCATCAGCGAGGCTCGCTCGGCCCGGACCGAGGCGGAACAGGCTCTGGAGCTGAACAGGAGCCTGCTCGCCGAGGCTGGTCACGAGGCCGCCCGGCTCCGGCAGGAGGCCACTGACCAGGGTTTCGCGACCATCGCCGCCATGCGGGAGCAGGGCGCGCGGCAGAGGGACAGCCTCGTCGCCGCCGGCCGGGTCCAGGTCGAGGCGGACCGCAGGGCCTCCGTCGAGACTCTCCGCCGGGAGCTCGGGACAGTGGTCACCGATCTGGCGGGACAGCTCGCCGCCGAGTCGCTTGAGGACCAGGCGCGGCAGAGCCGCGTCATCGACCGGTTCATCGGCGGACTCGAAGACAAGGCCGCGAAGTCTCGTTGACCGGGCCTCGGCGAACGCCATGCGTTGGACTCGCCGACTCAGCTCGCGGTCGGACGCGTCGGCTGGGAGGAACCCCTTCGGGCAGGGGGCAGCAGGGCGAGGATCGGGTGACGGTTCCGAGTTCAGATCAAGGTCGGCCACCAGTCGGGCAAGAGGCCACCACCAGCGTGGCGCGGACTGTCGTCACCGAGACAACGGCACCCATCTCCACCACGAAGCCGAACCTCGCGCTGCACACCGGCACTGTCGGCCCCGCCGCCGTCCCGCTGATCCTCGGCTGGAAGGCTACCGATCTGGTGGACCCATCCGCCTCAGAAAGAGGCGGATGGGCGCGGTCAGGGATGTGCGGTGGCTGGTAGGCGTCCCAGGGCCGGCAGAGGGTGGAATGCCTCTGCGTGAGCGGTTTCGAGCGCTCAGGTTGTCGGCCATGGGTCGAAGTGTTCGGTGATGGGTTGGGAGCGGTGTGCGGCGAGGACGGCTTCGGTGGTCGCGCGGTGGTCGGGGTGGACGTCGTCCAGGGAGTGGGTGAGGAGGACATCGGGCCGGCGATCGTCGCGGTGGCCAGGCGTGGGTGGAGTTCGATGTCCATTCCGAGGGCCCGGGCGCCGGCTCGGGCTTTCGCGACGCGCAGGGGATCGTGCGATCGGACGGCGCCGGTGACCGGGGCGTGCTGGGCGTGGAGGGGGTGCCTCCGGCCCACAGTTCGAGGTCGTCGAGGTGGGCCATGACGGGGCCGGTCACGGTCACGCCAGCGCAGTACGTCCGCCCACACGTACTCGATCGCGGCGCCCTTGGCGCCGGTCAGACGGCCGCTGGGGCGCAGGCTGTCGCGTGTGAGGCCGCCGGAGAGGAGTTCGGTGGCGGTCTTTGCGCCGATGCCTTCGACGCCGGGCAGGTCGCCGGTCAGGGCGCGGTGGTCGGGCCACTGGCCGGGGGGTGACGCCGTAGCGGTCGAGGACCTCGATGTCGGTGATGATCCCCTTCGATGCCTTGCGGGACCGGTTGATGATCCAGACGCGTTCGCCGTCGAGGAGCTGGTAGTAGTCCTGATCGGCCCTCATGATGCGGATCGTGCGGTCAGGGCGGCGGTGGACGAGGGTGCCCACGACATCGTCGATCTCCCCCCAGGCGATCCCGTACGCGTCCAGCGCCTCCTTGAGCGGCGCGAGGAACCGGAGCGGTTCCAACGCGGCCGGGGTACTCTCCCGGTTCGCCTTGTAGCCGGCGTCCGCGTCCTTGCGTTCGGCGCCGCCGTGCTCGCCGTCGAGGACCACGCAGACTTCGGCCCGGTCGGTGCCCAGTGCGTCCCGCAGCAGGGCGAAGAACTCGAAGGGACCGGTCAGGTCGCCCTGTTTGTCCCGCGAGGAAATCGGCGCGGGGAACCCGAAGCGGCCGTGCCACAGTACGTTGAAGCCGTCGACGAGAGCGGGCAGGTTGCCGGCCTGGGAGCTTATTCAAAGGGGGTTGGGTACGGAGCGAGATCGACTGTCATGAGCGCGAGAAGATCCTCAAGGCAGCGTTCCCGCTCGACGTGCACGCGGACCGGTCGGCCGCAGAGATCCAGTTCGGCCACGTCTTCCGGCCGATGCACGCCAACGCCAGCTGGGACATGGCCCGGTTCGAGACCGCCTGTCATCGCTGGGTTCACCTCGCCGAGCCGGGCTATGGCGTGGCACTGTTCAACGACTCCTCCTATGGGCATGATGTCACCCGTACGAACCGTCCGGACGGCGGGACGACCACGACCGTACGGCTCAGTCTCGTACGCGCGCCGCGCAGTCCCGACCCCGAGGCCGACCAGGGACGCCACCGGATGACCTACACGCTGCTGCTCGGCACGGCCGTGGCCGACGGCTATGCGCTGAACATGCCTCTCCGGGTCGCCACCGGCAGTTCCGACGCGCCCCCGGCACCGCTGGTGAGCATCGAGGGGAACACCGCGTCGATCGAGGCGGTGAAGCTCGCCGACGACCGGTCCGGCGACGTGATCGTACGGCTGTACGGGTCGCTCGACGGCCGGGCGGACACGGACTTGCGGACCTCGTTCCCGGTGGCCGCCGTGACGGCCGCGGACCTGCTCGAACGGCCACTGCCCGGCGAGCCCGTGCCGATCGACGCCGAGGGCTGGATCCCCGTCTCGCTGCGTCCCTTCCAGGTCATGACCCTGCGGCTGAGCGGAACCGAATGATCGACCGGTTACCCGCTCAATCGGGACAGGCATCCCAGGATTCCGGCCAATCCGTGATCGCCCGCTGGTGGTCGCGATCCGCCGATGCCATCCTTCTTCCGGTCGTGGACGCCGGTGGGGCGGGGCGAGGGCGGTGGGTGTTGGCAAGATCGCGGCACCGGGGTGTCGTTGCTGTCATGGTGGGGCTTTCGGTCCTGCTCACAGGGCTGGGCGCGGGTGGCCTGACCAGGCAGGGGGCTGCTGACGCGGCAGCACCGCCGCCCGTTTCGCCCATCAGCTCGGCCCCCACTCCGGCCGAGCGCACGGCCTTGACCCAGGCCCGCGCGTCCGGGAAGCGGGTCGAGGTGACGGCGAAGCGCACCGAGACGATGGAGGTCTACGCCGATCCCAAGGGCCACTTCACCGCCGTGCTGCACCCCGGTCCGGTCCGGGCGCGGCAGGAAGGCAAGTGGGTATCGATCGACACCACCCTGGTGCGACGGCCGGACGGCTCGGTCGCCCCACGTGCCTCGGCGGTGTCACTGGCCTTCTCCAGAGGCGGTCAGGAACCTTTGGTCCGGCTCGACCAGGGCGGCAAGCAGGTGGCGCTGGGCTGGCCGGACCCGCTGCCGGCACCGGTCCTCAAGGGCGACACGGCTACGTATCCGGAAGTGATGCCGGGCGTCGACCTCAAGCTCACCGCGGGGGCGGCGGGCTTCAGCGAAGTGCTGGTCGTCAAGACGCGCGCGGCCGCGAAGAACCCGGAGCTGCGCAAGGTGCGGTTCGGCGTGCAGACGAGCGGGCTCACCCTGAAGGCGGGCAAGGGCGGTGGATCCGAGCTCGTCGATGCCAAGGGGGAGACGGTCTTCTCCTCGCCGGCTCCCGCGATGTGGGACGCGGCCTCGAACGAGGCGGTCGGCCGTTTCGAGATGGCCAAGAACGCGATCACCGTCATCCCGGACCGGAAACTGCTCACGGCCCCGGACACCCATTTCCCGGTGTCGATCGACCCGGACTGGTGGGTCCCCTTCGGCGGCTGGGCCAAGGTCTTCTCGGGAAAGCTGGACTCCTCGTTCTGGCACGGCGGCGGGGACGTCGAGCCGCCCGGCAGATTCGGCGGGCAGAACCTCGGCAAGGTCGGCAAATGCTGGCTCGTCAGCGGGACGTGCAACGGCATCGGCGCGGCTCGTACATTTGTGCAGTTCGACATCAGAGGCCTGCACGGCGCGCAGGTCGTGACCCCGAACGGGTCGTCCGGTGCGGAGTTCAACGCGCACGAGGTGTACGCCCCGGCCTGTGGCGGGGGCACCAGGAGATTCGGGGTGAGCCTGGTCCACGCCAACCCGTTCGGCGCCGACCTCACCTGGCGCAACTCGCAGAAGGAATTTCCGGCTCCCATCGGCGGGACACGCAGGGAGATGCACGGCTACGAGCCGGGCGGAGCATGCGGGCCGGCGAATATCGGCTGGGGCGTCGGCGACCAGGTGCGGTATTCCAACGACCAGCGCGCGACCCACGTCGCGTTCGCGCTGATCGCCGAGGATGAGAGCGAGGACTACAGCTGGAAGAAGTTCGACGCGTACTCGCTGCTGGTGCACTACAACTGGCCGCCCGACGTGCCGAAGAATTTCAGCTGGTCGGCAGGGACCACGACGCGTCCGTGCAGTACGGACGTGAACAACCCGGACTATGCCAGCAACGCGGCCGCTCCGATCACGCTGCGGGCGACCGGGACCGACCGGGACGGCGACAACCTGTGGATGCGGTTCGAGCGGTGGACCCGGCATGGATCCATGCACGAGCCGCCGAACGCCCCCGGGCCGCTGGTCAACGGTTCGGAGTTCACCGACGTCATCCCGCAGGGGACCTTCCAGCACGGATTCCAGCTCTCATGGCGGGCACGGGCCGGCGACTACTGGGGTCCCAGCCCCTTCGGGCCGCAGACAGGCACCGGGATGTGCCAGCTCGACATCGACAACGAAAAGCCCGGGAGGCCGTCGGCCACGCCGCCCTCCGAGTCGACCGTGGGTGCGCCGGCCGAGTTCACGGTCAAGGCCAATGACCCCGATGTGGTCGAGTTCCGGTACGGCCTGGCACAGGGCGGCAGCCAATGCCGTACGACCCGCAGCGTGCCCGCGGAGGAACTGGGTGGTGAGGCCTCGTTCAAGGTGACGCCGATGAAGGCGGCGGACTGGGACGTCTGGGTGACGGCCGTCGACCGGGCCGGCAATGTGAGCTCGGACTGCGAGCTCCATACGCTGAAAGTGAAGAAGGGCGCGAGCCCGGTGGCGCAGTGGGCGCTGGACGGCCGCTGGACCGATGCCGGCGTGACCGACCCGACGGGTGGTCACAACGGCACGGTCGCCCTCGGGCCCACACGCTGGACCAAGGGCCGGGCTGGGGACGCGCTGCACTTCACCGGCGCCAGCGACTCCTATGTCGCGCCCGGAGGTGGTCCCGCGGTGTCCACGAACGGGAGCTTCTCGGTGTCGGCATGGGTGAAGCTGGACCAGGCGAACGGTGTCACCCGTACCGCGGTCTCGCAGGTGGGCGACCGGATGTCCGCGTTCTCGCTGGGGTACATCGGCGAGGTCAACCGCTTCGGCTTCCGGATGGCGACCAAGGCCACCGACGACGCCGAGCTGATCACCGTGACATCGCTCAAGGCCGCCCAAGCCGGTGTGTGGACCCATCTCGCGGGCGTCTACGACGTCCCCACCCAAGCGATGACCCTGTACGTCAACGGTCTACGCCAATACAACGTCACCGCCGTGGTGACTACACCGTGGGAATCCAGCTCCGTCCAGATCGGCCGCGGCAAATCGCGGGGGACCTTCGGGGACAACTGGGCCGGCGACGTCGACGAGGTGCAGATCTATGACCGGGCGCTCAGCGACCTGACCTACCTCGATCCGGGGGAGGACGCGCCGCGCAGCGAGGTCGATCGCCTGGCCGGGACACCGGTCGAGGAGGCGTACTACCCGCTGGACGAAGGCTCGGGCGGCAGCGCGGGCGACGCCTCGGGGAACTACCGCACCGTCGGCCTGAGCAACGCGAGCTGGGTCACGGGCAAGGTCGGCAGCGGTGCGGTGCGGTTCGCGGACGGGACCGGCGCCGGGCTGACCTCCCAGCCGCTGGTGGCGCGCACCGACACCAGCTTCACGGTCGCCGCGCGGGTCAGACCCGATGTGCTGGACGACACGGCGCGCACCGTGGTGAGCCAGGACGGCGGTCAGCACAGCGGGTTCTTCCTCCAGCGCCGCAAGGTCGGCAGCGACCACAAGTGGTCCTTCCGGCTGGTCACCGCACCGGACCAGACCAACCCGACGCCCCTGTCGGTGGACGCTGGCGGGGCCGGGACGACGCCGGTCCAGGGGGAGTGGGCGGCGATCGCCGCCGTCCATGACGCGCAGACGGGCGAGATCCGCATCTACGTCAACGGGCACCTGGCCGGGACCGAGGCGGTCGGCACGCAGAACTCGAACGTGACGGGTCCGCTGGTCATCGGCCGGGGGAGGTGGAACGGCCAGCCGGCGGGGAACTGGATGGGATCGATCGACGAGGTCCACGTCTACGACGGCGTGCTGCCGGACAGGGAGATCGCCGAGCTCAGCGGCCAGACGGAGCCGCAGCCCCCGTCGGCCTTCGCGGGTGCCTTCGGGCAGTTCGCCGGGCATGACGGAAGGCGCTACACCGGCCCGGGACCGGTGCCGCCGGGGTACTACTTCGAGGGCACGCGCGGGTTCAGCGCACCGGAGGGCGCGCTGGACACCCGGCCGGTCTACTCCTGCCGCTATGGCGGAGGGTTCTTCCTGGACCACGCGGCCAACTGCGCAGGATATGAGGTTCTCGGCACCGCAGGACGGGTTTACATGAACCCGCCCGAGGGCGTTCCCACATTGCCGGTCTACCGGTGCGTGGTGATTGCGAGCGGGGACCACTACCTGTCCCATAGCGACGCCTGTGAGAGCACGCCGGACAAGGTGCGTACCGAGTTCCTTTTCGGATACGTACGAACGCTCACGCCGCTCATCCGCTATCGCGGGCCGGACGGGGAGCGCTGGACCAGCACGCACGCGCAATTCCTGCCATCCGGCTATAAGACCGAGAAGGTGCTGGGCTACGTGTCGCTACGGAGGATCGAAGGCGGCCCACCGCACCTGAAGCTGTGTGAGGACAGCCGCTCCGACGTCTTCGACGAGTTCGTGTCCACGGACGTCGCATGCGAAGGCCAGAACGACATGGGTGCCTGGCCCAGCGGCCACCTGTGGTCTGAGCCACCCGACGGCATGGAGAGCCAACAGCTGTACGCCTGCCGCAGCGAGGGCGCCGAGTGGTTCGAGTCCCTCGACCCGTTCTGCGAGGGGAGCGCCGACTTCGGCCGCCCGCTCGGCTACGTGATCACCCGCCCCTGACGGACCTGAGGAAGTCGCCATGATCATGCGTCGTTTCATGTCCTCGGGTACCGCGGTGACCCTGCTGGCCGGGCTGGTCGCGGGCGTCCAGTCGCCTGCGAGCGCGGACGACGGCTGGTCGCCGGTCCAGCCGGACCGGGCGCACCTGGTGGACACCACCAGGGTGCCCGTCAAAGCGCCGCCGCCCGACAAGGTGGCCGAGGCCGTGGCCAAGTGGCAGCCGGCTGCGTCGTGGCCCGCCGCAGGGAAGGCGGAGGTGACGCCACCGACGGCGAACCAATTCGGGTCGCGGCGGGTCCGTGCCAAAGCGCTACCGGTATGGGTAGGTGCCGCCAGCGGATCGGTCCTGCTGGACGGCGCAGGGAAGTCGGCCACACCGCCCACGGTCCAGGTGGAGATGGTCGATCACCCGAGCGCGAAGAAGCGGGGCGTCGACGGGCTCATGCTGAAGCTGAGCCGTACCGACGGGAAGACCGAACCCGGCAAGGTGTCCCTGACCGTCGACTACTCGTCCTTCCGCCATGCCTACGGAGGGGATTGGGCGGCCCGGCTGCGCCTGGTCGAGGTCCCCGGCGACGGCTCGGCGGGGAAGGTCCTGGCGACGACCAACGACGTCGAGGCCGGGACGGCGACCGCGGACGTGACGGTGGCCAGGGCGGGTTCGACCTTCGCGCTCACCGCCGCCCCGAACGGGGAGACGGGCGACTACAAGGCGACGTCGCTGTCGCCCTCGGGTTCGTGGGCGGTGTCGACGCAGTCCGGCGACTTCACCTACTCGTATCCGCTGAAGGTGCCCGCCGCCCCCGGCGGCCTGGAGCCGGACCTGTCGCTGTCGTACTCCTCCGGGTCCGTGGACGGCCAGACGGCCGCGACGAACAACCAGGCCTCGGCGATGGGCCTGGGCTGGGACATGTGGCCGGGCTCGATCGAGCGCTCCTACATGGGCTGCGCCGACGACATCACCGACCCGCTCAAGAAGACCGGGGACCTGTGCTGGGAGACCGACAACGCGTCGCTGAGCCTTGACGGGCGCTCCTCGCGGCTCGTGTACGCAGGCGGCAACAGGTGGCGGCCGGAGAAGGACGACGGGAGCCGGATCGAGCGGCTGACCGGGGTGGACAACGGCGACAAGGGCGGCAGCGAGGGAGTCGGCGAGCACTGGAAGCTCACCACGACCGATGGCACCCAGTATTTCTTCGGCCAGACCAAGACGTCGGCGTGGACGGTGCCGGTGTTCGGCAACGAGGACGGCGAGCCGTGTAAGCAGGCCACGTTCGACGCGTCGTGGTGCGACCAGACCTACCGGTGGAACCTGGACAAGGTCATCGACACCCACGGCAACACGATCACGTACTCGTACACGCCGGAGACGAACAACTACGGTCGCAACCTCAGCGGGGCGAAGACGACCCGGTACGTCCGCGGCGGGATCCTGGACCGCATCGAGTACGGCGGAAGGAACGGGGAGCATCCGGCCGCCCAGGTGGTCCTGGACCACGCCGAGCGCGGCGGACCGGACGTTCCGTCCGACCAGGCGTGCGCAGACGGGCAGAACTGCGGGACGAAGTTCTCCCCGACGTTCTGGTCGACCAAGCGGCTTTCCACCATCACCACGCAGGTGTGGAACGGCAGCGCCTACAAGGACGTCGACCGGTGGACGTTCGAGCACAGCTACCCGCCCAACACCGACAACACCACGCCGTCGCTGTGGCTGCACGGCATCACCCACACCGGGCTCGCGTCCGGGGACAACATCGTCGGCCAGGCCATCGAGCTGCCGAAGGTCACCTTCAGCGGGACTCAGCTGCCGAACCGGCTGAACTCCGACACCGACGGCCTGCTGCCGATGAACAAGTGGCGGATCAACCAGATCAACAACGAGTCCGGCGGCACCGTCTCGGTCTACTACGACGGCACCGACTGCTCGCCGACCTCGCCCCCGGCCGCGCAGGGCAACACCAAGCGCTGCTTCCCCGCGATCTGGACACCGGACGGCGACATCCAGCGCAACGACTGGATGAACAAGTACCGCGTCCAGTCGGTCGCGCTCCAGGACCGGGTCGGCGGGCAGCAGACCGAGACGACCAGCTACGAGTACGTCGGCGGTACCGCCTGGAAGTACGACGACAACCCGCTGGTCCCGGCCGCGCGCCGGACGTGGAGCCAATACCGCGGCTACGAGAAGGTGCGCGTCCTGAGCGGAGACCCGACGAAGGTCACGCAGTCGTCGACGCTGCACCAGTACTTCCGCGGAATGGGCGGCGACCCGATCACCGACTCCCAGGGTGCGACCTGGCCCGACGATGACCAGCTCTCCGGCTTCCAGCGCGAGCAGATCACCTACGAGGGGGCTGGGGGGCCGGTGGTCTCCAGCGTGATCAACGATCCGTTGAAGCGCGATCCGACGGCCATCCACGGCACGCTGAAGTCCCATGTCGTCGAGGTCGAGAAGACGACCACCCGGACGACCGTGAAGCCCGGAGGCCTGCGCACCACCGAGGTCACCACCAAGTACAACGCCGAGGGCCTACCTATCGAGGTGAACGACCTCGGCGATGTCGACGTGGCGACCGACAATCGGTGCGTCACCACCCGCTACGCCCGCAACGAGACGTCGTGGCAGCTCGAGCTGGTGTCGGAGGAGTGGACCGACGCCGTCGCCTGCGGCACCACGCCTTCGTACCCCCGCGACGCCGTTTCCCATAACCGTACGTACTATGACGGCGGCGCCCTCGGAGCGGCACCGACGGCCGGTGACGCGACGAAGGTCGAGGAGCTCAAGGCGTACGTCGACGGCGAGGCCACTTACATCCCCAAGACCAGGTCCACCTTCGACGGCTACGGCCGGGTTCTGGAAGCCGTCGACCCGCTGAACCGCAAGACGACCACCAGCTACTCGCCGCAGACCGGTCCGCCGACGTCCACGACGGCGACCAACCCGATGGACGTGGCCAACCTGTCGGACGACCATGTCACGACGACCACGCTCGACCCTGTGCTGGGCCGGCCGGTGAAGGTCGCCGATCCCAATGGCCGGCGCACGGATCTGACGTACGACGCGCTGGGCCGGCTGGTGGGAGTGTGGAAGCCCGGCCGCAGCAAGGACAGCGGCGACAGCCCGAACACCCGCTACGCCTACGGAGTCCGCCCCGACGGGCCGAGCTGGGTGTCCACGGAGGTCCTCAAGCCGAACGGCAACACCCAGACGGGCTACGAGTTGTTCGACGGCTTCCTGCGCTCTCGCCAGAAGCAGGCGGTGGGACCCGGGCCAGCCGGTCAGGGGCCGTTGCGAGTGCTCACCGACACGCTGTACGACTCCCGCGGGCTGGCTGTCCAGGCCAACGGACCCTACGCCGACACCGGAACACCTGGCACCACGCTCGCAGGCGTTGCTGACACCAAGGTGCCCGCTATGACCCGTACGACCTTCGACGGGGCAGAGCGACCCACCGTGACGGCCGTGCACTCCCTCGGCACCGAGCTCCACAAGACGACGACGGCGTACTTCGGCGACCGCACCGAGACGACTCCGCCTGAGGGCGGCACGCCGGTCACCACCTACACCGATGCCAGAGGCCAGCTCAGCGAGCAGCGCCAGTTCTATGCCGCGGCCACTCCGACCGGCGACCACAACAAGACCCGCTACACCTACACCAACACTGGCGAGATCGAAACGATCACGGATGCCGCGGGCAGCACGTGGCGCTACACCTATGACCTGCTCGGCCGGCAGGTGGGCATCTCCGACCCGGACAAGGGCCAGAGCACCAAGACCTACGATGACGCCGGGCAGCTCACCTCGACGAAGGACGCACGTGGCAAAACCCTCGGTTACCGGCACGACGCTCTCGGCCGCAAGATCGAGGAACGCCTTGAGACGGCCAACGGCCCGAAGGTGCTGGCGAACTGGACATACGACACCCTCTTCAAGGGACAGCTCACCTCGTCGACTCGCTATGTCGGCACCGAGAAATACACAACGGCGATCACCGGATATGACGCCGCCTACCGACCCACCGGCAAGACGCTCACCTTGCCCTCCAGCCTGTCCCCGCTGAACATCAGCCTTACCACCAAGTCGACGTACAAGGTCGACGGCAGCCCGGCTACTGTCACCCTGCCCGCATTGCCCGGTGTCGTTGAGGAGACCCTCACCTACGGCTACGACAGCCTTGGCCTTCCCTTCGAGATGAAGGCCAACAGCGGCTTCAAGTACGTGTACGACACCGCCTACTCGGAATTCGGCGAACTGTCCCAGATCCAGTTCGGTGACCTACCGGCATCAGGCCAGACAGCTCAGCAGGTCGCACAGACCTTCTACTACAAGCAGGGCACCCGGTGGCTCGACCGGGCTGTCGTCCAGCGTCAGGGCGGCCAGCCGGGCAGCGTGCAGGATCTGAACTACAGCTACGACAAGGCGGGCAACGTCACCTCGGTCGCCGACCGGCCGGAGATCGGCACCGCCGACGTGCAGTGCTTCACCTACGACGGGCTCCGGCGCCTCAGCGACGCCTGGACCACCACCGCCGCCACCTGTGGCTCGCCGGGCAACAGCGGCGGCGGACCGGCGCCGTACTGGACGAGCTACACCTACGACGCCGTCGGCAACCGGCTCTCCGCGACCCAGCACGGCGTTGGCTCGGGAGCCGCCGCGACGGCCACCACCAGCCGCTACAACTACCCGGACGACGACGAGGAACAGCCCAACACGGTTTCCTCGATCACCGCAGGCGGGACCGCGGTGACCGCCGCGGGCGCCTACGACTACGACGAGACCGGCAACATGACCACCCGGCCCGGGCCATCGGGGACCCAGACCCTGACCTGGAGCCCGCAAGGCAAGCTCGAGACCATCACCTCGGGCTCGATCACGACCACGAACAGCTACGACGCCGATCAGGGCCTGATCGCCAGCACGGACACCGGCGCCACCACCGTCTATTTCGGCGGCGACGAGATCCGCTACGACAAGACCACCCGCCGATCCGCCAGCACCCGCCACTACACGTTCTCGGGTCGCACGATCGCCGTCCGCGATGCCGGCGGGCTCAAGTGGCTCAGCCCCGACCACCACGGCACGGACGGGGTCATCGTCAACGCCGCCGACTCCGCGACGGCCCTGCGCCGCAGCGACCCCTTCGGCAACCCTCGCGGCACCCAGCCTGCCTGGACGGGCTCCCGCGGCTTCGTCGGCGGCATCGAACTGCCCTCGGGCCTCACCCAGCTCGGCGTCCGCCAATACGACCCGAACCTCGGCCGCTTCCTCTCCGTCGACCCCGTTCTGGATCCCAAGGATCCGCAGCAGCTCAACGCGTACGCCTACGCCATCAACAACCCCACCACCATGACCGACCCGGATGGTCTGAAGTACTTCATCGATCTCGATGGCAGCGATGCCGCACCGAGCCGTTCGGCCGCCAAGACCATGGGCTACTACAACTGGAAGATGGCCATCTACAAGGCCTCGATGAGGGTATGGAAACGACGGTGCCCGCCTTTCGGCAGCTTTGGCTGTCTTCTCAACAAGCCCAGGAAGCCGAACCTCTTTGATCCGAGGGACATCAACCCGCGCTACGTCAAGCCCAAGGCGAAGCCCACGTCCAAGCCCGCCGAGCCCGTACAATTCGATCGGCCTATCGTCACGGAGGATTTGAACAACTCCGACGCCAAGGGCTCGACGTCCATCTGCCCATCGGTGGCGATTGCCGCCGGTTACGGTGCCGGGGCCAACGCCTGCCTTTCGATGGACTCCAACGGCTTCACCTTCAACGCCGGTGTGAAGCAATTCGGCACGGAAGGCGCCTTCGCCGCCGCGGACATCGGTCTCATGTACAACAGTGGCTCCGCGGACCAGATCAACGGTGGAAGCGGCACATACGCCCAGGCGTCCCTCGGCGGCCACCTCGGCGGCGGGGGCACCCTGGCGGCAGGTGTGGAGCGCAGCTTCGACGGCGAGCTCGCCTCGTACGCACAGGCTTCCCTAGGTATTGGTCTCGGTGCCGCGGTGGGAGAAGCCGGCGTGACACACGGCGTGAACTCCGGCTATTTCAAGTGGCCGTGGGTCGACCACGTCAACGTCCGCGTCGTCGACCTCCCCTATCGGAACCCGCTCGCCCCGAAGACTTCGGGCTGGGATCGATTCTCGTAGCCGAGCCGCCGTCAGAGGGTCTTGCGGTAGAGGACGGCGTGGGAGATGCCGAAGACGGGGCGGATGGAGGCGGCGATCGTGCCGTGGCAGTTGATGTCGACGACCTCGCCCTCTGTGGTGATGCCCTTGGCGGCGAGGTCGGTCCAGCGGCCCCGCTGCCACAGAGCCGGGTGGACCTGGCCGTTGGCGAGCTGTGACTCGGCCAGGATCTGGTTCCTGTCGTTGATCGCCACGAGTCGGGTGGTCGAGCCGCCCAGGGCGCCCAGGTCGGTGACCTTGCCCTTGTCCCACCGGGCGGCGTGGAACCCGGTGGCGTCGTGCAGCCTGCCGCCGGAGACCTGGCCGCGGTCGTCGATGGCCGAGGCGTCGTCCAGCGGGAGCTTGCGCATGCGTCCCTTGGACCACAGGAAGGCCTTCCTGCCGCCGGTCTTGGTCGCGCTCAAGCCGACGACCTGGCCCTTGTCGTTCATGGCGGTGGGGAAGCTGGACGGGCCGCCAGAGGTAGGCGGTGTTCTCGCCGTCGACCCTGGCGACCGTATGGCCCTTGTTGTTGATGTCGAGCGGGTGGAACGCGCCGAGATCCTTCATCTTGCCGCGGCGCCAGACGAAGCCGTGGAAGCCGCCGTCGGCGACTGCGCGGCTGCCCACCACCTCACCGCGATCGTTCATCGCGGTGGCGAAGCTGCTCTCACCCCCCAGCGTGCCGAGGTCCACCAGGCGGTAGGCGGGAGTCGTGGATCCGGCTGCGGCGGTCGGCACCGCCGAGGCCGACGCGAGCACCGTGAGCTTCAACATCTGACCGCCTCCTCTCAAGGGGCAGGTCCGGTTTGTGCTCGTTGGACGCACGGAGCCCGGATTGGGTTGTCACCGTTGAACCGCTCGTCAGAACGGCGTTGAGCCCCCGGAAATCCACGGCCTGTGAATTGGTGAGAGTCGCTTGAAATGGCGACGGTCTCTGTGCTGGATCTTCACTCGCCGAAGAAGAAACCACACAGAGACCGTCGTGGATGAAGGCTGTTACGGGGCTTGAGCGGGAGCACCTGACCGAGCTGGTTGCGCGGATGCATGCGGTGACAGGGCCGCTGTGGGTGCAGGGCCGCCCGCCGGCCGCGGGTTTGTACCGGTCGGTGGTGATGGTGCTGTTCCTGCTGCGCGAGAACGTGACCCAGCAGGCGACGGTGTCGCGTCGCTGGGACCTGCTGCGTCCGGCCATCATCACGGCCCTGGCCGATGCCGTCCCCTCGCCCGCGCAGATCGCCGGAGGCTCAACGGCGCTGGTCGATGGCACGCTGGTCCCGACCTGGGACCGGAAGCACCGCACCGACCTGTACAACGGCGAGCGCGGCGACCACGGGATGAACCCAAGCGGCTGGCCGGCATGCAGCTATGCGGCGATCTGGTCTATCTCGGCACCGGCATGATCACCGGACGCCGCAAGCCACCCAAGCAAGACCACACCCCCGCACAACTGGCCGCCAACACCGTGCTCGCCAGATTCCGCTCCCACAACGAACACGTCATCGCCCGCCTGAAGAATTGGAAAATGCTCTCCCACCGCTGCCGGCCACCCTTGGAAAAACTCCCCGAAGCCGTCCAGGTAATCGTCTTCCTGTAGCTGTTCCGGACACACTTCCAGGCAAGCCAATGAATAAGCTCCCTGGTAGCTGAGACAGGTACTTCGGTGCTCATGGCCGCGCCGAGCCGGTCCGGTATTGCGCGCCATGTCAGCAGCTGTTCCAGGAGCGCGAACGGGGAGCGGGCGGTCCTCGAACCCGGCGTGGACAGCGGCTACCGGGGCGCGTTGGGCGTCACGCGTCAGACTTCCGCCTGAGCAACATGAACGACCGGGCGAGGTGGGTTTCGAGAAGGGTTCAGTCGGATTTCGAGTCGTGTGGTGTCAAGAAAGAAGTTTCCCTCTCCTTATGCCGAAACGACGATCGTCCGCTACTGGTTTTGCCGAGACGGTGGCCTCGCTGACGCCTGCGCCAGCTGAACGCCATGAGCCCGACGGGTCCTCCGAGGCCATGCCCGAACTGTCCCCGGCCGGTTCGGGGGACCTCGTGGACGAGAAGGGGCGTCTGTGGACACGGAGCCGGGGTCCTCTTGGTCCGAGGCCTGCCAAACGCCGGGTGCGTACTGCGGACGAGATGATCGTCGGTGACAGGGCCGGCGAAGTGTTGCCTTTCGTGGCGCCCGTTGGCCGTGAAGCCGAGTGGGCCGAGTTGAAGAACCGGCGGCGATGCCGGCCAGTGCGGTGGCAGAACCGGGGACCAGCGGCTCGCGGAGCGGCGACCCCCGGTGGGAACCTGAATCAGTGCGGAAATCCCGGTGTCCACGCGATGCCGATCAGCAGGACTGCCCGGACCTTCGGCCCCGGCATCCGGATCGACACCGACAACCGGCCGGGCGGCTGCACTCTCACCTTCGACGCGGCGAGGATCGGCCGCACGTACGTCGCGCTGGATTTCAGTACGACACGGACGGCGACGCCCGACAGTGCGGGAACACCGGGTATCGCTGGGCGGAGACCGACCGAGGCCCTGTGAAGATCGGCGTCGACACCGACGACCGGGCTGGAGGCTGCCGACTTCAGCTTCGGCTGAGGGTCGGATTCGGTTAGGACTCGTTCGGGCGATCAGGTGCGGAGCCCGATGGTGAGGGCTGCGACGCGACTTCGGAAGACCGTGGAGAACGCGCGGTCTGACTGACGAGAACCCGGCGGTGAGCGGCCCCCGCCGGAGCGGGAGGCACAGGTCTCTTGGAGTCGGAGCGCTGGTCGGCGTGGCAGCGCCCGGCGCCGGTACGGTCTTCCGCCGGAGTGTGCGGCAGGACTTCGGGGGACAGGGCGATGCATCGGCGAAAGCCTTCTCCGGTGGGGCGCCAGGAGTTCGCCGCGCTCGACCGTGGCCCAAGTACGGTCAAGGCGCGGCCTCATCCCGAGCGGCCGGTTCCGTGACGCCGACTGGGCCTTGTCGAGGTCGCGATGTGGTTACTGGACGCGGTACTTGAGGAGGCGCCCGCTCTCTGGGTTCTCGGCCGGAGGGCGGGGACACGAGAGAAGCGGCGAGGTACGCCCCCGCCGCGTTCATCCAGCCCTGTCCTCCGCACGTCGTCGGTCGAGTGGCATCCACGGGGGAGAAGACCCAGCCGAACCAGTGACGCAGGTCACTCCCCAGCCATGTCACAGGGCGGCGGGCCCTCTCGTCTCGGGTGTGTAGCCACCCACGAGCACGGAGGAGCACACCATGGACGCGCGACTGGACTTCATGACCGAGCCGAGCACCGGCAAGACCCTCAAGTACCTGATGACGGCGGGCAAGGCGCTCAGGGACACCACGCTGCCCCTCACCACGCAGGAACTCGTGTCGGTGCGGGTGAGTCAGATCAACGGCTGTGCCGCCTGCCTCGACATGCACACGAAGGACGCCCTCGCCGCCGGTGAGGACCCGGTGCGGCTGGGGCTGGTGGCGGCGTGGCCGGAAGCGACGGTCTTCACCGACGCCGAGCGGGCCGCGCTGGAGCTGGCCGAGGAGGGGACCCGGCTCGCGGACGCGGCGCACGGCGTCAGCGACGAGGTGTGGGCGAACGCCGCCAAGCACTACGACCAGCAGCAGCTCGCCGCCCTGGTGCTGCTGGTCAGTTTCATGAACCTGGCGAACCGGATGAACATCATCGTCCGGCAGCCCGGAGGCGACTACCAGCCCGGGCAGTGGCACTGACAACGCGGAAGCGGCTGCGGATTCGTGGATACCGGTAGCCGATCGACCGACGGGGCCGGATGATCATCGGACGGGCGGAAAGGGGCCAAGTCGTGGGCAGTGTCGAGGAGTTCGCGGAACTGCGGCCGTTGTTGTTCTCCATCGCCTACCGGATCCTGGGCAGCGTCAGCGAGGCCGAGGACGCGGTCCAGGAGACCTGGCTGCGCTTCGAGGCCGGCCCGACGCGGCCCCGGTCGGCCAAGTCCTACCTGTCGGCCGTGGTCACCCGGATCTCGATCGACGTCCTGCGCTCGGCGCGGGTGCGGCGGGAGGCGTACGTCGGGCCGTGGTTCCCGGAGCCGCTGCTCGCCGACCCCTACGAGGACCCGGCGCGCTCGGCCGAGCTGGCCGACTCGGTGTCGACGGCGGCCCTGTTGCTGCTGGAGCGGCTCAGCCCGCTGGAGCGCGCGGTCTTCGTGCTGCGCGAGGTGTTCGACTTCGGCTTCCCCGAGGTCGCCTCGGCGGTCGGCCGGTCGGAGGACGCGTGCCGCCAGCTCGCGGTACGGGCCCGCCGGCACATGAGCGAGGGCCGGCCCCGCTTCGAAGCCGACCGCAAGGAGCGCGAGGAACTCGCGGGCCGCTTCTTCGACGCGCTGCGCGAGGGCGACGTCGACGGCCTGCGGCAGTTGCTCGCCGCCGATGTCTCCATGGTCGGCGACTCCGGCGGCAAGGCCCCGCAGCTCGCCCGGGCGATCGTCGGCGCCGAGAACGTGGCCCGGCTGCTGGCCGCCGTCTTCCCGACGCTGGCCCGCATCGACATCACCGCCGAGCCCCACGCGATCAACGGCCGCCCCGGTGCGATCTTCCGCGACCGGGACGGCAAGGTCCTGCACACACTGGGACTCGATGTCCTCGACGGACAGATCCAGACGATCCGCCTCGTCCTCAACCCCGACAAGCTGGCCCACGTCGGCCCGGTCGCGGACGCCTGGACGGTCTCCCGCGAGCTGAAGGAGTCACGCCGGACCACACCATGACCACGGTCAGCGCCCGGCGAGCCTCCGCAGCACCACCGACGACACCGGCGTCGGCAGCACCCGCAACGTACGGACCAACGCCGCCGTGGGCCACGGGAAGTACGCCTGCGCCGGTTCCCGCTCCAGGGCGCGTACGACGTACCGGGCCGCCCGCTCCTGACTGATCTGGAACGGCTTGGGAAGGCCGTCCCCGTCGATCCGGTCCGTGGCGACGAAACCCGGGTGGATCGAGGTGAACCGGATGCCCCGGGGCGCCAGTTCGACCCGAGCGGCGTCGATGAGCGCCCGTGTGGCCGCCTTCGCCGCGGAGTAGGGACCCTGGCGGGGGATCCCCATGAGCCCGGCCAGCGAATTGGTGTGGGCGATCAGGCCGCCGTCGCGCTGGGTCCCGAGCTGCCGGATCAGCGGGACCAGGTAGTTGACGACCACGTCGTGGTTGAGGGCCATGATCCGGGCGACGTCCGCCACGGAGACCCGGTCCATCGACATGTCCGGCCCCTGGCCCGCGTTGAGCAGGGCGACGTCGACGGCGCCGAACTCCGCGACGGCGGCCGCGACCACGCCCTCGGCGGCCTGCGGATCCAGTGCGTCGGCGGGTATGTCCAGGCAGGCGCTTCCCTCGGCCCGCACCTCCCGCGCCACGGCGGCCAGTTCGGGTGCGCGCCGTGCCGTGAGGACCAGCCGGTTACCGCCCGGAGCGAGCCGCCGGGCCACCTCCGCGCCGATCCCCGACGAGGCGCCCACGATGAGAACCGTCCTGCCGATGACGCCCGCCATACCGGGTGCTCCTCACTGTCGATCCCGCTCACGAACACGGCCTTGCCGCTCAATGGAATCATCCAACCATGTCGACTGACCATGTCACCTGTAGGGCGGCGCTGAAACCCGGGTCGGTACGGCGGCGACGTCAGACGCGGACCACGACCTTGCCCCGCGTGTGCCCGCGCTCCGCGTACGCGTGCGCTTCCGCGATCCGGTCGAGGGGGTAGACGCGTTCGACACGCGGCGTGAAGAGGCCCTGGCCGCCGAGTGAGGCCGCTTCCGCGAGGAGCGCGGAGTCGTTCCGCGCGTCGGCCACGCGTACGCCGAGCCGGTGCGCGCCCGCGTGGTCGGCGACCGTGGACACGCGTGCGGGGTCGCCCACGAGGGCGACGAGGTCGGCCAGCGAGCCGGAGGCCGCCGTGTCCAGGGCGAGGTCGACGCCGTCCGGGGCGAGGGCGGCGACGCGGTCGGCGAGACCGGGGCCGTACGTCGTGGGGAGGGCTCCGAGGGACGTGAGGAACGCGTGGTTGCGCTCGCCGGCCGTGCCGATCACGGTGGCGCCCCGGGCCACCGCGAACTCGACCGCGGCACTGCCCACACCTCCGGCGGCACCTTCGACGAGAAGGGTGCGTCCGCGCAGGGGGCCGAGCGCGTTGAGGCCGCCCAGCGCGGTCACGGCCACCAGGGCGGCGCCGGCCGCCTCCTCGTCGGTCCACCGGGCGGGCGCGTGGGCCCAGGCCGACAGGACGGCCAGCTCCGCCGTCGCGCCGGTGAGGCCGCCGAGCCCGAAGACACGGTCACCGACGCTCACCCCTTCCACACCCGGACCCGTCCCGTCGACGACACCGACGGCGTCCCGTCCGGGAATCGCGGGCAGATCCACGGGGAGCACCTCGCGGATCACGCCGGAACGGACCTTCCAGTCCACCGGATTGACGCCGGCCGCCGCGACCCGGACGCGGACCTCACCCGGTCCGGGACGCGGGTCCGGCACCTGCTCGACCACGAGGGTCTCCACACCGCCGTACTCGTGGAAACGGGCTGCGCGCATGACGTACTGCCTCTCCAACGCGGCCTGGACGGGCCGACGTTGAGATCGTTGGACTGCGGACGCGATCTACGCTAGAAGCTGACGTCGGCGTCAGGTGCAAGTCGTTCAGGAGGAGGACCGGTGCGGATCGGTGAGGTCGCGGACAGGGCAGGAGTGAGCGTGCGGGCGCTGCGCTACTACGAGGAACAGGGCCTGCTCGACGCGTCCCGCAGCCCCGGCGGCCAACGGCACTACCCCGACACCGCCGTCGGCAGGGTCCGCCTGATCCAGCAGCTGTACGCGGCCGGCCTCCCGAGCAGGGTGGTCCGTGACTGCCTGCCGTGCGTGGACTCGGGGGCGACGCACGCGCCCTCGGAGCTCCTGGACCAGCTGGAGGCCGAGCGGGCCCGCATCGACGAGCGGATCGGCGACCTGCTCGCGGCACGCGACAGGCTGGACGAGGTCATCACCCTCTCGCGGGACCCGGACGCCGACTGCTCTCACATGGTGTGAGGGGTGCTGTCGGCAGCACCTTCCACGGCACGGCGATCGAACCGTCCGGCTCCCACCCGAACCGGTACAACTGGACGCTCTCCTGCGTCCGCCCCAGCTTGCGCAGCATCCAGACCGCCGTGGACCGGGCGCGGGGAGAGCCGGCTTCGGCGGCGCGGAAGTACCAGTGCAGGGACTCCTCCACCCGCCCCGCCGCCTCCAGCAGCCGGGCTGCCGACCACGACCGGTCGAAGTCGGTGTCGGTCGTCGCGCGAGCCTGGTTCTCCCTGATCGCGCGCTCCAGCCGCCCGCGCTCCTTGAGCCACGGGATCAGGGCCTCCAGCATCTCGGCAGGCGAGGGGATACGGGTGGCGTCCAGCTCGATCAGGGCGAGTTCATGCTCCGTCAGCTCCGCACCCCGAAGAGCCGGCGCGGTGACGGAGCCGAATCGGGCGGCGGTGCGCAGCAGACCGCGCTCGACGGCCGCGCGCGTGATGGTCCCGCGGTCGGCGGGAGGGGCGTGGTCGATCAGGGCGTGCCACAGGGCGGGGGGTGGGGGAACGGCGTTGCGCGCGGTACGGCCGTGCTGTTCGAGGTAGTCGGCGAGGCGGTAACAGGGCTGGCCGGGACGGGACTGGCCGGCGCGCGGACGGATGCGGGACAGCGGGCCGCGGGCGCCGTGCACGGGCGTCCCGGTGTGGGCGAGGGCCTGTTCGAGCCAGTCGTCCTCCAGCAGGTCGTACTGGGCGTCGGTGAGGTACCCCTCGGCGGCCGCCTCCAGCAGAGTGCGGGGGAGAACCGGGCCGTGGCCCAGGCGCCGGGCGTCCATGGCGGCGTCGATCAGGGCGCGTGCGGGTGCGGGGGCGGCGTGATAGCGGTCCAGCAGGGCGGGGGCGCCGGCCAGGTACTGGGTGATCTGCCCCTGCTCAGCCCGTGCGGCGGCCTGGCGCAGCCGGGGATCGTCCTCGGCTCTGCGCTCCAGAAGGCGCAGATCGGTGTCCGTGAACGTCTCGGGGACGGGCACGGCATGGCCGGTCAGCAGCGCACGGGCCTGGGCGTGAGGGTCGGGTGCCGCGTCGGCGGGCGGGACGGTCAGGCGGGACCAATGGCCGGGCCAGACGGTGCCCAGCACCAGCACCGGCCCTCGCTCCGGCTCACGCAGCAGACTCCGCAGCCCCGCGGCGACCCGCTCGCCCACCGGGCCGGAGGCCAGGTAGAACTGAGCCTCGTTCAACCACACCACCGTGTACGGTGCGACGTCCTTCAGCTCGGCGAGGGCGGCCTCGGGCCGGGTGGGGTCGATGGGGTGCCACAGCCGCCACGGCTCGTCCCGTTCACGCAGCGGCTTCAACGCCTCCCAGCAGGCGCGGGTCTTGCCCGTGGACGACCCGCCCACCAGCACCGCGATCCGGCTGGTGCCGGCGGCCGCCCGTGCCACCACCTCTCCCAGCTCCCGGTCATGTGCGCGCGGCACATACTCCGGCAGCACGGGCAGGCCCGTGAACGGGGAGTCGATCGCGCGGTGCACCTCCAGACGGAACGGGTCGGTCACCGAGCCGAGCGGCCGCCCGGGGCGCATCCGCTCCAGCGCGGCCCGCCCCTGCTGGGCCTGGACCGCGGCGCGGGTGGCCGACGCGCGCCGACGCGCCTCCGCCTCGTAAGCGCGCCGCCACCGCTGCGGGTCCAGCAGCGCCACCACCACGGGGTCGTCGGACAGCCCCACGTGGCCGGCCCGGTCCCGCAGCACCCGCAGGACGACGAGCAGCGGCTCTATCCGCTGCGGAAAGCGGTCCGTACGCAGCCAGTCCCCGACCGTGGTCGGGCTGACCCCGGCGGCGCGGGCCAGCACGCGGTCCGAGGGCTCGCGGCGGAGGCGGACGTCGCGGAACACCGCCAGTTCGGCCATCAGGGCGGCGAAGGCGGGCGACTCCGTCATCCTCTGCCTCCCTCCGCGGCGCCGGGATGCCTGAGTGCTCTCTACCCCTTCAGGCCGCCACCGACCGGTGCACCCGGAAATGTGTCCAACCCGCACCGGACCCCTGCTGGACAGCACACCTGGACAGCCACTGTCGGCTCCACAGGACACCCGCCACATCCCAGGGGAGTGCATGCCATGAGCCCGTTCCAGATCCTGTCCCTGCTGCTAGCCCTGTCCATGGCCCTCAACCTCGCGATCATCGCGGGACTCCTCGCGCACCGGTCCGGCGCCGGCCTCCACGACGCGTTCCTCACCGGCGCGGGCACGGCGGGTACGGGCCTCGGGATCTATTTCGCGGCCCTCGCCGCCTACCGCTGACCGCCTCCCACGCCGAACCTCCGATGTATCAGCCGGTTTTCGCGCGATCCCTGGACAGCAACCGGTTGGGGGCTGTTAATTCATCCCATGTCATTCGTCATTCGGTGAGTCGCATGACAGGACGTGCCGTTCCACGGACAGTTTCCACGGACAGTGAGGAGAGACCTCCCTTGTCGCAACCCCCCACCCGACGCGCCGTGTTGACGGGCCTGGCGGCCATGACGGTGGCCGCCGCCGTCGCACCGGCCCTCGCGTCGCCCGTGTACGCCGCCTCCGGGCAGCCCCTGCCGCTCGCGCCCCTGCGGATCCCCCGGCTCGACCTGGGAGTCGAGCAGCAGCCGGACGAGAAGGTCCGGTGGCTCGCGGACGCCAGGATCGGCATGTTCATCCACTGGGGCGTCTACGCGGGCCCGGCCAGGGGCGAGTGGTACATGGAGAACGCCGCCGTCACGCCGGAGAACTACCGGAAGTACGTCACCGACGCGACCGGCGAACAGTTCACCGCGAGCGCGTACGACCCCGCCGACTGGGTCCGGCTGGCCCAGGACATGGGCGCCAAGTACACCGTCCTCACCGCCCGCCACCACGACGGCTTCGCGCTGTGGCCGTCCGCCCACCCGAACGCCTGGCACGCCGGACAGGCCCCGCTCCAGAGGGACTTCATCGGCCGGTACGTCACCGCCGTACGCGCCGCCGGGCTGAAGGTGGGGCTGTACTACTCGCCGCTGAGCTGGCGTTACCCCGGCTACTACGACGTCCGTGGCACCAACTGCCTGAAGAACGCCTGGGGTTACACCACCGATCCGGCGCACAAGGAGAACGCGCGGATCATGAAGAACGAGGTGTACCAGCAGGTCAAGGAGCTGGTGACGCAGTACGGGAAGATCGACGACCTCTGGTGGGACGGGGGCTGGCTCGGCCAGCAGGGCTCAGACGCGGACGCCGCCTTCTTCTGGGAACCCGGCAAGTACCGTGACAGCGCCAACGAGTGGCCGGTGGACGCCGGTTACGGCGACACCGACCCCGCCACCGGCAAGCCGCTGGGCCTGACCGGGCTGGTCCGCAAGCACCAGCCGGACATCGTCACCACCCTGCGCTCCGGCTGGATCGGCGACTTCGCCAGCGAGGAGGGCTCGTCGGTCCCCACCGGCCCGATCCGTACGGGCAGGGTGGCGGAGAAGTGCTTCACCATCGGCGGCGCCTGGGGCTACAAAGCCGGCGCCCCCGTGATGAGTTTCGGCACCGCCATGAACATCCTGGTCAACGCCTGGGTGCGGAACATGACGTGCCTGGTCAACGTCGGCCCGGACCGCACCGGCGCGGTACCGGCCGACCAGCAGTCCCTGGCCCGCCGGATCGGCTCCTTCCTCACCACCTGCGGCGACGCCGTGTACGGAACGCGGGGCGGCCCCTGGAACCCGGTGGACGGCCAGTACGGGTACACGTACAAGGACAGGACCGTCTACGTCCACCTCCTCCCCGCGTACAGCGGCACGTCGTTCACCACCCCCTCGGTGGGCGACGCGCGGGTCACCCGGGTCCACGACGTCGCGTCGGGCGCCGACCTGCCGTACAGCGTGGACGGCAGCGGCAAGGTGACGGTCACCGGCATCGACCGCACCCGCATCCCCGAGGACAGCGTCGTGGGCGTCACGCTGGACCGGACCGTGCAGCCGGCCGACATCGCCGCAGGCAGGACCGCCACGGCCGACAGCGAGGAGAGCGGGAAGGGGAACACCGCGGCCAAGGCGGTCGACGGCTCCACCGCGACCCGCTGGTGCGCGGCCGACGGCTCCACCGGGCACTGGCTGACGGTGGACCTGGGAGCGGCCACGTCACTCACCGGCGTACGGATCGCCTGGGAGAAGGACGCCACCAACTACCGGTACAAGGTGGAGGGTTCCAGCGACAACAGCACCTGGACCATGCTCGCCGACCGCACCGACACCACCAGCGCCGGCCAGACGCAGACCGCCGTCTTCAGCGCCTCGGTGCGGTACGTGCGGGTGACGGTGACCGGGCTGCCCGCGGGGGCCTGGGCCTCCGTCCGCAGCCTGGAGGTCTACGACCGTCCCTTCGCCGCTTTGTAAGGGCGCCGTCACGCCTCCGGTACGGTCACCAGTTCCAGTCGCCCCCCGGCCAGGGCCAGCGAGGCGGAGACCAGGATCTGCAGGCCCCTGCGCTCGGCCTCTTCGTCGGGGAACGACAGATGCTGCGTCGTGAGGCCGTCGAACCCGGCGAGGAAGAAGCGGGCGATCGTCTCCGCCGGCTGGGCGAGCTGGTGGCCGGTCCGCTCGGCGGTCTCGGTCACCAGCTTCGTCGTCACGGCGGTCACCTGGCGGTAGTGCGCCTCAAGGGCGCCCTGGAGACGGGGTGTGCGGACGGCGAACATGAACAGTTCGGCGAGGAGCTGGTGGCTGGTGGGCTGCTCGCGCACCGTACGCCACAGCGCCGCCGCCAGTGTGGCGAGGGTTTCCTCGAAACCGGTGTCCTCGGGCGCGGCCCGCTCGACCTGTGTCACCAGATCCGCCGTGAGCTGCTCCATCACGGACCGGTACAGGTCCTCCTTCGTGCCGAAGGTGTAGTGGACGGTCGCCTGGGCGACGCCCAGTTCGGCGGCGATGGCACGGGTGCTCCCGGCGGCGATCCCCTCCCGCGTCATGAGGTCGATCGCCGCCTTGATCAACTGGGGGCGGCGCTCGGCCGCTGTCACGTGTGCCATAGGGGCATGATAAATGACTGAGTCCATCGATTGAGTCGTGCGACTCAGATCAGGCCGACGACGTAGGACCGAGTGCGGAACCGGCCTGCTCACCCCTCGACGGCCCCTTGATCGGCGGCTTCGTTGGCGCGGGCGATCTCGGCCATGTGCTCCTCCGCCCAGGTCCGCAGCCCCGCGAGCGCGGCTTCCAGGGACAGCCCGAGTCCGGTGAGCCGGTAGAAGACGCGCGGCGGCACGGCCGGTTCGACCCGGCGCGACACCAGCCCGTCGCGGGTCAGGGTTCGTAGCGTCACGGACAGCATCTTCTGCGAGACGCCGGGCATCCGGCGTCTCAGCTCCGCGAAGCGCACCTCGTCCGGGGCGGCATCGGCGAGCGTCTTGACGGCCATGGACGTCCACTTCGTGCCGATGCGGTCCAGCAACTGCCGTGTCGGGCAATGGGGATCGAACAGATCGCCGCGTGCCCCGCGACCGGCGGCCCGGGCTTCTCGGGTGGTCACCTCTGGCTCACCACCTTCCCTCAAAGTGCCGTCTAGGAAGCGATCGGACAGTTACCTATCGTTCTGTGGTCACCAATGGTAACCAGCCGGAGGAGCCGTCATGCCCGTCACCACCGCCCATCACCTGCGCCGTGTCGCGACGAACGGCGTCCACCTCAATGTCGCGATCGCCGGGGACGGTCCCGCGGTTCTCCTGCTGCACGGCTTCCCGCACACCTGGCAACTCTGGAGCGGCGTCATGGGCCGACTGGCCGGGCAGTACCGGGTCATCGCGCCGGACCTTCGAGGCTTCGGCGCCAGTGAACGTGCCAGCGAGGGATACGACGCGGGCACCCTCGCCGCCGACGCCGAAGGCCTGCTCGACGCGCTCGGCGAGCCCTCGGCAGCGGTGGTCGGCATCGACGCGGGCACCGCCCCCGCCGTCCTGCTCGCGCTGCGCCGACCCCGCCTCGTCCGGCGCCTGGTCGTGATGGAGGCACTGCTCGGCCGCCTGCCCGGAGCGGAGCGCGTCATCGCGGGTGGTGCCCCGTGGTGGTTCGGCTTCCACGCCGTCCCCGGCCTCGCCGAGACCGTCCTGGCCGGCAACGAGGCCCCGTACATCGACTGGTTCCTCGACTCGGGGACGCTCGGGCGAGGAGTACCCGAGGACATCCGTGCGGCCTTCGTCCACGCGTACACCGGGAGCGAGGCCCTGCGCTGCGCGTTCTCCTATTACCGGGCCCTGCCCACCAGCGCGCAGCAGATCCAGGACGCCGTCGCGACGGCTCGGCTGACCATGCCCACCATGGCCATCGGCTCTCACCCCGTCGGCACAGGGCTCGAACGCCAACTCCGCCCCATCGCCGATGACCTGGTCGGACACCACCTCCAGGACTGCGGCCACATCATCCCCCTCGACCGCCCCGACGCGTTGTTCGCGCGCCTCGCTCCCTTCCTCTCCGCCGATCTGCCGAAGTGACGGGAGCGGGGCTGAAGGCGAGCCTCGCACCGCTTCCGCCGCATGCCCTGACTCGCAGAGGCGCTCAGCGTGCTGAAGACCGGCGACGTCGGCATCGAACTCCTCGGAGGGGGAGGCGGGCGCGGTTCACGCGACCGGCTGGGTTTCCTTCGCGTCCGGCGCCGGTGCTTTCTGGAGGCCGGTGCCCTCGATGTCGAGGTCCGGCAGGATCCGGTCCAGCCACGTCGGCAGCGTCCAGGCGCGGCGCCCGACGAGCGCGAGGACCGCCGGTACGAGCGTCATGCGGACGACGAACGCGTCGATCGCCACCCCGACGGCCAGGGCGAACGCGATGGGCTTGATGAGCGGGTCGTCGAGGGGGAAGAACCCGGCGAACACGGTGAACATGATGACGGCCGCCGCCGCGACGACCCGGACGCTGTGCTGGGCCCCCTCGACGACCGACCGCCGCGCCTCGCCCGTACGGATCCACTCCTCGCGCATGCCGGACACGAGGAACACCTCGTAGTCCATGGCCAGTCCGAACAGCACCCCGATGAGGATGATCGGCAGGAAGCTGACTACCGGGCCGGTGTGGGACACGCCGAGCGCGTCGGAGAGCCAGCCCCAGGTGAACAGGGCGACGGTCATGCCCAGCGAGGCCGCCACCGACAGGAGGAAGCCCGCGGCCGCCTTGACGGGGATCACCAGTGAGCGGAACACGATCGTCAGCAGGATCAGGCTCAGCCCGACGACGATCGCGATGAAGGGCACGAGGGAGTCGCCCAGCCGGTCGGACACATCGATGTTGACGGCGGTGGCGCCGGTGACCGCGACGCTCGTACCCGTCGCTGAACGGATGTCGGCCCCGGCGGCGCGGATGTCCCGGACCAGCCGGTCGGTCCGTACGCTGTCCGGCCCCGACGCGGGGATGACCGTGATGACGCTCTGGGCCGGGTCGCTGGTGCCCTGCGGCGGGAGGACCGCCCGGACGTCGCGGATGTCCCGCAGCCGGTCCGCGACCCGGGCGCCGGCCTCGGCACCCGGCCCGCTCCCGGCGTCCGTCAGCACCAGCAGCGGCCCGTTGAACCCGGCGCCGAACGCGTCGCTGACGGTGTCGTACGCCCGGCGCTCCGTGGACCCCTGCGCGGCCGAGGCGTTGTCGGGCAGCGACAGCCGCAGATCGGTCGCGGGCAGCGCGAGCACGAGCAGGAGCCCCGTCCCGGCGAGCACGGTCAGCAGCGGCTTGGCCACGACCCGCCGCACCCAGCGCGCACCGAGGCTCTCGCCGCCCGCGGAGCGCTGTACGCGACGCCCCGGCCTGGGCGTGAGGCGGGTCCCGGCGAACCCGGCGATCGCGGGGACCAGCGTGATCGAGGCGAGCACGGCGACGAGGACGGCCCCGGCGGCGCCCAGCCCCATCGTCGTCAGGAACGGGATGCCGATGACGCTCAGCGCGGCGAGCGCGATGATCACCGTGCTGCCCGCGAAGACCACGGCGCTCCCGGCGGTGCCGTTGGCCAGGGCGATCGACTCGCGCGGGTCGATTCCCCGGGCGAGCTGCTGGCGGTGGCGGGACAGGATGAACAGGACGTAGTCGATCCCGACGGCCAGCCCCAGCATCAGCGCCAGGGTGACGGCGGTCGAGGAGATGTCCACCACGGGCGTCAGCGCCAGCAGCCCGGCCAGCCCCACCGCCACCCCCACCAGCGCCGTGAGCAGCGACATGCCCGCGGCGAGCAGCGAGCCGAAGGTGATCACGAGGACGGCCATCGCGACGAGGACGCCGATGATCTCCGACGGGCCGATCTCGACGCCCTTGCTGCCGTAGACCGAGCCGCCGACCGCACTCGTCAGCCCCTGCTCCTGCGCCGAGCGGGCCGCTTCCTCCAGCGCGTGCACGGAGGACTTCTCGACCTCGGCGGTCTGGACGGCGTACTGGACCTGGACTATCGCGGTCCTCCCGTCCGCCGAGACCGCGCCCGCCGCCTCGGGCGGTACGACGGCGCTGACCTGGGGCGCCTTCTCGGCCGCCGCGACGGTCTCGGCGATCACGGCCCGGTAGCGGGCCTCGGTGACCTTCTCCCCGGCGGGCGCCGTGAGCACGATCTGCGCGCCCGCCCCCGCGGTGGCCGGCAGCGTCCTGCCGAGCGTGTCCAGCGCGCGCTGCGACTCGGTGCCGGGGACGGAGAAGCGGTCGTCGAGCTTGCCGCCGAAGAGACCGACGCAGGCGACGAGCGCGGCGAGCACCGCCAGCCACAGGGCCAGGACGAGCCTTCGGTGCCGGTAGGCGCCGTGGCCCAGCCGGTGCAGGAGGACAGCCATGAACGAGCTCCTTGGAACGGGGACGTACCGGGGCGTGACCGCCCGTACTCGACCGACATTATCACTCGACAAAGTCGATCGCGTCAGTCGTATGTGTGAGGTAGTCCGCCCTGGTGCGGAGGCGCGGGCGCACCCCGCGCGGCAACGCCCGAAAACGCGGCGGGGCGCCCACCGGTGGTGGGCGCCCCGCTGTTCTTGTCGGCTGTTCAGCCCACGGTGTAGGTGTACGGGATCCCGATCAGCTCGGAGCCCGCCACGAAGGGCGAGACCGTGTCGACGTAGACGATTCCGTGGACGACCGTTCCCGTGGGCGCGGTCGGGGTCAGGGTGAGGTGCATCGTCGCGGTCTTGCCGGGCGCGGCCCGGTCGCTGTCGAAGTCGGCGGCCGGGTCCCAGTAGTCACCGGTGGACGCCTTGGCCGCCGGGTCGAACGCCTGGGTCGTGGCGGTGAGCGTGACCTTCGCGGTGCCTTCGCCGGCCGGCTTGTCCGTGAAGGGGCCCCGGTCGGTCACGTCCGTGGTCCACTGCCCGGCGGCCAGTTCGCCGGCGGTGGCGGTGGCGACCGTGGTGCCGTCGGGGCCGGGCTGCCCGAACACGGCGGGTGCGCCGGTCCAGGGGTAGAGGTCGAGGTCGACCGGCCGGTCCGCGCCGGCCGTGGCGACCAGCCCGGTGGTGTGCGAGGGCACGTTCCAGGCCGGGCCGCCCTCGTTGATCTTCCCCGTCCCCGACTTGTCGTCGCCGTACTCGAAGGCGCTGACCTGGGTCATGGTGTCGAGCCTGGGGTCGAGGAAGTAATCCCGCACGGCCGGACCGGAGTTGACCACCCGGATCGGGACGGTGAGCGAGCTGCCGCGCTTGAGCACACGGGACGGGCTGTCGGGCAGCCCCGGTGCCGAGGCCGTCACGGCGTCGAAGCGGACCTTCCCGGTGACCTGTTGGCTGAACGCCTTGCCGCTGACGGCGTCGGGCAGTCCGACGATCAGGGTCCAGCGTCCGGCGGCCGGGCGGTTCGCGGTGAGGCTCGCGTACTTCGTCGGCACGCTGTGCTCGTCCGTGGTGCGGTCGCTGTCGCGGGCGAGGATCTGCCCGTCGGGGCTGACCAGGTAGTAGACCAGGGCGGTGGCGGGGTCCTCGGCCGTGAGGTCGACGGTCAGTGCGCGCCTGCCCGCCGGTACGTCCAGGTAGTAGCCCAGGGTCTGGCCGACGTCCCGTCCGACCCCGCCGGTGACGGTGGCCGTGAAGGACGTGCTGTGCCCGGGCGCCGGGTCGGTCGGGATCAGCGTACGGCGGGCCACCGGGAGGGACAGCCGGGTCCCCGCGTCGGAGGCGAACTGGAGCGAGAACGGCGCGTCACCGGCCGTACGCGGCAGCGGGATCCGTACGGGGAACCTGGTGGTGCCGCCCGCCGGGACGATCCGCGTCTGCTCGGGGACCCCGGCCGTGGTGTAGCGGTGACCGGTGAGCCGGACGGTGACCGGGCCGCGGTAGCTGCCGGGCTTGAGGGGCTTGTCCTGGAGGTGCATACGGCCGTTGCTCCACACCACCTTGACCGTCCAGGCGCCGGGGCGCGGGTCGTGGACGTCGACGTGCTGGTAGTTGGTGTGCAGGCCGTAGCCGTCGTAGTCGTAGCTGAACTGGGTGAGCCGCCCGTCCGGGTCGACCAGGACCAGGGCGAGCTTCCCGGAGTCCGCGGTGCCGGGCCACACCATCTCGGCGTCCAGGAGCGGGGTGCCCTGGGGGACCTGGACGGTGAACGGCCGTGCGGCGAGGGCGCCTTCGCGGTCGTCCCCGGCCAGGGGTGCGCCGACGGTGACCTTGCGCTGGTTGCTGAAGGTCTGGGCGCCGACCGTGCGGGAGGTCAGGGTGACCCGCTGCGGGCGGGCGGCGGTGTTGGTCAGGGAGACGGCCGTGTCCTGCGTGCTGCCCGGCTTGCCGGTGACGTTCAACTGGCCCGCGGAGGGAATCAGTTCGGCGCCGCTCGACCGTGCCGCGCGGACGGCCGCGGCGGTGTCCAGCAGGCCCGCGCCCTGTTCGTCGGCGGGGGTGCGCAGGTCGTGCGCGGTGCCGGTCAGGAGCCGCTTGACGAGGTCCGGCGCGGGCCGCCGGCCGCCGTGCGCGTCCTTGTACGCCTGGACGACGTCGGCCGCCGCGCCGGCCACGAAGGGCGCCGACTGGCTGGTGCCGCCGAAGACCTGGGTGGGCAGGGCGCAGTCGGCGAAGCGCGGGGAGACGGTGCAGGCGGACATGCCGACCATACCGGGGGCCACCAGGTCGACCAGCTTGTTGCCCGGGGTCGTGCCGCCGGAGGACAGCGCGGTGATGTTGTCGCCGGCCCACTTCGCGTAGCCGAGGCCCTGCGCCGCCAGCCGGAACGACGTGCTCGCGCCCACGCCGATCACCCGCGGGTCGCTGGCCGGTGAACCGACCGTGCCGGACGTCCCCGAGTCACCGCTGGAGGCGACCACGGTGACCCCGGCGGCGACCGCCGCGTCGTCGGCCAGCCGGATCGGGTCGGTGGCCGCGTCGGGGTACGCGTTGCCGCCGAAGGACTGGCTGAGGACATCGGCGCCGTGTTCCACCGCGTACTGGATCGCCCGCACGAACCCGGAGGTCCAGGCGTGCTTGCCGAACACCCTCAGGTCCATCAGCTCGGCGTCCGGCGCGAACCCGCGGATCCGGAAGGTACAGCCCTTGGGCAGCCCGGCGTACGGCAACTGCTCGGACATGTCGTACGTACGGCTGCCCTGCGCGGCGATGGCGCTCGCGTCGCCGAACGCCTCGCCGCCGCCGGTCGCGGCGTTCACGCCGTCGCCGCTGAAGTCCTCGCGGTCGGTGACCACATGGGTGCCGTCGGGGCGGATGAACTCGGGGTTGTCCGCGTCCATGCCCTCGGCGAAGAAGGCGACCTTCACGCCCTTGCCGGTGGCGGTGCGCTGCGCGGCGTCGGTGTGCGTGAGCTGGAGGGCCTCGGGTTCGAGGAGGGGATGGGCGGGGGACGTGGGGCACGACGACGGGGCGCCGGTGGCGGTGCCCGTGGCGGTCGTGGCGGCGCGGTTCGTGTCGGGCAGGCGTATCGGGAGGTCCGGTACGACCGCGGCGACGTTCCGGTTGGCGCGGACGCGTGCCACGGCGTCCGGCTTCAGCGTCGCGGAGACGGCGTTGATCAGGCTCATGCCGTCGATGTGGGTGGCGCCGTCCTGCTTCAACTGCGCCACGACGGGGGCCTGGTCCTCGGCCGCGGCGCGAGTGCGCTCGGCGGACTGGGTCCGCACGGGGAGGTCGGTGAGCTGGTCGCGCAGGACGACGATGACCCGTTGCGCGGGGCCGCCGGGACTGCCGGCGGCCGGCTGTGCGGGGGCTGCTCCCAGCGAGAAGGCGCCCAGCAGGACGGTGCCCGCGAGCGCCGCTCTTCTTCTGTTGACGTGCATGAAGTTCTCCGCTTGTGGGGGGTGCGGGGCGGCAGAGACCGCCGCCGATGATCATTCGCCCCAAGTCGTCAACTCCATAAGGCACTTCATGGCAAAGGTTGCTTAATTTTCAAGTAGGTGAGAGGAGGTGTGAGGGAGCGGTCCCGGCCGCATTATTGGCATGAACCCGACCGGTGGTGCGGGAACCGCGAGATCGGGACTGTCGACGTGCCGGTCATCGGGCCGGCACCAGGGAGGTCACCGTGACAACCGTCCCTCGCGCGCGCCGCACCCGCCGCCGATTACTGCTCACGGCGGTGCTCAGCGTGCTCCTGCTCGCCTCGTCGCTCCTGTCCGGCCTGTCGTCGGCGTCGCCCGCGCGAGCCGCCCTCGCGGACAACACCGGCAACGCCACCCACTTCACCGCCCTCGGAGCACCGTACGGCGGCTGCGGCGTACCGCAGGCACAGCTGGAGTCCCAGAACTTCGTGGCGCTCAACGTGTGGAACACACCGGGCAGTTACGCCGGTCAGCCCACTCCGCGCCCGGTCCCCGCCGGCGACGCCGCCCGCATGGGAGCGTTCGCCAACGGCCTCAACTGCGGCCGCTGGGTCCGGGTGACGATCGGCGACTACTGCACCGGCGTCAACGACGGCGCGGCGGGCCAGGCGTTCTGCCGTAACGGGAGCTGGACGCCTGACCAGTACAACGGCGCGACCCTGGACATGCTGGTCGCCGACAGTTGCGGCGACACCAACGCCTGGTGCCGGGACGACCCCTACCACCTGGACCTGGCGACCCAGTCGCTCAACGCCTTCCAACTCGGCGGGCGGCCGGTGGCGGACATGTACCCGAACCGGTGGAACAACCGGCACATCTCCTGGTCGTACATCCCGGCACCCGGTTACACCGGCGACATCGCGATCGGCTTCGTCCAGAACGCCGCGCAGTGGTGGCCCACCATCGACGTCACCCGCCTGCCCAACGGCATCCACGGGGTGGAGTACTACGACGGCACCGGGTGGGTGTCGGCCACCATGGTCAGCGACCTGGGACAGCAGTACACGATCGGCCCGAACTCCTCGGGCGGCTCGAACTACACCGTCCGGGTCCGCGACGTCGAGGGCAAGCTCGTCCAGGGCGGCCGGACGTACAGCTTCGCCCTGCCGGGGTCCTGCTCCTCCGGCTGCCCCCAGCCGTACACCGGCGTCAGTTACAGCACCGGCGGGAGCGGGGGACTGGACGCGCCGGCGAACCTCGCGGTGACCGCCACCACCACGAGCAGCGTCTCGCTGTCCTGGAGCGCCTCGCCCGGTGCCGTCGGCTACGCCGTGTACCGCGACGGGCAGTTGGCGGGCAGCCCCACCGGCACGTCCTTCACCGACACCGGCCTGACCGCCTCGACCGTCTACACCTACACGGTCAAGGCGCGCGACAACGCCGGAGGCATGTCGGCCGCCTCGGTCGGCGTCTCGGCCACCACCCAGGGCTCGGGGAGCAACTCCGGCTGCACCGCCACCACCAGGCTCGTCAGCTCCTGGTCCGGCGGCTTCACCGGCGAGGTGACGGTCACCAACACCAGCACCTCCACCAGCCGGGGCTGGCGGGTCGGCTGGAGCTGGCCCGGCGGCCAGAAGGTGACGTCCGCCTGGAGCACCCAGCTGACGCAGTCGGGCTCCTCGGTCACCGGCTCGAACGTCGACTACAACGCGGCGATCCAGCCCTCCGGGAAGACGACGTTCGGCTTCAACGCCACCGGGGACTCGGCCGGCCTGCCCGGCACCGCCGTCTGCACCCTCACCTGAACCGCGCGACGGCGCACGGTACGAACCGTGCGCCGCCGCTTTTGATCAGGCGCTGTGCGGGGCGCCGTTGACGAGCAGTTCGGTGGCGTCGAGGAACTTGCACCCCGACGGACCGGAGTCGGCCGCGCAGTCGACGCCGCGCTCGGCGGCCTGGTTGCCGAGCATGGTCAGCCGGACGTAGCGGACGTTCTCGCCGGTGCCGGCCGCGAGGGGCACGGCGTTCTGGCGGCCCGTGTCGGCCGGCCCGAAGTGCCCCTCGGCGGCGACGGCCCAGGCGGTGCCGTCCGCGGACGTCTCGATCCGGTAGTCGCCCAGGGACGCGGTGAGGTCGTCCCCGCAGCCGGCCGTCGGGTCGACGCGCAGCTCGCCGATGTCCACGGCGGCGGGCAGCCGGACGGTGTTGTGGACCGGGTCGACGCCCTTGCCGTCGGTGCCGCCCTTCGCCTCCGAGCCCCACACGGCGGACGCCGCGTCGATCAGACCGGCGGGACCGCAGCCGGAGTCGCCGTAGTCGGGCCCGCTGAAGTCGGCGACCTCGGCCCCGCCGGAGGAGGCCGCCCAGTCGCGGCGCACCTGCCAGTCGACGGCCGTGGAGCCGGCGAGGGTGACGGTGCGCAGCACGGGTTCGTAGCCGGCGCCGCTCGCGTACACCTTGCGGTACGTGCCCTCCGGGACGTCCGGGATGCTGTACGTGCCGTCCGCCTTCGTCACGGCCGACAGGTCGGCGCCGGGGAAGCCGGAGGAGTGGCCGCTGACGCTGACGGCGATCCCGGCCACCGGGGCGCCGGTCGCGCTGTCGGTGACCGTGCCGGTGAGCGCGCGGCGCGGGGTGCCGGGTCCCGGCGGCAGGGAGAAGTCCTCGTCGGGCTTGACGTCGGCGCTCGTGAAGGAGGCGGCGAAGTAGCCCATGCCCCGGTTCGCGAACACCTTCCAGATACGGTCGTGGGCGCGTCCGCCGTTGACGACGGTGTCGGCCTGGAGGATCGCGTTGCGCTGGTCGAGGAAGCTCGGGTCGGCCGGGGACAGCTCCATCGCGCGGGTCACCAGCGACCGCGTGAGCCCGCTGCCCAGCGCGGTGCGCAGGTCCCAGAGGGTCTCGCCCCAGATCTCGCCGTCGGCGTGCACCCCCGGACCGTTGCCGATCTTCCCGTAGTCGCCGTAGGTGTACCCGCCCGGACCCGCGGTCCCGTCTCCCGGGCACCTGGCCGAGGTGGAGCCCACCGGGCAGTCCAGCCCCTGGGAGCGGGTCGGCGCCTGGTCGATCCAGCCCGCCGGGTCGAGCGCCAGCTCGCCGTCGACGTCCCGCCGGTCCTGGCGCAGCCCCTCGGCGGTGAGGAAGTCGAGGGCCTACCAGTCGCTCCACGCCTCGCCCATGGCGCCCGACTGCATGCTGGTGAGCGTCGAGACGCCGTCGGCGTCGACGACCAGCCGGTTGGACAGGCCGTGCGTGTACTCGTGGTAGACGGTGGCCGCGTCGTCACCCCAGTTGCCCTGCACGATCGGGTAGCCGTCCGAGGGGGCGGTCAGGAACAGCTGCATCGTGGGCGGCTGTCCGTCCGGCGGCGTGTTCATGTTGGCGTTGTTCACGTGGTTGCCGTCGGGCAGCCCGTCCCGCACGGCCGCGCCGTCGTCGGTCTGCGCCTGGACGGCGTCGCCGTCGCGGCCGTCGAAGTTGCCGGCGGCGCGGGTGAAGCCGATCGGGGCGGCCTGGAGGTGGCTCTGGAACGTCGACAGGAAGTAGAAGACCTGCGCGGCGTTCTGCTCGCGGTTCGTCCGCCAGGAGTACGGCGTCTTCGCGTCCCAGGAGCACGGCACCGGGGTGCCGCAGCCGTCCCCGGTGAAGGGCTTGAACGGGAACGCGAACGTCCCGTCGGCGGCCGGGGAGATCTCCTCGTCCGCGTCCGCCTCGTTGTTGTCGTTGACGTCGCTGAAGACGTGCGCGGCGGGCCCGGAGAGGGTCTTCGCGTCCGCGGGGAGCCAGCCCCGGAGGGTCAGGTCGCGCGGGTACTGCGTGCCGCCCCGTACGTCTCCCGGGGCGTGGTCCCAGGCCAGCACCTGCCCAGGGCCGAGGAGAGTGCCGGGCGAGGACGGCGACGGCCGCCCGGCACTCGGTGCTGCTCCCGGCGTGCCGGCGTCCCGCAGGTCCGAGGACAGGCTCTGCCGGTGCAGGACCCGGCCGGTGTCCGCGTCGACGACGTGCAGCCACATCCCGTGGCCGTCGGGCGAGGTGACGGTCCGCCAGGCGCGGCGTGCCGTGCCGTCGCCCGTCACGAACGCCACCTGCTTGGCGGCGGCGTCCGTGCCCGTGCCGCCGGCCCGCGCGCCGGCAACGTCCCGTACGGCCGTGCGCTCGGCCTGCGCCGCGCTGATCCCGGCGGGCGGCAGGCTCGCCGGGAGGCCGCGCACGGGGGAGCCGGTCACGTTGATCAGGCGCCCGTCGCGCGAGACGTTCGCCTTGACGCCGTTGCCGAACACCGGGACGCCGCCGACCACTTGGACGAACGACAGGTGGCGGATCCCGGCGACGTCCGTGTACTGCCTGCGCAGCTTCAGGTCGCGGACCTGGCCGGCGGTCAGGCCGAAGACGTCGGGGTGGGCCCGCAGGTAGTCGCGCGCGACGGTTTCCGCGCCGGCGGTGCTGGGCGGCGTCAAGTAGCCGTCCGTCCGGGCCACTTGACGTGCCGTCCCGGTCGCCGGGTCGAGTTCGAGCACGCCCTGTGCGCCGAGCTGCTTCACCAACGCCCTTACGCCGGGCCGCTGTTGGGCCTTCGTGAGGGACGCGTCCTGGCGTATCAGGGTCTGCTGCGAGGGGATCGGCGGCGTCAGGGACGCCGGGGTGCCGCCGGGGTCCGCCGGGGCCTCGGGGGCCGCGTTCGCGGCGCCGGGCAGGAGGGTGACGGTCAGGGCGAGACCCGCCGTCGCAGCGAAGAGCGTCGCGCGAGTTCTTCTCGCGGAGGCTTTCGTCATTGATGCCTCGTGGGGGAGTGGGGGGTGAACGGCCGTACAGGACGGCCGAGTTGGATCTTCAACCTGCCAGTTCCCGCCCACCCGCCGGAAGTCTGAACTTTCAAGTTTCACAGAAAGATCACAGGGAGGCCGAGGCGTCGGATGCCGCGGCCGGCGGGCGCCTCGTCGTCCAGCTGATGCGCGTAGGGCGGGTCGCCCACCCCGACACTGCGGCGATTTCCTGCCGGACGCTGAAGGTCACTCCGCCGGGCGCAGCAGGGAGTGGCACACGGCCCTGAACTGTTCGCTCCAGGACGTGGGGCGCAGTGTCCCGGGGTCGAGGCGTATCACAACGCGGGTGCCATGGGCGTGGGTTACTCCGCCGTCCGCCGCGCAGAGACGGAAGCCGTAGGTCAGGCTGGTCGTTCCGAGCCGCTCGATCCAGAGGTGGACGGCGTACGGGCCGGGGAGGTGGACCGGCTCCTCGTACACGATGCGCAGTTCCTTGACCACGGCGCTGCCGTCGCCGGACGTCTGCCAGTCGATGCGTTCCTGCCACAGCTGGAGCCATGCGCGTTCGGCCAGCAAGGGGTAGCGCGCGTTGTGCAGCATGCCGAGCGCGTCGAGTTCGTCGAAGTGGACGGTGACGGGGATCAGTTGGCCGTAGGGCAGGGCGGGGGCGGAGGCCGGGGTTTCCGTGGTCATGGCAGGCTTTCTGGATCGTTCGGGCAGCGCTGTTGCTGCGGGTCGGTACGAGGTGACGTTCCGGGGGCAGCACGTTGGTCCCCTCGGTCACCGTCTGCGGGCCGCTGTGCCCGTTGAAGTCGGTCGCGACGGCGGACGGTCTCGTGTCCGAGGGGTTTCATCGGCTCCTGTGATGAATGGTGTCGTCACGCTTTCACTCTCGGACCGCGACAAGAGGACAACCAGTACCCCCTGCGACGGTAGGACTGCCAGTACCAGGCACAACAGCTGTCCGGCGGACATACTCGTCGAGTGCGTGAGGCCTTCGGCGCGAAATTGCTCCGCTGGCGCGACCGGATTCTCCTGGATCAGTGTCTTGGTCTTCCGCCATCCCCCACATTGAATTGAAAAGAGAGTGACATTCTCATGAAGAAGCGATTTGCTTCCGCACTTGCCACAGCGGCGATAACTGCCGCCGTCACCATTTCGGCGGCAGGCGTTGCGTCTGCGGCGGGGCAGCCGGCGGGAGCGCAGGTGGTCGGACGCGGCCTGGACGCCCAGGTGGGTGTCGCATACGCGCAAGCTCAGACCCAAGCGCGCAACGAGTGCGCGTCCAGGCAGGTCGTCCAGCGCGTCAGCCAGGACATCCAGCAAGCCCCCAGTGGCAAGTGGTCGGTGGTTCTGGTTCTGGTCTGCGGCTGACCGGACCGCCTCGGAGCAACGGCCGACCTGGGTGAGTGCCACCGGGTCGGCCCGCTCCTGGCTGTCCCGAACCCTAAAGCAGGCGGTCAGGTCCGCGACGGGCGCCACCTCCGAATTACTGCGCCATGCCTCTACGGCGGCCGGCTGCCACATCTTTCCCCGGTTTTCTAGCCGTCACCCTCCCCCCACTTGTGTGTGCGGCCGATTTGGGTGCCGCGCTTTTCAAGACCAAGTGAAACCGTGCGGTCGGACCTAATCGTCGCGTCACCGATATCGTCGGCGCCTCGACCTCGGCGTCTCGGGATCAGGAAGCCGGGCATCGGGTCGGCGAAGCTGAAAAGGTGGGTACGTGGTTGTGCGCCTGGTGCGTCTACCGTGCGGGGACCGTCCGCGTGGGTCATCACGCCGCCCGACCGCCACCGACGCAGCGAGTTCAGGGCAACCATGGTTACGGACAACCCGGGTGCGACCAAGCGGCCTGAGCAAGTCGGAGTGGATGCCCTGGTTGAACGGAGTGTCGAGGTCCGAGCCGATCCAGCTGACCCGCGCGTAGTACTCGTGGAGCGAGATGGCGGGCTCGTCGGGGACCGCCTCGGCCAGCACCGTGGGAAGGAAGAAGACCTGCCCGGCCAGGTGACCCGCCAGCCCCTTGACGCTGAGCTTCGCCAGTGCCGAGGGGCTGGTGCCAGTGGCTCCCTCGCCTGCGAGAGGCCCGACTCGCGGCGGAATCCCGGGCCGGTCCGGGTGAACGGAGCCCGTGGTGGATCTGTGCGGCAACGGGCCTCCTGGGCGAGATCGGCCGACCGCGACCGCGTCTCCACCGAGAGGCCCGTTCCTTTACGCTCACCCCACCGCCCCGGCACGTGTCAGGGCGCAGAGTTCACACGGTCCATCAGTTCGTGGAACGCCACCGTGTCCAGATGGGCACGCGCCCGCACCACGAGGCCCGGCGGAAGGCGCCACCCAGCAGTAGTCGTTGCGGTACGGCAGGCCGTCGAGAGCGATCACTTCGCCGGTGAACAGCGCGACAACCGTGTCACGGCCGGTGGCGTCATCCGCAGGTTCGTCTTCAGGCGGGTGAGGACCGGCGAGGCCGCTGTCGCGGGCCCGCCTGACAGGAACGGATGGTGCCCGGCAACGCGGCGGCGCACGGCGTGGGTCGGGGCTGAGCGCTGGCAGGCGGTCCGCGTTTCCCGTACAGCCGTGTCGCGTGTGGTGGAGCGGAGGAGATGTCGTGGAGAGGGCCGGTTGGCCTGATCTGTCGTGGCCGCACTCGGGTGCCACGTGGAGACTGAGGCGGTTCCCGGCCGACGGCCACGACCGATTCGAGCCCTGGAGGCCACATGCGTACCCCCCTAGCCGTAGCCGGTACGGTCGCGCTGATCGCGGGCACGTTCCTGGGCGCTCCCGCGAGCGCGCACACCGCCGACGACCCGATCAGCGAGTTCGACGTCACCATCGGCAACACGTACACCCGGGGTCTGATCAGCTGGTCGGACCGGGGCGTCTATGTGACCGGGGAGCACAAGTCGGTGAGCGCCGACACCCTGGCGACCTGCCGGGCGACGCGGGCCTACACCCTGGACACCCACGACGGACAACTGGGGGACGAGCTCAGCCCGAACGTCGTCTGCGGCTCCAGCCTCCGCTTCAACATGACCGTGCCGGCCGACGTCCCCGGCGGCGCCGCGGTCGTACGGATCTGCCTCACCGACGGTCTCCACAAGCCGCTGCGGTGCGAGCGCTACGGCCGCTGATCCCGGTCTGCCGACCGGCCGGAGCGGCTCGCCTCGGTGGATGCGGTGGTGGGTCCCGTTTCCGAAGCGCGGCCCGGCCCGTCCGACGTGCAGATGTCGATTCAGGGGGAACCTTCCGCGGGACCTTGACCTCTCAGTCGATTCCCAGAGGCCCGACGCCCAGGTCCTCGCGCATGAGGCTCCGCATCCGCGCCATCGCCTTGCGCCGACGCTCGATCAGAGGCGCGTCGTCGGCGGAGCCGACCGCCACTCCGCGGGCATAGGCGTCGCGGATCGCGCGCAGACAGTGGAACGCCTCGTTCCCTGCCTCCACGACCTGCGGCGGGCCCACCAGCCACAGACGCTCGCTCGCCGTGTAGATCCCGGTGCCCCGCACGGCCTCCCGCACCGCCGCGTCCCGCGCCGACTCGGACCTGTGGTCGCCCAGAGCGACGGCCCGTATCTCCTCACCGGCGGCCTTGAGGGCGGAGACGTACTCCGTGTACACCTCACGCCTCACCTCCAGCGCATGCCTGGCCTCCTCCCGCCGCCAACGGCTGCGATCGGCGGTCAGTGTGGCCGCGATGCCGATACCGGCACCGGTCAGTGTGGAGAGCAGGGGCATCCAGTCCATGGGCCGCACCATAAGGGGAGTACACGCGGGTTCCTGACTCTGCCCGAGTATCCCGTGGCGGTGTGGCACCGGGTCCGGCATCATCCCTGGGTGATCGTGATGCAGCCCGTTCTGGAGATCTTCGCCGCAGACGGCTTCGCGCTCTGGCCGGTCGCCGGGCACGAGTCGTACGGCTACCTCGTACTGGACGGGAAGCTGAGGGCTGCGGAGGTCGGCACGGCGGTCATGCGGATCGCCGACTACAACGACTTCGAGCCGGAGGAGGAGCACGGGCCGTGCCCGACCGACCCGCTCGGCGCGTTCCTGCACGGGCTGCTCACCCTGCCCGATCTGTGCGCCGCCGGCGGGTTCAGGGTGACCGACACAGCCACCGGCACCGTCTTCGTCGAGCCGGGCTGCTGCAACGGCCTGGAGACCTGGCGGGAATGGCGGGAGGTGCTGGACGGCACCGGCTGCTCCTCCTTCGGCCACGACCCGTCCTCGACGGCCGAGCGTGTCGGCGACACCGTCCGGCTGACTCTCGACGCCGACGCGAAGGACGGAAGCCCGGCGATCGACCTGCCGGTGGACCAGGTGCGCGCGCTCGTCACCGGTGCCGAGGCGGACCTGCGGGACTTCCACCGCCTTGCCGGAACCTGGGCCGCACACCACCTGCCGACACACGCCGCCGCCATCACGGCCGCCTTGGCCCGGGCACTGGCCCTATGACCAGCTTCCTGACCCACCGGGCGCGGGTGCACGACACCTGGCTTCCCCTCCACCGTCGGCACAGCGCGCTGCGTACGTGCCTCACTGTCTTTGCTCCCTACGGCCTGCGGGCGACCTACCACCACCTCACGCTGAGCGCCGCGATCCCCCGACGGCTGGAGGCGGACCCGGACGCGTTGGCCCGGGCGGTGGAGGAACTGCACGAGGCGCGGGTGCTGTGGCTCGCGCGGGCGGAGGAGTACGCCGTGCGGCGCCGGGCGGAGAAACGGGCCGGGCGGCGGGCCGTACCGAACCCTCGGCCGTGGTGGCTGCGGAACTGGTGGGATAGCCCGGAGCGGGCATGGTTCGACGACCCGTTCCGCCACCCGCCGCTGCGACTGTCCGAGTACGTCCGGCGGCAGAACGCGCTTCTGGACGGCGCCGATCTGCCCGGCTGCCCGGCGTGCGGGGACGAGGGGCCGCGTGTGCTGACCTCGACCGGGCACGGCTGGGTCGAACTGTGCCGTGGGTGCGCGTGGGTGCCGGCGCCATGTCCGTGCGGCCAGTGGCACCGGTTCGTACCGGAGACCCCGTTCAACTGGAACGGGGTCTGGCGGCGGGCGCACATGGGCGATGACGGCCTGCCGAACCCCCACTGGCCTGCGAGCTAGCCACCCTGTTCAGGGCCCGGTCGAGGAACTGTTCGTCGAGCCCCGTACGAGGTCGTAGGAGTCCGTGACCAGCTCCTCGACCAGGGCCGCGGTGATGCCCGGGCCGGTGCCCACGGAGATCCAGTGGGTCTTGTCGAGGTAGCGGCCGACGCTGATCGAGGGGTGGGTCGCGCGCAGCCGCCGTCCGTGTTCCGGCTCCGCCTTGACGGTGATGATCCGCTCGGCGGGGTCGTCGGTGACGATCAGGAAGACTTTCCCGGCGACCTTGTGGACGTCGAGGCCGGGGGAGAAGGGGCGGCTGCTCACGGTGCCGGGCAGGGTTTCGGCCGTGCGGCGTGCCGTACGTTGCAGCCGCTCCCCGGTGAGGGTCACCGCCCGCGGGGCGCCGGGGTCATCGGCCGCCGCGTCTTCGGCAGGCCCTCGACCACCAGCCGGTAGGAGTCGGTGACCAGCTCCTCGACCAGGCCCTCGTCGAGGGCACCGCCGTGCAGGGTGATCCAGTGCTTCTTGTTCATGTGATAGCCGGGAGTGATCTCCGCGTACTGCTGACGCAGCGCCGCCGCGTCGTCGGGAGCGGACTTGAGGATCACCATCGGCTCCCCGGTCACCTCGGTGACCAGCATGAACACCTTGCCGCGGACCTTGTGTACGTCCCACTCGGGGCCGAAGGGATGCGCCAGCTCCGTGCCGGGCAGCCCCTCGGCGCACCGAGCGGCCAGCCGCTGTACGTCCGTGCCGTCCATGACGCGCACCTTCCGGGTCAGGACGCGACAGCCTCGGTCGCCGTCCGGCTGAACGCCCAGTTGGAGTGCACGATCCGCCACTCGCCGTCGATCAGACGGTACGCCTCCGTGGAGTTCCAGGCCCGCAGCTGCCGCTCCTTGCCGTCGCCGTCGAGGACGTACGTGTCGAGGTTGTAGGCGAGGACCGCGAAGTCGCCGTCCTCGCTGACGTGCACGACGGGGTTGAGGTACTCGCTGCGCACGATGTGCGGGTTCGTGTAGATCGCGTCGATGTGGGCGATCACCTGGTCGCGGCCCACGAGCACGTCCTTGAGGATGGGGTCGAAGTAGCTGATCTCCTCGGCGTAGTTGTCGAGGTAGCCGCGGTTGTCACCGGCGCTCCACCGCTCGTTGAACGACTTCTCCAGCTCCAGAACCGTCTTGCCGATCGCTGCCTTGTCGACGCTCATGACTGTGTCCTCCGTGGGTGTGTGCATGCCGGTACCGGACGGCACCGGCGGCCCGCTGTCGCGGACCCGAGATCCACTCTGTCCCGCGCCGGCCCGGTTGGAGCCTAGACTGCGGACACATGATGGTCACTGGCGGACAACCCGGTATGGACGAGACCACCCCGCTGTTCGGTTTCCGGCCGCCCGCCGGGACCCCGTACAGCCTGGAGGTCACCACGATCGAGGACTTCCACACCGACCACGACGACTGGCCCTGGAACCCGCCCCGCCCCGGCCGGGCCACCTTCCACTACCTGATCCTCGTGACGTCCGGCGTACTGAGACACGACGTCGACCACGTCACCCGGACCGTCACCCCCGGCCGATGGCTCTGGGTACGCCCCGGACACACCCAGTGCTGGCACCCGCCCGCCGACGCCACCGGCCCCTTCATCCTCTTCGAGCCGGACGTCCTGGACACCGCCACCGCCCGCCTCCTCGCCCCCGTCACCGCGCACGACGCACCCGCCGTCCTCACCCCCCACCCGGACGACGCCCCCTGGGCCGAACGCACGGCCCGTCAACTCCTCGACGAACACCGCGCCCTGGGCCGACGCCCCCTCGACCTCCACCACGCGCTGCGCCGCAACCTCCTCCAAGCTCTCCTGCTGCGCCTCGCCCACGGCACCGGCACCCCGGCCGGCCCCTCACCCACCACCCGCCGGGCCGCGCTCCACCAACGGTTCCTCGACACCCTGGAGCTCCGCTTCCGCGAACTGCACCACGTGGACGACTACGCCCGGCTGCTGGGCTGCTCGGTCCGCACCCTCACCCGCGCCGCCCAGGACGCCGGCCACGACGGCGCCCGCCAGGTCATCGACCGACGCCGCCTCCTCGAAGCCCGCCGCCTCCTCGGCCCCGCCGGCTGGCCCGCCGCCACCGTCGCCGCCCACCTGAACTTCCCCGACTCCGCCGACTTCGGCCGTTTCTTCCGCCACCACACGGGCCACGCCCCCGGAGCCTGGGCGGCGCAGCAAAGCAGCTGAGACGCCGTCCCGGAAACGCCGGGGGAGGGGCCGCCGAAAGCGGTCCCTCCCCCCAGGGCCGACTGGGTCAGAAGCCCAGCTTCCACTTCTGGTAGCCCCCGCCGTTGCAGCCCGTCACATAGGCGGCGCCGGCGTAGTTGCTGTCCACGCAGGTGTTGAACAGGACGTTCGTGAGTTCGATCTGGTCCCAGCTCGACCCCTTGGCGGCGAAACGCTGGTTCCAGTTGGGGTTGCTGGATTCGTCGCACCAGTAGGTCATCAGCGCGCCGTTGGCGTTGACGTGCAGGCACCTTCCGGTCGCCTTGTTCTTCAGCTGGACGATGTCATAGGCGTCGTGGCGGACGTAGATCGGCTGCCAGGTCTGGTACGCGTTCCCCTGCTGGCAGGGCAGCGTGTAGATGCTCCCCGTGCCGTCGGCGTCCAGACAGCGCCCGGTCTCCCAGTTGCGCAGGAAGTTCTCCCCGACGTAGGCGGAGGCGGGGGTCGTGCTCATGAACAGCGCCCCCACGGACATCCCCACGGCGAGGGCCGCCGTCGAACCCCGGCGGGCGAAACGCCCGAGCCCGGTCCGGACGGAGGACCGCGCGTCCGTCTTCAGTTCTTCCGTGTTCGCCATGCCTGGCTCCTCTTCTCCCCTGGATGAATCGCCGATCGGAACAGGGGCGGCCGCCCTCGGACGACGATGCTGCCAGCCGGGCGGGGCCGATCCGGCGCCGTCGGCTCCTGAGCGGCTAAGTACAGGGAAACCGGACGCGAACCTGCCGGGCCGGTGAGCACGGGAGCGCGTTGAAGGGTGGGTGAACAGCGGGTCAGGCGGTCGGCGACGGCGGCCTCGCGTGTCCTCCCTCCGTCAGCGCGCCCATCGCCTGATCGAGCAGGACGGCGAGGGGGACCGAGCCCTCGCAGGCCACCCACGCTCGCGCGGCCGCGTCCAGGCAGGCGAGGGCGGCTGTGACCAGCGCGGCCGGCCGGGGATCCGTCGGCCGGGCGGCACCGGCTTCCAGTCGCCCGGCGATCTCCGGCACCAGCTCTTCCTGCCACTTCAACTGCTTCTCGAAGTGCCGGGCACGCAGTGACGGTGTCTCCTGCAGCATGCGCAGAAAGCTCAGCGTCTGCTCGGGTGCTTCCTCGTTCACCCGCACCAGGACGTCGAACGCCCGGCGCAGCGCCACCCAGGGCCGCTCCTCGTCGGGGCGGGCGGCGAGCGCTTCCGCGACGTGCTGGCCGTCGCCCTCCAGGCCGACCAGCACGATGTCTTCCTTCGTCCCGAAGTACCGGAACAGGCTGGCGCGCGACAGGCCCGCTTCGGCGGCGATCTGGTCGGCGGTCGTCCGCTCGAAGCCCTGGGAGGTGAAGAGCCGGAGCGCCACCTCGGTCACTTCCGCGCGGACTGTCGCCCGCATGCGTTCACGCAGACCGGGGGGCTTCGGTGAGGTGTGGTCGGAGGAGTGGGTCATACGAGAAATGTTACATCTGCGACTCACCTTGAGACTGAGTCTCAAAGAGATGTAGAGTCTCTCGGTAGAGGGTCCAGTCGAACGGAATGCCGCGAAACGGCACCCTGCCGCCTGCCTCCGTCACCCCACCTGCTCTTCGAGGGAAACCGCTATGACTACCGCATTCGACCCGATCGACCTGGGCGGCAAGGCGCTGGCCAACCGCATCGCGATGGCGCCGATGACCCGCAGCCGCGCCGACGCCTCCACGGCCACGGCGACGGAGCTGATGGCCACCTACTACGCCCAGCGCGCGAGCGCGGGCCTGATCATCACCGAGGGCATCCAGCCGTCGGTCGTCGGCCAGGGCTACACCAACACCCCCGGCCTGCACTCCGCGGCACAGGTCGACGCCTGGCGGAAGGTGACCGATGCTGTCCACGCCCGGGGCGGCACGATCTTCGCGCAGCTCATGCACACCGGCCGGATCGGCCACCCCAGCCTGCTGCCCGACGGACTCACCCCCGTGGCCCCCTCCGCCGTCACCCCGGCGGGCCAGGTGTTCACCTACGAGGGCCCCCAGGACTACGTCACGCCCGAGGAGCTGGACGGGGACGACATCACCCGGACGATCGCCGACTACGCCGACGCCGCGCGCAACGCGATCGCCGCGGGTTTCGACGGCGTGGAGATCCATGGGGCGAACGGCTACCTGATCCACCAGTTCCTCGCCCCCAACACCAACCTGCGCACCGACAACTGGGGAGGCGGCGCCGCGGACCGGGTCCGCTTCGGCATCGCGGTCGCCACGGCCGTCACGGAGGCGATAGGCGGCCACCGGACCGGCTTCCGCATCTCCCCCGGCAACCCCTACAACGACATCGCCGAGACCGACCCGGCGGACGTGCTGGAGACCTACACCGCCCTGACGGCCGGTCTCGCCCGGCTGGACCTCGCCTACCTCCACCTGCTGGAGGGTCCGGACCGCGACCTGACCGCCCGGCTGCGCAAGGACTGGCCGGCGGCGTTCGTCCTCAACCCCTTCACCCACCCCGAGACCACCGGACCCGACGCCCTCGCCCGCATCGAGGACGGCACCGCGGACATGATCACCTTCGGTGCGATGTTCCTGGCCAACCCGGACCTGCCCGCCCGCCTCGCGGCAGGAGGTCCCTACAACACCCCCGACGCGGCCACCTTCTACGGCGGTGACCACCGCGGTTACACCGACTACCCGACGCTGACCGGCTGACACGAGTGGGCCCCTCACCCCGGGGCGGGGGAGAAGTGGTTGACGTGATTCCGCGCGAACCCCCTTTCGTCAGCGATCTTGTGAATGGCACCATCAGGCCGACATGCACAGGTTGTTCACATCTCCTGACCGAAAAGGCGACCGTCGGCACATGCGTATATCCCCCGGCGTGGCACGCCGCACCACGGGTGTGGCCGTGCTTTCCCTGGCCACGGCCCTGACCGGACTGGCCTTCCCCGCCCCCGCGCAGGCGGCCGTGACCTGCGCGCCCGGCGCGTGGAAGGCCCAGTACTACGCCAACGCGACCCTCACCGGCACCCCGAGGGCCACCGTCTGTGATGCCGCCATCGCCGAGAACTACGGCCTCGGCGACCCCGCCGGAGTCACCCTGCCGAGGGACAGGTTCGGTGTCCGCTGGACCACCACCCGCGACTTCGGCTCCGGCGGCCCCTTCGACCTCACCCTCGCCGTCCAGGACGGCGCCCGCGTCTACCTCGACGGCTCCCGCAAGATCGACCTGTGGCGCGACGTCAGCCGGACACAGAAGAAGACCCTCCGCCTCACCGTCCCGCGCGGAACCCACACCCTGCGCGTGGACTTCGCCGCCTTCACCGGCGCCGCGGACATCACCTTCGCCTACCGGCCCGTCACCGGCGCCGCCGACAGGACCGCGCCCCTGACCCCGGCCGGCGTGAAGGCCGCCTACGCCCCGGCCACCCTGAAGGCGACCCTGGCCTGGTCCCGCAATCCCGAGCTGGACCTGGCCGGTTACCGCGTCTACCGCCGCACGGCAGGCACCGCCGGCTGGAGCCCGCGCACCAGCACGCCGATCACCGGCACCGGCTTCACCGACACACCCCCGGCCACCGGCGCCACGTACGAGTACGCCCTGCGCGCAGCCGACCGCACCGGCCACCTCTCCCCGCTGTCCGCCCCGGCCCGCGTCGTCAGCGCCGACCGGACGGCCCCCGCCACCCCGACCGGGCTCGCGGCCACGTACGACGACCTCGGCGCCCGGCTCTCCTGGTCCGCGGTGACCGGGGCGAACGCCTACGAGGTGCAGCGCTCCCTCGCGCCCGAAGGACCGTTCGCCCCCCTCGCCACGCCCACACAGAGCACCGCCCTGACCGACCCCGCCGTCACCGTGGGCACGACCTACCACTACCGCGTACGCGCCCTGGACAGCGCGGGCAACGCCTCCGCTTACTCCGCGCCCGTCCGACTCGCCGCGACCGAGCCCAAACCCCTGCCGCCGACCGCCGTTTCGGCCAACGGCTGGGTCGACCGCAACACCGTCGGCTGGCGGTACACCGGCAACGCCGCCCACCGGTTCCACGTCTACGCCGCCGAGTCCGCCGACGGCCCCTGGACCCGGCTGACCGACACCCCGGTCACCGGCTCCGCGTACGACGACTTCGCGGCGCCCGTCGGCCGGGCACGCCACTACCAGGTCAGGACGGTCACGGCGCGCGGCACGGAGTCCGACCCGTCGGCGACGGCCTCCGCCACCCGCACCGGCGACGTCACCCCGCCGCACATGCCGTACGGCCTGGACGCGTGGGACGGCACCGACGGCGTGCACATCGCCTGGACGGCCAACTCCGACGACACGGACCACTACCTCGTGATGCGCAAGCCGATGTTCGGCGCGTGGGAGCAGATCGCCGTGGTGCGGGGCGCCTCGTACCTGGACGCCGCCGCTCAGGTCGACGTGCAGTTCGGCTACACCGTCCGCGCCGTCGACGCGGCCGGCAACGTCTCTCCCCTGCCCGAGCCCGGCTACGGCACCGTCTACGGCAAGCGTCTGCCCGTCCGCGAGAAGCCGGCCGCACCCGCCTCGGTGACCGCGACGGCCGCGAACGGCGACGTCACGGTGGAGTGGACCGCGAGCACCTCGGCCGACGTGGCCGGCTACTACGTCTACCGCACGACCTCCCCGGACCCGACGTCGGCGTACTCGGTCTCTCCGCTGCTCACCGGAACGACGTTCACGAACGAGAACGTGCCCGCCGGCAAGACCTGGTACTACGTCGTACGCGCCGTCAGCACGTACAGCATGTGGTCCGACTTCTCGCCGGTGGCCGAGGCCACGGTGCCCTGCCCGGCCATGACCGCGCCGCCCACTCCCCGGATCACCGGAGGCGGCAGGGGCGCGGACCACGTCCGGCTCGACTGGGAGGCGGGAGCGTGCGACCAGGGAGCCACCGTCTCGTACAACGTCTACCGCTCCACATCCGCCTCGGACGTCTTCACCCCTGAACACCGCATCGCCACGGGCGTGACCCGGCCGACGTACACGGACCCGGCCCTGGCCCGCGCGTATTACTACTACGTCGTCACGGCCGTGGCCGCCGACGGCACCGAATCGGCGCCGCAGTCCAGGCCGTTCGAGATCTCGACGCAGGCGCCCTGAGACGCGAGGCACCGGGGAGCCCCTGCGGATACGGCGGGCCGTGTCTCATCCCGCCGTTCTGACGACGTGTCCGATCGCGGTCGCGACGTCCTCGGCGACATGGGTGGGCCGGTAGGAGGCCTGGGCCCACGGCTGCCCGTTCGACACCCACACGCTGCGCAGCCCGAGCGCGTCGGCGCCCGCGATGTCGGCGTGCGGGGAATCGCCGATGACCCACGCGCCCGCGAGCGACGCTCCGACGGCGGCCGCGGCAGCGTGAAAGATCTCCGGTCCGGGTTTCCCGCGGCCGACCGCCTCGGAGATCACCCAGCCCTGGACGAGCCGATCGAGCCCGGTACGACGGATCTTGGCTTCCTGCTGGACGGTGCGGCCGTTGGTGACGATCACACAGGTCCAGCCGGCGGTCAGCGCTTCGGCCAGGGCCTCCCGGGACGGGTCGGCCAGTACGACGCGATCGGCGGCGCCATGGTCGAGCAGGGCGTGGACGGCCGCTTCGGGCACCGTGTCCCGGTACCGGTCGGTCATGGCCGCGGCGACATCCTGGCGGGCGGTGTAGCCGCCGGCGTCGAGAGTCGTCACCCAGGTGAGGTCGGTGTCGGGGAGGCGATGCTCGGAGAGGAACGCGGCAACGGCCTCACGGAAGGCGGCGTCGCGGTCGACCAGGGTGTTGTCGAGGTCCAGCATCAGCAGCGGCATGACCGGGAGTAGACCACGGGCGGTGATCTCGGGGCAGGTGGGTTTCGTGCAACTTCCTTTCCGGAGAGGGTTCGTGACGGAGAATGTGTATGACAGGTGCATGACCTGATGGGGTTCCGGGGCATACCATCGCAAGGCCCCGAAGGGCGGCCGACGGCACAACCGGCCCCACCGGGGCCTGACCCCCCCCACAGATGAAGGAGCAGCAATGCCCCTCAGCACATGGCTCAAGGCAGGCACGTGCGCCGCGGCGCTCACCCTCGCCATGGCGGGCGTCGCGACCGCCGCCCCCGTGAGTGAATCGACCGCCGACCGGCTGGCGGTCGTGACCCTCCGGTACGACGACAGCCGCGCGGGAGGCTGGGAAGCCGCGATCGCGGCCGGAGTCGCCTCGTGGAACGCGAACGTCAGCAACGTCAGGCTGGTGGAGGCTGCACCCGGTGCGAGTGCCGAGATCGTGATCGTCGCCACCACGGGCTGGCCGCAGGCCACGCTCGGCCCCGTCCGCCCCGGCCGCCAGGTCCGCGTCGAACTCGGCAGCCAGGCCGTGAGCGACGGCTACGACAAGACCCGGATCGCCGCCCACGAACTGGGCCACAGCCTCGGCCTGCCGGACACCAAACCCGGCCCCTGCTCCCAGCTGATGTCGGGCTCCAGCGCGGGCACGGCCTGCACCAACGCCGTACCCGACACGAGGGAACGCTCCCGCGTGCAGACCAACTACGCGAGCGCCACCCTCGTACCCACGGCCGGCCGCACCCTCGTCGACGCCCCCTGACCCCGACGGCGCCTCCCGGAACCCCGGACCGGGAGGCGCCTACCCGGTGAACGCGTAGGTCCGGACCGGGTCGAGGTGCAGTTCGTACGGCCCGAAGCAGTCGGCCGCGAGCGTCGCGACGGGAGCTCCGCAGGGGCAGGCCCGGTTGAGTCCCTCGCTGCCGGTGGGGCCGCAACACCCGCTGCTGTTCTCCCAGGCGGGCAGGGGGCCGAGACCGTCGGCGTCGTCCGGATGCACGACCACGGTGCCCCGGTTGCCCGCCGAGATGACGAAGCCGTCCTCCCCGGAGACCAGAAGTCCGCGCGACTGAGCCGGCTTGGGGTCCTCCTGATCGTCCTGGCGGACGTAGGGGAACCCCCAGGGCTCGGGATCGATCGCATAGCGGCCGCGTGGAACGGTGGAGGGCGCCCGGCGTGTCTCCTTGTCCCGGTCGCGATCGTCGACCGGGGCGTCCGGCACGGCAGGCAACTCGGCCAGCTCCGGCGTGATCGCGGCGCCGCACCTGGAACAGAGGAAGACGGTCATCCCCTTATTGTACGCCCTTCAGGGGGGCGTGCGGTGGTATTTTCGCGCCTGTTGAGAGCCACTGGAGCGCTTGTTCGCTCCCTCTGTACCTCCTTGCGCCCTTCCTTGCCGCGCCCCTAGCCTTGCGCGGATACGCCAAAGCAATCATTTATTGCGCTTGCGTATGAAGAGCCCCAAAAGGCAACAGGGGTTCTGGATTCCGGCACTGAAAATTCCTGTGGCGCTCCACCATCGTGGCGGCTGTCCCGGATCGTGACCCTGTGTCGGGCCGCGCCGCACGGCAGCGCCCTCATCCGCCGAAGGAGAATCGGCATGGATGCTGAGCCCATCGCCTTAGTAGGCATCGGGTGCACGCTCCCAGGACACGTCCATGGCACGGACGACATACACACCGTTCTGCGGGAAGGGCGCGACTGCGTCGAGGAGATCCCGCCCAGCCGGTGGGACGTGGACGCGTTCTACGACCCCGACCCCCTGGCCCCCGGCAAGACCTACACCCGCCACGGCGGGTTCGTCGACGACGTCGACCGCTTCGACGCCGCGTTCTTCGGGATCTCCGACGCCGAGGCGACCCGGATGGACCCCCAGCAGCGGCTGCTGCTCCAGACCGTGTGGCACGCCCTGGAACACGCGGGGCAGAACCCCGACGACCTCAGGGGCAGCAGCACCGGCGTCTTCCTGGCCCTGATGAACAGCAACAGCTACTTCATCGTCAAGCACGACGCCGGCGGCATGACCGGCATCACCGGCTTCGACGCGATGAGCGACGCCATGAGCATCAGCGCCGGCCGGATCGCCCACTTCCTCGACCTCAAGGGCCCCTGCTTCACCGTCGACACCGCCTGCTCCGGCTCGCTGGTCGCCCTGCACCTGGCCCGGCAGTCCATCCTCACCGGGGAGTGCGACTCCGCGATCGTGGCCGGCGCCAACCTGATCCTCAACCCGCAGGTCCACATCGCCTTCTGCAAGCTGGGCCTGTTCTCGCCCAGCGGCCAGTGCCGCGCGTTCGACGCGCAGGCCGACGGCTACGTCCGCAGCGAAGGCTGCGTGGCCGTCCTGCTGCGCCGCCAGTCCCTCGCCGAGGAACGCGGCGACCCCGTCCTCGCCACCGTCGTCGGCACCGCGGTCAACCACGACGGCCACACCCCCGCCCTCACCACCCCCGGCAGCCGCACCCAGGAAGAGGTCATCCGCGCCGCGCTCACCCGTACCGGCGTCGACCCCGCCCACATCGGCTACGTCGAGGCACACGGCACCGGCACCCCGGTCGGCGACCCCATCGAGATGGGCGCCATCGTGCGCACGTACGGCCGCTCCCGCCCCGCGGACCGGCCGCTGTACGTCGGCTCGGCGAAGAGCAACTTCGGGCACACCGAAGCCGCCGCCGGACTCCTCGGCCTGGTCAAGGCGGCCCTCTCCCTGCACCACGAGACCATCTACCCCAGCATCCACGTCGACCGCCTCAACCCGCGCATCGACCTGGCCGGCGCCCCGGTCGAGATCCCCGCCGAGCCCGTGCCCTGGCCGCGCGGCGGCACACCCCGGCTGGCCGCCGTCAACTCCTACGGCTACAGCGGCACCAACGCCCACGCCATCCTGCGCGAGGCCCCCGCACCCCGCGCCGCCGAGGCGAAACCCCGCCCCGCCGAACTGCTCGCGCTGTCCGCCAGGTCCGCCGCGAGCCTGGACGCCCTGGCCGACCGCTGGGCGGACCACCTCGCCCGCACCGACCGCGAGAGCCTGCCGGATGCCCTCTTCACCGCCGCCGCCGGACGCGCCGTACACCGCCACCGCCTCGCGGTCACCGGGCGCGGCGGTATCGAGATCGCGGGCGCGCTGAGGCTGTGGCGCACCCGCCGCACGCCGCCGTCCGTGAGCAGCGGGCACGCCGGCAAGCGGGCCCGCACCGCCTTCGTCTTCACCGGGCAGGGCGTGCAGTACCCCGGGATGGGCCGTGAACTGTACGACAGCGAGGCGGTGTTCGCCGACGCGATCGACCGGTGCGCGGAGGTCCTCGACGGCGAACTGCCGCTGCCCCTGCGGCGCCTGCTCTTCGACGAGCGGGCCCCGGGAGCCCTCGACGACACCCGCCTCGCCCAGCCCGCGCTGTTCGCCGTCGAGTACGCGCTCGCCGCACAGCTCCGCGCCTGGGGTGTCGTCCCCGAGGTGATGGCCGGGCACAGCGTCGGCGAGATCGTCGCCGCCTGCGTCGCGGGCGTCCTGTCCCTGGAGGACGCCGCCCGGTTCACCGCGCTGCGGGGCCGCCTCATGGGCGAACTCCCGCGCGACGGAGTGATGCTGGCCGTCGAGGCCGACCCGCAGGCCGTCCAGGGGTGGCTGGCCGGGCGGGAGGACGACGTGTCGGTGGCCGCCGTCAACGGGCCGCGCGCCGTCGTCGTATCGGGCCGGGCCGAGGCCGTCGACGAGGTCGCGCGGCTGGTCCGGGAGCGGGGTGGCCGTACCACCCGGCTGCGTACGTCCCACGCCTTCCACTCGCCGCTGATCGAGCCGATCCTGCCCGAACTGTCCAAGGCGGCGGCCGGTCTGCGCCCGCGGGCCCCGGCGGTGGCGGTGCTCTCCGGTGTCACGGGCGAGGTCCTGACCGGCGAGGAGGGCCCGGAGCACTGGAGCAGGCAGGCCCGCGTCCCGGTCCGCTTCCACGACGCCCTGCGCGCGATGGCCGGCCGGGGCGTCACCGTCGTCGTGGAGATCGGCCCGCACCCCGCGCTGCGGGCGCACGTACCGGGGGAGTTCACGGCGGTCCCCACCCTCCGGCGCGACGGACACGACGTACACCACCTCCTCGCCGCGGCGGGCGCCCTGTTCACGGCGGGGGCCGCAGTCGACCTGCCCGCCCTCCACCAGGGGCGGCGCCGTACCTCGTCGGCGCCGCGCTACCCCTTCCGCAGGGACCGCTACTGGGTGACCCCCGCACCGGACACCGGCCAGGACGAACCGGCCGCGCCCGAGCCCCCGGCCCGGACCGTCCAGCGGTACGACGTACGGCCCGGCACCCCGTGGGCGGACCACCGGGTCCTCGGCTCCACGGTCTTCCCCGCCACCGGCCACCTCGAACTCGCCGTGCGCGCCTACACGTCGGCCGACGGCCACGGTGCCGCGCCGGTCGAGCTGACCGACGTCGACTTCGTCCGGCCGCTCCTGCTGGCCCCCGCCAAGGCGGGCGGCGTGGACGTCGCCCTGGAGGGGGACGGCTCCCGCTTCCGGTTCACCGTCGGGGACGGGCCGGCCCGCTACTGCCAGGGAAAGGTCGGACCGGCCGCGCGGGAGGACTGGTCGGGCGACCCGCCCGAGGAACTGCGCGCCGGCCTGCCCGAGCGGCTCGCCGCCGGACGGCTCTACGGACTGCTGCGCGAGGACGGCCTGGAGTACGGCGCGAGCTTCTCCACCGTCCGCGAGCTGTGGCTCGCCGAGGAGGGCGGACAGGCGCTGGGCCGGATCACGGCCGCCCCGGACGGCGCCTCCCGCGCCGGCCACGACCACCGGCTCGCCACCCTGCTCGACGGCTGCCTGCACCTGACCGCCGCCGCCGGGCGGGCCGGCACCGCCAGGGGCGCCTACGTCCCGGTCGGCGTCCGGCGGATGGTGCTGCGCGGCCCGCTGCCCGACCAGGTCTGGGGCCACGTCCAGTTGCGGCTGGGCGGCTCCGGGACCGCGCTGTCCGCCCGGGTGCGCGTCCTCGACGACACCGGCGATGTCCTCGCGGAGCTGACGGACGTCGAGTTCCGGCGTATCGCCTCGCTGACCGACACCTCGGCGGTCCCCGCGCCCCCGGCCGAGGCGGGCCGCCCCGGCGACACACGGCGCGAACTGCGCGGACGCGTCGAGAGCCGGCCGGACGCGGAACGCCGGCAGATCGTCATCGACTGGCTCACCGACGAGATCACCGACACCCTCGGACGCATGTCGAGCGAGCTGGAGATCGACCTCCACGACCTCGACCCCTCCCTGGCCCTGCTGGAGATCGGCCTCGACTCCCTGAACATCACCGAACTCCAGCGGCGCATCCAGGAGAAGCTCGACTTCCGCTTCAAGGCGATGGAGGCACTGGAGTACCAGAGCATCGACGAACTCGCGGAGTACCTCCTGCGGCGCGTCGTCCTCGCGGACTAGCTCCCCGCACCCCATCCGGCAGATCCCAGAGGGGAAGTGCCAACGACCGTGTTGAGCACCGACTACGTCAACGACTACCTGGACAGCCACTTAGCCGAGCGCCAGGTCAACAAGATCCAGCACGGCTTCCCGTCACCCCGGTACTGGAACGAACTGTCCGTACCGCTCGACGAGATCGGCGAGGACCGCCGCTTCCTGAACGAGAAGACCGGACAGTCCCCGGTCTTCCTGTACGTCGGCGTCCCGTACTGCATCAAGACCGACCCGGGGAAGTGCGGCTACTGCCTGTTCCCCGTCGAGGAGTTCCAGGGCAACGCCGCCCTGGAGAACTACTACGGCTACGTCGAACGCGAAGCCGAGATGTACCGCGAGCAGATGGAGGGCGCCGTCCTCGCCGGAGCGTACTTCGGCGGCGGCACCTCGAACCTCTACAAGGCGCCCGTCTACCACCGCCTGATGGACATGGTCCGCCGGCTCTTCCCGGAGATCCAGGCGAGCGCGGACCTCACCCTGGAGGGCATCCCCCAGCTGTTCACCCGGCAGAAGATGGAAGCCATCCGGGCCTGTGGGATGAACCGCATCAGCATGGGCGTCCAGCAGGTCAACGAGCACCTCAACAGCCTCAGCGGACGCAAGCAGACCACCGGACACGTCGTCCAGAGCCTCCAGTGGGCGCGCGAACTCGGCCTGTCCGCCAACGTCGACATCATCTTCGGCTGGCCCCAGCAGACCGTCGACAGCATGCTGGAGGACCTGGAGACCCTGGTCTCCTGGGACGTGTACGACATCACCCACTACGAGCTGAACGTCGGCGGGCCCACCGACTTCGCGCTCAACCGCTTCCACGAACTCCCCAGCACCCTGGTCAACCTGGAGATGTACCGGGCCGGCCGCGACTTCCTGCTCGACCGGGGCTACGAGCAGCTGTCGACGTACAACTTCCGCCGCCCAGGCGACCCCGTGGCCCGGGACTTCCGCGAGGGCTACGTCCCGCGCTTCGAGCACATGGACACCCTCGGGCTCGGCTACGCGGCGATCACCTTCTTCGGCAACCCGGCGCTCCCGCAGGGCCGTTCGTGGTCGTTCATCAACCAGCGCAGCCTCGCCCACTACAAGGCGGCCGTCGACGCGGGACGCTTTCCCGTGGAGCGGGGCTTCCGGCACTCCCCGGACGACTGGCTGATGATGCTGCTCTTCCGCAGCCTCATCAGCACCGAGGTCGACCTCGTCCAGTACCGTGCCGCCTTCGGCCTCGACGTCTACGAGAAGTACGCCACCGTCTGGGACGTCCTGGCCGAACGGGGCTACGCGGAGATCACCCCGGAGCGCATCCGGCTCGTCGGCGACGGCGCGTTCTACGCCCCCATGCTCTCCGCGCTGCTGGCCGAGGAGCGCTACCGCGAACTGCGCGAGGAGGCCGCACGGCGCAAGAAGGAGGCCCGCCAGGCCGTACCGCTGCCCGCGCCCGGAGTGACCGGTGGCGGCTGACCTGCCCCTGGCCGGACGCGGCTGCGTCGTCACCGGCGGCTCGCGGGGGATCGGCGCCGCGGTCGTCCGGCTGGCGCTGGCCCAGGGCGCGGACGTCGTCTTCGGCTACCACAGCGACGAGAAACGCGCCCACGCCCTCGCCGACGAACTGCGCGCCGCCCACCCCGGCCGGACCTGCGTCCCCCTGTACAGCGAGGTCGCCGACGCGGCGCAGGCCGAGGTCTTCGCCGCGTCGGCCCTGGCCGCACTGGACCGGTTCGACGTCCTCGTCAACAACGCGGGCGTCAACCGGGACACGCTGCTGGCCCGGATGAACCCGCAGCAGTGGCACGACGTCATCGGCACCAACCTGGACAGCATGTACACCGTGACCAGGCCCCTGCTGATGCCCCTGGTGAAACAGCGCGGCGGCGCCATCGTCAACATCGCCTCGTCGTCCGGGCTGCACGGCATCCCCGGCCAGACCGCCTACTCCGCGGCCAAGGCCGGGATCATCGGCTTCACCAAGGCCCTGGCCAAGGAGATCGGCGCCCGGGGCGTCACCGTCAACGCCGTCGCCCCCGGCCTCATCGAGACCGACATGACCGCGGCGATCCCCGGCGACAAGGCCGAACTCCTCAGGTCCCTCATCCCCTCGCACACCTTCGGCACCCCCGAGGACGTCGCCCACCTGGTGTGCTTCCTCGCCTCCGACCGGGCCCGCTACATCACCGGGCAGGCCATCGAGATCTCGGGCGGCCTGGTGGTCTAGCCCGGACCCCGGGGCCCGCGCACCCGGATCAGCCCCTCCTGGGCCAGGGTCGCCACCCGCGTCCCCTCGCGGGTGAAGACCCGGCCCAGGACCAGGCCCCGCCCCTCGGAGGCCACCGGCGTCTCCAGGGCGCACAGCAGCCAGTCGTCCGCGCGCAGCGGGCCGTGCAGCCACACCGTGTAGTCGACGCTCCAGCCGCTGGCGTTCAGCCACGACACCCCGTGCCGGACCAGGACGGTGTCCAGCATGACGACGTCGCAGACGTACACCAGCAGACAGGCATGCAGCAGCCGGGCGTCGTCGGGCGGCCGGGCCCCGGCCCGTACCCACACCTCGGTCCGGTCGGACACCAGCGACGGGTCCTTCTCCACGTCGAAGCTGAGCGGCCCCGCGAAGCGCAGCTCGTACGGCGTGCCGAGCGGCTGCATCACCGCGCCGAACGCCTCGCTGAGGCGTTCCTCGTACGTCGGCAGCACCTCGGGATCCGGCACGGACGGCATCGCGTCCTGGTGACCGAGCCCCGCCTCGGGGCGGTGGAAGGAAGCGGTCAGGGCGAACACCTCCTGACCCTGCTGGAGCGCGCTCACCCGCCGGGTCGCGAAGGACGCGCTGTCGCGCACCCGCTCCACCCGGTACACGAACGGCGTCCCCGGCAGCGCGGCCCGCAGGAAGAAACCGTGCGCCGAGTGCGCGTCCAGCCCGGCCGGCACCGTACGACCGGCGGCAGCCAGCGCCTGCGCGGCCAGATGACCGCCGTACACCGGGGACGACGGCGCCAGCGGCGGGCGGCCGAGGAACCGCTCGCCGTCGCCCTCGCCGGGCAGGGGATCGACGTCGAGCAGTTCCAGCAGCACACGGTCCCACTCCATGCAGCACCACTTCCCGCCCGCCGCCGAATCAACCGAACGGCCTTGAAACGCCGTGAAGTCGAGGTTCCATCAGGCGCACCATGGAGAGGGACACGACCACTCTGCCGGGAGGTCCCGCCATGCCCGACCGCTTCGGCGCGGCACTGTACAGGCGGCGCGTCACCGTCCTGTGGGCGAGCGTGTGCGTCCTCGTCCTCGCCGCGCTCGGCGGCCTCGGCGTGGAACACCGCCTGCGGCACGGCGGGCTCTCCGACCCCCACGCCCCGTCCACCCGCGCCGCCCGCCTCGTCTCCGAACGGTTCCCCGGCGCGGACGGCGACCTGCTGCTCGTGCTCGGCGGCGCGGGCCCCGTCGACTCGGCCCGGGCGGCCTCCCTCGGCACCGCCCTGACCCGCCGCGCCGAACAGGCCCCCGGCGTCCGGGCCGCCACCTCCTACTGGACGGCGGGCCGAGTGCCGGCGCTGCGCTCGCACGACGCCACCCTCGCCCTCGTGTCGGTCTCCCTGGACGGCGACGAGGACACCCGCGCCAGGACCGCGAAACGCCTCGTCCCCGACCTGCGACGGCAGACACCGGAACTGGACGTCGCCGCCGCGGGACCCGCGCAGGTCCAGGCGGAGGTCGGCGACCGCACCGCCCACGACCTGCTGCTCGCCGAGGCCATCGCCATGCCGGTCACCCTCGTCCTGCTCCTGCTGGTCTTCGGCGGCGCGCTCGCCGCCGCCCTGCCGCTGGTCGTCGGACTGCTGTCGGTGCTGATCAGCCGGGCCGTACTGAACGCCCTGGCGGGCGCGGTACCGATCTCGGTGTACTCGATGAACTCCACCACCGCGCTCGGCCTCGGCCTCGGCATCGACTACAGCCTCTTCGTCCTCGCCCGCTTCCGCGAGGAACTGCGCGGCGGCGCCACCGTGCAAGAGGCCCTCGTACCGACCGTCCGCAGAGCCGGGCGCACCGTCGCCTTCTCCGGCCTGACCGTCGCCGTGTCCCTGGTCGCCCTCCTCGTCTTCCCCCAGTTCTTCCTGCGGTCCTTCGCCTACGGCGGCATCGTGGTCGTCCTGTCCGCCGCCGCCGGGGCGGTCCTCGTCCTGCCCGCCCTGCTCGCCGTCCTGGGCCACCGGGTCGACCGCTACGACGTCTTCGCCCGCCTGCGCACCCCCGAGACCGGCCGGTGGTACCGCTTCGCCCAGGCCGTGATGCGCCGCCCGCTGCTCTACGGCGGCGGCGCGGTCCTCGTCCTCGCCGTCCTCGCCTCCCCCTTCACCCGGGTCCAGCCCGGCCTGTTCGACGACCGCTCGCTGCCCGCCGACTCCCAGGTGCACCGCGCCACCCAGCTCCTGCGCGACCAGTTCGACGACGAGGTGCTGCGCACCGTCCAGGTCGTCGTGGAGGGCCCGCCCGCGACCCTGGAGGCGTACGCCGAGGCGCTGTCGCAGGTGCCCGACGTCCGCAGGGTGACGGCGGCGACCGGCACCTACGCGGCGGGCCGTGAGGTCCAGGGGCCGGGCACCGGGCTCGTCGCCGGGAACAGCGCGCTGCTGTCCGTGGTCTCCGGTGTCGAGCAGGACTCCCCGGCCGGGACCCGGCTCGTCAACCGGCTGCGCGACGTGCCGGCGCCGGACGCGGCCCGGGTGTCGGTGGGCGGACAGGCCGCGGAGGTCGCCGACAGCACGGCGGCCATCGCCCGGGCGACCCCGGCGGCCATCGGTATCGTCGTCGGCTCCTCCCTGGTCCTGCTGTTCCTGTTCACCGGGAGCGTCCTGATGCCGGTGAAGGCGCTGGCCCTCAACACGCTCAGCCTCAGTGCCACGTTCGGGGCGATGGTCTTCGTCTTCCAGGAGGGCCACCTGTCGTTCCTCGTCGGCAGCCCCCAGCACACCGGCACCCTGGACGCGGCCATCCCGATCCTGACCTTCTGCGTGGCCTTCGGCCTCTCCATGGACTACGAGGTCTTCCTGCTCTCCCGCATCCGCGAACGCCACCGGATCACCGGCGACAACACGGAGTCGGTGGCTCACGGCCTCCAGCACACCGGCCGGATCATCACGGCCGCAGCGCTTCTCGTCGCCGTCGTCCTGTGCGTGTTCGCCGTCTCCGGGGTGACTCTCCTGAAACTCCTCGGCGTGGGCCTCGCCCTCGCGGTCGTCCTCGACGCGACCCTCGTCCGCGCCGTCCTCGTCCCGTCCTTCATGCGCCTCGCGGGCCGCGCCAACTGGTGGGCCCCCGGCCCGCTGCGCCGGCTGCACGACCGGGTGGGGCTGCGCGAGGAGTGAAGATTCGAAGGAGAACCGGCGGAAAACGCCTGACGCGGTGTCATGCCGGAGTATCGATTTCCAGGTGAATTCACGCCTTCTGTGCGCACAAAGGGAATATGTGTGCGTACGGATCGAGGGGGAGGAACCGCCATGGCACTCGTCGTCACCTTCACGGGCCGGACTCCGCTCACCACACCGGGATCGGGGTCCTGGCTGAGGGTCTGGTCGTACACGATCCAGCCGACCTCGCCTGCCGAGCTGCTGCCGGGGCAGCGCGTCGCACTGGCCCTGCCCGCCGACGCGGACGTGCGCGACCCCGCGCTGTTCCCCGGCGTACCGGCGCTGACCGGGACCTTCCTGGAGACCGACGACGGGGTGAGCCGCCAGTACGTGGGACGCGCGGTGAGCGGGACCGGCACCCAGACCATCTCCTTCGTCGCCCCGCAGGCCCAGCAGAACCGCGAACTGATGCTGGTCACGCAGTCCCAGCCGGGCCGTCCCTGGTCGGTGAAGCCCTTCGCGACCAGCACGTCGGGGCCGAGCGACAACGTCGGCACCCTGCCCGCGCCCGCTCCGGCCCCCGGTCCGGGACCGGGCCGCCCGGTCGGTGACTTCGCGGGCGCGGTCCCGTACGCGAGCGAGCTGTTCGGGGTCTACCAGCCCCTGCCGGGCTGGCTCGGCCACTCCTCCACCGCGCGGGCCGCCGCCGCGCTCGGCGCGGCGCTGCCGAAGGGAACGCCGGGCGCGGGCACGCTCGGCGAGGGACCCTTGGCGGCGCTGGCCCCGCTGGCGGTGTGGGGCAACCGGCCGCCGACGGACGGCATCCTCTCGCCGGTCGGCCTGGTCAACCTCTTCCGGGAGTACTTCTTCGAGTTCGACACCTTCCTCGGCACACCCGTCGGCCACCTGTGGCTGAGTCCGGGCGGCACCGTCGAGGTGGTGGAGACCTCCACCCGGCGCACCCTGGTCGAGCGGACCGCCGAGCAGTCCGAGACGGCCACCCGCAAGACCGAGGAGGCGCTCACCGACCAGACCGACCTGGCCGACGCGGTCAAGGAGTCCAACGCCAACGAGACCTCGCTCGGCGTCACCTCGAACGCGAGCGCCAACTACGTCGGCATCGTGCACGCCGACGTCAGCGCCAGCTACAGCACCAAGAACACCACGAACACGTCCTCCGAGGTCAGCCACAAGCACTCCCGGACCCAGAGCTCCAAGGCCAGCAGCGAGATCACCCGGAACTTCAAGACCACCTTCAAGACGGTCACCGAGACCACCGACACCTCCAGCCGCCGGTACGTCGTACAGAACACCACCGACAAGCTCGTCAACTACGAGCTGCGCCGCAAGATGCGCAAGGTCGGGGTCCAGCTCCAGCACATCGGCACCCAGCTGAGCTGGCAGGTCTTCGTCGCCGACCCGGGCCGCGCGCTCGGCCTCGGCGAACTCGTGCACGTGGTGCCCGCCCCGGACCTCACCGCCCTCAAACAGCCGGTCAAACCCCCGCCCCTCGCCCAGGCCCACGTCACCTTCTCGGACAACTACCCGATCCAGCGGACCGAGGACAGCAAGAACGCCCCGCACCAGGACGCCGACTGGTACAAGCAGGACGGCTGGGACCGGCTGTGGCGGGGCGAGGAGGACGAGTACATCGTCGCCCACTTCGACTACTCCGCGCCGCCGCCGGGACCGGGCTGGAAACTCAGCACGGCCGCCGGCAACGAGATCCGCAAGGTCTCCGCGACGACCAGCAGCGGGCAGGTCGCCAAGTTCCTCGCCACCTACGAGGTGGTGGACCCGACGTCCGGCCGGTTCCGGATCAACTGCACCAACGTCCACTTCGGGGGCGGCACGTACATCGCGTTCACCCTCGCCCTCGTCTGGGAGCCGCCGCCACCGGAGAAGGACCCCGCCCTTCAGCAGTACCTCGCCGAACTCGCCGTGTACGAGCACGAGGCCGCCAAGGTCCAGCGCGCCGCGTACGCGCAGGCGGTGCACGACCGGCTCGACCTGATCGCCAAGGTCGGGCAGCGGGACTCCGAGGACCTCCGCAAGGAGGAACGGCACAGCGTCTTCGCCGACCTGATCGGCCAACTCGACCTGTTCCAGGGCCAGGACGAGAAGCGCCACCTGTCGGCCGAACTGATCCGCGGGATGTTCGACGTCGACCAGATGCTGTACTTCGTCGAACCGGACTACTGGCGCCCGACACCCACCCCCGGTACCCCCGAGGCAGCGTGGCCGGGCCCCGACGCGGTGGGCCGCTACCCGGTGCCGCCGCACGACTGGGAGGCCACCTCCGGCGACCCCGTCGGCGGCGCCACGGTCACCAGCCGCTTCAGCCACACCGGCGCGGTCAACCCGCCGCGCGCCACCACCTCCACACCCCTGGACAAGCTGGAGCACCGGGTCGACTACCTCATCACCGAGAACACCCCGCCCGCACCCACCGGCAGCTCCCTCGGCTGGCTGATCCAGGCCGACGGCGACGAGCGGCGCAACGAGTTCCTCAACGCCTCCTGGGTCAAGGCCGTCCTGCCGGTCCGCCCCGGCCACGAACTCGACGCCCTGGGCTGGCTGTCCAGCGCCCACGTCGAGGGCGACGCCGCCCTGGACAAGGAGTACGCCTGGCAGACCGGCGACCCGGCCGACTGGCAGGGCAAGTCGATCGGCTGGGTCCTCCAGGCGCTCGCCGCCGAACTCCAGGCCCGCAACACCGACATCACCCGCACCCTCGCCGCCGAGCGGGTCTTCGAGACCGGCTTCGACCCCCTCGACGGCGGCTTCCGCCCCGCCGACCCCTACCAGATCTTCGACCAGTGGACCGAGGTCCTCCCCACCGACCAGGTGGTGGCCGTCGAGGTCACCTACGACCCCCGGACGGGGCGTCAGCTGTGACGGCCGGGACCCGGTGACGCCGTGCGGCTGACCGTCGTCAACGCCAACCCCGCCGTACCGCTGTGGACCCACTTCCTGCTGCGGAAGTGGACCGCCACCGTGGAGACACGCGCCCAGGGCGCCGGTGCGGGGCAGCCCGTGCCGGTGACCGTGGGGCCCTCGGGGTTCACCGTCGATCTCGCGCCCGACGCCGCCTGGCTGCGCCTGGTGATCGACGCGGGCGTCGAAGTGGACCGCACGGCCTACCCGTTGCTCCGCATCCAGCAGGAGTTCACGCTCACGCCGGACGGCCGGCTCGTCCCGCTCGGCTGGCGCAAGGGCCCGGCGTACGACCCCCTCGGCCGCCCGAAGGGGATCCCGGCGCTCCACCCGCTGCTGGCCGTCACCGGCTCCACCGTCGGGCTGAACGTGCGGTTCGTCGACATCACCGACCTCTACAACGCCCTGCACGGCCGCTCGGCCTGGGCCCAGACCCTGAACCTCCTGCGCGGCACCGACCGCACGATCCGCGCCCTGGCGAGCCTGGGCGGCCACCCCCTGGTCTGGTACGCCGTCCTGCCCGCCAGCACCTACCGCCTGCCCCGGATCAAACCGGCCGTCATGATCATGCCGGCCGACTACGGCGCGATCACCTACGAGAACAGCCTCGCCGGCTTGCAGTCCCCGTCGCACCGAGTCTCCTCCGCCATCCCGAACAACTACATCCAGTCCGGGCTGGAGATCCTCGCGAGGGTGCTGACCGAGCCGCTGACGGACGACCGGTACGAGAAGCTCCTCGGCCCCTACATCGCCCTGCGCAAGACGTTCCGCGGCAACCCGGCCGCCCTGCCCGGACCCCTGCACCACTTCCGGGGCGTCCTGTCGTACCTCCCCGATCCCGGCAAGGATCCCGAACCCCAGTACTGGGACGTCCCGCTCGGCTTCGAGCGGGCGATCCACGACGAGAAGTACGTCCTGCTGCTGCCGGTGATGAACGGCGGCCAGGGCGGCGTCATCGTGGCTCCCGGGCTCGACGAGCTGACCGCAGGCGCCGTCGCGACCGTCTACACCCACGGCACGGCCCTGGACGCCGACACCCTCACCGTCGACAAGCCGGTGGTGATGGCCTACAGCCAGGCCGGCGGCAACGCCTTCACCAGCGCCGGCAACAACCTCGGGAAGATCGGCGGCCTCGTGCTGTTCGAGACCTTCTACACCAACGAATTCCCGGACGACGCGAGCAACCACCGGCTGCTGCTGGGCAAGGACGTCATCCCCAAGCTGCTCCAGGAGAAGGTCAAGGTCGTCGTGATCGGCCGCTGGCGCGAGCGCGCGCACCACTACCTGCCCGGCGGCAGGATCCTGCGCGGCATGACCGTCTTCCCCGACGCCGCCAACTACCACCTGCTGGACTATCCGCTGCCCCCCGACGGCCGGCTGGCCTCGGCGCACCCCGTCGTCGCGTTCCGCTACTCACGTCTCGTGAACGGCAAGCAGGACAAGGCCCTCGACCTGATCCTCGGCTCGGACGACCCCGCCCACATCGACGACCCCACAGCCCGGAGCGAGGCGGCGGTCGAGGCGTCGATCGCCGCGTACCGCAAGGCGGGCCTCAGTGACGAGGCCGTCGTGCGCCGGGTGTTCTCGGCGAAGTACCTGCCGGACGACCTGGGCGCGGGCGGCTTCTACCAGCACAACCTCATCCTGGCGGGGGGCCAGCACCTGGACGCGAGGACGAGGACGTACCGGGGATTCGTCCACGAGGCGCTGAAGGTGTTCGGCCCCTGAAGCCTTCGCCGGGCCGGGGTCAGCAGGGCTCCAGGTCCCAGAATCCGCCGTCGGACCTCTCCCGCGCGGAGAACGTCCTCCCGTCGGGCCGGTGGACGAGGAACCGCCCGCACGCGTACCCGCAGTCGTGCGTGAAGTCGCCGACCGCGACACTCGTCGCCAGCTCCCCGGCCAGCGCCGCCGCGAGGGAGCCGAGCCGCTCGCCACGGACCTCCAGCGGGGACGTGACGGTGACGAGCGTCCGGTACCCGGCGTCCTGCCGCACGACGTCCAGGCTCGTCGTCACCCCCTGCCTCTCCGGCGGCAGGTCCAGCCAGTCGCCGAACGGCACCATGTCCTCGACCGGCGTCCGCAACTGCCCCGACAGCGCCGTCCGCAGGTCGTCCCACGACAGGCTGTCCAGGAAAGAGATCTCGAAGGGCTCAAGCATCCGCTGCCCGCCCTCCCCACGCCGCACCTCCACACATGACCAGGACGCTACAACGGTTCGGGTGCCAGGTGGTGGGCGGGATGGCGGGGGCCGAGGAAGACGACGATGCCGTTGCCGTCGGGGGAGGGATGGGTGGCCTGGGCCCAGCCCTGGCGGCGGTAGAAGGCGAGGGCGCGGGGCGAGCGGGTGGAGGTGAGGAGCCAGGCGCGGTCGCCGGGCGCGTCCGCGGTGACCGCCGACAGGAGGCCGGCGGCCAGGCCGGTGCCGTGGAAGGCGGGGCGGACGGCGAGTTCGTCGATCTCGCGGGCGCCGACCAGCCAGTCGAGGGTGCGGTCGGCGCCCAGGCCGGCGGCGGCCTGGGGGTAGCAGCGGTCGGTGGGGAAGGGCGCGCGGGTCGTCCACGCCGTGGTGAAGCCGGCGAGGCCGGTGCCGGTGAAGGCGAGCGCGGCGGTGAAGCCGGGACGGTGCACGTCGTGCACGAGCCGGCCGACGAACTCGACGGCCTTCTCCTCGTCCTCGTGCCAGGGCGGTGCGCAGAACGCCGAGGCGTACACCTCGCGCAACGCGTCGGCGTGGCCGAGGAGTTCGGCGCCGGTGAGGATCAGCGTCTTCATACGGTCACCGGCACCAGGGACGCGTACTCCAGGGGCGCCGACGGGTCGACCGACACGTCCAGCGGCGCGGGGTCGGCTCCGGCGCGGACGAGGAGGTCACCGACGGCGGCGATCATCGCGCCGTTGTCCGTGCACAGCCGCAGAGGCGGCACCCGCAGTTCGATCCCCGCCGCCCGGCAGCGTTCCTCGGCGAGCGCCCGCACTCGCGAGTTAGCGGCGACCCCGCCGACCACCACCAGCGTCCCCACACCGTGCTCCCGGCAGGCGGCCACCGCCTTGCGGGTCAGGACGTCGGCCACCGCCTCCTGGAGCGAGGCCGCACCGTCGGCGACCGGCAGCTCCCGGCCCGCGTACCCCTCGGCCCAGCGCGCGGCGGCCGTCTTGAGCCCGGAGAAGGAGAAGTCGTACGACCCCGGCAGCGGGCGCGGGAAGGCGACGGCGCGCGGGTCGCCGTCCCGTGCCGTGCGGTCGATCGCCGGGCCGCCGGGATACGGCAGCCCGAAGACCCGCGCGACCTTGTCGAAGCACTCCCCGGCGGCGTCGTCGAGGGTGTCCCCGAGGTGGACGATCCGGTCGCGGGCCAGGTCGCGTACGAGGAGCAGGGAGGTGTGGCCGCCGGAGACGATCAGCACCATGCAGGGGTCGGGGAGCGGTCCGTGCTCCAGGGTGTCGGCGGCGACGTGACCGGCGAGGTGGTGGACGCCGTACAGGGGGACGCCGAGCGCGTAGGCGATGCTCTTCGCGCCGGCCAGCCCGACCTGGAGCGCGCCGGACAGCCCCGGTCCGGTGGTGACGGCTACGGCGTCGACGTCGGCCAGGGAGAGGCCGGCCTCGTCGAGGGCCCGGCGGACGACGGGGCGCAGTGCGTGGAGGTGCGCGCGGGAGGCGATCTCGGGCACGACACCGCCGTAGCGGGCGTGTTCGTCCATGCTCGACGCGATGGCGTGTCCCAGGAGCCGTCCGTCCCGGACCAGTCCGGCGTCGGTCTCGTCGCAGGACGACTCGATGCCGAGTACGACCGGAGCTGCCATCGCCCACCCTCTTCTGCATGGCCAAAGTTGTTGCAAGTAGTGTGCAATAAGAATCCGGGGATGTGTACCCGAACACGGAGACGCAGGCCACGGCCCCGTAGAGTGCTTCTCTGTCGCCCCTGTCCCGAACCCGAGGTACCGAGCAGTGACCCCCGTACGTCCCTCCGCCGTCCCCGGCCTGCCGGACGACGCCTACGACCACGACGGCCAGCTCACCAAACGCCACGTTCGCGCCGTCACCCTCGCCGTCCTCGCGCCCGTACCCGGCGAACTCCTGTGGGACATCGGCGGCGGCTCCGGCTCGATCGCGATCGAGTGGATGCGCGCCCACCCCTCCTGCCGCGCGGTGAGCGTCGAACGCGACCCGGCGCGCGCCGAACGCATCACCGGCAACGCGCACCGCCTGGGCGTACCCGGCCTGCGCGTCGTCACCGGCGCCGCGCCCGCCGTCCTCGCCGAACTCCCGCCGCCCGACGCGGTGTTCATAGGCGGCGGCCTCACCGCGCCCGGACTCCTCGACGCCTGCTGGACGGCCCTGCGCCCCGGCGGACGGCTCGTCGCGAACACGGTGACGCTGGAGTCGGAGGCGCTGCTCGCCGCCGCCCACCGGCGCCACGGCGGGGAGCTGGTGAGGCTCGCGGTGGCCCACGCCGTGCCCGTCGGCGGGTTCACCGGGTGGCGGCAGGCGATGCCCGTGACGCAGTGGTCCGTACAGAAGAACCCCGAACCAGGAGTGGACAGTTGACCGTGTACTTCATCGGCGCCGGACCCGGCGCCGCCGACCTGATCACCGTGCGCGGCGCCCGCACCCTCGCCGCCTGCGGGGTGTGCCTGTACGCGGGGAGCCTCGTCCCGCGCGACCTGCTCGCCGAATGCCCGCCCGGCGCACGGCTGGTGGACACCGCGCAGCTCGATCTCGACCAGATCACCGCCGAGTTGCTGCGCGCGCACGAGGAGGGCCACGACGTGGCGCGGCTGCACTCCGGGGACCCGTCCGTGTTCAGCGCGGTCGCCGAGCAGATGCGGCGCCTCGACGCGGCCGGCGTGCCGTACGAAGTCGTCCCCGGCGTACCGGCGTTCGCCGCCGCCGCGGCAGCCCTGAAGCGGGAGCTGACCGTGCCGACCGTCGGCCAGACCGTGATCCTGACCCGCGTCGCCAGCCGGGCCACCGCCATGCCCGAGGGGGAGGAGCTCGCGACCCTCGGCCGCAGCGGGGCGCTCATCGTCCTGCACCTCGCGGCGAAGTACGCCGACCGGGTCGTCGCCGAACTCCTCCCGCACTACGGCGCCGACTGCCCGGCCGCCGTCGTCGCCTACGCCTCCCGTCCCGACGAGCTGATCATCCGGGGGACCCTGGAGGAGATCGCCGGGAAGGTGAAGGAGGCGGGGGTGCTGCGCACGGCCGTCATCATGGTCGGACGGACCCTGGGCGCCGAGGAGTTCGGCGACAGCCACCTGTACTCCCCGCAGCGCGAACGGCACCTCTGCTGACCGCTCACGCCACCGGACTGCGCCCCACGACCGTCCCCGCCCGGTCGATGCAGATCACGTCCACCGCGACCGGCGCCCCGCGCAGCACGGCCAGCGCCTCGTCGCGCGCGGCGACCGCCACCAGGTCCCCGAGCGGCACCCCGGCCGCCGCGCACAGCTGGAGCGCGGCGAGCCCGGTGTTGGCCCCGGCGACCTCGGCGGCCAGCGCAGGCGAGGCGCCGCCGCGCCGGGCGAGGTCCGCGAGGAACCCCTTGTCGACCTGGGAGCGCGCGGAGTGCAGGTCCAGATGACCGGCGGCCAGCTTCGACAGCTTGGCGAACCCGCCGCAGACCGTGAGCCGCTCGACGGGATGCCGCCGTACGTACTTCAGGACCGCGCCCGCGAAGTCCCCCATGTCCAGGAGCGCGTCCTCGGGCAGCCCGTACACGCCGACGACCGTCTTCTCCGACGTCGACCCCGTGCACCCGGCGACATGCGTACGCCCGGCCGCCCGCGCGACGTCGACCCCGCGCCGGATGGAGTCGATCCACGCCGAGCACGAGTACGGCACGACGATCCCGGTCGTGCCCAGGATCGACAGCCCGCCCAGGATGCCGAGGCGGGGGTTCCAGGTGGAGCGGGCGATCTCCTCGCCGTGGTCGACGGAGACGGTGATCTCGACGTCGCCGCCGTCGCCGTACCGCGAGGCGAGGGCCGCGACGTGCTCGCGCATCATCTGGCGGGGGACCGGGTTGACGGCGGGTTCGCCGACGGGCAGCGGCAGGCCGGGGCGGGTGACCGTGCCGACGCCCGGACCCGCCCGGAAGACGACGCCGGAACCCGCCGGGAGCCGCCGTACGCTCGCGCGGACCAGCGCGCCGTGCGTGACGTCCGGGTCGTCCCCGGCGTCCTTCACGACCCCGGCCGTGGCCCGGCCCTCGGCCAGTTCCTCGGCCGCCAGCGCGAACGCCGGGGTCTGGCCCCGGGGCAGCGTGATCGTCACCGGGTCGGGGAAGTCCCCGGTCAGCAGGGCGGTGTACGCGGCCGTCGTCGCGGCGGTCGCACAGGCGCCGGTCGTCCAGCCGGGACGCAGACCGGTGTGCTTCAGTTGGGCGCCGCGCGCGCCCTTGGGCTCATTCAAGAAAGGTGACCTTCGTGCACGTACTGATTCTCGGTGGTACCGGTGAGGCCCGCAGCCTTGCCGAACTCCTGGCGGGACAGGCGCTGCGGGTCACGACCTCGCTGGCCGGGCGGGTCGCCGCGCCCCGTCTGCCGCCGGGTGAGGTGCGGATCGGCGGCTTCGGCGGCGCCGACGGGCTCGCCGCGTGGCTGCGTGAGCAGGCGGTGGACGCGGTCGTCGACGCCACCCACCCGTTCGCCGGGACCATCAGCTTCAACGCGGCACGCGCCGCCGCCGCGACCCGGGTTCCGCTCCTCGCCCTGCGCCGCCCCGGCTGGGTCCCCGGGGAGGGGGACGACTGGCACGAGGCGGACTCCCTGGAGCACGCGGCGAGTCTGCTGCCCGCGCTCGGCCGCCGGGTCTTCCTGACCACCGGCCGCATGGGCCTCGCCGCCTTCGCCGGCCTGGACGAGCTGTGGTTCCTCGTCCGGTCCGTCGACGCACCCGAAGCCCCGCACCCCGCCCGCATGGAGGTCCTCCTCGACCGGGGTCCGTTCTCCCTCGCCGGGGAGCGCGAACTGCTGCGCCGGCACCGCGTCGACGTGCTCGTCACGAAGGACAGCGGGGGAGCGGCCACGGCACCGAAACTGACGGCTGCCCGGGAGGCGGGGGTGCCGGTGGTCGTGGTGCGCAGGCCGGGGGTGCCGGAAGGAGTGACCGTGGCGGAGGGGGTGGAGGAGGCGGCGAGGTGGGTCGCCGGGCGCGGCTGCGGGGCTTGACGTGAGCCTCGCGTGAACGCTTCGAGGGAGCGTTCCCCTGCCCTTCCCCTGCGCACCCCTCCAGTCCCCCCCGAAGCGGCTACGAACCCGCCTCGGGATACCGCCGGGGCGTCCAGACGATCTCCTCCCCGTCCCCCCGCCGCACAGCCTGCGTCTGCGACGAGCCGACCAGCAGAATCGTCCGCATGTCCACCTCGCCCGGATCGAGATCGGCGAGCCGCACGATCCGTACCCGCTCCCCGGACCCGCCCACATCCCGCGCGACCACGACCGGCGTGTCCGGCGACCGGTGCTCCAGCAGCAGCTCACGCGCCTTGCCCACCTGCCAGTCACGGCTGCGGGAACCGGGGTTGTACAGCGCGAGCACCAGATCCGCCGAGGCCGCCGCGCGCAGCCGCTCGGCGATGACGTCCCAGGGCTTGAGGCGGTCGGAGAGGGAGACCGTCGCGTAGTCGTGGCCCAGCGGCGCCCCCGCGCGGGCGGCTGCCGCGTTCGCGGCGGTCACGCCGGGCAGGACCCGGACGGGTACGTCCCTGTAGGCGTCCTGCGAGGCGGCCTCCAGGACGGCGGTCGCCATCGCGAAGACCCCGGGGTCCCCGCCGGAGACGACGGCGACCCGCCTCCCCCTGCGGGCGAGCTGGAGCGCGAACTCGGCGCGTTCCGCCTCGACCCGGTTGTCCGAGCCGTGCCGCCGCTGGCCGGGACGGACCGGCACCCGGTCCAGGTAGGTGGTGTAGCCGACCAGGTCGTCGGCGCCGGCCAGCGCACCCCGCGACTCGGGCGTCAGCCACAGCGGCCCGGCGGGACCGGTGCCGACCACGACGACCTCACCCGACTCCCGCACGGGAACGGGGGAGTCGACCCGGCTCGGCAGGACGGCGACGGAGAAGTACGGCACCGACCCGGCGTCCACGTCGGCGAGTCCGGCGAGCCGCTCCCCGTCCATGGTGGCCCGCTCGACGTACCGCGCCTCGTCCAGGCGTCCCGAACTCTCCAGCGCGGTGCGGACCTTGGTGAAGGTGCGGCCCAGCTTCATCACCACGGCCGTGTCCGTGGCGGCGAGGCGCGCGGTGAGTTCCTCCTCCGGCAGGGTGCCCGGCAGGATCGTCAGCACCTCCTCGCCCTCGGCGAGCGGGGTGCCCAGCCGGGCCGCCGCCGCGCTCACGGACGTGACACCGGGGATCACCTCGGTGTCGTAGCGGTCGGCGAGCCGCTTGTGCATGTGCATGTAGGAGCCGTAGAAGAGCGGGTCCCCCTCGGCGAGGACGGCGACCGTGCGCCCGGCGTCGAGGTGCGCGGCGAGCCGGGCCGACGCCTCGGCGTAGAACTCCTCCATGGCGCCCTTGTATCCGCCGGGGTGGTCGGTGGTCTCCGTCGTGACGGGGTAGACCAGCGGCTCCTCGACGTGGTCGGCACGGAGGTGCTTGGCCGCGATCGAGCGCGCGATGGACCGGCCGTGCCGTGCGCTGTGGTAGGCGACCACATCGGCCTCGGCGATGACCTCGACGGCCCGCACGGTCATCAACGACGGGTCGCCGGGGCCGAGTCCGACGCCGTACAGCTTCCCGCTCACTCTTCCTCGCTCGCGATCGCGTTGAGCGCGGCGGCGGCGATGGCACTGCCACCGCGCCGGCCGCGCACCACCAGGTACTCCAGGCCGGAGGGGTGGGCGGCGAGCGCGTCCTTGGACTCGGCGGCGCCCACGAAACCCACGGGGACGCCGATGACGGCGGCCGGGCGGGGCGCCCCCTCCTCGATCATCTCCAGCAGCCGGAACAGCGCGGTCGGCGCGTTCCCGACGGCGACGACCGCACCCTCCAGCCGGTCCCGCCACAGTTCGAGGGCGGCGGCACTGCGCGTGGTGCCCAGCTTCGCGGCGAGCGCGGGGACGGCCGGGTCGGAGAGCGTGCACAGCACGTCGTTGGCGGCGGGAAGCCGCTTGCGCGTCACGCCGCTGGCCACCATCTGGACGTCGGTGAAGATCGGCGCCCCCGCGCGCAGGGCCTCGCGGGCGCGCGCCACCACGTCCGGCGTGTACGCCAGGTCCCGGACGAGGTCGGTCATCCCGCAGGCGTGGATCATCCGGACCGCGACCTGGGAGACGTCGGCGGGCAGCCCCGCGAGGTCCGCCTCCGCGCGGATGGTGGCGAACGACTGGCGGTAGATCGCCGCGCCGTCCTTCTCGTACTCGAACACCGTGCTCCTACGGGTCATGCGTGACGGGCCGCCGCCACATCGGCGGCGAGGGTGGACAGGGAGGACGGCGTCCCGGCGATCCGGTAGCCGCCGCCGGGGACGGCGAGGACATCGACGTGGTCGCCGCTCGGCCGGCCGCAGCGGCGCTCGCAGCCGGACCAGTGCACGGGGAGCCCGCCGCCGGTCGCCAGACAGGCCGCGGCGTCGGTACGGACGTCCGCGTGCGCCTTCGCGCAGCCGGGCCGGCCGATGCAGGCGCCGACGCCGGACCAGGGGGAGCCGGGGCCGGTGACCAGGCCCACGGCGTCGAGGCCGGTGAGCCGGCCGACCGGGACCGACGGGAGGACGACCCCGCGCCAGGGCGTCAGCCGCAGTTCGCCGGACGCGGTGTCCGTGAGGGCGTCCCACTGTGTGGCGGTGAGCCGGCCCATCGGCGCGAGGACGGACAGGCTCGCCGTGCCGTCCGGTGCGCGGACCACGCCGAGTTCCGGTGCACCGGACCGAGGCCACGCGGGACGCGCCACCTCACCCAGGCGCAGGATCAACTCCTCACCTCTGCCGGGGAGTTCGGACACCCGCCAGACCCGTCCGCCGCTCACCTCGACGAAGGCCTCGGCCACGCCCACCGCGACCCGCGCGGCGTCCCCGGCCGGCACGGACACGGCGTCCGGCGACGCCCCGACCCGCACCCACGCGGTCCCGTCCGGCGCGGCCAGCACGGTCACGTCGGCGCCGAGCGCCGCCACGTCCCCGCGCCCGTCGTCCAGCGCGAACAGGAACCGCCCGGACAGCCCGGCCGCCGTGGGGCTCGCGCACAGCAGCGCGTCCACCTCCCGCAGCCACGGCCGTACCTCGGCGAGGCCGCGTCCGTCGAGGCCGGACAGCGGGGAGGCGACGACGTTGCGGACGCGTTCGTGCGGCCACGACGGCAGCAGCCCGGCGGTCTCCAGACGGTCCGCCAGCTCGCCGCCGCCATCGGGGGCGAGGCCACGGAGCTGAACGTTTCCGCGCGAGGTCAAGTGCAGCTCGCCGTCGCCGAGTTCGCGCGCGGCGAGGCCGAGGGTCCGGGCCTGGCCGGTGGTCAGGACCCCGCCGGGAATCCGGACGCGGGCGAGCGCGCCATCGTCCGCCGCGTGCAGGCGCAGCGCACCGGGACAGGCGTCGCCGCGGCCCCGGGAGACCGCTGTGGCCTGGGACGACGGACGGAAGGTTGGCGTGGGCACGGCCGTGAGCATACCGACCATCACACCGGCCTGTATGCCCCGCCCTCTTCCCTCGACCCTTACTATGCCTCTCGGTGGATCATGAGGGTCCGCCACCGCCCGAGGGAGGAAGCCGGTGCGAGTCCGGCACGGTCCCGCCACTGTGAACCCGGCCACCGGGTCAGTCAGGAACTCCCGCCGTCCAGTTCGCACCCGGGGCGTGGACACCCCGAGGAAGGCAGACGCCGCATGATCCTGCTCCTGTCGACGTCCGACACCGACCTGCTCAGCGCCCGCGCCGCAGGCGGCCCGGTCCCCTACCGGTACGCCAACCCCGCCCGCCTCCCCCTCGACGACCTGCCCGCGCTCCTCGACGGCGCCGACCTCGTCGTCGTCCGTCTCCTCGGCGGGCTGCGCGCCTGGCAGGACGGCCTCGACCTGCTCCTCGCCGACGGCCGCCCGGTCGTCGTCCTCACCGGCGAACAGGCCCCCGACGCCCAGCTGATGGCCGCCTCCACGATCCCCGTCGGCATCGCCGCCGAGGCGCACGCCTACCTCGCGCACGGCGGCCCCGCCAACCTGGAGCAGCTCGCCCGGTTCCTGTCCGACACGGTCCTGCTGACCGGCCACGGCTTCGACTCCCCGGCGCCCGCGCCGAGCTGGGGACCGCTGGAACGCGAGCCCCGCACGGCCGAGGGCCCGACGGTCGCCGTGCTCTACTACCGCGCCCACCACATGAGCGGCAACACCGGCTTCGTGCACGCCCTGTGCGACGCGGTCGAGGAGGCGGGTGCCCGCGCGCTGCCGCTGTACGTCGCCTCGCTGCGGTCCCCGGAACCCGAGCTGATCTCCGTCCTCGGCGCCGCCGACGCCATCGTCACGACCGTCCTCGCGGCCGGCGGCACCCGCCCCGCCGAGGCGTCCGCGGGCGGCGACGACGAGTCCTGGGACGCGGGCGCGCTCACCTCCCTCGACGTACCGATCCTCCAGGCCCTGTGCCTCACCGGCTCGCGCGCCGCCTGGGAGGAGAACGACGAGGGCGTCTCCCCGCTCGACGCGGCCAGCCAGATCGCCGTACCCGAGTTCGACGGCCGCCTGATCACCGTCCCGTTCTCCTTCAAGGAGATCGACGCCGACGGCCTGCCCGCGTACGTCGCCGACCCCGAGCGCGCGGCCCGCGTCGCCGGGATCGCCGTACGGCACGCTCTGTTGAAGCACATCCCGGCCGCCGGGAAGCGGGTCGCGCTGGTGCTGTCGGCGTACCCGACCAAGCACTCCCGCATCGGCAACGCGGTCGGCCTCGACACCCCGGCCAGCGCGATCGCGCTGCTGCGCAGGCTGCGGGCGGAGGGGTACGTCTTCGACGACGTCCCCGGCATGGCCTCCGGTGACGGGGACGAGCTGATCCGGGCGCTCATCGAGGCGGGCGGGCACGACCAGGACTGGCTGACCGAGGAGCAGCTCGCGCGCAACCCGGTGCGGATCCCGGCGGCCGACTACCGGCGCTGGTTCGCCTCGCTGCCGGGGGAGTTGAGGGCGGCGGTCGAGGAGAAGTGGGGGCCGGCGCCGGGGGAGATGTTCGTCGACCGCAGCGCCAACCCGGAAGGCGACATCGTCCTCGCGGCGCTGCGCTTCGGGAACCTCCTGGTCCTCATCCAGCCGCCGCGCGGCTTCGGCGAGAACCCCATCGCGATCTACCACGACCCCGATCTCCCGCCCTCCCACCACTACCTGGCCGCCTACCGCTGGATCGCCGCCGCCCAGGACGACGGCGGTTTCGGCGCCGACGCGATGATCCACCTCGGCAAGCACGGCAACCTGGAGTGGCTCCCCGGCAAGAACGCGGGCCTGTCCGCCGCCTGCGGCCCCGACGCCGCGCTCGGCGACCTCCCGCTGATCTACCCCTTCCTCGTCAACGACCCCGGCGAGGGCACCCAGGCCAAACGCCGCGTCCACGCCACCCTCGTCGACCACCTCGTCCCGCCGATGGCCCGCGCCGACTCCTACGGCGACATCGCGCGCCTGGAACAACTCCTCGACGAACACGCCCAGATCGCCGCCATGGACCCGGCGAAGCTCCCCGCGATCCGCGCCCAGATCTGGACCCTCATCCAGGCCGCCCGCCTCGACCACGACCTCGGCCTCGACGACCGCCCCGACGACGACGGCTTCGACGACTTCCTCCTGCACGTCGACGGCTGGCTCTGCGAGATCAAGGACGCCCAGATCCGCGACGGCCTGCACGTCCTGGGTAACCCGCCGCAGGGCGCCGACCACGTCAACCTGGTCCTCGCGATCCTGCGCGCCCGCCAGATCTGGGGCGGCACCACGGCCCTGCCCGGCCTGCGCGAGGCCCTCGGCCTCGACGAGTCGGCGGCGACCCGCACCACGGCCGACGCGGCGGAGGAACAGGCCCGCGCGCTGGTGCAGTCGATGGAGGACGCGGGCTGGGACCCGGCGGCGATCCCGACCGAGCACGGCGAACAGGCCGCCGCCGTCCTGGAGTTCGCGGCCCGCGAGGTCGTCCCGCGCCTGGCGGCGACCACGGCTGAGCTGGACCACGTGGTGCACGCGCTGGCGGGCGGTTTCGTCCCCGCAGGCCCCTCGGGCTCCCCGCTGCGCGGGCTGGTCAACGTCCTGCCGACCGGCCGCAACTTCTACTCCGTCGACCCCAAGGCGGTCCCCTCACGCCTCGCCTGGGAGACCGGACAGGCCCTCGCCGACTCCCTCCTGGAGCGCTACCGCACGGACAACGGCGACTGGCCCACCTCCGTCGGCCTGTCCCTGTGGGGCACGAGCGCGATGCGCACAGCGGGCGACGACGTCGCCGAGGCCCTCGCCCTGCTCGGCGTCCGCCCGGTCTGGGACGACGCCTCCCGCCGCGTGACCGGCCTGGAGCCCATCCCCCACGACGAGCTGGGCCGCCCCCGCATCGACGTCACCCTGCGCATCTCCGGCTTCTTCCGGGACGCGTTCCCCCACACGATCGCCCTGCTGGACGACGCCGTACGCCTGGCCGCCTCGCTCGACGAACCGGCCTCCGTGAACCACGTACGCGCCCACGTCCAGGCCGACCTGGCGGACCACGGCGACGAACGCCGGGCCACCACCCGCATCTTCGGCTCCCGTCCCGGTACCTACGGCGCCGGTCTCCTCCAGCTCATCGACTCCCGCGACTGGCGCACGGACGCCGACCTCGCCGAGGTCTACACGGTGTGGGGCGGCTACGCGTACGGCCGCGAACTGGACGGGCGTCCCGCGCGCGAGGAGATGGAGACGGCCTACAAGCGCATCGCGGTCGCCGCCAAGAACACCGACACCCGCGAGCACGACATCGCCGACTCCGACGACTACTTCCAGTACCACGGCGGCATGGTCGCCACCGTCCGCGCCCTGCGCGGCACCGCCCCCGAGGCGTACATCGGCGACTCCACCCGCCCCGAGACCGTCCGCACCCGCACCCTCGTCGAGGAGACCTCCCGCGTCTTCCGCGCCCGCGTCGTCAACCCCCGCTGGATCGAGGCGATGCGCCGCCACGGCTACAAGGGCGCCTTCGAACTCGCCGCGACCGTGGACTACTTGTTCGGCTACGACGCGACGACGGGTGTGGTGGCCGACTGGATGTACGACAAGCTCACCGAGACGTACGTCCTCGACCCGGCCAACCGGGAGTTCCTCCAGCAGGCCAACCCCTGGGCGCTGCACGGCATCGCGGAACGCCTGCTGGAGGCGGAGTCGCGCGGCATGTGGGAGAAGCCGGACCCGGCGGTGCTGGACGCGCTGCGGCAGGTGTACCTGGAGACGGAGGGGGATCTGGAGGGCGGGGAGTAGGACCGGTAGCCCCGGGGTGCGACGCCCGGCACGATCGTCTCTCACGGACGTCCGGGCGTCGCCGTGCCGCCGTACCGTTCGGCGAGGCTGTTGCCGATGGCGGCGAGGTGGTCCCGTACGCCTTGGGGGCTGGTGATGTCGAGCCACTCGACGAGTCCGGCGAGGTGGCCGGCGAGTCCGTACTCGCTGGGGCCGCGGATCACGACGGTGATGCGTCCGTCGGCGGTGACGCCTCCTGTTTCGAGGTGGTCGCCGAGGGCGGTGCGGAGGTGGTCGATGCCGTCGGGTGCGCAGGTCCCGTGGATCTCGACGGGCGGGGTGCGCCTGAGCTCGACGTCGTCGGCGATCTCGCGCCAGCTTTCGGCGAGGTCGACGCCTGCGGGCAGGAGGACGGGCCGGTCGGTCGGGACGGCGGACGAGACGCGGTCGACCCGGAAGGTCCGCCGGCCGGTCTCCGTGTAGGCGACGAGGTACCAGGACGGACCCTTGGCGACGACACCCAGCGGGTGAACGATCCGCTCGGACCCGGCGCCCGCGCTGTCGACGTACCCCAGCCGGACCTGGACGCCGCGCACAACGGCGTCCCGCAGGCCGTCGAGGAAGCGAGGGGGCGGCGGGGCGGCGCGGTTCCAGTCCCACCCCCGCGGGTCCAGGAGCAGCGAGGATGCCGCGGCCTCGGCCTGTGCCCGGAAGGGCTCCGGCAGGGCGCGCACGAGTTTGCGCAGCGCGGATCTGACGGCCGGGGTCCCCGGCGCGGCGGGGCCCGCGGCGAGGAACAGGGCGAGGGCCTCGCTCTCGGTCAGCCCGGATAGGTCGGTGCGGGCGCCGCCGAGGAGCCGCCAGCCGCCTCCCCGGCCCTGGACCGAGTAGACGGGGATGCCGCTCATGGCCAGTGCGTCGAGGTCGCGGCGCGCGGTGCGCTCGGACACTTCGAGCTCCTTGGCGACTTCCGCGGCCGTGACCTGCTCGCGCCGTTGCAGCATGAGGAGGACGGCCACCAGTCGATCGGTTCGCATGCCGGCAACCCTGCCCGTCAAACAGGTCACGAGGTGACCGGTATACGTCCCTACGTTGGCGGCATGAACTCACCGACGCACCCCACCGCATTCCCCGAGCCCATCCTGATCGCCGTCAACGGCGTGGAGTTGGAGGTCTTCGAAGCGGGTCGGCACAACGCCGGGAAGCCCGTCGTGCTCTGCCACGGCTGGCCGGATCTCGCCTTCACCTGGCGCCATCAGGTGCCCGCCCTCGTCGCCGCGGGTTACCACGTCATCGCGCCCAACCAGCGCGGCTACGGCAACTCCTCACGCCCCGCCGAGGTCACCGCCTACGACGTCGCGCACCTGGCCGGCGATCTCGTCGCCCTGCTCGACCACTACGGCTACGAGGACGCGACCTTCGTCGGCCATGACTGGGGGGCGATGGTCGTGTGGAGTCTCGCCCTGCTGCATCCGGTGCGGGTGGACAAGGTGATCTGCCTCAGCCTGCCGTACCCCGTACGCGGCGAGACGCCCTGGCTCGCGTTCATGGAGGCGATGCTCGGCAGCGACTACTACTTCGTCCACTTCAACCGGCAACCCGGCGTCGCCGACGCCGTGTTCGACGAGAACCCCGCACGGTTCCTGCGCAACCTGTACCGCAAGAACGAGCCCCTCAAGGAGCCGCAGCCGGGGATGGTGATGATCGATCTCGCCCGGGCGGAGACTCCCCTCGGAGAGCCCCTGATGAGCGACAGCGACCTGGCCGTCTACGTCTCCGCCTTCGAGAAGTCCGGGTTCACCGGCGGCATCAACTGGTACCGGAACCTCGACCGCGACTGGCACCTGCTCGCCGACGTCGACCCGGTCGTCCACCGGCCCGCCCTGATGATCTACGGCGACCGCGACGCCGTGGCCCGGGCCGAGAACCTCGCGGAGTTCGTGCCCGGCGTCGAGGAGGTCCACCTCGACGCCGGGCACTGGATCCAGCAGGAGAGGCCCGAGGAGACGAACCGCGCGATCCTGGAATGGCTGAAACGCCATGACGCCGACCCGGCCTGAGGGTCCGTCCGGTGGATCGAGGCCAAGAGCCCGGGCAGCTATTGCCCATGAGTTGCAATAACAACTAGTCTGCAAGAAGTGTGAGGCGGCGCTCTTGCTTGACGGCGTCCCAACCCGGCGCCGCCTCACCCTTCATCTCCGCCGGTCGGCGCAGCTCGCACAGTGTCCGTACACGAACAGCGACCCCGACGCGTCCGGCCTGAGGCCCGTCAGCTCCTCGATCCGGGCCGCGACGTCCGCGAGGCGCTCCGGCGCCAGCGTCGCGACGGAGCCGCAGGCACGGCACACGGCGTGGTGGTGGGGCCGCTCGGTCAGCCCGTACCGCGTCGGACCGGGACCCGGCATCGTGTGCGTCAGTCCGGCGGCGGTCAGCGCCTCCAGCGTCCGGTACACGGTGGCCGCGTGGACGGCCTTCCCGCTCTCGGCCAGCCGCTCGCACGCCTCGCCGATCGAGAGATGTCCCCCGGCGGCACGCAGCGCCTCCACGATCCGCAACCGGCCCGGCGTGCACCTGAACCCGTGCCGCCGCAGCAGGGCACGAGCCTCCGTCGCGTTGGCGACCTGCGGCGATCGGCGGGTTTCCGGCACGGTGACGCCCCCTCGTTCCACGGCTGCGCGACATGACCACAGACCTAGGACCAATGCCCGATCCGCGCTCCGCCACATCTGCTGTTAGCGTGCAACTGCACACTGTTTGCAATTATGTCGGAGGACGTTGGACATGGCGGTTTACACGCTCCCGGAGCTCCCCTACGACTACGCCGCGCTCGAACCGGTCATCAACCCGCAGATCATCGAGCTGCACCACGACAAGCACCACGCTGCGTACGTGAAGGGTGCCAACGACACGCTGGAGCAGCTCGCCGAAGCGCGCGACAAGGAGCAGTGGGGGTCGATCAACGGGCTGGAGAAGAACCTCGCGTTCCACCTCTCCGGGCACATCCTCCACTCCATCTACTGGCACAACATGACCGGCGACGGCGGCGGCGAGCCCCTCGCGGCCGACGGGGTCGGGGAGTTGGCCGACGCGATCACCGAGTCCTTCGGTTCCTTCGCGGGGTTCAAGGCGCAGCTCACCAAGGCCGCCGCCACGACGCAGGGTTCCGGCTGGGGTGTCCTCGCCTACGAGCCGCTCAGCGGGCGCCTCGTCGTCGAGCAGGTCTACGACCACCAGGGCAACGTCGGCCAGGGCTCGGTGCCGGTCCTCGTCTTCGACGCCTGGGAGCACGCCTTCTACCTCCAGTACAAGAACCAGAAGGTCGACTTCATCGACGCGATGTGGGCGGTCGTCAACTGGCAGGACGTCGCGAAGCGTTACGCCGCCGCGAAGTCCCGTGCGGATGTGCTGCTGCTCAACCCGTGATTCCCTGCGGGTTTTTGGGCGTCCTGCCTCGTGATCGTCTTCTCAACCTTCACGCACGGCAGGCGGTAGGACGAAGGGCTCTCCCGAGGACGTGACTCGGGGGAGCCCTTCGGTCGTTCCGGCAACGGGTCGTCGCGGGCTTTGAACACCGGCCGACCTTCCTGCGTTACATGGGTAACTGCAACATGGTCGCAATAAGCGACCGGCCTCCGGGCTCGGCAGTGATCCGTCCGATATGCGGCTCCCTCTGCGGAGTCCGCGGAAATGGAACGCACGCGATGTCCAAGCGACCCGTCCGCCTCGCGGTACTCGCCGCTCTCCCCGCCGCCGCCCTGCTCACCCTGGCGGGCTCCCTCCCGGCGCTCGCGGCGGAGGACACCCCGGCCTACCAGATCGACCTGGAGCAGCTGAACGACTCCGGCTCCAGGGGGACGGTCCTGCTCAGCGCCCGCGGCACGGAACTGACGGTGTGGATCAAGTCCGAGGGCATGGTGCCGGGCCAGCCCTCGGCGCAGCACCTGCACGGATCCACCGAGGGACACGACTTCGTCTGCCCGGACGACAGCGCGGACACCAACGGCGACGGCATCCTCAACAACACCGAGGCCACCGTCCACTACGGCGACATCAACATCGCGCTCACCGTCTCGGGCGACACCGACGCGGTCAAGAGCGGCCTGGCGGTGGACCGGATGCCGGTCGCCGACAAGGAGGGCAAGATCTCCTACAAGCGGACCATCCCGGTCTCGCAGGACGTCATCGACCACATCAAGGACCTGCACGTCGTCCAGCACGGCATCGACCGCAACGGCAACGACAAGTACGACTTCGAGGGCGCCGGCAAGAGCGAACTCGACCCGAAGCTCCCGCAGGAGGCGACGGCACCGACCAACTGCGGTGAGGTCAAGGGCGCTTCGGTCGGCTCGGTGCCGGTGGGCGGTGTCGAGACCGGCAGCGGGTCCACCTCGGCCGGCATGTCCCCGGGGACGATGATCGGCGCGGCCGGCGCCGCCACGGCCGCCGCGGTCGGCACGCTGTTCGTCGTCCGCCGCCGGGCCGGCGTCAAGGCCGGAGGTGCCGCGTGAGCCGTACCGCCGCACGCACCCGGCCCGGCGCACGCCGCGTCACCGCGTCCGTGATCGCGACCGCCGTCACCGCCCTGCTGCTCACCGCCTGCGCGGGGCAGGACACCGCCCCGCAGGCGGTCCCGGGGCAGGGAGTGCAGCTCGCCACCCCCGGGCAGACTGTCGCCGCTCTGGACAGGTCCGTGCCGACCAAGGTCACCATCCCCTCCCTCGGCGTGTCGAGCGAGCTGGAGACCCTCGGCCAGAACGCCAAGGGCGAGATGACGACCCCCGAGAACCCGGATCTGGCGGGCTGGTACGAACCCGGCCCCACCCCCGGCTCCGAGGGGCCGGCCGTCATCGCCGGCCACGTGACCTGGAACGGCGCGGACGCCGTCTTCAAGAAACTCAAGACCCTCAAGGCCGGTGACACCGTCGAGGTGTCCCGCGAGGACGGGAGGACGGCCACCTTCACCGTGGACCGGGTCGAGGAGTACGAGAAAGCGGCATTCCCCACCCTGGAGGTCTACAAGAACGTCGACCACGCCGGGCTGCGACTGATCACCTGCGGCGGGGAGTTCGACGCGGCCCGGCACTACTACCCCAACAACACGGTGGTGTTCGCCAGCATGACCGGCGTCGCCTAGCGGTTCAGGGACGCCGCCTGCCGTGCACCGACCGGACCTGGAACAGCCTGGGGTGTACGCCGGTGGCGATCCTGGCGGCCTGCCGTCAGATCTGCCGGGGCTCGACGCCGGGAGGCAGCCGGCCGAGATGTCCCCGGAAGTACGTCAGCGGCAGTCCCGCACGGTATCTCGCTCATGGGTCCCGGGGGTGACCGTGTCGGCGACCCGGCATTCGAGGGTCGCCAGTACCCCGGGCAGCAGAGGAGTGATCGTGGATCAGCATCCCGTCGACGGCGATCGCACCGACGCCCGTCTCCTCGGCGGTGCGGTACGCGTCCCGGGTGGTCCGGGCCCGTGTGATCTCGTCCGGGGTGGGGGCGAACGCCGCGTTGGCCGACGGGACTTGGGGCGGGTGGATGCACCACTTGCCGTCGAAGTCGCTCTGGTACGCCCCCTCGTCGCGGAAGCCGGGAAACGGGTGGTCGACGGCGTCGACACCTGCCGCTCGTGCCGCGGCGACGACGGTCGCGCGCAGTGCCAGAAGTCGCCGGGGCAGCCCCGTACCGGACGGAAGTCGGTGTCGACGCGAGTGTGCGGCCACGCCGACAGGTCCCCGGCGCCGAGGACGACCGCCTCTGGCCGAGCGGGGTGTCGAACCACTGCACCGTGTCGAGGCCGTTGACCCGCACGGCGCGGACGGTGTCACCCCGGTCGTACTCGTTCAGCGCCTTGACGATGTTGGCCCGGCCTTTGACCTTCGCGCCGGGTGCGCAGGCGTCTTCGAGGCAGAGGCTCGCTTCGAACGGGGGAACTCGTGGAGCACCCCGAAGCCCGCGCAGCCTGAACTACCTCACGATCCACAGGATGTGACGGTTTCTCCGGCAACCCGCACGGCGGTCTGTCCGGCGCCGTCTCTTCTTCGCCGATGGCCTGACGGCAGGGTGGGAAGAGACGGTGCCGTCGGTCAGCCGGTGGTCTGGGTCTGCCGGGCCGGGGTGGGACGGGGCGGCGGGATCTTCTGGGCGAGCTTGTCGCCCTCGACGTCGAGGTCGGGCAGCAGGCGGTCCAGCCGGGCGGGGATCCACCAGGCTTTCTCCCGGGCGAGTGCCATGGTGGCCGGGATGAAGGTCATGCGGATGAGGAAGGCGTCGATGAGGATGCCCGCGGCCAGCGCGAAGCCGGCCTGTTTGATCATGGGCTGGGCGTTGAAGACGAAGCCGGCGAAGACGGAGATCATGATGGTGGCCGCCGCCAGGACGACGGAGGCGGCGCGGGCGAAGCCGGTGACGGTGGCGTCGACGGCGGTGGCCCCGTGTACGTGTGCTTCGCGTATGGAGGTCACCAGGAACATCTGGTAGTCCATGGCGAGTCCGTAGAGGACGCCGGTGATGATGATGGGCAGCAGGCTCACGACCGGCGCGGTGGCGTCGAGTCCGATCAGGCCCTGCAACCAGCCCCACTGGAAGACGGCCGTGGTGATGCCGAAGGTGGCGGCGATGCTCAGCAGGAAGCCGAGGGTGGCCGTCACCGGGACCATGAGGGAGCGGAAGACCAGGAGCAGGAGGACGAGGGACAGCCCGAGGACGGTGGCCACGTAGAGGGGCAGGACGTCGGCGAGCCGGTCGGAGACGTCGATCGCGAGGGTGGTGAAGCCGGCGATGCCGATGTCGGCGCCGTGGGTCGCGCGGATCTGCGCGCTCCTGTCCCGCAGGGCCGTGGCGAGATCCTTGGTGGCGTCGTCGTTGGGGCCGCTGCCGGGTATCAGGCTGAGGACGGCGGTGGTGCCGGTCCGGCTCATCCCGGCGAGGGAGACCGAGGTGGTGCCCTCGACGCCGCGCAGGTCCGAGGTCACGGCGGCGAGGGTCTCGGGGGAGAGGGCCCGACCGTTCGTGGCGGAGCCGACGGCGATCAGGAGGGGGCCGTTGTAGCCGGGGCCGTACGCGTCGCTGACCAGGTCGTAGCTGCGTCGCTGCCCGGTGTCGGTGTTGTAGCTCGCGCCGGAGGGCAGGCCGAGCTTCATGCCGGCGGCGGGCATCGCCAGGATCGCGGGGATCAGGATCGAGGCCGCGAGGGCGGCGTACCTGTGGCGGACCAGGAAGGTTCCCCAGCGGACCGTCCGGGTGTGTTCGGCGCCTCGCGCACGCTCCTGTTCCCTTCGCCGGGTACGGGCGGGGCAGACGCGTTCTTTGACCAGGCCCAGCAGGGCGGGCAGCAGGGTCAGGGCGAGCAGGACGGCGATGGCGATCGTGCCGGCCGCGACGACGGCCATGGTGCTGAGGAGCGTGATGCCGATGACCAGGAGCCCGGCCAGAGCGATGATGACCGTGCTGCCGGCGAAGAAGACCGCGCTCCCGGCGGTGCCGAGCGCCCGGGCGGTCGCTTCGTGGGGGTCCATGCCCTGGTCGAGGATCAGCCGGCGTTCCCGGTTGACGATGAACAACGCGTAGTCGATCCCCACGGCCAGCCCCAGCATGAGGGCCAGCACGGCGGCGAGTGAGTGGATCTCGAACACGGTGGAGAGGGTGAAGGCGCCACCGACGCCCACGGTGACGCCGGTCAGGGCGATCACGAGCGGCAGGCCCGCGGCGACGACCGATCCCAGAGTGACCAGCAGGACCAGAGCCGCCACGGCGACGCCGACGACCTCCCCGACGCCGATGATGTCGGGGATCTCCATCATCGCCGCCGACGGCAGGACGTCGAGGCCGCCGGCCGTGGCCTGTCGGGTGGCGGCCCGGATGACGCTGTCGATCGTCCCGGCGGGAAGTTCGAAGGTCTGGGCGTCGAACTGGAACTGCATCAGCGCGGTCGCGCCATCGGCGGAGACGACGACCCCCGGCACCGGCCGGCCGTCCTGCTCCAAGGGGACGGGAACCTTGTCGGAGGACGGCACCCCGGCGGCTCGGGCGACCGCTGCCTGAGCCCGTATCAGGGGGCTGTTCTCGCCCTTGGCGGCCTCCTGGGACAGGGCTTTCCTGACGTCGATGACGTGGTCGTGGCGGTAGACGGCGTCCACGGCCGCCACCAGGGCGGACCGGGCCTTCTCGTCGTCGATCCGGGCGCCTTCCGGGGCGGTGAAGAGCAGCATGCCCTGGCCGCCCGACGCCTCCGGCAGGGAGGTGGCCAGGCCGTCGATGACCTTCTGGGACGGGGTGCCGTCGATGCGCACCTCGTTGCTGAGCCTGACCGGATGGGTCACGAGCAGCAGTACGACCGCCGCCAGCACGGCCAGCCATCCTCCGATGACGTACCAGGGCTTGCCGTAGGCGAACCTGCCCAGCCGGTACAGCAGAACGGACACAGACTTCTCCCTCTGTCTCGGGCGGTCCGGGAGGCCGGACGCCACGCGAAGTGAGAGAGTACTATCAAAGCGATAGTGTTCTATCAATGCGGTAGGGAGCTATCAGATACGGTGGCCTCATCCGAGATCAGGGGAGAGTCACAGATGGCAACGACGGACGGCCGCGCGACCCGGCGCCGGGTCGACGCCCGCACCAACGTGGAGCGGATCACCGCTGCGGGGCGTACGGTGCTGGGCAGGGGCGAAGCCTCCCTGGACCAGATCGCGACAGAAGCCGGCGTCGGTATCGCCACGCTCTACCGCCACTTCCCCAACCGCGAGGCGATCGTCCGGGCCGTGCTGGAGGACATCCTCGAAACCGACCTCCTCCCCCTGATCGAGCAGGCCGCCGACTCCCCGCACACCCGCCAGGCCCTTCAGGACATCGCCACGCGTCTGCTCGACCTGATCACCGAGGAACGGGGACTGGTCACCTTCGCCGGAAACTTCGCCGACGTCGCGGTGGAGGTCCTCCAGCGCTTCAGCGCCTCACTCCACCCCCTCCTGGTGCGCGCGCAGCAGGCCGACGAGATCCGCCCCGACCTCACCGCCGAGGACATCCCGCACTTCCTCGTCATGGCCGTCGCCGGCCTCGCGCTCCCCGGCGCCACACCCTCACTGCGCGCCCGGTTCATCGCCCTGCTCTTCGACTCGCTCAACCCGGCCAACGCGACTCCTCTGCCCCCGCTGCTCATCGAGGAGAACGACCTGCGTACTTCGCTCGGCAACGTCGCCCGCACCTGATCCACGGCGCCCGGCCTGCCGCGTCACAGGTTCCGAGCCATCGCGCACGCTGCTGACTGGGGCTGGATCCCACTTCTCAAGGTGTCGCTGTGCGCGCGGTGGCCGAGAGGGCGCCGCGCCAGGGGAAGTCCAGGCGGAGGTGGCCGGGGCGGCGGTTGCGGGAGCCGGACTGGAGGGCGTTCGGGCCGAGGATCTGGCGCAGGGCCGCGTGCAGGACGTGGGTGCCGGAGTGGGTCTGGCGGGCGCGGAGCCGCCGTTCGGGGTCACCGACGGCCAGTTGGCTGGGCGTCGCCCGACCCGGCGGTCCCTGTGACGCGTACCACGATTGGTCGCTGGAACTCGGCGCCCCGCCGCGCCGACTACTGGGGCGGTACGGCTCCGACCGCCGTCTGGCACAAGACGGTTCGACATGACCAGGAAAGGCCGGGCATGGCCGATATTCCGCGCTCACCCCGATCCGCCGGCAGATTTCTGCCCCCGCCCGCGCTGTGGGGCTTCCTGCTCCTGATGGTGCTGGTGTTCTCGGTGTCGTACGCCGTCGGCAGGGCGGCGGGGCCGGTGGCGCCCGGTATGCACGGCACGGGAAGCGGCGGTGGGAGCGGTGAGGGGACGGGCGACACCCCGGGGACGGGCGGCGGCATGGAGGACATGCCGGGGATGGGCCACGGGAGCGGTGAGTGATGGCGGGCGCGTCGACGGCGGACCTCGTGGTCACGGACATCACCGTGGGCGGGATGACCTGCGCGGCCTGTGTCCGGCGGGTGGAGAAGAAGCTCGCCAAGCTGGAGGGCGTCACGGCCACGGTCAACCTGGCCACGGGGCTCGCCCGGGTCAGCCACCCGGCCGGTGTGGCGCCCGTGGACCTCGTCACCGCGGTCGAACAGGCCGGGTACCAGGCCGCGTTGCCCGTGAGCGAGGACAAGGCGGACGAGGGCGACACCGAGGCCCGCATCGAGCGGGAACGGCTGCTGGTCACCGCGCTGCTGGCGGTGCCGGTGCTGGTGCTGTCGATGGCGCCGGCGCTCCAGTTCCGCAACTGGCAGTGGCTGTGCTTCATGCTGGCGGCTCCGGTCGCGGTGTGGAGCGCCTGGCCCTTCCACATCAGGGCCCTGCGCGGGCTGCGGCACTCCACGGCCACCATGGACACCCTGGTCTCGCTCGGGGTGGTGGCGTCGTTCTCCTGGTCGGTGTACGCGCTGTTCTTCGGCGGGGCGGGCGAGCCCGGGATGCGGATGCCGTTCAGCCTGGTGCCCTCCGCCTCCGAGGGCATGGCCCACGTGTATCTCGAAGCCGCCGTGAGTGTGCCCCTGTTCGTCCTGGCCGGGCGGTACCTGGAGGGGCGGGCCCGGCGGGGGACCGGGGCGGCACTGCGGTCGCTGGCCGAACTCGCGGCCAAGAAGGTGTCCGTGAAGGACGCGCACGGCGAACGGTCCATCCCCATCGAGCAGTTGCGGGTGGGGCAGGTCTTCGTGGTGCGGCCCGGCGAGCGGGTCGCCACCGACGGCCGGGTGACCGAGGGCAGTTCCGCCGTGGACCTGTCCCTGGTCACCGGGGAGAGTGAACCGGTGGAGGTGAGCCCCGGCTCGGCCCTGGTCGGCGGCGCCGTCAACGCCGGCGGGCTGCTGCTCGTCGAGGCGACGGCCGTCGGCGCGGACACCCAGCTGGCCCGCATCACCCGGCTGGTCACCGAGGCGCAGGCCGGGAAGGCGCGGGCGCAGCGGCTGGCCGACGCGGTCGCCGGGGTCTTCGTCCCCGTCGTGATGGCGATCGCGGTGACCGTCCTCGGGTTCTGGCTGGGCGCCGGAGCCGACCCGCAGGCGGCGATCACGGCCTGCGTGGCCGTCCTCGTCGTGGCCTGCCCCTGTGCCCTGGGGCTGGCGACACCGACCGCCCTGATGGCCGCCACCGGGCGCGGCGCCCAGCTGGGCGTGCTGGTGAGCGGACCGCAGACGCTGGAGGCACTCCAGCACGTGGACACGGTCGTCCTGGACAAGACCGGCACCCTGACCACCGGTCACATGACGGTGGCCCGGGTCACCGTGGTGCCGGGGGCGCTCGGGCAGGACGAGGTGGTGCGGCTGGCCGGCGCGGTGGAGCAGGGCTCCGAGCACCCGATCGGACGGGCGGTCACCGCGTACGCGCGCCGTACGGAGGGCGCCGGACCGCTGCCGGACGTCACCGGCTTCGCCGCCGTACCGGGACACGGGGTCAGCGGCCGGGTGGACGGCGTCACGGTCGAGGCGGGCGCACCCGACGGCGAGTTGCCGCAGGTGCTGGCCGAGGCGCTGGCGGCGGCGGAGGAGGCCGCGCACACGCCGGTCCTGGTCAGGGTCGAGGGTCGGCCCGAGGCGCTGATCGCCGTCGGCGACCTGGTGCGGCCCGGCAGTTTCCGGGCCGTGGAGCGACTGCGGCGCCTGGGCATCCGTCCGGTGCTGGCCACCGGTGACCACAGGGCGCCGGCCGAGGCCGTCGCCGCCGCGCTCGGCATCGACGAGGTGCGGGCCCGCTGCACTCCCGAGGACAAGGCCGCCCTCGTACGGCAGTTGAAGGAGGAAGGGGCCCGGGTCGCGGTGGTCGGCGACGGGGTGAACGACGCCGCCGCGCTCGCCGGAGCCGATCTGGGCATCGCCATGGGCAGCGGCACCGACGTGGCCATCGGAGCGGCCGACCTGACGCTGGCGCGCGGGGACATCGAGGCGCTCGTCGACGCGGTCCTGCTGGCCCGCCGCACCCTGGGCACGATCCGCGCCAACCTGGCGTGGGCGTTCGGCTACAACGTCGTCACCGTGCCGCTGGCCATGGTCGGCCTGCTCGACCCCATGGTCGCCGCCGCGGCGATGTCGCTGAGTTCCGTACTGGTGGTGGCCAACAGCCTGCGGCTGCGCGCCTGGCAGCCGTCGCCGGGCCGGGGGCGCGGGACGCGGACCGCGAAGGCGGGTGTCCGATGAGGAACTTCAAGGGCCTCGACCGCAAGCGGATACGGGACGGGGCGCTGGCCGCCCTGGTGCCCGTCGCGGCGTGCAGTGTGGCGCTGGCCGGCCTGACCGCCTGGGCCGGTACGGGCAGGGCCGGGAGCCCGGCCCGGATCAGTGTCACCGGCGGACGCGTCCTGCTGCCCTCCGCCGGGATACCGGAGACGGCGGCGTTCTTCGACCTGGCCAACCGGGGCGGCTCGGCCGACACCCTGGTGCGGATCACGGCACGGGGCGTCTCCGGTGAGGTGACGCTCTCCCAGCACCGGATGCGGCAGCGGAACGCGGCCTACGGGGCGGAGATCGACTCCGTCTCCGTCGCGGCGGGCGACAGCCTCGCGATGTCGCCGACCGGTGTCGACCTGACGGTGCCCGTGCCGGCGGGCGGGTGGCAGCCGGGCGACCTGGTGTCCTTCACCCTGGAGTTCCGCCGCAGCGGACCGGTCGAGGCGGTGGCCGTCGTGGTGAAACCCGGTTCGCTGTCGTTCCAGTAGTCGTTCTTCGAGGGCCCCGGGTTCCCGTGCATCTGCTATGACGTGCGTCACCTCGGCGCGGGTGAGTCGGAGGGCGGGGGTTCGTACGTACCCCCTGATGACGTTCGGACGCCGGGTGCGAGGATGGGCGGACTATGACTGTCCGAGGGGGGTACCGCGCGGTGCGGGCCGGTGTGTTCGCCGCCGTCTGCGTGCTGCTCGCCGCCCTCGGACACGCGGCGATGTCGGGCCCTGTGCCCTGGTCGGCCCTGGCCGCCGGCGCGGTCGGGACCGGCGTGGTCGGCTGGCTGCTGGCCGGCCGGGAACGCGGACGCCCGCTGATCGTCGCGGTCGTGACCGGCGCCCAGGCGGTGCTGCACGAGACGTTCGCCCTGGCACAGACGTCCGCGTCGACCGCCGCCCCCGCCGCCATGCACCACCACGGCCCCTCGGCCGGCATGGGCTCGATGGACATGGGGTCCATGGCCGGGATGGACATGGGATCCACCCCTCACGCGGCCCACGACATGACCGGCATGAACGGCACGGCCTCGGCCGGCATGTTCGCCGCGCACCTCCTGGCCGCGGTCCTGTGCGGGCTGTGGCTGGCCCACGGCGAGCGCGCGGCCTTCCGCGTCCTGCGGACGGCGGCGGCCTGGCTGGCGGCACCCCTGCGCCTGCTGCTGGCGCTGCCCGAGCCGTTCCACCGCCCGTCCGTGCGCGGGCGCCGTACGGCCGCCGCACCGGCCCCCGTACGTCTGCTGCTGTGCTGTTCCCTCACCTTCCGCGGGCCGCCCGTGGGTGCCGCTGTCCGCTGAGACAGCCGGATCCACCGGAGCCCCTGCGGTGTCGCGCTTCTGGACGGGCTCCGGGCATCGCCGTACCTCCGCGTACGGACGCACCCCTCTGCGCCGGTGAGCCCCGCCCCCCTGCGGGCCGGGCGCCGGAAGACCCGAGAAGGACATCACCCGATGATCTCTGTCCTGCCCGCCTCCCGGGCGGACCGCGCCTCGGTGGACGCGTCGGCGACCGCCTGGGCGCTGGCCGCCCGCGCGGGAGACCCCGAAGCGGCCGACCACTTCGTGCGCGCCCTCCACGGTGACGTGCTGCGCTACGTCACCCATCTCAGCGGTGATCACCAGACCGCCCATGACCTGACCCAGGACACCTTCGCCCGCGCGCTCGGCAGCCTGCACCGCTTCGAGGGGCGGGCCTCGGCCCGTACCTGGCTGCTGTCGATAGCCCGCCGGGCGGTGGCCGACAGCCTGCGGCGTGCCGCGGCCCGCCCCCGGATCGCCGACGCCGTGGACTGGCGGACGGCGCACGAGTGCGCCCAGCCGCGCGGCCTGCCGGGCTTCGACGACGGCGTGGCCCTGCTCGACCTCCTGGAGACCCTGTCAGAGGAACGCCGGGAGGCGTTCCTGCTCACCCAGGTGGTCGGACTGTCGTACGAGGAGGCGGCCGGGTTCCTCGGCTGTCCTGTGGGCACGGTCCGTTCCCGGGTCTCCCGCGCCCGTGCGGTTCTCGGCGGGCTGCTGCGGGACGCCGAGGCGCTCTGACGCCTCCCGCGCCGAGGCCGTTCACCTGCGGCGACAGCGGGAGAGGGCCAACTCTCCCGCTGCCCGCCGGAATTGACGGAATCTCGCGGGAACTTCCCGGCTCCTTCACCCGACTACTACTGCGACACCGATCCGGCAGCCGGAAGGGGCTCGCATGACACCTGAGATGGAGGACGCCTTCGCGGCGATCCGAGGCGAGCACGGCGCTGACTCCCTCCGCCGTGTGGAACGGATGCTGGAGCCCGGCGGAGGCGGGGAGCGTCACCCGCTCCAGCGAGGGGCCAAGTGGATCCTGCCGGGGCTGTCCCCGACGCCCTGGCACGATCCCCGCGGCCATCCCGAACTGGCCCCCGTCGTCGAGGCGTTCGAGGCCGCCCACCCGGCGATCAAGCAGGAGCTGGCCGCGGCCTGGGCGGGACGCCGGGAGGCGTTCTCGGACTACGAGCACTATCTGACCCGGCAGGAGGACTGGCAGGCCCTCTACCTGTACCGGGGCGGGGGACTGGTCGGGGAGTCGGCGGACACCGCGCCCACGGCGTACAAGGTCCTCGACGAGTTCGCCGTCGAGACCGGCAAGATATGCCCCCTCCTCGAATGCCATTTCTCCACCCTGCTGCCGGGCGCGTCCATCGCCCCGCATTGCGACCTGTGGAACTTCAGCATCAACCTGCATCTCGCCGTGGACATTCCAGACGGGTGCAGCATCACGGTGGCCGGTGAAACACGTTCCTGGACGGAAGGGAAATGTCTCCTCTTCGACTACTCCTTCGAGCATGAGGCGCGCAATGCCGGAGACCGGCCCCGCACCTGCCTTCTCGTAGACCTCTGGCACCCGGAGACGACTATTCCGGAACGCCAGGCGCTCACCGTCCTCATCGCTGAGATCAGGCGCCTCATGGGAGACGGCTGACCATCTGAAGCGGATATCCGGCAGTGTGGCACTGCCGGAATTCAGCGCTGCCCTGAAATGGTATTTATGCTTTCCGTAAGTGTTCTTCCGTGAATTGTTCTCAAGCTTTCTTCCGGGTGTTAGGGTGACCGAAAATGATCGACCGGTTCATCTATTCGTTCCATTGATTCCCGTTGATGCGGGAGGGGGATTTCGGCCGTGCGGGCACGACTGTCTCTTCTTGTTCTGGCACTGGCCCAGCTGGTCATAGCCCTCGACTACAACATCGTCTACGTCGCCCTCCCCGACATCGGAACCGGCCTCGGCTTCTCCCCGCACGACCTCCAGTGGGTGGTCAGCGCCTACGTCGTGACGACGGGCGGCTTCCTCCTGCTGGGCGGCCGGACGGCCGACCTGCTGGGCCGGCGCCGGACCTTCGTCGTCGCCGCCCTCGTGTACGCGGGATCGTCTCTGGTGGGCGGCTTGTCGGAGTCGGCGGGCGTCCTGGTCGCGGTCCGCGCGGTACAGGGCATCGGCGGCTCCCTGCTGTTCCCGGCCACCCTCTCCCTGATCAACACGATCTACGAGGAAGGCCCCGCCCGGAACCGCGCCCTGGCGGTGTGGGGCGCGGCGGGGGCCGGTGGCCTGTGCTTCGGGTCGCTGCTCGGCGGGGTGCTCGTCGAGGCGTTCGGCTGGCCGTCGGTGTTCTTCGTCAACGTCCCCGTGGCGGCGGCCCTGGCGTGGGCGGGGTGGCGGCTGTTCCCGGCCGACGGCCCGCGTACCGGCACCCGGCGGTTCGACGTCACCGGCGCACTGACCGCCACCGGCGGGATCACCCTCTTCGTGTTCCTGCTGATACACGCCCCCGAGGCGGGCTGGACCAGCCCGTCCGCCCTGATCGGCGCAGTACTCTCGGTCACCCTGCTGGCCGTCTTCGCGGTCGTCGAGACCCGCACCCGCGACCCCCTGGTGCCGGCCCGGCTGTTCGCCCACCGGGGCCTGGTCGCCGCGATGGCGATCACCGCCCTCTACAGCGCGACCTTCAGCTCCCTGCCCTACTTCCTCACCCTCTATTTCCAGCACGTGCGCGACTACAGCGCGTTCGCGACCGGCCTGGCGTTCCTCGTCCCGGCCGTGGTGACCGCCCTGGGCACGCAGGCCGGGGAGCGGGCCGTCGCCCGGGTCGGCGTGCGCCGCATGCTGGTCGGCGGCATGGCCCTGGGCGCGGCGGGGGCCGCCGCCCTCGGTCTCGCGCTCACCGGGGACGGCTCCTACGCCCTGCTGCTGCCGGGGATCGTGCTGCTTGGCCTCGGCCAGGGCGCTGCCTGGACCGGGATGTGGATCGTCGCCGCCTCCGGGATCGCCGCCGAGGACCAGGGCGTCGCCTCGGGCATGGCCTCCACCACGCTCCAGGCGGGCGGGGCGGTCGGCCTCGCCCTGCTGGTCGCCCTGTCCGGCAGCGTCGGCCAGGGCCCGCCGGACGAGGCCCTGCTGACCGGGATACGCACCGCCGTGTTCGCCGTCGCCGCCGTCCTGTGCTGCGGAGTCCCGCTCACCCTCGCCCTGCGCAAGGCCGCTCCGGTCGCCGCCTAGTTCCCCTTCTCACCCCACGAGGAGTACCGCTGTGCCCAGCGACACCTTCGGCCCGCCCGCTCGGACGGCCGTCCTGTGCGGCCTCGCCGGATGGGTACCGCCCCGCGTGGTCACCAACGACGAACTCGCCGACCGCCTCGACACCGACGACACCTGGATCCGCACCCGCACCGGGATCCGCAGCCGCCACCTCGCCGACCCCGGCCAGGCCACCTCCGACCTCGCCGTCGAAGCCGGCCGCCGCGCCCTGCGCTCCGCGGGCGGCGAGCCCGCCGACACGGTGATCGTCACCACGACCACCCCGGACCGTCCCTGCCCCGCCACCGCCCCCGTGGTGGCCGCCCGCCTGGGCCTGACGGGAGCGGCGGCCTTCGACGTCGGGGCGGTGTGCACCGGGTTCGTGTACGGCCTCGCGACCGCCGCCGGACTGATCGCCGCCGGCGTCGCCCGCCGGGTCCTGCTGATCGGCGCGGACACCTACTCCGGCATCGTCGACCCGCTGGACCGCGCCAACGCGATCATCTTCGGGGACGGCGCCGGAGCGGTCGTCCTGCGCGCGGGAGACGCCGACGAGCCGGGCGCGGTCGGCCACTTCGACCTCGGCAGCGACGGCGCCCACGAGGACCTGATCACCGTCGAGGCCGGCGGCTCCCGCCAGCGCTCCACCACCGTCGAACCCACCCACGCGCAACGCCACTTCGCGATGCGCGGCAAGGAGGTCTACCGGCACGCCGTGACCCGCATGGCCGCCTCGGCGCGGGCCACCCTGGAGCACGCCGGCTGGAAGACCGACGACGTCGACCACTTCGTCCCGCACCAGGCCAACCTGCGCATCCTGCACTCCGTCGCGGACGACCTGGGCCTGCCGAGAGAGCGCTGCGTCGTCAACGTCGACACCGTCGGCAACACCGGAGCCGCCTCCATCCCGCTCGCCCTCGCCGACGCCGTCGCCCGGCGGCGCGTACGGCCCGGCGACCGGCTCCTGATCACCGCCTTCGGCGGTGGCCTCACCTGGGGTTCCTGCCTGACGACCTGGCCCGACCTCGCCGATCACCCGCAACCGGAACGGACCACACCATGAGCACCTACGAACAGATCGTCGACGTCATCGTCCACCTGCACGACGTACCCGCCGGCCTGATCCGCCCCGAGGCCACCCTCGGCGCGCTCGATGTGGACTCCCTGACCACGGTCGAGATCAGCATCCGCATCGAACGCGACCTCGGCGTCACCGTCGGCGACGACGAACTCCAGCCCGACCTCACCCTGGGCCGGCTCGCCGACCTGGTCGACTCCCGGCGCACCACCACCGTCTGACCTCCCCGAAAGGACCGGCAGCCATGCAGATCACCGACCAGCCCGGCGCCGAACTCGGCGTCATCGTCGAGGACTTCGACCACACCACGGCCTCCGCAGCGGACATCCGCACCCTCAAGGAGGCCGTCTACACCAAGAAGATCGCCGTACTGAAGGGACAGCACCTCACCCCCGAGGAGTTCCTCGCCCTCGGCCGGCGCCTCGGCCGCCCCGAGACCTACTACGAGCCGATGTACAAGCACCCCGACGTCCCGGAGATCTTCGTCTCCTCCAACGTCCCCGAGAACGGCAAGCAGATAGGCGTACCGAAGACCGGCAAGTTCTGGCACGCCGACTACCAGTTCATGCCCGACCCCTTCGGCATCACCCTGATCCACCCCCAGGTCGTCCCGGAGAAGAACCGCGGCACCTACTTCATCGACATGGGCCGCGCCTACGAGCGGCTGTCCGCGGAGCTGAAGAAGGAGATCGAGGGAACGCGCTGCCGGCACTCCGTGCGCAAGTACTTCAAGATCCGCCCGCACGACGTCTACCGCCCGATCTCCGAGATCATCGACGAGGTCGAGACGAGGACCCCGCCGGTCCTCCAGCCCACCACCTTCACCCACCCGATGACCGGCGAGACCGTCCTCTACCTCAGCGAGGGCTTCACCGTCGGCATCGAGAACGAGGCCGGCGACCCCCTCGACGACGAACTCCTCAATCGCCTCTTCGAGGCCACCGGCCAGCTCGACGAGACCTACGAACACGAGGGCATCCACCTCCAGACCTTCGAGAAGGGCGACCTGCTGGTCTGGGACAACCGCAGCCTCGTCCACCGCGCCCGCCACACCACCACCCCCGAGCCGACCGTCTCCCACCGCGTCACCGTCCACGACGAGCGCAAGCTCTACGACGGGATGCGCGCCGCGTGACCGCGCCCGCCGACGCCCCGCCGCAGCGGTCGTACCCCACCGACGAGGACCTGCTCGCCCGGGTCCTGACGCCCTACAAGGCGCACTGCGAGTACCTGAGAACCGCCGAGGTGACGGCCGCCGCCGGGCTCTCGGCCGCGCGCTGCGCGTTCGCGATCCCCGAGTCCTGCTACATCGACGACACCGGCCACCTGAACGCGGTCGAGGCCAACATCGCCTACAACCAGATGATGTACTACCTGGTCGCCAAGTCGGTGAAAGAGGGACTGCTGACCGGGTTCGAGGAGTGGACCCTCGACGACTTCTGGCGCCACCAGCTCCCCGACATCCTCATCGCCCGCTTCACGGCGAACTTCCGGCGCCCCGTCGACCCCCGCGACTTCACCGGCGAGCTGGAGTTCCGCTCCGTGACCCGGCGCACCCCCGCCGGCGGCAGCCCCTTCCTCCACGCCCAGACCGCCTTCCGCTACCGGGACGCCCACGGCGGCCGCAGCGACGGCGAGGCGACCCTCGCGTTCGTCAACATCCCCTGACCCACCGGAGGCACAGCTTCATGGAGACATCCACGGCGCCCCAGCACCAGGGCACCAGGCTGCACCACCCCGGACTGAGCACCCTCGTCCACACCACCCGCTTCCACGCCGGCCGCCGGCCCGAGGCCGCGGCGGTGCTCTGCGAGGGCCGCACCCTGACCTACGCGGACCTGCACCGCCACAGCAACCGCCTCGCCCACGCCCTCAGAGCGGCGGGACTCGCCGAGGGCGACCGGGTGGCCTACCTGGGCAAGGAGTCCGAGCACTACTACGAGGCCCTCTTCGCCTGCGCCAAGACCGGCACCGTGCTGGTCCCGGTCAACTGGCGGCTCACCGCGCCCGAGGTCAGCCACATCCTCCAGGACTCCGGCACCCGGCTGCTGTTCCTGGAGGAGGAGTTCGCCCCGATCGTCGCGGGCATGGACACCGAGCCCCCCGAAACGATCGTCCACCTGAGCGAGGTCGAGACCTGGAGCGCCGGACACCCCGACGGGGAGCCGGAGTTCGACCCCACCCCCGACACCCCTGTCGCCCAGCTCTACACCAGCGGCACCACCGGCCTGCCCAAAGGCGTCGTCATCGCCCACCGCAGCTTCTTCGCGATCCGCGACGGGCTCGCCAGCGAGCAACTGGACTGGATCGACTGGCGCTCCGGCGACATCGCCCTGATCGGCATCCCCGGCTTCCACATCGGCGGCCTGTGGTGGGCCACGCAGAACTTCAACGCCGGTACGACGGTGGTCGCGATGCGCGCCTTCGCCGCCCGGCAGGCCGTGGACCTCATCCGCGACCTCGGCATCACCACCGCCTGCGTGGTCCCGGCGATGCTGCGCATGATGCTCACCGAACCCAAGGTGAGCGCCGAGGACTTCACCACCCTGCGCAAGACCGTGTACGGCGGCTCCCCGATCTCGGAGGCGCTCCTTGAGGAGAGCCTCGCCGTCCTGGACTGCGAGTTCGCCCAGATCTACGGCCTGACCGAGACCGGCAACACCGCCGTCTGCCTGCCCCCGGCCGCCCACGTCCCCGGCGGACCGCTCATGCAGGCCGCCGGGCACCCCTACCCGGGCGTGCGGGCCAAGGTGATCGACGGCGACGGCCGCGAACTGCCGCCCGGCGCCATCGGCGAGGTCTGCCTGCACACTCCCGCCCGGATGGTCGAGTACTGGGGACTGCCCGACAAGACGGCCGAGACGCTCGTCGACGGCTGGATCCACACCGGCGACGCCGGCTACCTCGACGAGGACGGGTACGTGTTCATCCGCGACCGCATCAAGGACGCCATCCTCGTCGCCGGCGAGAACGTCTACCCCGCCGAGATCGAGAACGTCCTGGAAGCCCACCCCGGCGTGGGGGAGGCGGTCGTCGTCGGCATCCCCGACGAGCGGTGGGGCGAGAAGGTGCACGCCTTCGTCGTACCGGCCGCGGGCGAGCGGCCCAGCCCACGGGACCTGCACACCTTCCTCGTCGGACGGCTGGCCGCGTTCAAACTGCCCGCGAGCTACGAGTTCACCGAGCACGTCCCGCGCAACCCCAGCGGCAAGATCCTCCGGCGTGAACTGCGCGACCGGTTCTGGAGCGACACCGCGCGCAAGGTCAACTGACCCGCTCGCACATCACCGCACGAGCCACCGAGAGAGAGCCCCCATGCCCGAACCCCTCACCCTGGACGGCTTCCGCGCGGACCTCGCGGAGTGCCTGTTCCTGGAACCCGGCGACGTCGACCTGGAGGACAGCCCGCTCGACTCGGGGCTGGACTCGCTGCGCATCACCACCCTGCTGGAACGCTGGCAGGCGGCCGGCGCCGACGTGACCTTCGTCGAGCTGGCCGAGCGCACCTCCTTCGCCCAGTGGTGGCAGCTCATCACCGAACGCGGGCAGGGAGCCGGCCGTGCCGAAGCCTGAACGCCGCCCGCTGCTGGCCGCCCAGAACGGCATCTGGGCCGGGCAGCAGCTCGACACGGACAGCCCCGCCTACAACACCGCCGAATACCTGCGCATCGCAGGACCGATCGACACGGCCGTCTTCGACCGGGCCCTGCACCACGTCGTCGCCGAGACCGAGGCCCTGAACGTCACCTTCGTCACCGACGACACCGGCCGCCCCTGGCAGGTCGACACCCCGGCCGGCGACTGGCACACCCACATCGCCGACCTCACCGCCGAACCCGACCCGCACGCCGCCGCCCTGGCCTGGATGGACCAGGACATGGCCCGCCCCCTCGACCTCACCCGCGACCCGCTCTTCGGCCACGCCCTGCTGCGCACCGGGCCGCGGGAGTTCGTCTGGTACCACCGCGTCCACCACATCGCCCTCGACGGCTTCGGCCTGTCCCTGGTGGCCCGCCGCGTCGCCGAGGTGTACACCGCCCTCATGGCCGGGGAGCCCGTCCCCGGCAGCGGCTTCGGCACCCTGGAGTCGGTCCGCGACGAGGAAGCCACCTACCGTGCCTCCGCCCGCCACACCCTGGACCGGGCGTACTGGACCGGCCGCTACGCCGACCGCCCGCCGGTGGCCACCCCGGCGGACCGCTCCGCCCTGCCCGCCCGCACCTTCCACCGCCACGTCACCGACCTCGCTCCCGACCGGGCCGACCACCTGCGCACGATCGCCCGCGAACTCTCCGTGACCTGGTCGGAAGTACTGCTCGCGGTCACCGTCGCCCACCTGCACCGGGTCACCCGGGCACCGGAGATCGTGCTGAGTCTGCCGGCGATGGGCCGCCTCGGCTCGGTCTCCCTGCGGGTGCCCGCGATGGTCCGCAACATCCTGCCCCTGCGCGTGCCCGTCGCCCCCGGCGACAGCCTCCGCGACCTCGCCCCCAGGGTCTCGCGCGAACTGCGCGCCGGGCTCCCGCACCAGCGCTACCGCTACGAGCAACTGCGCCGCGACCTGAAACTCGTGGGCGGACAGCGCCGCCTGTCCGGGCCGGGCGTGAACATCATGCCGTTCGCGTACGGCCTGACCTTCGCCGGCCATCCCAGCACCGTCCACAACGTGTCCGCCGGACCTGTCGACGACCTGGCCGTCAACGTCTACGACCGTGGCGACGGCACCGGGCTGCGCGTCGCCGTCGACACCCACCCCGACCTGTACACGCGGGACGGCACGGCCGCCTTTCTGGAGGGGCTCCTCGCGCTGCTGGAGGAGGCCCTCGCCGACCCTGACCGGCCGCTCGGCGAGACGCCTGCGCACGACCCCGGCCCCGATCCCGTCCCCAGGCCTGTCCCCGGTCCCGTTTCTGTCCTGGACGGCGGCCCGCTGCCCACGCCGGTCCGCCCCGTGCTGAACCTCATCGCCGACCACGCGGCCCGCCGGGGCGGCGCCGTCGCCGTCGAACACGCCGGGACCGTGCTCACGTACGCCCAACTCCTCGGCAGCGCACGGGACATCGCCGGCCGCCTGACCGCCCGGGGCGTCGGCCGGGGCGACCTGGTGGCGGTCGCCCTGCCCCGGGGCACCGACGCCGTCACCGCCGTCCTCGGCGTGCTGATGTCCGGCGCCGCCTACAGCCCCCTCGACCCGAAGGCCCCTGCCGACCGCACGGCCCGCCTGCTCGCCGACACCGCCCCGGCGCTCGTCCTGACCAGCGCCGAGCGCGCGGGCGACTTCGCGGACCGTGCCGTCCTCGCGCTGGACGGACCGGACCTCGCCCGCGCCGGGGTCACCACCTCGTCCGGGCCGGCCGGCATCAGCGCGCTGCACCCGCCCGCCGGCATCACCGCGCCGCGCTCGCCCGCCGATGTCACCGCGCCACACAGGCCGGCCCTCCGCTCCGCCGCACCCGACCCGTCGGACCTCGCCTACGTCCTGCACACCTCCGGCTCCACCGGTCGCCCCAAGGGCGTCGCGGTCGGCCACGGTGCGCTGGCCCACTTCGTCGCCGCGGCCACCCACCGCTACGGCCTGCGCCGCGAGGACCGCGTCCTCCAGTTCGCGCCCCTGCACTTCGACGCCAGCGTGGAGGAGATCTTCCTGACCCTGTGCGCCGGAGCCACCCTGGTGATCCGGACCGACGACATGACCGAATCGGTGCCGAGCTTCCTCGACACCTGCGCCCGGCTGGAGGTGAGCGTCCTCGACCTGCCCACCGCCTACTGGCACGAACTCGCCTACGCGGTCTCGACCGGCGCCGCCGCCCTGCCCGAGGGCGTACGGACCGTCGTCATCGGCGGCGAGGCGGCCCTGCCCGAACGCGTCGAGCGCTGGCGGGCAGCGGTCGGCTCCTCGGTGGCGCTGCTGAACACGTACGGTCCGACCGAGGCGACCGTCGTCGCCACCGTCGCCGACCTGCACGATCCCGGCCTCGCCGCCGGCGACGTCCCCATCGGCCTGCCCCTGCCCGGCACCCGGGCGGCGGTGGTCGACGGCGAGCTCTACCTGCTGGGCCCCGCCCTCGCCGACGGCTACCGGCCGGACGTGCCGGACGGCGCCCGCTTCGCCCCGCTCACCGCCCTGCCGGGCGCCCCGCGCGCCTACCGGACCGGGGACCTCGTCCGCGTCGGCGAGGACGGCCGGCTGCGCCATCTCGGCCGGGCCGACACCGAGTTCAAGATCAGCGGACACCGGGTGCAGCCCGCCGAGGTCGAGAGCGCCCTGCTCACCCACCCCGGGGTCCGGGAGGCAGCAGCCGTCGGACAGATCCTGCCCGACGGCACCCGGCGCCTGGTGGCCCACCTCGTGGTCAAGGGCGCGCTGCCGTCCGCCGCCGAGGTGAGGGAGCACCTGCGGGCCAGGCTGCCCGCCGCGATGATCCCCGCCGCCGTCGAGTTCGCCGACCGGCTGCCCCGCACCAGCTCCGGCAAGATCGACCGGGCCGCGCTGCCCGAACCGGCCGTACACCGGGCGCCCACCGCCGGAAGCCCCCTGGAGCAGGCCATCACCGGCGTCTGGCGGCAACTCCTGGGCGCCGACGCCGTAGCCGTCGACGACGACGTGTTCGATCTGGGCGCCCAGTCCCTCCAGGCCATCCAGGCCGCCAATCGGCTCGGCGTGGAACTCGGCCGGGACGTGAAGGTCGCCTGGCTCTTCCAGCACCCCACCGCCGCCGGCCTGGCCCGCTTCCTCACCGACACGCAACAGCCGGACGCCGGACCGCCGACGCACCTGGCCGACAGCGAACTGGACCAGGGCATCCGCCCCGGCATCAGCCGCGTCCCCCGTGACACCCCCCGCCGCATCCTCCTCACCGGCGCCACCGGATTCGTCGGCGCCCACCTCCTCGCCCGGCTCCTGGCCGACACGCAGGCCGACCTCGTCTGCCTCGTCCGCGCACACGGCGTACCCGAAGCCACCGCCCGCCTCCACGAGGCCCTCACCCGGCACGGCATCACCCTCGACGCACGGACGGCTGACCGGCTGACGGCCCTGCCCGCCGACCTCGCCCGCCCCGGCCTCGGCCTGCCCCGTGAAACCCTCGCCGATCTCGCCGCGAGCTGCGACGCGATCTTCCACAACGCCGCGACCGTCAGCATCCTGCGCGACTACGCCACCCTGCGCGCCGCCAACACCGAGTCCACCCGGCAGCTCCTGCGCCTGGCCGCCGTACGCACGACCCCCCTGCACTACGTCTCCACCCTGTCCGTCGCGCCGCCCGCGAGCCACGCTCCCGAGGTACCGGAGGCGTTCCTGCCGCCCCACGACGGCCTGCGCCACGGCTACCAGCAGTCCAAGTGGGCCTCCGAAAAGCTCCTGGAGCAGGCGGCGCGGCGCGGTCTGCCCGTCACCGTCCACCGGCTGGGCCGGGTCGTCGGACCCGCCGGCACGGGATACGTCAACGAGCGGGACTTCCTGTGGAGCGTGCTGCGGGCGGGCATCCCGGCGGGGATCGTCCCGGAGCTGTTCGAGGACGAGGTGTGGACGCCGGTGGACTTCGTGGCCCGCTCCCTCGTCCACCTGAGCCTGCGCCGGGGCGCGACGGACGCCGGTCCGGTCTACAACCACGCCACCCTGCCCCGCGTACGGATGTCGGACGTCCACGACTGGGTGCGGGAGTACGGCTATCCGGTGCGGACCCTGCCACTCGCGCGCTGGCGGGAGGAACTGCCCCGCTCGGCGGACGTCGCCGCGACGACCCTGGCCTTCTTCGACTCCGCCGACCAAGGCGCAGCCACCGACCTGCGTCTCGGCCGCGTCCGCTGCGACAACGTCCGCGCCGGTCTCGAAGGCAGCGGCATCGGCTGCCCGCCGGTCGACCGGGACCTGGTCTTCCGCTACCTGGACCACTGCGTGAGCGGGGCCGTACTGCCCGCTCCCGGCGGCGGCCCCGCGTCGGGGTCTCCGCGAAATAGTTCGCAACTGCCGGGAACTCAGGGCCACTTCGCCCCGACTACTGAGACGGAAACCGTCAGCCCATGAGCACGTCCCGCACGCAAGGAGCCCCCATGCCGATGAACCGGCCGGCCGCCGCCGCCCTGGCAGCAGCCCTCTGTCTGCTCACAGCCGGGTGCGGCTCCTCGTCCGGCGACGACAAGGCGAGCGACACGACGACGGAGGCCGCCGCGTCGAAGACCGGCTACCCGGTGACCCTGACCAACTGCGGCCGGACGGAGACCTTCAAGAAGGCCCCCAGCCGGGTCGTCGTCATGAACGGCGCCTCCGTCGCCGAGGTCTCCGCCCTGCTCTCCCTGGGCCTGAAGGACAAGATCGTCGCCAACCAGCAGACCTACGGCGCCTCCGAAGTCCCGGGCCGCGCGGCCGAGATCAAGGCGTTGCCCACCGGGGACATCAAGCAGAACGACGCCTTCGACATCCCCCGCGAGGCCATGCTCGGACTGCGCCCCGACCTGGTGCTGTCCACCACCTCGTACGGCTACGACGAGAAGAACGGCTTCGCCACCCGCGACCAGCTGAAGCAGGTCGGCGCCAACAGCTACGTCTCCCCGCAGGGCTGCGACCAGGACACCTCGAAGATGACCATCGCCGACAGCTACCAGCTCCTGCGCGACATGGGCAAGGTCTTCGGCGTCAGCGACAAGGCGGAGAAACTCATCGCCGACTCCGAGAAGAACATCGCGGCCGTCGCCGCCAAGGTCAAGAACGAGAAGAAGCCCAACGTCATGGTCCTCTTCTCCAACATGTCGATGGGCGGCAACGACTTCAGCTCCGTCGTCGCCCAGGGCATCTACAACGACATCCTCGCCAAGGCCGGCGGCGCCAACGCCTTCGAGAACGCCTCCACGACCTCCTTCGCCGACCTCAGCAAGGAGAAGGTCGCCGCGACCAGCATCGACGCCCTCGTCGTCATCGGCTACAACGACCCCAACCCGGCGGCCTACGCCCAGAAACTGCTCAAGGAGTTCCCCCAGTGGCCGGCCGCCAAGAACAAGACGTACGTGACGCTGTCCGACTCGATGTACCTCGGCCCCAGCAACGACCTGGCCGTGCAGAAGATCGCCACGATGCTGCACCCCGCCGCCCGCTGAGCCGGTACAAGGTCCTCCTGGCGTCCACCCTCCTGCCCGTCGCGCTGATCGCCACCATGATCGTGGCGATCAGCATCGGAGCCGTGAACATCCCGCTGGGCGACGTGTGGGGGATCGTCCTGCACCACGTCACCGGCGCGGGAACGGCGCCCTCCGACCCCGCGCTCGACCAGATCGTCTGGAACTTCCGCACCCCGCGGGTGGTCCTGGCGGCCCTGGTCGGCGCCGGCCTGGCCGTCACCGGCGCGGTCCTCCAGACCGTGGTCTCCAACCCGCTCGCCGACCCCATCGTCCTGGGCTTCTCCTACGGCGCCACCCTCGGCGCGGTCCTCGTCATCACCCTCGGCGGGGGCGCGGCCCTCGCCGGGCTCGGGGTGTCGGCGGCGGCGTTCCTCGGCGCGGTCGCCGCGGGCGCGCTGGTCTTCGCCCTCGGCCAGCGGCAGGGGCGCCTCGCGCCGGTCCGGCTGGTGCTGGCGGGCGTCGCCATCGGCTACGTCTTCCTCTCCGCGACCAGCTACGTCCAGCTCCAGGCGACCCCGACCGAGCTGCGGACGGTGATGTTCTGGATGCTGGGCAGCGTGGCCGGCGCCAAGTGGGAGCAGGTCCCCGCCGTCGCCGTGGTGGTCCTCGTCACGACCGTCCTGCTGTCCCTGTTCGGCCGGCGCCTCAACGTCCTGCTCGCGGGCGACGAGTCCGCCACCGCGCTCGGCGTCGACGTCAACCGGCTGCGGGCGGTCCTGCTGGTCCTCAGCGCGCTGCTGACCGGCACCGTCATCGCCGTCGCCGGCTCCATCGGCTTCGTCGGCCTGATGATCCCGCACCTGGTGCGGCTCACCCTCGGCGCCGACCACCGCCGGCTCCTGCCCCTGACCGCTCTGCTGGGCGCCCTCTACCTGGTCCTCGTCGACCTGCTCTCCCGCACCCTCAACCGCCCCAACGAACTCCCGCTGGGCATCCTCACCGCCCTGCTCGGCGCCCCGTTCTTCCTGTGGCTGCTACGCCGCAACAAGGGTCTGGACTGATGACCGTATGAAACTCGTCGTCGACCGGCTCCACGTCACCCTGGACCGCACCCCGATCCTGCGCGACGTGAGCCTGGAGGCCCGCAAGGGCGACATCGTCGGCCTCGTCGGCCCCAACGGGAGCGGCAAGTCGACCCTCCTGCGCACCGTCTACCGCTCCCTGCGCCCCGCCGGGGGAGTGGTCCGGGTCGGCGAGGACGACGTGTGGGAACTGACCCCCCGCGCGGCGGCCCGCCGCACCGCCGCCGTCCTCCAGGACGCGGGCGGCAACACCAGCGGCCTGACCGTCGCCGAGATCGTCGCCCTCGGCCGCTCACCCCACCACGGCCTCCTCGGCCGCGACGGGGCCGAGGACCACGCCGCCGTCTCCGACGCCATCGGCCGCTGCGGCGTAGGGCCCTTCGCGGACCGCGACTACGCCTCGCTGTCCGGCGGCGAACGCCAACGCGTCCTGCTGGCACGGGCGTTGACCCAGAATCCGCAGCTCCTCGTCCTGGACGAACTCACCAACCACCTCGACATCCGTGCCCGCTTCGAACTCCTCGACCTCATCCGTGCCACCGGCATCACCACCCTCGCCGTCCTGCACGACCTCGACCTCGCCGCCCGCCTCTGCGACCACCTCGTCGTCCTGCACGAAGGGACGGTGGCGGCGGCCGGACCCGTCCTGGACGTCCTCACCCCGACCCTCCTCGCCGACGTCTTCGGCGTCCGCGCGCGCACCGAACGGCATGCCGACGGCGTCGTCCGCATCACGTACGCGGCCCGAGCCCTCGCGAACGAGCCGGACGACGGCCCCCGCCTCACCGAGACCGCCGACCGCTGAACCGACAGCGAACCCGCAGCAGGCCCCGGAATCCCGTCGGACTCCGGGGCCTCGTCCTGGATCACGACGCCCGAGTGCATACGCAGGTCAGCACGCCGCCCGCCGACAGATCGCGATCCTCCGCCGCGCGGCTGAGCGAAAGAGCATCCCCGTCTGTATGAGCCGATGAACCCATCGGGTACCCGGTACTGGACCGTGGTGGACGACGAACTGGAGGTCGTGCAGGAGGCGGACCGCTTCCTGAGGGAGGTACGCCGGGCCCGGGGCCGGGCAGAGACGGTGACGAAGGCGTACGCCGAGATGGTGACCTTGTTCCTGCACTGATGCGCGGGCACCGGGCGGGACTGCTCAAGAGCGGCCCGGGGCATGGGGCTGTTCATGGTGTGGCTGCGCCGGGCAACGGTGGCCACCGCCAGGCTGTGGTGTGGTCCCGGGGCCGGGAGGAAAGCCGGTCCGTGGGGACGCGTGAATCAACAAGGTGTTGACCGCGGTATGGATGTTCCTGCTTCACGCGGTGGTCGACAAGGTCGCGCCTGCCTGGGTTCTTGAGCAGCTCTACGCGCTGGGGGATGACTGTGATCTGCTGGTGTAGGCCAGAGGCGAGAGCGGTGGGATGCGGTATCGGCTGCGGGCCCGTCACCGGCTGCCGGAGGCGGAAGTGGACCGGGCCGGCTCGATGAGTGGACCGAGGAACTTGATGCTGCGCGGGCGGCTGACCGGGATCTGACCCGGGCACTGAACCAGCTGCTCGAACAGCTCCTCGAACGCCGACCGCTGCCCGTCGTCGGACGGGTCGATGACCGACGAGTCCACCATGACGAACACCGGGTACACCCCTACCCGGGGAGGGTGGGCTGCTCCAGCAGCATCTGCCGGGCAGCAGACCGCCCACAGGCCGCGCCCGCCGCCAGGAAACAGGTGAGGGAGCCGGTTCACCGGACCCCTCGCCTCGCAGCTGGTGCTGACCGGTGGGGTCGGCGCAGGAAGTCCAGTAGCCGCTTCGTCAGGTCCTGAGGAACTTCTTCGGGCAGGAAGTGACCGGCCCCAGGGATGACCAGTTCGGTGACGTCGGTGGCCACCAGGCGCATGGTCTCCGCCGGCATGGTGCCGGTGCTGTACTGGCCGCCGATGGCCAGGACCGGGATGGTCAGCGGGCCCTGGTCGTGCCAGCGCTGGACGTGCTCGGCGGTGATGTCGAGGGTGCGGTAGTACTCGAAGCTGGCGTGCCGGGCGGCCGGGTCGCGCAGGTGGTCGACGTACAGGTCCACGGCGTCCTGCGGGATGGCGCCGGGGGTGGCGGTCTTGGACGCGAACTGGTGGCCGAAGTAGATCTCCTCGCGGCCGGCTATCAGGCGTTCGTTGAGATCCGTGAGGCGGTTGATGACGAAGTGCGCCATGACCTCGTTGACGGTCGGGTCCGTCAGCATCGGCGGGAACGGAGTGAGGCCGGGCAGGATCGACTCGGCGCCGACGAAGCGAGTGACGCGGTCGCGATGGCCTGCGGCCAGGGCGTAGGCCACCAGCATGCCCAGGTCGTAGCCGACGACGGCGAAGCGTTCGTGGCCCAGGGCGGTCATCAGCTCGGCCATGTCGTCGGCGAGGGTGGCGGCGTCGTAACCGGTGGCGGGTTTGTCGCTGGCGCCCATGCCGCGCAGGTCGGGCGCGATGACGGTGAAGTGCTCGGCGAGGGCGGGCATGACCAGGCGCCAGCTGTACCAGAACTGGGGCCATCCGGGCAGGAGCAGCAGCGGCGGTCCGTCGCCGCCGACGACGGCGTGCAGGGTCGGATCATCTGTCTTGACGGTGTGGCTGGTGAACGTGTCGGCGAACCCGGCGGGCAGGTTCGGGACGTCGGTGACGGTGAACGGCATGGTGTTTCTCCTCTGGGCGTTGGACGCTGGACGCGAAGGGGCGTCACACGTAAACGGATGAGCTATCCATTTCAACGTAACATGAACCGGATGAGCTATCCACTTATGCTGTGGCCATGACTTCTGCACCGATGCGCAAGGACGCTGCCCGCAACCGGCAGCGCATCCTCGACGTGGCCCGCCGGCTCATCGACGAAGGCACGCCTCTGCTGCTCAACGACATCGCCCGCCTCGCCGGCGTGGGGGTGGCCACGACCTACCGGAACTTCCCGACCTCCGAGGCCCTGATGGAGACCGTGGCGACCCCGGGCCTGGAGGTTCTGATCACCCGAGCGGAACGGGCGCTGACCGAGGAGGATCCCTGGGGTGCCCTGACCGGCTTCCTCGACATCACCCTCGAAGCGCAGCTGACCGACCCCTCCATCACCCTCGTCCGCGCCGCCCCCGAATGCGTCCTGCCGCGCACCGAGGAGCTCACCGCCGCGTTGGACGCACTCGCCGGCCGGCTGCTCGAGCGCGCGCAGGCGGCGGGATCCGTTCAGGGTGCAGTCACCTGGGACGACCTGCTGCCCCTCATGTGCGGAATCGCCTTCGCCGCAGGTGTCCATGCCCGCGGCCAGGAGGAGCGCTTGGATTCGGGGCGCCGCTACCTCGGGGTGATGCTGCGGGGGCTGCGCGGCTGATCTCTCATAGCTGCTCGAACAAGTAAAGAGCCGGCAGGCCTCTGAGGCTGATCACGAGCCGTCAGGGCGACGCCCTCAAGCTCGGTACCCGAGGGGCCTCCCGCGACGATCTCCAACGGTCCTTCGCGTGAGAGAGATCGATCACGGGCGGCCGCGGGACCCTCGCCGACCCCGGCCGTTCGCGGAACCCGTTCTCGCTCAAAAGCCACCCACGCCCTGGTCGTGGAGGTGCTCGCCGGTCCGCTGCCCGCCATGTACGGGCCCATCGGGCCGGACAAGCTGCTGTTCGCGTTCTTCGCCGCGACGCGAAGACCGAGCGCCCCTCGATCAATCGCTCGTGGGCGTTTCCGCGTGCACTGTGGGCTCGGGCAGGGGTTCGGTGTTGCGGCTGCTGAGGCCGTCGAGGGAGATGCGCAGAAGGCGGCGCCACTGACCAGGGTGGCTGTCGCCGGTCGTCAGGACGGCCTGGCTCAGGGAGCCGCTGAGCAGGACCAGGTCTTCGGTGGTGACGTCGGGGCGCAGGAGGCCGACGTCCATGCAGCGGATGCGCAGCTCGTCGATGAAGGTGTAGCAGCGCTGTGCGCAGTCGGGAGTGGGGCCGCCTCTGGTGGTGTAGCTCTCGACGACGGCGCGGTTGCCGGCCTGGGTGGTGAGCATCTGCTCGAAGAACCCGGTCAGTGCCTGCCAGGGGTCCTCGGTGGCGCTGGCCTGCTCGTGGGCGGCGGTGAGCCAGGAGCCGAACTGCTGTTCCAGGACGGTGAGGAGCAGGTCGTCCTTGGTCGGGAAGTGGCGGTAGAGGGTGCCCATGCCGACGCCGCTTCGGCGGGCGATCTCCCGGACGTCTACGGCGCCGCCGTACTCGGCGAAGACGACTCCGGCCGCCTCCATGATCGCCGCACGGTTGCGCTCGGCGTCGGCGCGGCGGCCGCGCGGTGCGGGCTGTTCGGGTGCGGGGGTCGGCTGCTCGGCGAGGGTCACGGCATTCAGGGTACAGGGGACTCCGGAATTTCGGAGCGTTCGCTCCGGTTGCGCCACACCCAAAGGGAGCGTCCGCTCCGGTTGTGTTACCTTCAAGAGGAGCACTTGCTCCGGTTCGGTGGTGTGGAAGGCCCCGGCCTTCGCCTGCCCCTTCGCGCCCGAGCCCGACTCTCTGCAAGAACCACCCACGGACCGCGCGGTCCGCGAGATCAGGAGACCCCTTTCCATGGCAACCCTTGGCTTCATCGGCAGCGGCAACATCGGTACGAACATCGCCCGGCTCGCCGTCGCGGCGGGCATCGACGTCGTCCTGTCCAACTCCCGCGGTCCCGAGACCCTGGCCGCGACGGTGGCGGAGCTCGGTGAGCGGGCTCGCGCCGCGACGCCCGAGGAGGCGGCCCGGGCGGGCGACTGGGTGGTGGTGAGCATTCCGCTGGCCGCCTACGAGCAGCTTCCCGTCGCCGCGTTGGCGGGCAAGGTCGTGCTCGACACGATCAACTACTACCCGTACCGCGACGGCCGTGTCGAAGCTCTCGACACGGGCAAGTCCACCACCAGCGAGCTCGTCCAGGAACACCTGGCCGGCGCAAAGCTCGTCAAGGCGTTCAACAACATCAGCGACTTCCACATCCCGTCCCTCGCCCGCCCCGCAGGCGCCGCGGATCGCACCGCCCTGCCCATTGCCGGAGACGACCCGCGGGCCAGCGCCGACGCCGCCGACCTGATCAGCCGGCTCGGCTTCGACACCGTCGACGCCGGCCCCCTGACCGAAAGCTGGCGCTTCGAGCCGGACACCGACCCCTACGCGATGCCCTACTCCGCCGAGCCCGACGCCATGCGGGCCTTCTGGGCAGCAGCGGGCGAGGCCATCCGCTCCGGCACCGCGCCCCAGACGCCGCCCCACGTCGACCAGGGCGTCCCGCTGACGGCAGCACGGCTGCGCACCCTGCTCGCCGACACCCCCCGCAAGCTCACCGCTGACCGCCTGGTGGCCTGACCCACCTGACGAGTCCTCGCCCGTCCGGCGCACCCACTCCGCCCTTGAGAGATCCCGGCCGAGCACGGACCCGGACGGGAGGGACTCGATACGCCACCCCTGTCCCATGAGGAGACCCCGCCATGCCGTTCACCGTCACCGATGTGCCGCACCTGCCCGCCGGGTTCGCCGACACGTTCACCAGCCACACCGTCAAGACAGATGATCTGACCCTGCACGCCGTCGTCGGCGGCGACGGGCCACCGCTGCTGCTCCTGCCCGCCTGGCCCCAGTTCTGGTACCACTGGCGCCTGGTCATGCCCGCTCTGGCCGAGCACTTCACCGTCGTTGCCGCCGACGTCCGCGGCCTGGGCGGCAGCGACAAACCCGCCACCGGCTACACCCTCGGTACGCTCGCCGACGACATGGCCGAGCTGATGACTGCCCTGGGCCACGAACGCTTCGCCGTCGCCGGCTACGACCTGGGCATGAACGTCGCTCACGCCCTCGCCTCGAACCACCGCGACCGCGTCACTCGCCTCGTCGTCGGAGAGTCCGTCCTCCCCGGCCTCTCCCCGTCCCCGCCCCTGATCTCGGACGCCGCCACCAACGCGTTCCTGTGGCACTTCGCCTTCAACCGCCTCACGGACATCAACGAACGCATGGTCGCCGGCCGCGAGGAGATCTACTTCGGCCACCAGTTCACCTCCAAGGCCGCCCGCCCCGGCGCCATCCCGCAGCACGCCGTGGACGTCTACGTCGACCAGCTGCGCGACCCGGCCGCCCTGCACAGCATCTTCGAGTACTACCGCACCCTCGACGACTGGTCCGAGCAGGTGCAGCGCTGGCGCGACGAGGGCCCGCTGAGCATCCCGGTCCTGGCCATAGGCGGCGAGTACGCCACCGGCACCGGTCCGGACGAGGTCATGCGCCTGCTCGCCACCGACGTCACCGGACTGGTCATACCCGGCTCCGGTCACTTCCTGGCCGAAGAGGCTCCGCAAGCCCTGACGAAGGCACTGCTGGACTTCCTGCTCTGACCGGCGCTCAGGCTTCCCCAGCAATGCCGTCGGTGGCCGCAGGCGCACGCGGCCACCGTCCACTCTCCCCGTGCGTCGAGCGAACCAGCCAGGACAACGGCGCCTTCACCAGCACGAGTCCGGCTGCTGACAGACATTCACCTTCCCCGACGAAGGATGCACTCCCATGAACATCTTGATCCTCGGCGCGACCGGTCCCACCGGCCGACATGTCGTCGACCTCGCCATCGCGGCCGGCGACACGGTCACCGTCCTGGCCCGCAGACCGGAGGCACTGGCCGACCTGGCAGACCAGGTCAACGTGGTCGCCGGAGACGCCACCTCGCACACGGATGTCGCCAAGGCCATGATCGGTCAGGACGCCGTCATCTCGGCTCTCGGCAGGAGCACCTCCGTGCGCGCCGACAATCTGTTCACCCGCGCCGCGGCGGCCGTCATCGCCGCGGCCGAGGAAGAGGGCGTATCGCGCCTGGTCTGGATGTCCTCGTTCGGCGTGGGCGACACCTACCACTCGGCGAGCGTCATGCAGAAGATCATGTACCGCACGTTCCTCCGGGACATCTACGCGAACAAGCACCTCGCCGAGAAGGCGATCCGCTCCAGCGATCTGGACTGGACACTGGTCTACCCGACCTTGCTGACCAAGGGCCTCGCCAAGGGCACCTACCGCGCCGACGACCGTCTCCCGATGAAGGGCAACCCGAAGATCAGCCGCGCGGACGTCGCCGCTTTCATGTTCGAGGCGGCCCACAGCCCCGAGTGGATCAACCGCGACGGTGTCATCACGGACTGAGGGGCTCGTGCTCATCAGACGGAAGGCGGCTACGACTCCAGATGATCCGGATCCAGCCCTGTAGTACTTAGGCGCTAGACGAGGCGGATGACGCGCTTGCCGCGGGCATGGCCGGTTTCGGTGGCTCGGTGGGCGTCCTGGATCTCGTCCAGGGGATACACGCGCTCGATGACCGGACGCAGGTCTTGCTTGTCGACGTGATCGGCGAGGGTTTTCAGGTCCGCGCGTCGGGGGCCGGCCATGATCAGGCGTACGCGTGGACCGGGCAGGAGGACGGACAGCAGGGCGAAGGGTATGGCGCCGGCGGTGGGCGAGGCGATGCGACCGCCGGGGCGCAGAGCGCGTCGGTAGTCGCGGACAGCGGAGCCGTGGCAGTCGAGGATGGCGTCGAACTGCCCTTTGAGGGCCTTGGGCGGGGTGGTGGCGTAGTCCAGGGCCACGTCGGCGCCGAGTTCGCGGCAGAACGGGGCGTTGGCGGCGCCCGCGATGGTGGTGACGTGGGCGCCCCAGGCATGGGCCAGCTGGACCGCCGTACTGCCGACGCCGCCGCTCGCGCCGACCACGAGCAGCCGTTGGCCGGAGCGCAGACGCAGGGTGTCGCGCAGGGCGCGCAGTGCGGTGATGCCGACCGCGGGCAGGGCGGCGGCTGCCACCAGGTCTGTGCCGCTGGGGGCGGCGCTGATGGCTCGGGGCTTGGCTAGGACGTATTCGCCGGCCGCGCCCGCCCGTCCGGAGACGTCGCCGAGGATGCCCCACACGTGTTCGCCCACCGTGACGTCGGTGACCTTGCTGCCGAGTGCGACCACCTCCCCGGCGAAGTCGCCTCCGGTGCCTTTGGGAAAGCGCCGCCCGGATATCAGACGCAGCCCGCCGGAGCGGATCTTCACGTCCATCGGGTTGACGCTGGATGCGTGGACCCGGACGAGCACCTGGCCCGGTCCGGGGGACGGACGAGGAACGTCACCGACGGAGAGCACTTCGGGGCCTCCGTAACGGTTGTACCGGACGGCGCGCATCATCGGCTGGTCAGGCGACATGGACGGGCTCCCTGGCGGGCATGGTCGTACCTCTTTGTCGAGCGTGGTCAGGAGGAGGAGACGGCGGTCTTGCCCGGGGTGCCGGCACCGAAGGCGGCGAACGCCTCCGCGGCCTGCTCCAGCGGCCAGGTGACGGTGACCGCTACCCGCAGCACGCCTGAGACGACATGCTCGGCCAGGGGGCCAGGGTCTGGGCGTCCGGGTTGGCCATGCTCGTGGCGCCCGGCCGACGACTGGCGCTTGCCCCGGGCACTGAGCTGCCCGCGATGGCCTCGGCGAGGACGGCGTAGACCTGCCGTGAACGGTCAGCCGGGCATCACCTTGCGGACGCGTAGACCCGCGTGGTGTGGCACAAGCAGTTCCACCCCACGGGGCGTCGTCGCCATGGTCAAGCCCGGTGAGTGTCAGCGACACTCGTGATCAGTACGTCTGGGGGGCGGGGGCGGGTCGTCGTGGATCACGAAGCCGTACTCCTCCAGGAGGCTGTGCGCGGTGTCGCTGCGCGTGCCGGCGGCCCCGGCCTCGTGGAAGTAGCCTTCGACGGCTCCTGGGTTGATGACGCAGAGGAACTCCGCGGTCGATGTGATGGCCTGGCAGGTGTGGGGGACCGATCGGGGCCCGAAGACGTAGGCGCCGGGTCCGGCCTCGTGCACGTCGCACTCGTCGAGCGAGGTCGATCCGACCCAGAACCGGACGCGGCCGGACAGGATGATCCAGCTCTCGTCCTCTCGGGTGTGGGTGTGCAGGGGCGGCGCCTGATCGGGGCGCACGATGACACGCGACACGGTGATCAGTCCGCCCGTCTCGGCGCTCGACACAACCTGCTCGATCTCGTTGTCGTAGTAGCGGAAGTTCTTGCCGTCGCCAGGATTCCGCACCAGGGCACTGCTCACGTGAGGTCCTCCTTCGGACACGGGGCCGCAGGACGGCGACCCCAGGTCGAAGTCAAATGTGGTTGGTGGGCGATCGTCACGCCCGCGGAAACGCTCCGCGGGGCGCCCCTCGTTGCCCGGTCAGGTGTCCTGGGTCTGCGGTCCGGCGAACTGCATGTCCAGGCGAATCCTGATGAGCTCACCCAGCAGCCCGGGGAAGAAGTTCAACCCGAAGTCGCCGCGCCGGATCTCGCCCGTCGCCTCGAACCCGGCGTGCTTCCTGTGATCCAGAGGGGAGTCCACCACCCCGCCGAACTCGACGGCGAGCGTGACCGGGTGGCTGACGTTTCCGATGGCGAGGTCCCCGGCCATCGTCCAGTCCTCGCCGTCCCCGGAGATCCGCGTCGAGCGGAACGTCATCGTCGGACGCTTCTCCACATCGAGCAGCTCGGCCGAGCGGGTGTGCGCGTCGCGGTCGGCGTTCCCCGTGTCGACGGAGGCCAGGGCGATCTCGGCGGTCACCCGCACGTCGTCGAGGGTCTCACCGACGTACAGCCCGGCCGTGAACTCGGTGAACCGGCCGCGGACCTTGCTGATCCCGAGGTGGCGGATGGCGAAGTCGACCGAGGAGTGGTGGGGATCGAGTTCCCACTCGCCGGGAGCGAGGGGCAGCGTGGCGACGGACGTGACAGGGGTTTTCGCGGGGGTGTCAGTGCTCATGCCCTCATCGTGCGGGCCCTGCGGCGGGGCAGGGGAGACCGGCCGAAGGGTATTAGTGGCAGGGTCACCCTTCGCGCCGGGGCACGTTGTACGTTCGAGAGGTGAACGACAACGAGTTGGGCACCTTCCTGCGTACCCGCCGCGAAGCCCTCACGCCGGCCGAGGCGGGCCTGCCCGCGGGCTTTCGCCGCCGCACGCCGGGGCTGCGCCGCGCCGAACTCGCCACCCTCGCCGGCATCAGCGTCGAATACCTCACCCGGCTCGAACAGGGACGGGACCGCAACCCCTCACCCAAGATCCTCGCTGCCCTCGGCGACATCCTCCAGCTGTCGACGGCGGACCGTGTGCTGGTGCACCGGCTGGCCAGGGAGCACGGCGAGGACAAGGACTTGTGCCGGGCGGTCACCGCACCGCCGGAGCGCACGGTGCGTCCCACCTTGCGGGCACTCCTGGAGAGTCTGGAGCCCGCGCCGGCCGTCCTGCTCGACCGGATGGGAGACCTCGTGGCCTGGACACAGGGCTACGAGCGGTACGCCCGTCCACTCGGCCTGCTCGACGGGGACCCTCCCAACATGTTGCGGTACGTGTTCACCGACGACCGGTCCCGCGCCGTGTTCCCCGGCTGGGACCGGCTGGCCGACGAGCAGGTCGCCCATCTGCGCAACGGGAGTTCGCTGTACGACCCTCATGTCGCCGTCCTGGCCGACGAGTTGACGGCGGCGGCGGGGGCGCCGTTCAGCGACCGGCTCGGCGCTGTCCCGGCCCTGCCCTCCCGTTTCGGGCTTGAGGTGGTCGAGCATCCCGAGGCGGGTCGCCTGCGTCTGTCGTTCGAGACGCTCGTGCTTGCGGAGGAGGGCCGTCGCCTGGTGGTGCACCTGCCGGCCGACCAGGCCACGGCCACCGCGCTGGACCGTCTCAACGGCCGCAGGCCAGGGGCCCTGCGGGCAGTGAGCGGCTGACCTTCGCCGGGGGACAGAGAGCTCTCGCCCTGCCGTGTGGCCCGTACCCGTGCGGGTCGGGTCTGCGCAGTCTTCGGCCAACCTCCGGCATCGCGCCCGAGATCAGGATGATCGGACCGAACGGCGAGAAGATCCCCGTCGGGACACTGGTTGTCACCGACAGGACCACGGTCTGTGCCGCCGTGTCCCCGCTGCCCGAGGGAATCATCACCATCACCGCGGGCGACGGGGACGCCCAGACCAACGCCTTCCAGTTCGAGGCCACGGACGGAATCAAGCCCGCCGGGACCCCGGCGACCTGCGCGGACCTGAGCCTGCCCGCCCCCGGCACGGGCGGCTCGGACACCGTCCTGGGCCTCGGCCGCACCACGGCGGTCGCGGGCGGCGGGTTCCTCGCCACCCGCACCGTCCGACGGCGGAGAACACAGGAAGGGATCGGCGCCGGATGACCTGACATCCGGGCTCCCGCACCGGCTGCGGGAGCCCGGAACGGCCGTACGACAGGAGCCGGTCCAAGGTCCAGCCACCGTCGATCACTGCCCGGCGCTCCGGCCCGGACCGAACGAGGGCACTCGGCTGCCGATGCCGTCGCTCTTGTCGGTGGACAAGCTCGGCGCAATGGGCGAGCCGGAGTCGCCGACCTCGCTGAGGAACACCACGGAGGCGATGCTCCCCAGGGTCGAGCTGCCGGACCTGCTGTTCGAGGTCCACTCCCACCGCCTCGCCCGCGCGATCTGCCTGGCGGCCGGGGCCGGGGTCGGCAGACGTACCGCGAGGGCCGGGAGGACCAACTCGCCGCCCTCGACCTGATCCTCAACGCCGTGGTCGTGGGGAACACCCGCTACCCGGACGCCCCGGACACCGACGGAGACGAGGAACAGGCGGGGTGATGCCGCCCCGCCCCACATCACCGGAATCACCGAGCCACCGCGCCGAAACCCCTCAACCTGAACCCGCCCGCCCGGCGGACTCCAGCACCGAAGCCAGAAAACGACGAACCGTCTCCAACTCGCCCGCCTCGAAACCTTCCGCGGCCACCACCACCCCGCCGATCACCGGCCCGAAGAAGGCCCACCCCAGTTCCACGGCCTTCTCCTCCACCTCCAGCAGCACGCGCCGCCGGTCCGCCGTGTCCCTGCTGCGCCGGACCAGTCCGAGCCGCTCCAGCCGGTCCACCAGGGCGGTGGTACCGGCAGAGTTCAGTCGGAGTTGCTCACCGAGCCACCCGGGCGTGGCCCGCGTACCGGCGCGGGCCGCGTCCAGCAGGTGGATCAGCGCGCGCACATCGGTGGGATGCAGTCCGTGGCGCGCGGCGAACTCGGCGCCGAGCAGGTCGAACTCCACGGTGACCGCGCGCAGCAGGTGAACCAGTCCCATCACCGGGCTCTGATCGTCCATGCACACTCCTCGAAGTCCCGTAATATCTCGCTGAACGAGATTATCGCCTGGCGAGAGGAGTGCTCGTGTCCCTGCCCGCCTTCGACCGTGCCTACGACGAACTGCGCGCCCGCTGGCCCCAGTCCACGGAGGAGCACGATGTCGCCACGCCGTACGGGCGCACCCGGGTCCATGTGTACGGCCCGGCGGACGGCACCCCGCTGGTGCTGCTGCCCGGCGGTTCCGCCACCGGCCTCGCCTGGTTCGCCAACGCGTCGGCCCTCGGTGAGCGATACCGGGTCCATGCGGTGGATCTGCTGGGCGACGCCGGCCGCACCGAACGCCGGGGCACACCATTGAAGAATGCCGACGATCTGACGGCCTGGCTGGACGCACTGCTGGACGGCCTCGGGCTCGCCCGCACGCACCTGTGCGGCCACTCGTACGGCGCCTGGCTGGCCGTCAGGTACGCACTGCACGCACCGCGGCGCGTGGACCATCTCGCCCTCGTGGACCCCACCCAGGTCTTCACCGGATTCCGCCTCGGCTACCTGCTGCGCGCGCTCCCTACCCTGATTGGTCCGAGCGAGGCCCGCGCCCGCGCGTTCCTGGACTGGGAGACGGCGGGCACACACCCGGACGAGACCTGGCGGCGCCTCTACGCGCTGGCCACCACCGTTCCCGGCCGGAAGCTGGTCACCGGCGTCCGTCCTCGGACCGCCGACCTCCGCATGCCGGTCCTGGTCCTGCTCGCGGAACACAGCCGCGCCCACAACGCCGTCAAGGTCGCCGACCGAGCCCGCCGGACGCTCGTGCAGGGCGAGGTGGCGATGCTCCCCGGAGCCACCCATCACTCTCTGCCACTCACCGACCCGAAGCAGCTGAACGACCGGCTGATGACATTCCTGGACTGACCATGCCACCGTGCGGAGGCCCGCACACCCCCGCACGGCCTTCAGGAACCCCGACAACACCACCCCCGGCGGTCGGCCCGTACCCCCCTCTTCACCCCACTCGCGGCCGGTCGGCGAGCACCCCGGACCGAACCGACTCCGACCGGGCCGCGCCACCTTCGAGGAGGATCGACTGCGCGACTCGCCGGTGGGGGCGGGCGCCTCCCGCCGGCTCAACTCCCGAAGTATGCCCTCTCGTTGACGTGGTACATGTAGTCTCGCCAGTGCGCCTTGATGTACGTGTACCGCGCCGGGTCGTAGCCCCACAGCTGGTCCAACGCGCCCTCGATGACGCTCTCGTCGGCGCGGATGTAGTCGAGTACGGCCTCGGAGACCGGCGCGTACGACCAGTGCCACCGCTCCTGGCTGATCGCGGGTGAGGCCTGGGCCGACTCGGCGGTGTAGGTCTGGAGGAAGCCGTGGCGGGACGCGTTCGCGCGCAGCCAGGCGTAGTTGGCGGACAGAGGGCCGCCGTCCGCCCAGTTCTGCGGGGTGGTGTCGAAGAAGTCGGCGTCGCTGCCGAGGTGGTGGCGGGAGACGCCGGGCGCGGTGGAGGTGCGCAGGATCTCGATCTGCCGCTCGTCGGGGGTGAGCGCGGCCCAGACCTCGCGGTGGGAGTCCTTGTCGGGGTCCCACTGCGGGTCGGTGCCCAACTGGGCCGAGTACCGGTCGCGTACGGCGTCGGTGATGATCCCGAAGGTCCCGGCGCCGCCCGAACCGGTGCGCAGGAAGTCGTACTTGCGGTCCCATATCTGGCGCTGCACGGACGCGGCGCGCACCCAGGAGACGACGACGTTGCCGCGCGGGACGCCGAGGCCGCTCGCGGCGGCGTCGGCGAGCGCGTTGACCTGGGCGTCCGTCTCCGCCTTGAGGTCGCCGGGCGCGGTGCCCTGGCCGGTGATCCACGCGGCGACGGCGGCGGGGTCGGCGTCCTTGAGTACGTGCGCGACGGCCCACTTGCGGTGGTTGATCCCCTGCTGGGAGTGGTACGTCCGCACCGGTGTCTCGTCCGCGGCGAACGCCAACTCCCCGATCCCGGCGAGTCCTGCCGCCCCCGCGCCGGCCAACCCGAGGAACCGGCGCCGGCCGGGGGTTCTACGGTGCTGTGCGGGTCCGTCGTGCGCGCTGTCCATGTCGTTCCGTCCTCGATGATGCTGTCTCGTCAAGCCACTACCGGTATGACGATCACACGATGCTCGACGGTTTCGGCAGAGACGAACACCTTTGGAGGGGACGGGTGTTGTGCATGTTCAGTGAACCGACGGGCCCGCGCCCGCTTTGCGCCGGACCCCCTTGAGGAGAAGCCGTCGGCCCGGCCGCTCCACCCCTTCGTGCAGCGCCCGGGCCAGGGCGACGGAGACGCCGAGGACGGCGGCCGTCGCCGCGAGGGCCTGGAGCGTCGGCAGGTGGTGGAGGGAGAGGTACTGGTCCGCGAGCCGTAGCACCAGGATGTGGATCAGGTAGAAGGCGAACGACCACTCCCCGAGGACCACCAGCCGGCGTCGGCGCCAGAAGGAGGGCAGTCCGCGCAGGTCGGCGACGGCCGCGGCGGGGACGAGGAGGGTCAGGCCGAGGACGGTGCACGCGGACACCCCGTAGACGCCGGGGAGTTGATGCGTGAGGAAGTAGCCGACGACGGTGAGGGCGAGGGACACGTCGAGCCCGGGCCCACGCCAGACGCCGAGGCGGACCAGGCGCCCGGCGGCCACCCCGAGGACGAACTCGGGCAGCCGGGCCGCTGGATTGCTCGGCACGATCCAGCCCAGCGCGTGATGCAGCCCCGCCCAGGGCAGTACGACCACCAGCAGCGCCGCCAGACACAGCACCCCGGTCACCGCACGGGCGTCGAGCCGCCGCACGACGACGTACAGGGCGGGGAAGACGGCGTAGAAGAACGCCTCGCAGGTCAGCGACCAGCTCACCGGGTTGAGCGCCTGCCACCAGTCCCGCCACCAGGAGCTGACGAGGAAGACGTTGGCCACCGTCTCGCCGGCGCCCTCGGGCCGCAGCCCCGGTATCAGGGTCGCGCCGAGGAGCAGCGCGAGGACGGCCGTGACCAGGTGCAGCGGGTAGATCCGGGCCAGTCGGCGGCGCCAGAACCGCGGCGCGCTGTCACCGTCGCGCGCGGACCACGCCAGCACGAACCCCGAGAGGACGAAGAAGAAGGACACCCCGACCGCGCCCGGCCCGAACGCCCAGTCCACCAGCTGTCCACGCGAACCGCCGAAGTAGCCGAAGTTACGGATGTGATGCAGGAACACGAGCAGGGCGGCCACCCAGCGCATCCCGGTGAGGGAAGGCAACTGGCCGTGGGCGGCGGGTGGTTCGAGGGCGCGGCGGGGAGCGGCCGTGAGCAGGGTCATGCGGGCACCTGCCCACAACGGGCGCGGCGACGTGTCGCGAGCAAGGTGGATGTCCTTGGGGTCGGGGAGGGGGTCAGCGGGGGAGTCGGCCGGGGCGGTCGAGGACGGCGGTGAGCCGGACCGCGTAGCTGAACCGGACCCGGTCGGGCCGGTCGCTCTGGACGACGCGTTCGCCCAGGTAGTGGAGCCGACGGCGTCGAAGACCAGCTCGGCGCGGCCCAGGGCGGGGTCGTCCAGGCTGACGGCGACACCGGTCGTGCCGTTGATGTCGACGGCGGTGTCGGTGCACCGGATGCCGGGCAGGCTCGCGGCGGCCCGGAAGAGGGCGGCCTGCTGGGCGCGCGCGGAGACGAGAGGGGCGTCCCTGCGGAAAGAGGTGAGCTCGTCGGGGTCGTTCATGCCGGGTCCTCGAAGGAGCCGAGTTGGTTGAGGGCGTCACGCGGCCGGCCGCGGTCGAGGCGGGAGCGAACCGTGCCCACCGGGATCCGCAACGTCTCGGCGGTGAGGTCGTCGGCCAGGCCGCGGCCCCCGGGATCCGCGCACACGCCGTCAGCCGACACGGCGTCGGCTCGGATCGGGCGGCTGCATCGGAGGGGACCCTTCGAGGGGCGGGGAGTGACTCACACTCCCCAATAGGCGCGTACGCCTCATCGGGTTCGCTCGGGAAGCCCGCCTTACTCCCCTTGTGACCCTTTCGTTATGGTCGGAGTGTCCCGGCGGAACCTCCGGTTTTACCCAGTCGCGGGCCGGGCCAGCCCACCGGACGTACCAACAAGGTGCCGTAAAAGCTGGAGGCTGCGGAGCTGGGGAGGGCCCAGAGCGCTTGTTACGGTCCGACCGTCTGCCCAGCCCGCCACTCCTGGGAGCCACCCCCATGAAGATCAGCGAGATGAGCATCCCCCACGCCTACCTCATCACCACCGAGCCGTTCCCCGACCGGCGCGGCCACTTCCGCGAGACCTGGCGCCAGAGCGCGTTCACGGAGGCGACCGGATATCCCCTGCCCGTCGGCCAGATCAGCAGCTCGGTCTCCCGCAAGAACACGATCCGCGGCATCCACGGCACCGTGACCCCGCCCGGTCAGGCGAAACTCGTCACCTGCGTCAGCGGCGCCGTCCTGGACGTGTGCGTCGACCTGCGGATCGGGTCACCGACCTTCGGGAAGTACGAGACCGTCGTGCTGGAGGCCGGGTCCGGGACGTCGGTCTACTACGCCGACGGCCTCGGCCACGCGTTCCTGGCGCTGGCCGACGACACCCAGCTCACGTACGTCTGCTCCGCCGAGTACGTCCCGGGCACCATGATCGACGTCCAGGCGTTCGACCCGGAGATCGGCATCCCGTGGCGGCCGACCGCCGAGCCGGTCATGTCGGACAAGGACCGCGCGGCACCGCCCCTCGCCGAAGCCGCCGCCTCCGGCCTGCTGCCGACGTACGAACAGTGCCTTGAGCTGTACGCGGACCTCGCGACGGCCGGTGCGCGATGACCACGGCCCAGCGGACACTCGCCGGCTCCGCGCTCACCCTCGACAGCGACCTGATGCCGCTCAGCCGCTTCCACGACTGGTTCGCCGAACGCGCCGCCGCCCACCGGTTCGCCGTCGGCCGTATCCCCTTCGCCGAGCTGGACGGCTGGTCGTTCGCGCCGGACACCGGCAACCTCGTCCACGACAGCGGCCGGTTCTTCAGCGTCGAGGGCCTCAGCGTGCGCACCGACCGGACCTGGATCCCCAGCTGGGTCCAGCCGATCATCGTGCAGCCGGAGATCGGCGTCCTCGGCATCCTGGTCAAGGAGTTCGACGGCGTCCACCACTTCCTGATGCAGGCGAAGATGGAGCCCGGCAACATCAACGGACTCCAGCTCTCGCCCACCGTCCAGGCCACCCGCAGCAACTACACGGGCGTACACGGCGGGCAGCCCATCAAATACCTCCAGTACTTCCGCCCGCCCCGGCGCGGAAGGATGCTGGCCGACGTGCTCCAGTCCGAACAGGGCGCGTGGTTCCTGCACAAACGCAACCGCAACATGATCGTCGAGACCGACGAGGACGTCCCGCTCGACGACGACTTCTGCTGGCTGACCCTCGCGCAGATACGCCGCCTCCTGCGCGTCCCGAACCTCGTGAACATGGACGCGCGCACCGTCCTGTCCTGCATCCCGCCGCACCTGGACCGGGGAAGCAGCCCCCCGACGTCGCCGTTCGCCGGCTTCCTGCACGAGTCCACCGCCCGCGGCGCCGAGGGCGTGCACGGCGGGGGAGACATCCTCAGCTGGCTCACCGAGGTCCGCGCCCAGCGTGAACTGGTTCAGCGGCGCGTCCCGCTGGACCTCGCCGGCGAGGGCGGCTGGATCCGCGAGCCCGACCGGATCACCCACCGCGACAACCTGTACTTCGACGTCGTCGCCGTCGAGGTCCAGGCCACCAGCCGCGAGGTGCGGTCCTGGACCCAGCCCCTGTTCGCCCCCCTCGAACCCGGCCTGCTCGCCCTGCTGGTGAAAGAGATCGACGGCGTCCTGCACGCGCTGGTCGAGGCCCGCACCGACGCCGGGCTCCTCAACGTCGCCGAACTCGCCCCCACCGTCCAGTGCCAGCCGGTCAACTACCGCGACGTACCGCCCGAACACCGGCCCCGCTTCCTCGACCACGTGCTGTCCGTGCCGCCGCAGCAGATCCGCTTCGACGTGCTCCAGTCCGAGGAGGGCGGACGCTTCCACCACGCCCAGAACCGGTACATGATCGTCGAGGTCGGCGACGAGTTCCCGCTCGACGTCCCCGAGGAGTACCGCTGGCTCACCGTCGACCAGCTCGGCGACCTGCTGCGGCACAGCAACTACCTCAACGTCGAACTGCGCAGCTGCGTCGCCTGCCTCCAGGCCCTGCGCAGCACGGGCCAGGCATGACGGCCGTACGCTTCGGCGTGCTCGGCTGCGCCGACATCGCCGCCCGGAAGATGATCCCGGCCCTCCTCGACACCGAGCACGCGCACCTGGTCGCGGTCGCCAGCCGGAACACGGAGAAGGCCGAACGCTTCGCCGCCCGGTACGGCTGTACGGCCGTCACCGGGTACGAGGCTCTCCTGGACCGCGCGGACATCGACGCCGTCTACCTCCCGCTGCCCGCGACGCTGCACGCCGAATGGATCGAACGCGCCCTGCACGCGGGCAAACACGTCCTCGCGGAGAAGCCGCTGTGCACCGACGGCACCACCGCCGCCGCGCTCTACGCCCTCGCCCGGCGCCGCGGACTCCTCCTGTTCGAGAACCTCATGTTCCTCCACCACAGTCAGCACACCGCCGTCACCGAGGCCCTCGCCGACATCGGCGAACTGCGCGGGTTCTCCAGCACGGTCACGATCCCGCCGAAACCCCCGGGCGACATCCGTACCCTGCCCGTCGGCGGCGGCCTGCTCCTGGAAGCCGGCATCTACCCCCTCCGCGCCGCCCAGCACTACCTGGGCCCCGGCCTCACCGTCACCGGCGCCGTCCTGCGCCGCTCCGCGGGCGTCGTCCTCTCGGGCGCGGTCCTGCTGCACGACGCCGCCGGCGTACCCGCGCACCTCACGTTCGGGATGGAGCACGGATACCGCTCCTCCTACGAACTCGCGGGCACCACCGGCAGGCTGGGCCTCGACCGGGCGTTCACCCCGCCGGAGACGTACCAGCCCGTCCTGTGGATCCGACGCCAGGACCACTACGAGGAACGAACCCTGCGCGCCGACCACCAGTTCGCGAACGTGGCGCGGGCCTTCACGGAGGCCGTACGGCGCGGCGACGGCATGCCGGCCGATGCCGACGCCTCCTTGCGGCTGGCCTGCCTGGTCGACGAGGTGGCCGACAGGGCGGAGGTCGTCGACGTGTGACGTCGGTCAGGCGAGCGCGTTCAGGCGGGTCAGGTCGTTCTCGCCGATCGTGAGGCGGGCTGCCCTGAGGTTCTCGGTGAGGTGGTCGACCGAGGTGGTGCCGGGGATGGGGAGGACGACGGGGGAGATGTGCAGGAGCCAGGCGAGGGCGACCTGTGCGGGGGTGGCGTCGAGTTCGGCGGCGATGTCGGCCACCGGGCTGCCGGGCCGGGCGAGTTTGCCCGTGGCCATCGGGAACCACGGGATGAACGCGATGCCGTGCGTGGTGGCGTACTCCAGGACGTCCTGGGACTGGCGGGTCACCAGGTTGTAGAGGTTCTGGACACTGGCGATCTCGGTGATCGTCCGTGCCTCTTCGAGCTGGGCCACGCTGACTTCCGAGAGCCCGATGTGCCGGATCTTGCCCTCCTTCCTGAGGTCCGCGAGCGTGCCGATCTGCTCGGCGAGGGGGACGGCCGGGTCGACGCGGTGGAGCTGCATGAGGTCGATCCGCTCGGTCCGCAGCTCCCGCAGGGACAGTTCCGTCTGCTGCCTCAGGTAGGCGGGGTGCCCGACCGGCACGAACTCACCGGGCCCGGGGCGGGTGTTGCCCACCTTGGTCGCGACGACGACCCCCTCCGGGTAGGGGTGGAGCGCCTCGGCGACGAGACGTTCGGTGACCATCGGGCCGTACGAGTCGGCGGTGTCGATGAAGGTGACGCCCTGTTCGACGGCGGCACGTACGACGCGCAGGGCGTTCGGCCGGTCGGCGGGTTCGCCCCAGACGCCGGGGCCGGTGAGCCACATCGTGCCGTAGCCGAGGCGGTCGACGGTCAGGTCGCCGCCGAGATCGAAGGTGAGGGGGGTGGTCATGGGAGTGGTCCTCGGGGTTGTCGGGGTGGTGGTCAGCGCGTACGGAAAGGAGGGAACGGCACCGGCCCAGCTAAAGTGAACCAGTGGTTCATGATTTATAGTGAACCATACGTTCACGTTATTGCAAGCGCCGGACCCCACGGCCACCGGAGGAGCCCATGACCCCGCCCCGAGTACCGCGCGCCGACGCCGTCCGCAACCGGCAGAAGATCGTCGACGCCGCCCGCGAACAGATCGCCCTGCACGGACCGGGCGTCGGGATGGACGAGATCGCCGCCGCGGCCGGGGTCGCCGTAGGCACCCTCTACCGGCACTTCCCGAACAAGACCGACCTCGTCACCGGTGTGATCGCCGAGTACCTCCAGGGCGTCGCCACCGAAGCCGAGGCCGCCGTCGAACGCCTCGCGTCGGGCTCCCGCCCGCTGGACGAGATCACCGGGTTCCTCGAACGCGTCGTCGAGGCGTCCGCTGCCGACCGCGCGGTCAAGTCCGCGGCCCTCGCCCTCGGCGCGGACCCGGTCGACGAAGCCGCGGTGAGCCGTACCGTCGACGCACTCACCGTCCTGATCCGGGCCGGCCAGTCCGACGGCGACATCCACCCGGACGTCACCATCGACGACTTCTACCTCCTCTTCTCCACGGCCCCCACGGACCGCCCCGCCCCTGTCCGCGCCCGCTGGCTCATCCTGTTCCTCTCGGGCTTCACCACCCGGGCCCGCGACGCCGACAACTGAACGCCCCCTCAGGGACGCCCTGGGCGGTGCTGAGCACGAGCAGCACCCGCCTGTGGAACAACGCCGTCGGGTCCAGGGCTCAGCGCCGGCGGCGCCGGGCGTGACACGGGAGGCGGCAGCGGCTTTGGCCCGGCCCCTCGAAGCCCGCCCCGAAGACGACCGGCGAGGCCACGCCCTGACCCGGGCCCGCCTCGCCGAACTCCCCGCCGCCGACGGCAGGATCGGGAAAGCGGGCCGGCACTGGGAGGTGTTCCTCGACCTGTGCCCGTACGTCCGCTCCGTCCGGGTGACGGAATCCCCGGACCTTCTGCACCGAGGGCTGCGCCCCTTCCCCCAGGACCGCCGCGCCGCCGCCCTGCGAGAACGGGCCCTGACCCTGTGCCGTCCGACAACGATGCCGCGCGGCTGAGGGCCCACCGTGCGTTTGAGTACGTCAGCGGGCGGCGCCCGGTCGAGCGCCCCGTTTTCGAACGGGCACGGCACCGGCGAGCTGCTGCTCGACGCGGAGAACGCGCGGCGGGGTGTCCCGGTCGTGGCGGTGCCCCCCCCCGGGGCACACCGACCGGGACGTGTAGGCACGGGATGACCCTGGTGCCTCCCGAGGCGGGTCCGGCCGCTCCCTTCGGGTGGGTCGAAACGTGCCCCGGCATCGCCTGCGGATCGGCACGCCACACATCCCTCGAAGAGCTTTCCGGCATGACGGTCGGACAAAGCCGCTGAGCGGGTGAAGGGAGTTCCTGGTGGGCGAGTTGTACGGCCGGATGCGCCGGGGTGCCGCGCTTCCGGCGGAGCTGGAGCAGCGCTGCGTCAACATCCTCGGCAAGCTGTGGAACGACCCGGACGGGCAGGGCGCGGGCTGCTCCACCGGGGGTTCCAGCGAGGCGGCGATGCCGGGCGGCCTGGCGCTGAAGTTCCACTGGCGTGCCCGGCGCCGGGAGCGGGGGCTGCCGGTGGACCGTCCGAATCTCGTGATGGGCACGAACGTGCACACCTGCTGGCCCACGTTCTGCCGGTACTGGGACGTCGGGCAGCGTTCGGCGCCCATCGATCCGGTGACCCTGGTGCCCGATGGAGACGGCGGAGGCCCTGGACCGGCTGCGGGAGCGGACCGGCGTGGACGCGCCGCTGCACGTGGACGCCGCGATCGGCGGGTTCATCGCCCCGTTCACCGACCCTGGGCGGGTCTGGGACTTCCGGCTGCCGAGGATCGCGTCGATCAACGCCTCCGGCCGCAACCGTTCTTGGCGTGGAAGAGCGCAAGACCCTGTCGATCCCTCTGCGTGAGCTAGCTGTTGGCGGGATGCGCGGACTCGTGCCCGAAGCGTTCGCGGATCAGGTCCATGACCGCTTCGACGCGCCGGGCCTTGTCGTCGGTGGGGTCGAGGAGGAGCTGTCGGGAGGAGGCGGCGGCGGGGAGGAGGTCGTCCGCGTGGAGGGTGAGGGTGCGCAGGCGGGCGCGCTGGAGGGCGAGGCGGTCGTGGAGGGTGCGGGCGTGGGTGGTCAGGGTGCGGGTGTGGGCGGTGGGTTCGGGGAGGGTGAGGGTGCGGGTGGTGGTGGAGCGGTCGGCGTAGCGGGCGGTGAGGGTCAGGGTGCGGGTCGTCTGTGCTTCGGCGCGCAGCCGCAGGCCGAGGCGGTCGGTGAGGGTGAGGAGGGCGGTGTGCCGGCGGTCGGGGTCCAGTTCGTCGTGGGGGAAGTCGTGCCGGACGGTCAGGGACCGGGACGGTGCCGCCGGGGTGACGGCCGTGGGGTCGAGGCCGTGGGCGGCGCTGTGCAGGCGGTGGCCCGCGCCGGCGCCCAGGATGCGCTGGAGCGTGCCGAGGGGGGTGGCGGCGATCTTGTCGATGCTGTCGAGGCCGTACGTCGCCAGGGTCCGGGCGGTGGCGGGCCCGACGCCGTGCAGGAGGGCGGGGTGCTTGCCCGCGAGGAACGCGGTGACGGCGTCGAGGTCGTCGGGGAGGGTGCGGACGGCGGACGGGGGTCCGTCGGCGGCGACCATCCGGGCCAGCAGCGGGTTGCCGGCGACGCCGATCGTCGCCCTGAGGCCGTAGAGCCCGGCGACGCGGGCGCGGATGCGCTCGGCGAGGGCGGTGGCGTCGGTGCCGAAGTAGCCGAGCGCGCCGGTGACGTCGGCGAGGGCGGCGTCGGGCGGCAGCGCCTGCACGGTCGGGGTGTACTCGGCGATCAGGTCGAGAAGCTGGCGGTGGAGGGGCTCGTCGGCGAGGCCGTGGCAGTGGACGTAGAGGATGCTCGTCCCGCGCTCCCGGGTCATCCCGCGCTCCCGGGGCTCTGGTGCCAGAGTTTGCGCTGCTTGACCGCCTCGCCGGGAGGCTGGAGGTCGGCCCAGGGGTGCAGGGCGAACCCGGTCCCGGTGGTGAGGGTGCGGGCCGGTACGGCGCTGTGCGGCGCCGGGGCGGCGAGGTGGTCGGCGACGGCGTTCAGGCCGCTGGTGCGGCGCAGTTCGGCGAGGTGGGTGAGGTCCCAGGCGGCGCTGCCGGTGACGGAGACGGCGGTACCGCCTCCGGTGCTCCGGCGCTGGACGACGCCGCGCACGAGCAGGAGCCAGCTGTGGAAGACGGTGTGCGCGGCGGCCTCGTGGCTGTCCTCGAAGAACGCGCAGTCGACGACGCCGCTGGGGTCGTCGAGGGTGGTGAAGACGACGCGTTTCCCGGAGCGGATCGGCGGGGTCTGGACGGCGCTCTTCGCCCCGGCGACGAGGACGACCTGACCGTGCGGCAGGTCCTTGAGGCGGACGGCGGGGACGACGCCGAGTTCCTCCAGGAGCTCTCGGTGGTCGGCCATGAGGTGGCGGGAGGCGTCGAGTCCGAGGGTGCCGAGTTCGGCGGCGAGCCGCTCGGCGTCGTCCATGTCGGGCAGCCGCAGCGGCGTTGCGCGGCCGTCGTCGGTGAGCGTCAACTGCCCGGGGGCCGCGCCTCGCCCGCGTCGGTGGAGTTCGGTGAGGTGCAGGAGGAGGTCGCGGCGGTTGTCGCCGAACCGGTCCAGGGCGCCGACCTGGACGAGGCGTTCGGCGACGGGGCGGGAGGGGCGGGCGCGGGTGACGAAGTCGTCGAGAGCGGCGTACGGCCGGCCCTCGGTGATCCGCCGGGCCTCGGCGTCGCTCATGCCGCGGACGTCGCTCAGCGCGAGCCGTACCCCGTACACGTCGTCGGACACCAGTTCGATCCGATAGGCGGTGTCGGAGGCGTTGACGTCGAGCGGGAGGATGGGCACCTCGTGGCGGCGGGCGTCGGCGAGGATCAGGCGTTTGGGGTACATGCCGGGGTCATGGGTGAGGACCCCGGCGTAGAAGGCGGCGGGGTGGTGGGCCTTGAGCCAGGCCGACTGGTACGACGGCACCGCGAACGCCACGGCGTGCGCCTTGCAGAACCCGAACCCGGCGTACGACGCGAGGAGCGTCCACACCCGGTCGACGGTCTCGGTGCCGTAGCCGCGTCCGCGTGCCGCCCGCTCGAACCAGTCGTGGATCTTCCCGGTGAGGTCGGGGTTGTTCAGGGCGCGGCGGGTGTGGTCGCCGAAGGCGAGGGTGCAGCCGGTCATGACGCGCAGGACGCGGATGATCTGCTCGTGGAAGATCAGTACGCCGTGGGTCTCGCGCAGGACGGGTTCCAGGTCCCGGTGCAGGTGCGGCGGGGTCTCCTTCCCGCTGCGGGCTCTCAGTAGGGGGGTGACCATGTCGGCGGAGACGGGCCCCGGGCGGAACAGGGAGATGTCGATCACGAGGTCGTGCAGCGAGGCGGGCTTCAGCCGGGCCACCAGGTCCCGCTGGCCCGGCGATTCGGTCTGGAAGCAGCCGAGCGTCCGGGACGACTGAATCAGCCGGAACGTTTCTGCGTCGTCCACCGGGATCTCGTCCAGGTCGATGTGCCGCCCGGAGACCCGTTCGATCTCGGCGAGGGTGTGCGCCATCGACGACTGCATGCGCACCCCGAGGATGTCGAGCTTCAGCAGCCCGGCGTCCTCGACGTCCTCCTTGTCGAACTGGGACATGGGGAACGCCTCGCCGGGGGTCGGGACGACCGGGGTGCGGCGCAGGAGGCCGGCGTCGGAGATGATCACACCGCAGGGGTGCATGGCCATGCCCCGGGGCAGGCCGTCGAGGGCCTCGACGAGGTCCCACATCCGCGGCCCGTACGCGTCCGGGTCGATTCCCCGCAGCTCGGGCAGCTCCCGCAGCGCCGTGCGGGCGTCCTTCGCCCTGATGTGCGGGAACGCCTTGGCCAGCCGGTCGACCGCGGCCGGGTCCAGGCCGAGGGCGAGGCCGACGGAGCGCACCGCGTGCCGGACCCGGTAGGTCTCCGGCATGGCGACGGCGGCGACCCGCTCGGGGCCGAAGCGGTCGAGGATCGCCCGGTAGACCTCCAGACGGCGGGCGGACTCGACGTCCACGTCGATGTCGGGCAGCTCGGTACGGTCCCTGGACAGGAACCGCTCCATGAGCAGGCCGTGCTCGATCGGGTCGGCGGTGGCGATGTCCAGCAGGTGCATGGCCAGCGACCCGGCTGCCGAGCCCCGTGCCGCGATCCTGATGCCGAGGCCGCGGGTGTCG